>NZ_ATXB01000002.1:0-715000 GCF_000421465.1 Methylohalobius crimeensis 10Ki
CTGGCGAACTTTGGTAAAACCCGCATCCGGGCGCTGTTGGCCGATCGAGAGTTTGTCGGTCAAAAATGGTTTACCTGGCTTCAGACCCAGGGCATTCCCTTTCATATTCGGATCAAGGAAAACACCCGAATTCCCAACACCTGGAATCGCGCCACCCCAGCCTGGCTGTTCTTTAGATCGCTTAGGCCCGGACAGATGCGTCACTTGGAAGGGCGTCGACCGGTCTGGGACTGCTTTATTCATATATCGGCTTTGCGGCTGGCCGATAACGAACTTTTGATCGTGGCAACTCACGGTGCGCCCCAGAGCGAGGCGTTCACCGCCTATGGGCAGCGTTGGGAAATCGAAACCCTGTTCGGCGCCTTGAAGTCCCGCGGCTTCAATTTGGAGGACACCCATCTGACTCATCCCGACCGCCTCAGCAAACTGCTGGCGCTTTTGGCGCTCGCCTTTGCTTGGAGTTGGCGTACCGGTGAGGTACTGACTGAACAAAAGCCCATTGAGGTAAAAAAACGCTCCAGCGACCGGTCAAGTCCGTCTTCCGACATGGCCTCGATTTCATCCGCAATCTCCTCTTCAACCTCTTCGATCGATGGACGGATTTTCTATGGCTATTGAAGTTTTTTGTCCCGTACTGAGAATTCTAATACAAAAAAAACGGCGAGACCAATAAATCGATCCGCTTCTCCATCTCCTTCAATTATACCTCGTGGCTTTATATGTCGATCTAATAATGAAAAGATAAATGCAATTTTCAAGGAAATAAAATCACTCAAGATTGTAGACCAAAGAAATACAACTGGAGTAATGCTTCGTGTCTTGATAGAAATAGCTTTATGGAACTACATCAAGAAAGAAGGTCATACTGAAGCAGTGCTCAATCATTTTGATAAAGATAGAAAAAGACGCAATCGTAATGCCAAATGGACTCCTGCATTAAGGCAGATGATTAGTTATTCTGTTGACAATGAAATTTTTCCTGGTATGACAGCTGATGAATATAAGTCTGTTAGAACGTTAGCTTCTAAAGATGCTGCTTATTTTGTTACAATAGATGGGTTTAATGAATTTACACATAATCCAAATATCACTCCTACCGAAGGCGATTTGAGAGCGTTGTGGCAGCGAGCGGAACCGATGCTAGAGATTATATTAAAGTGATTTGAAAAATTTCTAAGGAAGGATATGTCTAAACATTATAGCCCCATGCGTTATCCCGGCGGCAAGGCAGTTCTTGCGCCTTTTTTGATCGAAACTATGAGATTCAATACAATAATTGAACCTCATTACATCGAACCATATGCTGGTGGTGCAGGTGCAGCGCTTAGATTGCTTTTTGAAGAATATGTAGAATCAATAACGATTAACGATGCAGATCCAAGAATTGTAGCATTTTGGCGTGCTGTGACTGAACATAATGTTCAATTTATTGACCTTCTTTATGAAACAGATTTGAGTGTGGAGGAGTGGCACAGACAAAGAATAGTATACGAAAAATGCGATCGCAAAGACATACTCAGACTTGGGTTTGCCACTTTCTATTTAAATAGGACAACCCGTTCTGGGATTATCCACAATGGAGGGCCAATAGGTGGATATAATCAAACAGGAAAATACAAACTTGATTCAAGATTTAATATAGATTCACTTGCACAAAGAATTCGAAAAATAGGCATGTACTCTGAAAGGATTATAGTTTCCGATAAAGACGGAATACAGCTACTGAAAGAGCTATCTAATAATACGCATTATTTTACTAATTTGTTTGTCTACCTGGACCCCCCGTACTATGTTAAAGGTGCTGAGCTTTACATGAATAGACTATCTCACCAGGCTCATAAACTGCTTTCAGAATTCCTAGAGAAGCAATCACTATTTCCATGGATTATGACATATGATAATGTAGAAGAAATCCGTAGATTATACTCACATATGAATCAAATGGAATTCTATCTTAGTTATAGCGCTTATAAACGGCGCAAAGGAAATGAGATTCTTATTTATCCTGATACGATTAAAATTCCTAATAGTGGAATTTCTGCTCTACCTATTCCAGCTTAATTTCTCCACCCCCCCAATTTGACACCACCCCCAACCCCATCTATCCTTAACCTGCACCGGCAAAATCCGGTGCCCGGGTCCGCCAACCCGGAACCCACAAGGCGCAAGGCCGCCTAACCCAAGCGCGGTTTTTTTATGCCCGAATCATGGTGGCCTGCGCGGATTCCCCTCCGGGGGAGCCGGTTCCTTGTGGCCGGTCTTGGCGGGTCCGTGTAGGTCGCCGCCCAATTTCGCCAAGAGAGGGCGGCGGTTGAACAACCGCTATCACAAGGAAACCTCTATGAATACTAATCTTCCCTCTTCGATCGCCTTCGAAGGCACTCAGCTATCCATTATCGATCAACAGGGCCGCCCATGGCTTTCTGCCGCCGATCTAGCCCGAGCGTTGGGTTATAAAGACAGTCGCTCCGTTACTCGGATTTATCAGAGAAATCAGGAAGAATTCACCGACGAAATGACGCTGGTGGTCAATTTGACCACCAGCGGCAATCAAGATCCAAAATACGACACTCGCATCTTCTCCCCCCGAGGCTGCCACCTCATCGCCATGTTCGCCCGAACCGACCGGGCCAAAGCCTTCCGCCATTGGGTCCTCGATGTGCTGGAAGGGTTGGCGGCCCCCAAACCCCGCCCCGAAAAAACCCGCCAAACCCTCCCCGGCGGTCTCACCCTCGAACAGCAGGACGCCGTCAAGGCTCTGGTCAAATCCCGCGCCGAGGGCCTGCCCCGGAAAAAGCAAGGCAAGGCCATGCTCAAGCTGTGGAGCGCGATCAAAAGCAAGTTCGGGGTCAGCTACAAGGAAGTGCCGGCGGAGCAGTTCGCCGAGGTCCTTTCCCTGGTGGCCCGCGTGCCGCTGGAGGAGGCGCTGCCGGGAGGCGAACCCCTGGATTACGCGCACGGCCGCCGGGCCATCGACAACATCCGCAACTTCGCCGTGCGATCGCTCACCGGCAACAACCGGGAAAGCGTGCTGTCGGAATGCGACGCCGCCGAGAAGGTCCTGGTCCGCGGCTGGTCGGAGATGGACGAAGCCATTCTTCATCTGAGCGTGGCCAAGTCCATGCTCAAGCGCTGGCAGGCGGCGCGGTGAGCCAGGCGGGCGCAGGGATGCGCCCTTACGGCGCCGTGTCCATGTCGTCGTGGGAGGCCAAGCGCCGCAGAATGGCGGTGGAATCCCGAATTTCCAGGGAGACTTTGTAGTTTCCAGTCAGGTGAAATGTGTAAATATCCGGCCTCCGAAAGCCCTTGAGCTTCTCGAAACGGAGTCCGGATGGGATGGGGTTTTGAGTCAACTGCGCCAGTTTCTTTTCCAAAAGATCCTGGATGTCTTTCGGAGCTTTCTTGAAATCCTTCTTGAACCGTTTCTTATATTTGATCTCGGTGATGCGGATGCCGCCACCGCCGACGATCGTCATGAACGCAAAGAACGAATGGTGTCCCCGGCCGATTCGAATGGCCCCTCCTCTTCGGACAAATCGGCATCGTGCTCCAGGATGGCGGCTCGAATCGCACCCAATTTTTGGTGATGCCGGCGCAAACTGTTTTTCACCAATCTGGCCAGCAAGCCCTTTGCGCCCGCTTGATCAATATCGTGCCGGATTTCCCGGTTGCTTTGCTGCAAACGCAACAAGGCATCCGTGATGAAATCATCGGGGTCGACCTCTATCGATTCCGGCACACGTTTAACATCCTTGAGCATCGCCTTGGCATCCAATTCGCTGCCCCAAACTTTGAACAGCAAGGAAACAGCCATAATCGATAAAATTCTGCTCTTTTGCAGGCGATAAAGAATCTCCTTGGGATCGATCGCCAGGGCGTTAAGGTCCTGGTCAGTGATTGCCGCCATTGCTTTGCTCCATGGTTGAGATCTTCATTCTAGTCTTGCTTTTCTTGGACAGCAATGGAGCGGCCGAGTTGTTGCGCGGGGATCATTGATATTCCCCGCCTTATCTTGCTACAGCGTAATCCCCACCACCGGCAGCGCCGGCGCCTCGCCCCGGACTTCCCCGCTCTGCACGAACGCCTTCTTTCCCACCGCCACCGATTGTCCCCGCACGCGGATTTCCCGCCCGTCCGGCAGGCTGACCGTGCTGGTGCCGTCGCTATTGTGAAGGATCACGTCCCCGGCCAGGAGGGGATTGTTCGGCAGGAGCTGTTCCAGGCGCTTCCACGGGTTGGTCATGGGCGGGTCTCCAGGGTGATGGATTGGCGCACGCTTCCGGCCCGGGCCTCGACGCTGGAAGCCCGCACCAGGCCGCGCAGGGCGTCGGGGCCGTATTCGATCAGCATCGCGGGTGTCATCAGGCCGATGCCGTGGACGGCGGGATCGAGGGGCATGGACAGAGTGACGCGCTGCTGCTTGCCGGTGTCGGCGAGGATCGCGGTGCCTCGCTGGCGGGCGGCCTGCTCGGCGGTGACGAGCGGATGGGTGACCATCGGGGCGGCGATGTCCCCGGCGGTCCCGGATCGGGTGACGTGGCCCAGGATGCCCTGGTTCTCCCCCGAGACGTAGACCGCGTTATAGGGCGGCTTCTCCAGCCATTCCACGCCCTCGGTGGTGACGATGGCCTCGGGCACCGCGTAGGCCGGACCGGCACCCGGCCAATCCCACGGCGCGACCGGGTAGCGGGGGAGCAGATGCAGGGTTTGGCCGGTGCGGTCGGCCTGGACGATGGCACCGGCCGCCTCGGCCACCTTTTTGACCCCCTCCAGATACGTCCCGGCGTGGCTCCAGGCGCCCGCGGTGACGAGCCAATCGGTGAGCTGCCAATCCACCGTCCAGCCGATGGACACCCCGTTGTCGGTGAGAAGGTCGTCCAGAATTTGGGTGGCGTTGCGATCGATGGTGTTCTTCCGGTTGACGATCCCGGCATAGGGCGTGTCGAGCCGGGCCGCCAGGGACCGCCCCGAGATCTGGATGCGCGACCGGCCGAAGGACCGGCTGCGGCGGATCGTTTCCACCAGGAAGCGCCAGGCGTAGGTGTTGATCTGCGCCTCCACTTCCACCGGCTCGGCCCCCGGCTGGACGTGGGCCAATTGATCGGCGGGCAGCTCGGCGGAAAACTGCCAGCCCCAGGTGTCGGCATCGATGGAGACCGTGAGGTTCAGGGCGGGCAACTCCAGGCTGTCGGAGACGCGGATCAGGTGGACGTCGTTACTCACGAGATAGACCCTTAAGATAGGGATATAAACGGTGCGGCCGGGCGCGTCGGTGTCGGGCCGGCGGATGCATTCGCGCAGGATCAGGACCGAGGGATCGCGGACCGAACGCAGGAAAAGATCGGCCTCGCCGACCCGTTGGCACGGGTCCGGCGGTGGAGGCGGGACCGGAATGACGATTGCGCCGCCCCAGCCGTAGCGGATTCGGCCGTCTTGCCACGGGTTGCAGCGTTCCAGCCACGCCCGGAGCGCGTGGGCGTAATCCCCGCACCAGTGTTGCGATACCCGGATCGCCGCCCGGAACGGGTCGCAATGGGTCGGCCGTTCGGTGCGGATCAGCTCGATCCAATCGACGCACGCCGACGTATCGGCCGCCGCGGCGGGCTGATAGGGAACGCACCGGGATCGATGCCGGGGCAACAGATCGGCAAACAAGCCACAGGGCGATATACCCAACGGCAGGCCAGGCTCGAAGACCGCCCGCGTTGCGCGTGGATTGGGCGTCAGCGGCCCGAATCCGGTCCGCGTCTCCGGCCGGATCGGGAGGCCCGGCTGCCACGGGTGGCAACTGGCCGTCCGCAGCCGAACGCTTTCCTCGAACGCCCCGCAAGCGCCCGCCGTCTCCGCCCTGCCCGGCTGCCACGCGGCGCAGGCCGGCGATTCGATCCCCCGCCACACCGCGTTGTCGTAGGCCGCTTCCATCTGGCTGACCAGGCCGGGGAGCGCGGCGTACAGTTCGGCCTTCGCCCCGTATTCCGCCGATAATTGGGAGTGCAGCGCGGGCAGGACGCCGTGGAGTTCGGCGTTCGAAATGCCCTCGACCTCCGCTGCGATCTGGGATTGGACCGGCGGGATGACGCCATGCAGCTCGGCGGTCCGGTCCGGCGGTCTCTGGAGGCGCAGATCGCCGGGAGCCCGATCCTGCAGCCACAAATCCGCCCCGGACCGGTCCCGGACCAGCCGGAGATCGCCCGGGGATAATTGTTTGAGCCACAGGTCGGCCGGCACGCACTACTCGCTCAGCGTCTTGGTCAAGAAATTGATGATCCCGCCGGTGAAGACGTTGGCGGGGGTGATGGTCAGATCGTCGGCCGGGTCCTCGGAGGCGTCCATGTCGATTACCCAGTTGCCGTCCTTGTCGGTGATCCGGGCCCAGGTCACGGTTCCGTCGCCGGCGGCGTTGATGCTGTCCGGCAGGGCCAGGGTCAGCACGTTGCCGGAGACCGTCCCGGCCGGGCTGCCCAGATCGGCCACGCCCAGGGCGTTGGTCGCCGCCCCGCCGGCGGCCGGGCGGGTGCCGTCGTAGAGGGTCAGCTGAGCGGTGCCGGTCCCGGTGTCGATGGCGTCTCGCAGGGCGGTCAGGCGGGCGGTCTTGACGCTCAGCTTCAGGGCGATGGTCATGGCATCGGCTCCGATTCCACCCGGGCGATGTCGGGGTGGAAGTTGGTCTGTAAATCCTGCCCGGCCACCAAATACATGCCGGCGGCGATATGCTCAAAGGCATACGTCCCATCCGGGGCGGTGAAGGTTTCCGCGACCACCTGGAAGCTTCGTTGATTGAGCAGCAGCACCCGCTTGGTCTCCGCGGGCGTGGACTCCACTCGTACCGTGCCATGAATGCGATTGCCCCCGCCGTATTGATCGGTCCGCTTCGTTGTCAATGGCCCGCCGAGCACCACCGCCGTCATCGCCACGCCCCCGTCAGATTGAAAGCCGGCTGGGCAATCAATCCATTATTGTTGGTTTCCCGGACGACGAGGAAAACATTCGCCGAATTGGTTGCGTCATCGACGATCTGCAAGCCGCCGCCCAGATCGTTATGGGCAAATCCAATCCCCGGCAGCACGCCCCGCAGATCGTTGTCCGCCGTGACCAGAATGGGGCTTTCGTTGAGATAGAGATTCCCGTCGGACGGATTGGGGTTCGGGACGTTCAGTCGCTCGTGGCCATAAAGCCCCACCGTCGGGTTGAGAACGGTGGTGTTTTCGCTGCGCGCAATCCGCCAGATATAGGGAGCGCTGTTTATATAACTGGAAAGGGTAAAGTTATCCGGCCGCCGCAGAGAGGTTTCACCATTCGCGATAACGACGCAGTGATAAACATCGGCAGGCTTAAAGCTCTTGATGTCGCCAAAGGCCGCGATGCCGGCATAATCCCCACCCCGGAAATGCACATAGAACAAGCGGGCATCGCCCACCAACGCCCACTGATTCGTGCCAGACGAGGACACCGCGAAATGTCCCGAAGCGTGGCCGAATGCATTGCTCCCGGTGTCCACGTCGGTCATGGATTCGTAGCCTCTCACGGGTCGGGCCCGGCCGCTGACGGTGTCATCCACGCGCAGATAATAGCCGGTGGCGAGGGGATCGGTGCTGCGGTAGACGGCCTTGTTAGTGGCGGAGAATGCCTTTTCCCATTGACCGACCGGCGCGGCCTTGGCGGTGATCGTCCCGGTGGCGGTGGCCACGCCCGGCGCCGTGGCCGGGGTGAATTGGAAGGTGGTCGCATCCAGCGCCGTGATTCGGTGCTCGCCGTTGAATGCCGCCTCGTTGGCGCCCTCAATCAGAATGACTTGATACTGACTGAAGCCATGCCCGGCGTTGACCGTTCCGGTACATTTCCCCGTGCCGGAGTCATAGGTCAGGCTATCCAGGCCCTGGGCGTTGAAGCCGTTGAGGAGACAGGCATCCAGGAGGGCGATCAGCTCGCCGGTCGGAAAGGAATCCGAGCCGGTAATCTGCGGCGCCCCCGTCATGTCGCTGGTGAACCACTTGACCGGTATCATTGATCGATGTCTCCTCGTATCTGCACACAGAATTTGTCACTGCCGCTCGATCCCGGCGATTGCTGGATGGAGCGGGCGATCCAGACCGGGTAGTTGGCCCCGATGGTGTTGAAGCGGATCAGGTTGCCGGTGGCCCAGCCGGCGCCCCACCCGGCGGCGGGCAGGGTGAAATAGGGCTGCCCGGTGGCCGGGTTGACCGGGGCGATGTCGCCCGAGATGGGCCATTGGTTTTGTCCGGCCAGGGTCAGCCCGCCCACGTGCTCGCCGAAGATCTCCACCTCGGTGGTATTGATGAAGCGGGCATACCAGCGCTCGGTGATGGCCCCGTCGTTGGTGACCTGGATCGGGTATTGCACCTCGTCGAAGGTGGCGGTGGCCGGGCTGCCGATGAGCGTATCGGACCAGACCCCCGTCCAGGTGGCTTGATCGAACAGGTTGGTGGAGCGGGCCTGCATGTCGCCGATGATCAAGGCCGAGGAGACCAGCGTTTCGGTTGCCGGGAAATCGTGGGTCAACTGCCGGTTGAGGGTCAGGCTGCCGTCGATCTGGACATCGGTCACCAGCACCATGTCGGCCACGGTGTGATACAAGGTCAGCGGGGCGGTGTAGGGGGCCACGTCCACCAGGGTCACGGTGCCCGCGTCCAGGTCGGCGGTGTAGTCGCCTTCCGCCATGCGGGTCCCATCGGCGTCCTCGATCAAGACCTTGGCCAGCCGGGTCCGGCCGGTGTCGATCACCTGCCCGTTGGCCGGCGCCGCCTCGATGATCTGCCCGGTATGGTGAACCACCGCGACGTTGCCCGCCCGGTAGATTGGCACCCGGCCGTCGGACGGCAGGCGCACCGGGTCGAGGCCGAGGATGTCGGCGTCCAGCGGCAAGAACTTGTACACCACCTCGTTGTGGCGCACGGTGTTGGGATAGACGAACGCCGGCTTCCAGATGTTGCCGCTGCCGTCCACGTCGGCCGGGTCGTACCAAGGCTCGGCCTTCTCCTCCGGGGTCAGGCTCGAGTCGGCCACCAATTCGCCGAATTTGATCTGGGCGACGCCCATTTCCTGCTCCACCTGGCCCTCGGCGGTGGCCGACGAGATGACGCCGTTGGCATCCGAGCTTTCCGAAAAGGCGGTGCCATCGAGGGCGGTGGCGTTGACGATCAGGGAGCCGGGCTGGATCGGGCTGCCCTGGGTGCGGAAAAAGAAATCGTAGTCGTACCACTGGCCGTAGGTGGATACCATCGACTGCACGGTGAGGGTCGAGCCGGCGTTGAACACGGTCAGGGTCACGATGGCCGAGGCGTAGTCCACCGAGCCGGCCACCGTGCCGTCGTTCAGGTACAGCACCCCGCCGCCGGCGCGGTCGGAGTAGGCCTGGCCGCCGAAGGTGAAGCGCAGGGTACCCGGCACGATGCTGTCCGAGACGCTGGGGAGCAGGTTGAAGGTCAGCGGCGGCAAGGCCAATTCGGAGCTTTGGGTGACCGGCGTGCCCGAGTCCTCGGCGTAGGTGGCGACGATGTCGCCCACCACCGTCATCGAGGCGGTGTTACGGGTCCAGTCGCCGTCGGCGTCCTTGTAGAAACTGCTGTCGGCGGTGACCGCGTCGTCGATCTGCACGGCGCCGGTCGAATAATCGATCGTGCCGTTCAGGGGCAGCGCCCCCAGGCCGTCGTCGGTCAGTTGACGCTCTTTCTGGTTTTCGTTGACGGTATGCTTCGATGCCATGATGTCCTCGCTATGCCGGCAGCGCCCCCACGATCTGGGTAGGCATCTGCAAAATCACTTCCTTCTTGAATCGTTGGTACTCCCGGCGCTCTTTCGTCAGCACCGCCAACTGGACCGACCCCGGCTTGATCGGGGTATGGGCCAGGGTGAACGACGCCGCCCCGCCGGAGATGGTCGGCGTGATGACCTCCTGAAACACGTTGGGCGCCTCGTCCCAGTCCACGGTGATGGTGCTATTGGCGTCCGGGTAGGTGGTGAACTGGAGATAGCCCTCCCCGGTGGCGTGGACGAAATAGCCGGTGGCGTCGCCGCTGACGGTGCCGTCGGCGGCCACGGTGGCGGTCTTGGTCAAGCCGCCTTCGAGCCAGGACAGGGACACGCTCCCCGGCACCGCCGCCGCTCCCAGGGCGATCGGCGCCAGGGGCACCGCGTTGATGGTCGCCCCGGCCCGGTCGGTGTAGTGAGCCTTGGCGCCCCAGGTGAAGATCACTTGGCTCCCCACGTCCGGCAAGGCCTGGAGGGTCACGCTTACCGAGCCGGTCTGATAATTGACCGCCCCGGAGCCGGCCCCGTCGAGGATGCCGGTCCCGTCGTCCTCGATCCGCTGCCATTTGCCCAGGGCGCGGTATTCCACCGACAGCACCCCCGGCGCCGGGATCGGCAGCAGGGTGGCCACGTAGGAAAAGGCCCGGTTGCCCAGGGTGACGGCGATGGCGTGGGTGTGGGAAGGCCCGGCGATCTCGAAGGTTTCCCCGCCCGAGGTGATTGCGACCGTATTGGCGGTGATTTGGGCGTCGGTGACCGGGGTTTCGGTTCTGGCCGACGGCACCAACTGACCGTAGACCGAGGCGGCCTTGACCGTGGTGTCGCCGGTGGTGGCCGGATCGGCCAGGGGCTGGACGCCGAAATAATGGGTGGCGTCGGCCACCAGGGTGGTGCGCACCTTGGCGGCCGGGTTGATGTCGTCGAAGCGGCTGATGGTGGCGCCGTGATAGGTCTCGCGCAGGGGATCGGAAATCTGGACGGTTATCACTTGGCGGGTGAATTCGCCCTGGCTGTCGGTGAAGGTCTGGTTCTGCGTGCTCACCTCGGTGACCCGCACGTATTGGCTGATCTCGCCGGGATCGCCTTCGTCCTCGATCAGATACAGCACGTCGCCCACTTCGGGCACCGCCGATCCGACCCGGGAGAACAGCAGCAATTGCTTCTGACCGACCACGTGGACATCGAACAAAAACCACGGCCCCACGGGGCCGGCCACCACGTAGCGCTCGATGAAGTCCCGCGCGGCGATCCGGACGTCGTTCCAGTCCTCGGTGGAGAACATCAGCACGTCGATGTTGTCGTCCTGGGGCGGCTGCTCGACGATGACGTGGGCGCCGAAATAGGTGTCCGTGGTCGGGGTCAGCACGCCGGGGAAGGTCTTGCGCAGGTTCACCCGGCCGAAGGTGCGGTCCAGCTCGGAGACGTCGGGGAAAATGTTGTTGCTTTGACCGTCCACGATGACGTTGCCGGTCATCCGGCCGCCGCCGTCGTCGAAGTCGGTCATGCGCTGGGATTCCAGCAGTTTGATGTCGTCCTTCGTGATCGCCATCTATACCTCGATCAATCGCAATGTGAGTCGATAAAGCGCATCGGCGTCCGGGTCCGCCAGGCCGCTGAAGATCGGTTCCGCCTCCAGCGGGGTGTCCCCGTGCCGCCAGCGGACGGTGAAGCTGCGCCCGTCGTGCAGGGTCAGGGGCATGTCGCCGGCCGCGGTCAACTTGGCCCTGAGCGCGTCCAGGGTGCCCCGCGCGGTCCAGCCGCCGCCCTCCGGCGTGGTCAGGGTGATGGGGCGCCCCGCCTGGCGGGCGGCCTCTTCCACGATCAGCGCGCCGGTGAGGGAATAGTCGGTGGACTGGATCACCGGCGACCAATCGTATTCGTCCGACCAGCTAAGTTCGTCGGGGAGCACGATGGAATCCAGCACGATCGCCATCCATCACCCTCCCTGTAGGGGCGACCGGCGGGTCGCCCCTACCCAGATATCCGTGTCTGATCGACTTACCATCACGACACCCGTTTGAATTGTTCCAGAAGGTCGAGCAGGTCCTGTTCCTGGCTCGCCGGCACGTCGATGGACCGCCCGCTGCCGATGTCCAATCGGATGACCTTGGCCACCTGCGGGCGGGGTTCGGTCGCCGGTCCGGTCGGGCGGTCGGTCACGGACGTCGAGCCGCTTTCAGCCGCCGTCTCGGCCGCCGCGCGTTGCCGCTCCTCGGCTTCCTTGCGAATATCGGCCAGCTTTTTCTGATGCAGCTGCTCCGCCAGCCGACGCGCCCGCTCGGCCTCGCGGGCGGCCACTTCCCCGCCGCGCTGTTCCAACTCCTCGATCCGTTGGAGCTGTTCGGCGAAGCGGCGCTGTTCGATCGCCTGCCGGTTGCCTTCGATCCGGTCCAGTTCGTCCTGGAGTTGGTCGCCGATGCCGTTGAGGGATTCGCGCGCGGCATCGGCTTCGGCGCGGAGCTGGCCGAGCTGATCCTGGGCCCGTTGGATCTGCGCGCGCAGCTGGTCCAGGGTGGCTTCGTCCAGCTTATCGAAGCTCTCGACGGTCCCCCGGGCCACGTCCAGATTTTGCTGAAAGTACCGATTGGCCTCCTGGGATAGGACGGAGACCTTCGACAAGCGCTCGGTCAGTTGGCCCACCCGTTTCGACAGATCCTCGGCGGATACGGCCTGCTGGGCGAACCGCAGCCGGATTTCCCGCGCGTGCCGGGCCGCGTCGCGCAGCATGGTGGAAAACTGGCCCGCCGGAGCGATGTTGGGCGCCAGGAAACGCGCCTGCCGGATCTCCTCCAACACCTTTTTGAGCCGCGTGGTCGCCGTGCCGGCCTCGTCCGAGCTTTTCTTGATCTTGGCGAACAGGGGATCGATCGCGGCCAGGGAGTCGGCGGCGCCCTGGCTCAGCGACGCGGCGCTGTCGTAGATCGACCGGAGCATGTCGTTGAACGTGGACGCGAATCCGGATGCGCGTTCGAGGGATTTTCCCTGCTTGTCCGTCGCCTCGGTGGATTCGTTGAGCGCCTGGGTGGCGTCCCGGGTCGATCGGTTCAGGTTTTCGGTGGCGCCGGCGGCGTCCTCGGTGCCGCCGGCCAGTTCGTTCATACGATTCTTGACCTCGACGAGCGCATCCCTGTACTGCTGAGCGGTAATCACTCCATCGCGATACAGCTTCTGCACGTTATCCAGCGCCGTTTGAAGCTGCTCGGATGATTCGGCTGACTTGATCGATTCAATAGCTTGTGTCGCCAGATTCGACGACAGCGCCTTGATTGCCTTCGCGTAGCCTTCCGCGCTGAGCTTGCCGGCATCCAGCGCGGCTTTTAAGGTTTCCTGGGCGAGCGCGACCTCTTGGGAGGTTTTGGCGCTGTCGGCCAGATGCTTGGCCGAGGCGGCGATGACCGGATTGCCGGCATCAAACCCCTTGACCACTTCCCCGAACGCCCCGGCCATCTCGCCGAACGCCGTGCGGACCCCGGTGGCCACCTGCTGGGCGTCCACGTTGAGGGTCTGGAGGGCGTCGGAAAGGCCACCAGCCTCCTCCTTCACCGTTTCCAGTTTGGCCTTGGCCTGTTCGGCCGCTTCGCCGGTCTTGTTCAGCCCGCCGGTTGCCTGGTTCGCACCGGCCTCGATCTCCTCGTTAGTTTTCTTTGCCGCCTCACCGACGCCTTCCCAGGCCGTTTGGATGTCGGTGAAATCCCGGGAGATATCCTGCTGGATGCCCTTGACCGTGTCGCTCAGCGCCTGCGCCTGGGCGTGCAGGCCGTCGATGGTGCCGAGGGTGAGGGTGTCCAAGGCCTTGGCGACCGTGGCCGCCATCTGGAACACGGCGGCGGTGACCGTGCGGGCGGCAATGGTGGCGGCGTTGCCGACGGTGACGGCGGTGGCCAGGACCGAGTCCAGGTTGTCGGCGAAAAGCTGGATGGCTTCCGCCACCTGCTTGCTCGCCCCGGCGGATTGATCCTGCACGCCGATCAGCTTGAGCCATTGGTTCTCCACCTGCTGCAGCGCGCCGCCGATGGTGACCGGCAGGTCGGCGAATTCCCGGTCGATGGTTGCCTTTTGGGATTGCAGGGCTTCGATGACCCGCTGGGAAGTGAGCTCGCCTTCCGCTGCCAGTTCGCGCAGCTTGCCGACCGGTTGCCCGAGCCCGTCGGCCAGGGCTTTCACCAGACGGGGGCTGGCCTCCATCACCGAATTGAACTCGTCGCCGCGCAGCACGCCGGAACCCAGGGCCTGTGACAACTGCAATTGGGCGGAGGCGGTTTCCTCCGCCGTCGCGCCGGATAACCGAAGGCCCTTGGTGATCAGCTCGGTCAGTTGGAGCGTGTCGGACGTATTGCCGCCCAGGCGCTTGACCGCATCGGCGGTGCGAGCGAACAGGGCGGCATTGGTGGCCAGGGAGGAGCGGGTATCCTGAGCGATCCGGAAGAGTTCGTTCTGGGCGAGGTTGTAGTCGGCCTGGGAGTCGGTCGCCTGGCGCACCCGGGCGGAGATCTGATTGTATTGATCGGCCGTTTGGGCGAGCTGCCTGCCGATCCGGATCGCCCCGGTGGCGGCGGCAAACGCGATCAGGGAATTTTTCGCGCGGACGATCTGATCGGAAACCGTCCGCGCGCCTTGCGCGGCCCGGTTGAATCCGCCCGAGATCCGGCGGCCCGCGGATTCGGCGGCGCCGCCCGCGGCGCTCAGACGCGACCGGAGGCCGGTGATCTCGGTCTGGGTCTGCCTTACATCTGTGTGGAGTCGGCGCTGATGATCGGCCAGGTGGGCGGTGGAAACCCCCGCCTCGCGCATCCGATCGCGCATCCGCTGAAGGCCGACGCGCTGAGTCTGATAGGATTCCGCCAATTTGCGCGCGGTTTTCCGCGAGCGCTCGAATTCGCGCTCCAGCGTCCGCGTCGGGTTTTCCGTCGCCTTGATCTGGCGGGCCAGCTCGCCGGTGCGGCGCTTGGCTTCCTTCATGGCGTCGGCCGATCCCTGGACAGCGGCTTTTTGCCGCCGGAACTGATCGATCAGGTTTTGCTGTGAGGTGATGTCCCGCAGCCGCTCGAACAGGGCGGCGACCTCGGGTGAGCTCTCGCCGGCTTCCTTGCCGAGTTCGTCCAGCTCGCGCGCCAGGGCGTCCAGGTCTTGCACGCCCTGGACGTTGGTGCCTATATTGAACTCGACGTCCTGCTTGGCCATGGCTATGAATTACCTACTATCGATCATCGCGTTATTGCTGATCCCCGGGCTGATCGCCCGGATCGGCCGCCGCCTGTTCCCCCGGGCCAGGCGGCCGGAATTGCTGTTGCTGTTCGGCCTGGCGGCCACCGGCTTCGGGATCGCCCTGTGGCGGGCGGCGGGCGATCCGTTCGCCCTCATCGTGGGCTGGTATCTGATCGCCGCCCTGTCATGGGCCGGATACCGGGCCGCCCGATTCATCATCCGTTAGGACAGCACCAAATCGGTATCGACGATGAACGGCTCGGTCTTGCCCGCCGGCGTGACCACGGTGCCGCCCAGTTCGATCGGGGCGAAGTCCTCGGCGAGGAAGTCGAACTCCGAGGACGGCGCCAGAGTCGCTTCCCACACGGTCACGATCGAAAGGGAATCGTCGGCGAAGTTCTTGCCGTCCAGGATGAATTCCCCGCGGATGATCGGCTGAGTGGCCCCCTGGACGCGATTGCCGGCGATGTCGCCAGAGGTGAAATCGACCAGCAGGGGGTCACCCTCGCCGATGCTGCCACCCGACAAGGCCTTGATCATCCCCAGCCGGGCGTGGACCTCGTAATCGGTGCCTTCGGTGTAGGTGGTGGACATGGGGTCGTCGGTCACCACGACGCTGGAAACGTTCCGGTCCGACAGGTCGACCCACTTGTCCAGTTTCGCCGTGACCGATTCGTCGGTGACGGAGGCCCCGGTCTGGCTGTAGGCGCCGACGCTGCCCATGAACGCCAGGGCCAGGTTGTCCTTGTTCACCTCGTCGAGAATGACGCTGATGGCCGACGGCGCCGGAATCTGCACCGTATCCAGCGCCTGCCCGTAGGTGGCCCGCATCCTCGAGGGGCGGGATTTCGTTTCCGACTGGGGCTGGATACTGAATTTGGTGGCGTTGCCGAGCAGGATCCGCCCTTGGCTGACCCCGCCCACCTTGCGGTTGAAATAGAGATCGCCCGATCCTAGAAAGCCTGACATTTTGAATTACCTCTATTGATTCTATTGATATGGTTGCCTGGGGAGGGGCGACCCGCCGGTCGCCCCTACTCGATGATTCCGTGGGATTTCAGCCACTTCACCTGATCCTCGCGCACGGCGATTTCCTGGCCGGGCTTGTAATCCTTGCCCTGATGGCGATGTTTTTTCCTGAGCTTCACCTTCACCCGGTTGGCGGGCTTGGGGGCGGTTTTGCTTTGGGGTTCCTCGGTCATGATGGCCTCTACGGTAGTTGCTCTGCGTGTTCGGTCAGGACCCGGACTTGCACCGAGACCAGCCGGCTGCCGTCCTCGGGGCCGGCGACGGTGCGGCCGGCGTAGGTGACGGCGCGCACCAGTCCGGTCAGGTCCGGATTGGGGGTGAAGATCGCGCGCTTGATGTCGTCCTCGATCGCGTACAAGGTCTTGAGCGCCGAGGCGCCCATTTCGGCGCTGCCCTCGATCGTCCATTCGAGCTGCACCCGGGCATTGCCGCCCCGCTTGGCGGAGGACAGGACCTCGTGGCCGGTTTCGCTGAAGGTCAGGTGCGGCGTGGGGTCGTCCCGGTTCAGGTATCGCCAACCCGGGGCCACGTCCTGGCCCGCCTCGGTCCGGTAACCGTTGGCGGTGCGGATGGCTTCCAGACGAGTCTTGATCGTGTCGGCGATTTGGGTGGCGATGGGGTCCATTATCGGTTCACCTTGTCGAGTTCGCGGGTCAGATTCTCGGCGAAGTGTTCGCCGATCCGGTCCAGGATGTAGGCCTCGATTTCGTCCTCGTTCCACTCGACCACGTCGCGCACCGAGGGGCCGTAAAGCACCCGGTAGGCATCGCGGCCCTTCCCGGTGCGGACCGCCAGGCCGGTGGCGCCGGAGCCCTTGAGTTCGATGAAAAAACCGCCTCGCATTTTTTTCCTCGAGCCGGCGCGTTTGACTTTGAGGCTCACGCCGGCGAATTTCCGGCCCGCCGGGATGCCGTACTTGGGGAAGCCCTTGGACCGGCTCGGATGCTTGACCCGCCGGGTCAGCACCCGCGCGCCGAAGCGCGACAGGAGCATGGGCCGGGAACGGGCGATGAGCTTGGCATGGGGGCGGCTTTTGTTCGCCCGTTTGACTTCCAGCCGCTTGTTCACGTCGCGGGCCTTCAGATTCACGTCGGCCCGCACGAGTTTCGATGATTGCTTGCGCGACTCCGTGGCGGCCTTGTTCACCGACCGGAGACGGGCTTTGTCCAGGGCTTTGGGGATTGCCCTCGCCCGCCGGGTCGCTTGTTTCAGCCCGCGCACTTCGATGCTCTTCGCCATCACCGCACCCAGAAGGTCCTGACGTAACCGTCGTCCGACTCGATCCCGTCCAGGAGCACGTCGGCGCCTTCGAACGTCACCGTGTCGCCCACCGCCGGAGACACCTGATCGAGCCGGAATGACAGGCGGGTCCGGAAGTCCACCACTTGGCCGTAATCGCCCACCACGGCGGTGTTCTTCTCCGGGATCGCCACGGCGGGGATTTCCCCGCCCATCTTGGGCTTGAGGGTCACGTCCACGCCGTAGAGGTCGAACATCGCATCGAGGGCGGATTGGATGATCGTGTCGAATTGGGCGCTCATCCGCCGCCCCCTCGCGGAAACCCGTTGCCGAACCAGGCGCCGATCAAGCCGCCGCCCCAGATGATCCGCTCGATCCAGCTCAATGAAGTGCGTTGGCCGGAGCTGCTGGTTTCCATTTTCCGCAACCGTTCCTCGAAGGCCTCCATCCGCCGATGCATCCGGGCGATGGATTCGGATTGCATCTGCTGGCGCTCCTCCAGCCGCACCAGGCGCTCCAGAATCCGGCGCAGTTCGCGGATTTCATCGGCCTGGGCGTCCAGGCGCTTCAGGATTTGTTCCCGAAATTGATCCTCGGTCACCGTCATGACTTCCCTTTAGAATCGTCGTTGCCGCATACCGCCCGCCAGGCCGCGTTGTGCTCCCGGACCTGCCGCACCGTTCGGGGCGTGTCCAGATGCCCGGAGAAGGAGATGGGGCGGAACGCGAGGCATGCCCAATCAGTCCCGGTTGTCCGGGTCCCGGCGCACGCTGTCAGCGTCGTGGCGCACGCCACGGCGAGCAGCCTGAGCGCGACGGATCGTTTCTTGCGCATCTTTCAAACCTCTTGCCACCGCCCGCGATTCCCCGGCCTCGAGGAGCTGGCGGCGGTTCAGCCATTCGGTCAGCTGTTCGGCCAGCCCCAGCAATCCCCGGAGAATCGAAAGCCAATTGCCCATTGCTAGAACGTCCGAATCACGCCGCCCTTGCGTAGCCATTCGGCGTAACGCCGGCAGGGCGTCGTGCAAAGGAGATAGGCCCGCAGGCCGGCCCATGCGGCCTTGTGTTTCCGGTGGGCGTCCTCGAGATGCGCCCGTGTCCGGAGAATTCGGTTGATGTAATGCGTCGGCATGTTTCCTCCTTATTTCGACTTTTTCTCTTCCTTCACCAGCATCAGCAGGCCGCCCATCAGGGTGACCGCCGCGGTGGCGATTTCCCGGGCCAGCTCGGGATCGAGCCGCCAGCCGGCGGCGGTGGCGATCACGCCCACGATGCCGACCCAGGTGGATTTCTCGCGGCCGCGCTCGAGCAGCCAGTTCAGTAAACGCTTCCACATACCTTTCTCCGTTAGCCGATAAACAGGTGGCCGAGCGCCTGCAGCGCCCGCCCGATCCCGATGATGGCGCCGATCAGGGCCAGACAGGCCGCGATGCCAACCATCGCCAGAATGGCCGCGAGCCAGCGCCGCACGGATGCCAGGCTCATCATGCTTAGTTCACCGTGCCGGGGACGCCGGTGAATTTCACCTGCATGGTGGTCTCCCCCGCGCCGGCGGCCTGCCAGGCGACCGCCGCCGCGCCGGTGATATCCCCGGTGGCGGGGGTGGCCTGGTTGTCGTCGAAGGCGCCGGCGGAGACGTCCCAGGTGAGGGTTTCGCCCTGGGCGATCACCGCCGCGCTGACCTTGGGCACGGTGAACACGCCGATGAGCCGGACGGAGCCGGTCTCGCCGTCGGGAATTTTCTTCAAGGCCACCCCCAGGAGGTTGCCGATGGGCACCACTTCCCCGGAGGCGATGTCCGCGCCGGAAGCGGCGTGGTCGATGACGTTGCCGGGCTGCACGAAATTCTTAGCCATTTCAATTACCTCGTCATTCGGTAAGGGCGGCCGGCCGGTCGCCCCTACGGTTTAATCAAAATTACGCGCCGGGGTTCTTCGCCAGGGTCCGCCATTCCAGCGCCTTCACGCCGGCGTCGATGCGGACCTTGAACTCGGTCCCGTCCACGGTCCAGCCCATTTGCTGGTCCAGGTAGGGGCGGTCCTGGCCGTCCAGGTAGGCGACTTCGATCACGTCGTGGATGACCTGATTGGCGGCGGCGTACCAGGCGGTGGCGGAGTCGGCGTCCAGGCGGGCGTCGGAGACGATTTCGAAGGTGCCGCGGACCATGTTGGGCACGGTGTTGTTGCGGCTGGAGGCGCCCACTTCGTACTGGCTGTCGCGGACCACCCGCGCGGTGCCCTCGAGGGCCTTGGGGACGATCAGGTAACGCAGGCCGATGTTGAGGTTGGCGCCCACCGCGTCCTGCTGGGTCGCCATCGCCACGCGCAGGGCGTCCACGCTGGCGGTGGTGATCGCGGCGGCCGACAGCAGGTTGCCGTGGTTGGCGTGGAACAGGGCGACGCCGTCGCTCATCACCGGGTTGGAGGTCAGCACCGCGTAGACCAGGTTGCCCACCGTGCGGATGGCGGCGTTGCCCATCTTGCGCGGGATGGTGGTGAAGGCCTGCAGGTCGTCGTTGATGATCGCCTGGCGGGTGATGGAGAACATCCGCCCGTAGGTGGCGAGCTGGATGGTTTCCTTGCGCTCGCCCACGGTGGCGTAGGTGTACTCGGCCCCTTCGTCCACTTGCACCAGCGCCGGGAAGTTCTCCAGGCCGACCCGGTTGGCGGGCTTGAAGTCGGGCAGCTCACCGCGGCTGGTCCAGAGCTGGAAGGTTTCCTCGGCTTCCTCGTAGCCCTTGAGCATGGATTTTTCGGCCACGTCCATCAGCAGGCTGGGGAAGTCGCTGGTGGTGTGGGTGAAGGCGGCGGCCACCAGATCCATCTTGGAGAGGTGCCCGGTCTGCTCTCCGCCCATTTCCAGCGCGGCGCGGGCCAGCTCCTTGAGGGTGTAGCCCCGGAATTGGTTGCCCTTGAGGTCGTTTCGGTCGTCCGGGGTCAGCAGGCCGGCGCGCGCCCGCAGGGAGGCGCCGGCGCCGAGCTTGAACTTGTCGCGCGCGTCCAGCCCGGCGCTAAAATGCCGCCCCTGGATGGGCTCGGCGTCCTTGGCCAGATGGGCCAGCAGCCGTTCCCCGGCGGTGCGGGCGTCGCAGTTGGGGTCGTCCAGGCAGGCGTCCATCAGCTCGGGCACGCCCTCCCAGGCGAGGAACGGGCCCTGGAACTTGGCCTTGATGTCGGACCGGCGCTTGGTTTCCGCGCGGATCGCCTCGGCCCGGATCTGTTCCGGGTCCAGCGGGGGATTGCCAGCCGCCGGAGCGGGTTCCGGAGGCGTTGGTAGGGGCGACCGGCCGGTCGCCCCTACGGGGGGCGCAGACGGCGGGTTCGAGCCGCCCTCGCCCGTCGGATTGTTGGGATCGGAGGCCGCCGGGGGCGGATTGCCTGCGGAGGGTGGGTTCGGTTTCGGCATGGGGGAATCTCCTCTGAGTTGGGCGGCGGCTGCCGCGGTAAAAGTCGGGTAGCGTTGGGCGATTTGGCGCCGGAAGCGGGCGGCGATGGGCACCGCCTCCGACATCCGGTCGGCGAATCCGGCCTGGATGGCCTCGTCGGCGCCGTACCAGTGGTCCTTGCCGTCGGTCAAAAGGGCCATGACGTCGTCGTGGGCCAGGCCGGAGGCGTCCACGTAGGCGCTCGCCATGGCCTCGGCGTATTTGTCCAGCACGTCGGCCATGCCGCGCATTTCCACCGAGTTGCCCAGGGCGAAGCCCCACGGGGCATGGACCATCAGCATGGCGTTGGCGGCGACGGAGCGGGGCTGGCCCGCCATGGCGATGAGCGAGGCGATGGAGGCGGCGATGCCGTCGATCTCGGTTTCCACCTCGGCCGGGTGGCGCTTGAGGGCGTTGTAGATCGCCAGGCCGTCGGTGACCGAGCCGCCGTAGGAATTGAGCCGGACCACCAGCCGGTCGGCCTCCAGCGCCGCCAGGTCCCGGACGAAGTCGCGCGCGGCGACCGATTCGCCGTCCCACGATTCGCCGATGTCGCCGTAGATGAACACTTCCGCGCTGCGGCTTCCGGCGCGGGCCTGGATGGAAAAGGGTCGGTTAGCGGGCATTTTCGGTCTCCCTGGCTGCCGGCGCCGGGCTCCCGTGGGCGGCGTCGGAATCGAATTGCAACTCTTTTTCCCGGGCTTTTTTGCGGAACTCGCTGATCTGTTCCAGCACGTCGTGGGGGTTCAGGCCGCGCTTGCGCAGCACTTCCACCTCGGAGGCGAAGCCGGCGCGGACCAGGCGCAGCCAGCCCATGGCTTCCTTGAGGGGGTCGATCCAGGGCATGGACTGGCCGATGTAGGCGGCGTCGTCGGCGGTGCCGGCCTTCACGTCGGCGGGGATCGGCACCACCCCGGCGTGGTCGGCCACCCGGACGAAGGTTTCCCACACCGGCTGGATGAAGGCGCCCACGAATTCGTCGGTGAGCACGGCGTAGTTGACCCACTGCTCCACCAGCTCCTGGCGCTGGGCGGAATAGGTGCCGTCGTAGTCGCGGCTGATGCTGGAATAGCTCGCCCCCAACCCGGCGGCCACCGCGCGGAGCTGCCCCTGGCGGAACTGGACCAGGTTGGGGTTGGGGCGCTTGGAGTCGATCAGGCCGATCTCCTCGCCCATCGAAAGCGTGTCGATGATCACCCCCGGCTGGAGGGGAATTTCGCGCGGGATGGGGTTGCCGTCCTCGTCGCGGGGGATCTGGTTCGGGTCGAAGGTATCCGGATTGCCGCGCTTGACGTAGGCGGTGAGCATGGCGGCGATCTTGGCCGCGACCCGCTCGGACTCCTCGTAATCCTTGATGTCCTCCAACCGGTTGATGACCGAGGCGAACTCGGACACCCCGCGCACCTGGCCGATGCGATCGACGATGGCCGGGTGGAGGATGCGGTCGGCAACCACCCGCTTGAGGTCGGCCGGGTTCAGCAGGTGCATCCCGTCGGTGGGGTGGCCCTTGTAGGCCCAATAAGCCACCGCCCGGCCCCACTGATTGAGCTGCACCCCCTGGCGAATGCCCTTCGCTTCGTCGCTGTAGTCGAACGGAATCCGGTCGGCCTCCATCAGTTCCAGGGAGAACGGCACGCGGGTGCCGTGGTCGAGGAAGCGGACCGGGCCCACCAGCTTCTGGGCGAAGGCCTCGCCGTCGCGCAGCCAGGTACGGGCGGTGAGGCGCTGGACCTTGGCCCAATGGTGGCGGCGGGTGACCTCGGGAAAGCGGGTCCAGTCCCGCCAGACTTCCAGCAGCGCGGCGGCGTAGGCCTCGTGGATGCTGCCGTCGGCCCGGCGGGGCTGGGGCTCGATGCCGATGCCCTTGGGGCCGATCACGTTGTTGACGATCACCCGCAGCGCTCCGCGCGCGATGTCGTGATTCTGCTCCAGGTGGCGGGCCTGGACGCGGATGGGGACGGCGCCCTGCCCGGTCTGGCGGTTGGGGCCGGCGTCGTTCCTGCGGAACTTGCGCACCCGCGACGGCTGGGCCGCCTCGTAGTAGGCCAGGGCCTGGCGGGCCAGATGGCGATTTAGGGCGGCCTTGGGGGCGAAGTATTCCACCGCCTTGTCCACCGGGTTGACCTCCCGGAGCATCGCCGCCCCTTGGGCGAGATAGGTCAGCGCCTTGGCGGTCCGCTCGCTCATGCCGGACGCCTCCGCCCCGTGTGCATCTGATCCGACAGCTCCACCGCGCGGCGTCCCACCTGATCGGCCCACTTGGAATCGAGCATTTCGATGGCGGCCAATTCGTAATCCTTGGCCCGCAAGGCCGCGATCATCCGCTCGAACCCGAGCACGCCGGAAACGCCCAGGTTGTAGGCCATGTTGACGATCACATCCCGGCGCACGTCGTTCAGCGCCCGCCACCAATCGATTTCGGACAGCTCGCCGCGCAGCCGGCACACGTCGTTGACCAGCAGGATCTTGGCCTCGTCCTCGGTGATGCCGCGATCCTCCAGGTTGCGGCCGAAGCCGATGGTGAGCTTACCCACCGTGTCGCGGTAGGGGCGGAGGCGGAGGCCTTCGTGGCGCTTGAGTTGGGTGAGGAGGTTGGGCATGGCGGCGCGCTATTCTCCGTCCAGCCGGGCCAGGGAATACCGCAAGCCGCCGACGGTGGGTACGCCGCTGGCCCGGGCTTTCTCGGCCTCGACGCGCTTTTCCCATTCACGCCGGCCTTTGCGGATCTGATCCAGGTCCTCGCGGGTCGTGTGCTTGCCGTTGAAGATGATGGTCTTGCCCTTGAGCAAATCCGCCTCGGCGGCTAAGTATTGAGCAAGCATGTTTTCGGCGGTGGTCATGCGGGGCTCCCCGTTTGGTGGTGGGGAGAAGGTAGCGTGGGGGGCTGTGACATTTTCAGGGAAAAATGTCACTTTTTTTGAGGGGGTAGAGGTGCTTGGGTGAGACGGGAGGGGGGATAGAAATTAAGGCGGTATTTTTATCCCCCCTTTAAACCTATTTCGCAACTATTTTTAGTTGCATGAGACGGCAAACGCAACTAGTATTGATACCAATACCTGGAGAGACTGCATGAGTGCCCAGGACAAACTCCTTGAAAACCTGAGACAGGCAAAGAAAACCTACCCCTGGAACGACTTGGTATCGTTATTGCGGAAACTGGGCTACCAGCAAAAAGAGATGGCCGGTTCAAGAGTGCGTTTTTACAACCCAACCACGGGACATATGATCCGGTTGCATCGTCCGCATCCTGAAAACGTCATCAAAGGCGGTGCGCTGAAAGATATCAAGATCACTCTGAAGCAAGAGGGGCTATTGTGATGGCATACCTGACTTATAAGGGCTACTTCGGTTCCATCGAGCCGCAGCTGGATGACAACAAGCTCTACGGCAAACTGCTGTTCATCCGTGACCTGGTGACCTACGAGGCAGACACGTTGGCGGAGCTGAAAAAAGAGTTCGAGGCATCCGTCGACGCCTACCTGGAAGACTGCGAAGAACTGGGCCGTGAACCGGACAAGCCCTGCAAGGGAACCTTCAACGTGCGCATTCCCCCGGAACTGCATCGCAAGATCGTGCTGGCGGCCGGAGATAAAAGCCTCAACCAGTTTGTGCGCGAGGTGCTGGAGGAAAAGCTGGCCCATAACGGCTAACAAGCCTATGCTTTTCAAGGGAAAATTGTATCCAAACCCGTTTCCCCGCGAACATTCGGCATAATTTTATAGTCGCTCAGAATATTCGGGGTCAAATATTCGGGGTCAGAGAATATTCATTCCTACTCTGACCCCGAATATTTGACCCCGAATATTCTGTTGTTAGGTTTTTCCGGCACCAACGTTTCTCTTAAATTTTTCAATAAGATGCTTGTCATTTGCACTCGCATGAAGCCGTCTTACGGAGTCCTCTGTAACCGACGTTTTACCAAACTTCTTGCCATACACGCCAAAAGGCTGGCCTGCCTGCTTCTGCTCAAACCCACGGAGGATTAGGCGTGTTTTCTCTAACGCATTCAAATACCTGCCAGAAATCTCGACTAGGTCACGCGTTCTAATATTTGAAATGATGTATCGGTGAATGACTCGGTTTCTCAAGCCGTAGAGCGCGCTCAAGTCATCAAATGTTTCTTTATCTATCACATCGAACTTGAGCGCATCATCGAAGACCTTCCGCTCCATAATTCCTCTCTCACTATCCTCCTGGAAGAGATATCGGGTTTCGATGTCATTGGTTTGTTCACTGAGCTGCTTTGCAATTACCAAGCTCAGCCTTAGATAGGCATCTATCTGATTTGCTGCAATTGCAATGATCTCAACGAATGACTCTGAGTCAATTGCGGAGTTTAGAAGGTCATGAGATGCCGCGAGCGAACCAGTAAAACGATCAAACTTATCGAGGTCAGCGGCCAACTTGCGATCACTCGGCGGGACGATAACAACCGAATTGAGCGTTTGATTTACGATCTTGAGCTGATCCGCAATTCTCTCATCGCCCTCAAGAGCGGCATCATAGATATATTTTCCTATCAGAGCTTGATCGTGATAAGCGCCGAAGAAAAGGTGGGTGCAAAACTCGGAGTCATCTAGCCTAGACTCCTTCCAACTTAGCTTCTTGACTCCATTTGGATTGGCCTCCGCGATGCTAGGAGCAAGTTCGCTTAACGGGTAACAACTCAGCTGAAAGCAGCCGATGGGATCCTCATAAAGTTGGAACCCATATGGCGACTCTTCCTCATACTCACTAAGGCCCGGATTTAGATACTGCCAGTCGATAGGGATCTGAATTAGAAGTATTCCATTTGGCTCTGTCCAGTGCTTCATAGATGCCTGCCAGATCGTATTTGAGCCACCCGAAAAACCTAACGGATCAGCTCACAGGAGAGCGAGCGCAGCGAGTGAATCCTGTGGAGCCGATTGTTAGCCATTTTTTATCACCTTAGCGATTTCTTCCTCAGGTATCTCACTTATGGCATTGTATAAGTCTTTTATTTTCTTTAGCCCAGCATCCAACTCTCTATCGTGCTCTTCTGGATTATGGTGTTGGCGATGAACAGATATATTCCTTAGCTGGCGTATTGAATCAAAATATTCTCTAGGCCGCTTGTTTTCCATTACTGACGAGTCGATAAGTTTGAGTAGCGAATAAAATCTTTTGTCATGCCAAATCATCACAGGCTTTGATAATTCATCATGCCCTAACAGTTCATGGGATTTTGCTTCAAGTAATGAGTATGCAGTGGAAATTGCCGAAAGCATGTCATATTTTGCAATGGCATCAACTTTTGAAAATACATCTTCATCACCTAGCCCTATTAACTGCATTCCGTTTTCTGTAAAGTACTCTTCGGCAATTTCATCAAACTCAATCGAATAATGATCGTGCATGCACGTACGAAATAAATCTATTACAAAATCAATGTAATACAGCACTGATTCACGACTCGGGTATCCAAATTTATGCTGAATTACATTTCTATCATCTATCAGCATTTCAATATTGGACCTTTGCTTGATTTTTATGCCGTGGGACTCAAGGATAGAAAACGCCTTCCAAATGACAATCGTATTTTTGTTATTGCTTTCATAAATAGATTGACCAATATCAATAACCATGTCTTTCAACAATAGCTCTACAGCATTGCTTATATGCAGGACGATAAATTTATTTTTCTTGTCATCATCAAGTTCCAGAAGCTCGACCGCGTGTCCAAGCAGTTCCATGGAACTTATAAATAATGGCGATTTTTCAGACATGCCTGATTCTCTATAAGATGGCTAACAGTTCAATAGACAGAAATCTCCAATTAGGGCAATAGACAGATTCTGTCTATGCAACTATTAACACCTAGATTTTCCAGAATTCATTTTCTACATTACCCCGCTTTAGCCTGTCAACTTGGGTAGAAGACCGTGAAGCACAAGCCCCCCGGGGTTCATTCCATTCCATCCGGGGGGTATGGTGAACTTGCTTATCCCTTCACCTGCTACCTTTTCAGCATAGCAGTAGCTGCCGCCAGGTGCTGTTAGACCTCATACTTTACCGTCGAAACGCATCTCTGCGCGCAGCCCTCAATCATATCTACCGCGACCAAAGCCTAACCCCGGTTTCCTCCTCCAACTCCTGAACCTTCTCCATCGCGTATTGCGCGCTTTTGGCGATTTCGCCCAGTTCGTGGGTCAGTTGCCAGAGCCGGTGGCGTTCGATCATGAGCCATTGGCTGTCCGGCATTTCCAGGCGGCGGATGAGTTTGGCGGCTTGGTCGTCGTCCAGGTCCTTTTCTTCGATGTACCGTTTGGCGGTTTCCTTGAGGCGGTGTTTGAGGTTGTTGAATTGTCGGAGGGTGAGCGATTGGGCTCGCTCCTCGATGGCGATTTTTGTTTTGGGGCCGATGGTTTCCATGGGTGGGAGTGATTGTGGTTGTTGGAGGTTTTCCAGTACGTTGAGCACCCACTGGCGGAACGTCTTGGCTCGGTTGGTACGGGAAAGCATAGCAATGAGATGGCAGCCACGGGGGGAGAAGATGCGGATGCCCGTTTTGCCTAAGTCATTGTTTTCTGCGGTACTCAGTTTGGGCGCCCCAGATGAATCAATGACTTGCGTCATATCATCGGTAAATTCATCTTTGTGTCGATAAAACAGGACAGACAATCTCCTGGTATCGGAATATCCGAGCGCCTTGGCTAGATCGGCAGCGGAAAGCCAGGGTTTCCCTTCTCGATCAATGATGGTGAGGTCGGTGCCCTCGAAGTTGAGGAAGGAAGGAAGGCGTGCATTCATAACGATTCTCCTAGGCTTGAAGTTAGGAATCACCTCGCTGCCTTGCCAAAACAGGGAGGCGAACCGCACGGGCCTGGCAAGACCGGGCCTAGGACCGGCTCCCCCGAAGGAGAACCCGCACGGCCCGCCATAAACTGCGGGCACAAAAAACGCGCTCGAACGGCGCGTGTGCGCCTAGGGCTTCCGAGTTGCCAGACTCGGGCACCGGATTTTGCCGGTGCATTTTCAGCATAGTTCAGGCGCATAGGGTTTGGCAAGCGGATCATCCGATTGCCGAATTCACGATCCGATAAATCTGCCTTTTTGAGATCCCGTACCGCCGGGAAAGTTCGTCCACGTTCCGCCCGTTGAATTCGGCCAGGATGGCGGCCTGGCGGTGGCGACGGTCGAGCTTGGGGATGTAGAGTTCGCTCCCACCGGCGAGGGTGAAGACGTTGTCGGCGATCCTTTCCGCCAGCGACAGCGCCGCCGTCTCGCTCAGGTCGAAGGCTTGGCACACGGCCTGGGTGAGGATGTTTCTGAGTTCCACGGCGGCGTCGGCTTGGGTGTTTTCGGTGGTCATGTCGTCTCCTACAGTTTGTTGGCCCAATCGGATTTGCCTACCGGAGACGTTGCAGGACGGGGCACCGGTCTTTTGGTTCGATTTGCCGGCTTGGTTTGGGCGGGGGTCCTTCCCTCGGTTCGGGTTTTGGTTTGCTGCGCCTGGATGAGCCTTTGGTAACGGTCCCAGTCGGCGTGGGTGGCCCGGTGGAGGCGCAGTTCGGGGTGGTGGGCGGCGGCGAAGCTGTAGACCCAGGTATCGAGCGGCTCGTTCCGAACGTTCCGCTTGAGCTCGAAGCGGTTTTTGGCCGGGTTGTAGGTCTCGGCCGTGAGGCCGGCGAAGAATGTCGGTTCGAGCTGGCTGGAGAAGTGGCAGAGGCGGTCCTCGGGGGGGCGCTCGGTGTCGCGCGAAAGCCGGGCGTAGAGCCAATGCTTGGCGGCCACGGTGCCGACTTGGTAGATCCGCACGCCGCGCTTGTCGTAGCGGCCCCGCCAGTCCACGTCGGCCATCGCGGGCTTGCCGAGCACGGGGGCGGTGTTGGCGCTGGCGCCCTTGATGGCCATGGGGCGGGCGATGCGGCGGTCGCGGACGTAGGCCTTGACCGCTTCGGTGCGGTGGCCGCCCATATCGATGGCGGTGGCGAGGACGGGGAGGAGCGCCCCGCTTTCGTGCTGGAGGGGGCGGTTGAGGAGGTCGGTGAGCGCGATCCAGACGTCGTCCTCGGCCGGGTCGCCGGGGAGGACGGCGTAGTCGAGGGTCCAGGCGCGCATTTTGCGGCCCCAGCCGATGATCTGGACTTCCAGCCGGTTGTCCTGGGTGTCGACCCCGGCGGTGACCGCCAGGACGCCCTCGGGGGCGGTGCGCAGCGGGTACGGCTGGGCGCGTTCGGCGACGGCGTTGTGGCGCAGCAGGCGGGTGACTTCGTCTTCCCAGGTTTCGGCGAGGCGGTCGTTGACGAAGGTTTTGAGCCGGGCCGGGTCGTGCTGGACCTTGAGCCAGGTTTGGGCGAGTTCCTGCCAGCGCGGGCCGAGGCCGAGGGGGTAGTAGAGGGCGTTGAGGGTGTAGCCGCGGCGGGGGTGGCCGGGGTTGTCGGGGACCCAGCGGCCTCGGGCGAGGAGCTTGGGCTTGTCGCTTTCGTCGATGAGCGCGCCGCAGTCGCGGCAGACGTAGGCGATGCTGAGGATTGCCTGGTTGTCGCCGGTGAGCCATTTGAGGCCTTTCCATTCGAGGGGCTGCTGGTGGCCGCAGTGGGGACAGGGGACGTGGTAGCGGCGGCGGTCGCTGTCCTCAAAAAGTTCCTCGATGCGCGAGCGGCCCCGGATGGTGGGGGTGGAGATGTAGAGTTTCTTGGCCACCGAGGAGAAGGCGGAGGTGCGCCCGTCGAGGAGGGCCTGGGGGTCGTCGCCGCCCTTGAGGTTGTCGGCGAATTCGTCCAGTTCGTCGACGAGGAGGAGCTTGACGCTGGTGGATTTGAGCCGGGCGGGGCTGCCGGCGTGTTCGAGGTAGAGCTGGCCGCCGGCGAATTCCTTGAATTCGCGCCGGTTGGCGCCGTCGCGGCTGGCGGTGCTGGTGAGGACTTCGCGCAGGGCGGGGGTTTCCTCGAGCATGGGGTTGAGCTTTTGGGCGATCCATTTGTTCATGGAGGTTTCCGCCGGGAGGGCGACCATGACGGGGCCGGGGCGCTCGGTCATGGAGTAGCCGAGGACGTTCTGGGCGGCGGCGGTCTTGCCGATCTGGATCGGCCACATGAGGACTACTTCGCGCACCGGCGAGCGGGCGGAGAAGCAGTCCATGGGCTCGCGCAGGACGGGGTTGCGGTCCGTCCGCCACCGCCCCGGCTCCGCGCTCTCCTTGCTGGAGAGGACGCGGTTGCCGTCCGCCCATTCGGAGACGGTGACCTTGCGCCGGGGGGCGATGCCGCGGGCGAAGGCGGTGTAGAGGGGGGTGGTGGAGCGGGTCGCGGAAAGCCGGTTGCTATACTTCATCCGAGGACTTTGATCCCTGGAATACCAATACCACTTCGCCGAAGACCAGCATGGTGAAAGCCGCGTCGAGCAGCTTGAGGAAGGTTTGAATTCGGCCTGGGAAATCTCTTTTGATGGTGATGGTCATGGAAGCTCTCCAGGAGTGCTATCGATCGCCTTGTTGTGCTCACCGACGTTAAGGAGCGTTAATGAATCAGGAAATACTAATTGCGATAATCGCAGCCTCAGCCGCAGTATTTGGCGCCGTAGTGTCTCAAATAACGGCATTTGCGATTTCGGCGTGGGATAAAAAACATCAAAAGAAAGTCCTCCTACGTCAAAAGTATGAGGAAATGATGTTTTATTTTTCCGCTTCTCTGGGATGGGTACCCATTGTGAATGGATGCAAAACTCTGCATGAAATCTCCTCATGCAGTCAATCGCCTGATCCAAGGAAAGTTCTGTCTCTTTGTCTGTTGTATTTTCCCGATCTGTCGGATGCGGCGAATGCGTATATTCTTGGTCAACAGGCATATTATGCATCGATAATATCAAGATTTAAGGATTCTGTAGGTGCCTCCGCAGGTGCACAGGCATTTGTATCGGCCGAGCATAAGAAGGTTATGGACCAGCTATTTGAGAGGAAAAATGAACTCGAGCATCTCATCGTTTTTCTCGCCAAGAAGTATGTGAAGGCATGAATCCGGGCGTTTCCCTACGCTTCATGGCCTTGCTGCAGAAAAAAGTCGTACCAACGGCCAAGCGAGTAGGTTCTTCGATCGAGCCACCATTGGTCTGGTTTATCGAAGGTGCGGATGACGATTTCGCGTATTAATTCTGCGTTGGGGTCTTTCTTTTGGCGGCAGTAGTAGTCGAGCTCGGTCGCTACTGTGACGCGTTCTATCATGGCGGCTAGCCTGTGATGCAGTTCGTGTATGTTTGTTTCCACGGATTTCAGGTAGCGCACGAATTTTTCAGGCTTGATTTTGTGCAGATTGCGCGCCGTTTTGCCGATCTTTAAATCGATTTTGCTTATCTCTATTTTCAGAGCCGCATTTTCTATTTTTAAACGATTGATATCGCGGATCATTTCTATGATGTGACCGTTGTTCATCTCTTTGCTCCATCAGCGTGGGCTAGTTTTTCAAATGCCCGGGAGAGGTCTCCCAAGGCGTGTTCGACTTCTTCAATCACCACCGCCCTGCCCTCCGCTTCGTTGCGGGTGGCCTGGACCCGGCCGGCGATGCTTTCGGCCATTTGCTCGAGCTTGGTGCGGAGGGTGGTGGTGCGGGTCATCGATCAGGCGCTTCCCGGCTTGGTCTTGACGGTTTCCGTGGTCGAGAATTTCCCCCCGCATTTTTTGCAGACCCTTCTTCTCCACTGGCCTTCGGGGTTGGGCTTGGTTTTAACCACCCGGGAGGAGCCGGCGCCGCATTTCGGGCATGCGATCATGGCCGTACCTCGCTAGCCCACTGATTGCGGATTTCATCCATCTCGGATCGCGCTTGTGATGACCAGTGGCTGTACCAGTGGGAAACTTTTGCATTTGGCACGTCCACGCCGGGGAGCACATAAATCGCATGTGGGTTTCCCGGCTCTCCGGTTCCCAGGTCGATGATTCGGGGGCGCACCTTTCGGGCCAGCGCAAAATCGATCATGGCCTTTATCAAGGCCCGGTGAGACTCCGCCCAATGTCCGAACGCTTTGCACCAATCCCGGTAAAAATCGAACAGATCCAAGGATTTCATCGGGTATTCGTGCAATGGCGAAAATTCCCCTTGGGCTAATCCCCGGGCGAATAGGATGGCGCTGCCGTGCTCGCTCCAATCCTTTTCACTTTCATCGTCGGCCATGACGCAGCCGGTTTTTTCCAGCATGTCGATGCCGGTCTGGCGGACCGATTCGATGTTGGCCCGCTTCAGCGCCACCGGCATCGACATGCCCGCCGCACGCGCCGAGCGCATCATCGCCCGGAAGATGCGGTCGGCGGCCACGAGTTTGTCCGCCTCGTGGGAAGGGATTTGCGGTCCCATGGGTTCAGCGGCTGGCATGGCGTAGCGGCCGGTTTTGCGGATTGTAGGCAAAAGTTCGGAAGTGACCCATCGTTTGAAGGGTTTGGCGGCTTCAAGCTTTGAACCGAAAATCAAAGCATATACGCCGGATTCATTGATAAGCAGATAATTATTTGATTTTTCTGGGAGATAGCGTTTCACTACGTCGTCTTCATCAATATGATCCCGCACAGCCTCTGCCGGATTGGCATAACCTAAAGCTTCGGCTACATCTCGAGCCACAAACCACGGCTCACCGTCGATCATTACGACTCGGATTTCCTGGTTATCGAAATTAAAGGGCATTAGGTTATTCATGATGATTACCTCTTGCTTCGTCATTCGATAGTTGTTCAAACGCCCGAGACAAATCCCCCAGGGCGTGTTCGACTTCTTCAATCACCACCGCCCTGCCCTCGGCTTCGTCGCGGGTGGCCTGGACCCGGCCGGCGATGCTTTCGGCCATTTGCTCGAGCTTGGTGCGGAGGGTGGTGGTGGCGTTGAGGATGACTTCTCGCACCCGGTCGATTTCCACCAGCTGGCCGACGGCCTTTTCGTATTCCAGCCGGGCCATTTCGGCGTTGAAGTGTTCGCGCTTGGCCCGGGCGGATTGGTAGTTGGGGGAGGCGGCGCCCAGGTCCTCGTCGTCCGCGCTGGAGGCCTCGTCTGCCGGGGGGGTGGCGGCGTCACGGATGGCCTGGACTTCCGGCGCCGGCGTGCCGCTGGGCGGCTTGGGGGTGATCTTGGACGGGTCGCGGGTGGCTTCCATCCGCTCGAGGGAGGCCCGATAGAGGACCTTGCGCCCTTCCATCACCAGCCGGCCCTTTTTCTTGAGCTGGGAGGCGTAGCTTTGCCGGACGCCGATCCGGCGGGCGAATTCGGTGAGGGTGAGCTTTTCGTCGCTCATCGGCGGCTCCGGCGGTCTCCGTAACGGTCCCGGCAGGGGGCGCACATGGCGTTGACCAGGCGGCCGGACCATTCGCCGCAGGTTTCGCATTCGCCGGGTTCGCCGGGCGGGATCTCGGCGGCGGCCTTCCGGGCGGCCTGGACGCTTGCATCCCGCTCCTTTGTTTTCCAGTTGCTTGTATTATCCGCCATGTCTGCCATTACTATTTCCTTTTTTTAAAAAGTTGTCGGGTTTAAATAAGGGTTGCCGGAATAGTTGCCGGGTTTTTTTCAGTAAAAATCGTTATAAATCAATCACGTTGCCGGAATTGCCGGAATTGCCGGGTTTTACGCGCGGGAGAGTTTTATTTTTAAGTGTTTATTAGGGAGGATTTTTTCTTCTCACGCGCGCCCGCGCACGTAGGACCCGGCAATTCCGGCAACTTTCTAGTATCACCTTGTTTATGCTCATTTTTTTCCGTTTTAATTCCGGCAACAATTCCGGCAACGTTGCCGGGAATTCCGGCAACTTTTGTTTGAACGTCAAACCACACGCTTGAATCTCCTCGATTCCTGCCAGTCCGAAATCATGGATTGGGTACTCTCCACGCATTTGCCGTACCACCTGGCTTCCGTTTCGTCGGGTGGCTTTTCCTCCACGCCCCTGAAGACGACGAACCGCCGCGGATTGCTGCGGCCCTGCATGGTCATGATCTGCTTTCGAAGCTTCCGAGCGCCGTGCTTGCGCACCAGGATGTCGATGAGCCGCCTTTGGCTGGCGGGCGATCGGTGGCCCCGGAGCGAGCACCAGGATTTATAAAGATCGAAGAGGTCGTCGGACAATAGCGGCCATTTGTGCAGCTCGCCGAATTCGCCCTCCTCGATGTCGTGGTAGAACTCGGTGCAGGTGTCCATGGAGAGCTGGATCAACTCCTGCTTGGCTTCGGTGTCCGGCGGCCTGGAGTGTTCGTTGAAGCCCGCCAGGTCGAGATTGAGCAGATGGTGGTGGAGCGCCTGGACGCCGCCGTCTCGGATTTCGGCGGCCACTTCTTCGTAGAATTCCCGGCCGAGCTTTTCCGGCGTCCAGATGACGCAGTGCCTTCGGTCGTCTTCCTCGAGGACGACGGGCATGCGTTCGTTGGAGAGGAAGACCATGTTGACGTGGTTGTGCTCTTCGTAGGCGCCGATGTTCTTGGGGTTAATGCGGATCCACTCGCCGGTAATCAATCCCTTGAGCTTGTTCTTGATGTGGAACAGTTCGGAGCGGGCGATTACTTCGTCGGCGATCAGGAAAAGCTTTTTCGAGGCCCAGTCGTTGAATTTGTCTTCCACGGCCGATTGGTCGATGATCCGCCCGTAGCGGCCGTAGATCTGCATGATGCATTCGAAGAAGAGGTTTTTGCCGGTGCCCTGGGGCCCGTGGATGACGAGGGCGGTTTTCATCTTGGCGCCGGGGTTTTGGATGGGATAGGCGAGCCATTTGAGGACCCAATCGAGGAGTGCCTGGCTGCGCTGCCCTTCCCGGCCGCACATGTAGCCGAGGAGATCCAGGAGGAGTTCGCAGTTGCCCGCCTTGGGCTGCGTCGGCCAGCCGGCCCAGAGGTTGCATTGGATCTGGTCGTCGCGTCCGGCCGGGTCGAAGCCGACTTCGTCCACGCGGACCACCTTGCGGTCGGGGTGTTCCATCCAGGCCCGGTAGAGTTCGCGGCGGATGCAGAGATCGCGGACGTCGGATAGGGAGACGAGCATGTGTTCGGTGTGGTCGAAGGCGGTGCCGCCGTGGCCGTAGACCATGGAGAAGCGGTCGAGGAGTTCGTCCAGGGATTGGAGGGGGACGAGATGCCCCGCCCCCCCGGGCGGTTCGCCCCCGCTGCGCGTCTGCCCGCCGATGCGCCCGCGCCACTTTCGGCCTTCGATGACGGTCTCGATTTGCCGGCGGACGGCCTGGAGGCCTTCGGCGAGGTGGAGGTCGTTGAAGTCGGTGGTTTTCTTTCCGCGCGATTCGAACCTCTCCCAGCGGGCTTCGTCGTCCTCGAACTTGGGGATGGCCACCGCCCCGTCGATCGCCAGGGCGGCGGCGTAGGCGGCATCGACGCCGGCGTTCTTCTTGCCGTGCGGTTCGCCGCAGTGGGGGCAGTCGTCGCCGTCGGATACCGCGACCGGCAGCTTGCATTCGCGGCATTTCTGGAAATCGTCGTCGTCCGCGGCGATCAGCCACTTGACCGTTTTGTAGCGCTTGGACAGCGCCAGGGCGACCGGCTGGAGGTTGTTGGCGTCGAAAGCCACGAATACCGGAAGCCCCGTGGCTTCGTGAATCGACGCTGCGGTGGCGTAGCCTTCGGCGATCACCCCCACCCCGACCGGCATCCCGCCGACCTGGAAGAAGCGGCCTTGCTTCTGGAGGCCCTTGGGCCAGTATTCCTTGTCCCGGTCCGTCTTGTCGATCCGCTTGGCGTGGGCCTTGCGGCTGAGGATGAACTGGAGGCCGTGGATCCGCCCGGCCACGTCCATCATCGGGATCACCAGGGCGCCGCTCGGCGTGTATCGCAGCCCGTGGCCCTGGATGCCCTTGCGGGTAAGGTAGTCTTGCGTCCCGCTTTGATCGGTGGGCAGGCACTTGGCCCAAATCTTCTGGGCCCGCAGCGCCGCCCATTCCGCCTCGCGCCGGCGCGCCGCCTCCGCCTTCTTCCGGTCCGCCCGGATCCGCTCCGCCAGCGCCTTGCGCTGTTCCTCCGAAAGCTCCGAGCGTTCGATCTGGATCTTCTGCGGGTTGTGATCGTTCCCCCGCCAGATCCCAAACGACCCGACGATCAGCGGTCCGGACTCGCCCGGGATCACGTGCAGGATATACCAGCCCCGCTCCTCTCGATCCTCCCCATCAACCCGGCAGCGCACAAACCGCCCGGACGTATCCAGGCGCTCGACGAGCAACCCCGCCGCCCGCAACTGCCCCAAAACGCTGTCGTAATTCTCAACCATTATTGATTTCCAACCCTGCTATCTACCCAAATCCCGCACTTCTCTGCACCCTTGTGCGGGTTCGTGGGGAGGACCCGTGGGCCGGTGTTCTTTTCGTCGTCGTGGATAGTGCGCAGGGGCGGCGCGCTTGCATCCACCAAGGGGGAAAGGGATGCGGCGGGCGGTCTCGCGGGGGAAAAAGCAGGTCGATGCATGGCTAACCCGCCTGTTCCTTGACGGTGTTCTCGAGGACCAGCAGCGCGCGGCGAGCTTCGGAGACTTCCTTGCGCAGCCGGGCCGCTTCCGTCTCATCGAGGCGACCGTCGGCCAATGCCTCCTCGACCGCGCGGCAGACGTCGCCATACTCGACCGACGAATGCAGCACGGCCATGGGCAAATCCTGTTTGGATTCCTGGGGACGGGTGGAGAACTGCCCGCCGAACATTTCGCACAGCGTCTCCAGGGGGGACAGATCCCCCGTGTCCATCATGATCGACACGAACTCGCCGACTGTCGGCTGGTGCAGGTCGTCATTGGGATTGAGTTTGATAAGAAGCGTGTGCTCGCGCTTGCCTAGTCGTCGCGCGATTCCTGAAATTCCGCCTTTGACTTTGATAGCGGACTGATGGAGGGCTATGAACAATGCATCCATGGAGCTCATCTCACTGTGAAAATTAGGGTGTTTTTAAGCTGCGCCCTTTTGCCTTCCTCTCTAAACTGCAAGCGTGAAAAAAACGGCGCCGGCCCACCCGGCGCCCCAAATGCCTGCAACGGCCGGTAGGTTGAGGAGGAACGTAATGGGAGCTTCATATCTTGGATGTTTCTGACGATGCTAGACTTTTGGTTACACGTCCCATTCATCCACATCGCAGGAACCTTCAATGAATGGCTATTGGCAATACCGAACCGCGGCTGGCACTTTCCAAATCAGGCCGATCGGCGGTCGATATCACGTAATTTTCGAGGACGAATCCCTGGGCGCTTATACAAGCCCCGTTCATGCGTTGGACGACCTGATCGGCGGTCATACCTTTTGGCCCTCCTCTGGCGTGGACCCATCCATGCTTGGAATGGCGGACGATTTATCCGAATGGAAATTTCTCCCCTCATAGGCATCCAAAAATTCCGCCAACGCCTCGGCCATCGAACGCGCATTCTCCGGGGGCAAAGCCAAACGAATAACTTCATCCTTGATGTTGAAGCTCAGCCCCAGGCGGACGCGCCGAGCATCGACCGGTGTGGCATTCCGCCAATCGGCATCTTGATACGACTCTGGCAGCGATCCGGTAACTTTCCTTTCATCTGGAAGACGCATCTTTGGAATCTCTGCAAAAACCCTCCTCGAATTGACCCTGCCGAACGACAATGCCAGTTCCCCAATATCTGGAAATCCTTCGTACCGTTCGCACTCCTTGCTCAGGTCGGCACGCGACAGGTTCGGAATCTGCCAGAAACCGGCGGGCAAGGCCCTATGGCACTGGCCAGGGAGATTCCATCGGCAATGCGCGGCACAGTATGAAAGGGCTCGGTGTGTGGTCATGCGGCTTCTCCTTGGTCATCGCTATCGCATATCCGGTAAATACCGTTACGTATTGCAGCGCCGACCACCTGATCGGCGATTCTCTGGGGCAAATCATCTGGCCATTGGGAAACTGCCTGTGAGGTGATTCCCAAGGCATCTGCCAGCTTTCGCTGGCTTCCGAATAGGGAGATAGCGTCATGTTTCTTCATGGGCACAAAGTTAAGCAATCTTACTCGACAATGTCAAGCATACCTGCGCAAAAAAGTTGTAAGTTTGCTTACATGAGTACAATCGGTGAACGAATCAAACAGGCGAGAGCTGCAAAAGGCATCAGCCAACAAGCGCTTGGCAATGCCGTTGGCGTGTCGCGTGCTGCCGTATCTCAGTGGGAAAGCGGAGATTCAAAAGGCCTAAAGCCGGAGAACTTGTTAGCCGTCTCCAAAACCCTTGGCGTCACAGTGGAATGGCTGGTTCATGGCCACGGTTTAATGAAGCCCGGAGAAGGCGGCGAAAAAGGAAAGGAACTCTACATCAAATACATTCCCATCACCGAATGGGAACGCCCGGAAGATCTGCCAGAGGGAGAATACGTTTTCGTCCCCCGCTACGAAGTCCACTTCTCGGCCGGCAACGGCAGCATCGCCTTTGACGTCATGGAAAAGGAACAGCCCCAGGCCTTCCGGACCGATTGGGTCAAGGCCAAGCACCTGCGCAGCAAAAACCTGGCTTGCGTCTATGCGGACGGCGACAGCATGGAACCCCGCATCCATCATGGAGACGTCATGCTGGTGGATCTCAGCCAAAAGGAAATCATCGACGGCAAGGTCTACCTCATCCGCTACGGCGACGAAATCCGCGTCAAGCGCCTCTACAAACGCCCCGACGGCGGCCTCATCATCCACTCGGACAATACCCGCGGCTACCCCGACATCGAAGTTCCGCCCGATCAGATGTCATATATAGAACTCCTCGGCCGGGTCATTTGGACGGGGGGTGAGGTGTAACATGGAGGAACAGCCACAACCACCAAAAGAACTTCCTGAAGGCGCTTTTAAGCTATATCTCCTTGAGCGGGGTTACAACATAATCGTTCTACTGCTGCGCTACGGCTTTTTCCTTGGGCTGGCCTACATCGGCTATCTGAGCTTAAAGGAGCTTGCCGGGAAAGCTACTATTGCCGACATTGCCTTCACCTTCCTAGGCAAACAGGCGGTCAGCAATTGGGGATACAATTTGGCGCTGTTTGTGTCTATTATTTGGGCGTTAACTGAGAGAAAATTGCGCTTGAGAAAAACGAAATACCTTTCCGAGCGTCCTAAAAACCTGGAAAAGCAAATTGATCCAAACCGAACATCCAGCGGGCTGCAACCTACAGGGGAGACGAACCCGGAGGACAAACCATGACACCAGAAAACTTCGCCGTCATCATCGAAAATCTAATCTTGTTCGGCTTGCTTCTTTGGTTGATCTATGGGCCTTGGCAAAACACGGTGACCGACATCACCCGTCAGAAACTGTTTGAAATCCGGGACGAAATATTCGACATGGCCGCGAAGCATGACGGTATCAGCTTCGACGATCCGGCTTACCAGGAAATTCGGGATTTTCTCCACTCCATGATCCGCCATGCGCACCTGTTGACCTGGCCACGATTCCTTCTGCTTGCCCTGATGAACCGCAATGAAGCATCAGGCATCAATGACCTGCTGGCCGACATCAAAAGCGAAGATGCCAGAAACGCCATTCGCGAAAAAATGCGCCTCGCCATAGAAAACGTCATTGGCGCCATGGTACTGCGATCGCCGATTTTGCTCACGATAGGCATGTTGGCGACCCCCATCATTTTGGCAATCCGCCTGATCGATCGCACAAACCTTGATCGCTGGTATGGACGAATCGAAAAGCCAATCGCCCGAGAAATCAGCCATACCGTTTCCCTGCCCGCCTAGAGATCGTGGGGGCTTCGGCCCCTATTTTTGCCAAATCGAACAGACATCCGTCTAAGCCGCCACAGGGCGGATACTTTCCAAACTCTTCCTCGCCCCGGCCTCGGCTTTCTCCAAATCGTATTTGGCTTGAAGGTTCATCCAGTAGGTGGCGGAAGTCCCGAAATAACGCGCAAAACGCAGGGCGGTATCCGCGGTGATACGCCGCTTGCCCTGGACGATCTCGTTAATGCGGCGCGGCGGCACGTAAATATCCTTCGCCAACCGGTACTGGCTGATATCGTAATCAGCCAAAAACTCCGCCAAATGCTCGCCGGGATGGATCGGTTCGATACGTGTTTCGTTCATAACACCCACCTAGTGATAATCCACGATTTCGACATTGTAGGCGTGCCCGTCCCGCCACTCGAAACATACCCGCCACTGATCGTTGGCTGTTCTGCCCCCACTGGTAGCGGCATCGATGCGATCGAGACGCATTTTGGCACGTCGCTGAATATCCGTTAACCGCCGCGAATAACGACCGTCGGCGATCTTCTCGGTTTCCTTGCAGCGAAAACTCTTGATCATGCGCCGACATTAACGGCACACGTTAATAGATTCAAGTTCACCACGCTCTCATCATCTCCCCACCAAAAATCCCGTCTTTATGTAAAGCATCCTTGACATTTATTAGTAAGATTGCTTTACTTACAAGCAAGCCACCCACAAGGGCGGCGAAATCCACCAACAACCATTGGGGAGCTGATATGTGCAAGGTCCAGATCCCGGAGCAAACAAAGCTGATCGAGCTTGACGGATTCGCCCGATTCATCGGGCAAAGACTCTACTCCGACCGGCGCGGGAACATCGAATTTCGCCCTCGGCATACCAATGCCGGCATCCAGAAGATTCCCCGCCACAAATGCCAGTTCAAAACGCTGCCTGGAGGTAAGTGATGAAACCCGAGTACCTGAAACGCCTGGACACGCTAAAAAACGCCCTCGTTTCCATCCAAGAGACCGAAGACCAACTGGCCGGATTCAACCAGGGAAACGCCATCGCCGCCAGGGGGCTGCTCCTCATGGCCCGCCGCGCACTCGCCGAACACCTGGCCGGAGAACTCCAAAGAGGAGGTCAGTAATGGGCATCATCGTATCCATTGTGCTTGGCATGCTTCTCTGGCTGATCCTCGGCTTCATCGTCGGGACGATCGCCGGCCGGATCATCGACCGCATGGAAGGACTCGACCCGGACGACCCATGAACACCCCCTACCTGAACAACTGCGTCCGCCCGATCCGCAAAGGCACCGATCTCCAGATCGCCGCCCAAGCCCTGGCGTTCATCGCCCACGACCTGCGCCAGGGCCGGATCGAAGAAGCCATCCAGACGGCCGAAAGCGCGCTCCAAGCCATCGACTTCGACCGAATCTTGGAGCACATGCAGGAAAGGAACCAAAGATCATGAGACTCGAAGTCGGCATGCTGATCTGGACGAATTACAGCGGGCCCTATCGCATCACCGATTTTTGATTGCCTAAGGGAGAAACAAGAAATGACCGAAACAGCAAAGCTCGCGGTCGGCTTCGGCACCGCCGGCAATATGTTGGAGGTATCGGAGCGAACGATACGCAGGATGGTCGAGGATGGCGAGTTGACCACCGTCCGAGTCCGCGGCCGCCAACGGATCCCGGTCTTTGTACTGGAAGAATGGTTGAAGGAAAACGCCTGCTCCGCGCATAATTCAAGCGTCACACGCGCGGGGCATTGCCAACCAAAGGAGGATAAGCAATGCCACGAAAAGACAAAGACGGGATCTACAAACGCAAGGACTCGCCCTACTGGTGGGCTTCGTACACCGACGCAAGCGGCAAAAGAACTCGCCGCAGTACTGGAACTGCCGACCGGCGGGAAGCCGAAGCGCTCCTGAGCAAATGGAAGCTCGAGGCGTATCGGACATCGAAATGGGACGAACAGCCGGCGAGAACATTCGATGAACTGATGTTGGAATACTTGAGCGCAGTCACACCAACGAAACGCGGCGGAGGCGAACGCGACCGCTACAGCATCAAGCGGCTTGCACCGCATTTCACCGGGCGCGAGTTGCACACGCTCACCCCTGTCGACATCACGCAATATATCGCTCAGCGGCGGCATGATGGCGCGGCGCCAGGGACGATCAATAAGGAACTGGGAACGTTATCCGCGGCTCTGAATTGGGCGCGGCGTGATCTCGGCTGGGATGTTCCGAACCCCGTGATTGGTCGAAAGCCGAAGGAACCGGAAGGCCGGATCAGATGGATCACTCGGGCGGAAGCGGCCTCACTGATTGCCGCCGCAAGCCAGGAGCCGAAAGCCCCTCATCTTCCCGACTTCATCAGGCTCGGGCTGAATACCGGGATGCGGCGTGGCGAGATGTTAGGGCTTGAATGGCGTCGGGTCGACCTCCAGGCGAGTCTGGTATACCTGGAGGCCGCCCACCAGAAAAGCGGAAAGGTTGGGAGTGTTCCGCTAAACAGAGAAGCACGCGAGGCCATTCTATCACGCGCCCGATTCAGGGCCGAGTTTTGCCCGGCGTCGCCGTGGGTGTTTTGCAACAAGAACGGAACGCGCATTAAGGCATTACGGAGAAGCTTTGATACCGCATGCCGGAAAGTCGGGATTGAGGATTTTCATATCCACGATTTGCGGCATACGTGTGCGGCTTGGCTGGTCCAGGCGGGTGTATCGATTCGGGAAGTCGCGGAACTGCTGCGCCATTCCGATATTCGGATCACGATGCGATATGCCCATTTGGCGCCCGATAACGTGCGCGCAGCGGTGGCGGCACTGGAAGCGCCTACGTCACGATTTGGTCACACAAGGGATTCGAGCAAGCGGCGGGTTTCGGGATAACCCTTTGATTTAATTGGTCGGGGTGACTGGATTTGAACCAGCGACTTCTGCCTCCCGAAGACAGCGCTCTACCAAGCTGAGCTACACCCCGAAGCGATATCGGTTAGTGGGATCGTTGCACGGAAAGTTCCGCCAAAGCGACCATCGCGTCCTTGTACGGCGAGGATGCCAACGGCGCCAGGCTCAGAATGGCCTTGTCCGCCTCTTCCCTGGCACGCTCCACAGTGTACGCGATTGCGTCGGTGGATTCAATCACTTTGTAGACCTCGGGAAATGCCTTTCGATCCCCGTCTTCGATGCTGCGCCGAATCACCGCCGCACCGGCGGGGGTGGCCTGCTGCATGGCGTAAATCAAGGGCAAGGTGGGTTTGCCTTCGGCCAAATCGTCACCCAGATGCTTGCCCAAAGCCTCCTGGTCGGCCTTGTAGTCGAGCGCGTCATCGATTAATTGGAAGGCGATGCCAAGATGCATGCCGTAGCGGGCCAAACCGTCCTCGGCCTCCTTGGGTGCGTCGGTCAACACCGCCGCCAAACGCGCCGCGGTGCTAAACAGAATCGCGGTTTTCCGCCAAATCACCTCCAAATATTTGGTCTCGGAAGTGGCCGGGTTATTGACGTTGAGGAGCTGCAGCACCTCGCCCTCGGCAATGGCGGTGGTGGTCTCGGACATGATTTCCATCACCTTGAGCCGCTGCAGGCGGACCATCATCCGGAAGGCGGCGGAATACAGATAATCCCCCACCAGCACGCTGGCGGCATTCCCCCAGACCGCATTGGCGGTATCCTTGCCCCGGCGCAGATCGGACTCGTCCACCACATCGTCGTGGAGCAAGGTGGCGGTATGAATGAACTCGATCACCGCCGCCAGGGTGATGTGATGATCGCCGCGATAGTCCAGCGCATTCGTCGCCAAAAGGTGCAGCAAGGGGCGCAGGCGCTTGCCTCCGCTGTTGACGATGTATCGACCGATCTCGTTGATCAGAACGACATCCGAACTGAGCTCGCCGAGAATCAGGCGATCCACGGACTGGACCTGATCCGCCACCAGCGAGCGTATCCGATCGAAGCCTCGCGCCGAGTAATTATTATTGGTCTCCTCCGAGGGAGCTGAGATCACCGTCATAGACCGGCAAGCTTATATGTCATGGATGGATGTATCCGGTAAATAGCGGAATAATACAATACTTGGTATAAGTTGACCAAATTTAATCGAAAAGGTATATTCTCTCGTTTATGCTGGAACATCAACAGCTATCGATAGGGAGCACACAGCGATGTACGCGGTAATTCAAACAGGCGGGAAACAGTACCGGGTCGGTGCCGGCGACCGGTTGAAAGTCGAAAAGTTGAACGCGTCCGAAGGCGAAACGGTGGCCTTCGACAAGGTCCTCATGATCCGCTCCGACGAAGGCGTCAAAACCGGCGCGCCTTATTTGGAGGGCGGCAAGGTCAGCGCCAAGGTCATTGCCCACGGTCGCGGCAAAAAGATCAACATCATCAAGTTCAAACGGCGCAAGCACCACATGAAGCACCAAGGTCACCGCCAATATTATACCGAAGTCCAAATTACGGACATCTCCTAAACCCGCTTTCAGGAGGACAATACCATGGCACACAAAAAAGCAGGCGGCAGCAGCCGCAACGGCCGCGATTCAATCTCCAAGCGCCTGGGCGTGAAGCGTTTCGGCGGCCAGTCGGTCAAAGCGGGCAACATCCTCGTCCGTCAGCGCGGCACCCGTTTCCACGCGGGCGAAAACGTGGGCTGCGGCAAGGATTACACCTTGTTCGCTTTGCAGGACGGACAAGTAGTCTTCGAAGTCAAGGGACCGAACAAACGCAAATTCGTCAACGTGGTTCCCGCTTGACCGTTCGCTCAACGATCCGACTTGAGAGAAAGGCCCTGTCCCTGACGGGGCTTTTTTGTTGGTTGACATGAAATTCGTCGACGAAGCGGAAATTCGAGTGGAGGCCGGCGACGGCGGCAACGGCTGCGTCAGCTTCCGGCGCGAGAAATACATTCCCAAAGGCGGCCCCGACGGGGGCGACGGCGGGGACGGGGGCGACGTCTATCTGGTCGCCAGCGAGCATCTCAACACCCTGGTGGACTTCCGCCACCAACGGATGTACCGCGGCGGTCGCGGAGAAAACGGCATGGGCCGCCAGATGACCGGCAAGCGGGGCGAAGACTGCCGCATTCCGGTACCGGCGGGCACCTTGGTCTACGACGTCGATACCGGCGAATTGATCGGGGATCTCACCGAGCCCGGTCAAACCCTGCTCGTCGCCAAGGGCGGCCGGCACGGCTTGGGCAATATCCACTTCAAAAGCAGCGTCAACCGCACCCCGCGCAAGGCCACCCCCGGCACGCCGGGCGAACACCGCCGCCTCAAGCTGGAACTGAAATTGCTGGCCGATGTGGGGCTTCTGGGCCTGCCCAACGCCGGCAAATCGAGCCTCATCCGGCGCATCTCCTCGGCGCGCCCCAAAGTGGCCGACTATCCCTTCACCACTCTTTATCCCAATCTGGGAGTGGTCCGGGTCGATCGGATGCGCAGCTTCGTCGTCGCCGACATTCCGGGCATCATCGAAGGCGCCGCCGAAGGCGCGGGGCTGGGGGTTCAGTTTCTCAAGCACTTGGGCCGCACCCGCTTGCTCCTGCACGTGATCGACATCGCCCCTCTGGACGGACAGGATCCGGCGGAAGCGGCGCGCCAGGTCATCGGGGAAGCCGAGCAATGGAGCGACGCACTGATCCGAAAACCCCGCTGGCTGGTATTGAACAAAATCGACCTCTTGCCGCCGGATGAAGTCCGATCCCGCGCCCATGACATACTGACAAGCCTGGCTTGGCAAGGTCCGGCTTTCAAGATTTCGACGGTGACCGGCGCGGGGATTCAAGATCTCATCTACGCCGTCATAAATTTTTTGGAGTCTCCCGATGAGGACCCGGGAAAGGTTCCCGAAAGCTCGTAGGATTATCGTCAAAATCGGCAGTTCTCTGCTGACCCGGGGCGGCCGCGGGCTCGACACCGAAGCCCTGGCCCGCTGGACCGATCAGATCGCCGGGCTTTGGCGAGACAACCGCCCCACCCTGCTGGTTTCATCCGGGGCCGTGGCCGAAGGCATGGTACGCTTGGGATGGCGCGTCCGCCCGCAAAATCTGAACGAACTCCAGGCCGCCGCCGCGGTCGGCCAAACCGGACTGATCCAAGCCTACGAGACCCAATTCCAGCGTCACGGACGCCGCACCGCCCAAATTCTCCTCACCCACGAGGATACCGCCCATCGGCAGCGCTACCTCAACGCCCGCAGCACCCTGACCACCCTCCTCAGCCACGGCGTGGTGCCCATCGTCAACGAGAACGACACGGTGGTGATCGACGAAATCCGCTTCGGCGACAACGACACCCTGGGCGCGCTGGTGGCCAATCTGATCGAAGCCGATCTTCTCGTCATTTTGACCGATCAGCCGGGGCTGTTCGACAAAGACCCGGGGTTATACTCCGACGCCCGGCGCATTTCCGAAATCAGCGTCGACGACCCGCACCTGGATCGGATCGCCGGCGGCAGTCGCAGCGGCCTCGGTCGCGGCGGCATGATCACCAAGGTCCGGGCCGCCCGCTTGGCGGCCCGCTCCGGCACCGGTACGATCATCGTCGGCGGCCAGGAGCCGGACGTCCTGCCGCGCCTGCTTCGCGGAGAAGCGCTGGGGACGTTTTTGATCCCCGACAGCGAACCCCTGATTGCCCGCAAACGCTGGCTGATCGGCCAGTTCCAGGTCAAAGGACGCCTGATCCTCGATGCGGGCGCGGTCCGCGCCCTTAGACAGGAAGGCAAAAGCCTGTTGCCCATCGGGGTGCGCCAGGTGGAAGGCGGCTTTCGACGCGGCGACGTGGTGAGCTGTCTCAGCGAGGAGGGGTACGAAGTCGCCCGAGGATTGATCAATTACGACGCTCAGGAAGCGCGCCAGATTCACGGCCAACCCAGCCATCGGATCGCCGCGATCCTAGGCTACGTGGACGAACCGGAATTGATCCACCGGGACAATCTGGTCTTGCTTTAAACGAGAAAGCCGCAGGCGGGAAGCCCGCGGCCGGCACAACTTGGAATAATCAGGCGGAAGCCTGGGACAATGCCTTCACCCGGGCATTGAGACGGCTTTTCGTACGGGCGGCGTTGTTCTTGTGCAAGATGCCCTTGTTCACCATCGAATCGATCACGGGGACCGCTTTCCGATAGGCTTCCCGGGCCCCTTCCAAGTCACCCTTCTCGGTCGCCTTGGTCACGCTTTTGATGAAAGAGCGCATGCGGCTCCGATGGGCCTTGTTGAGAAAATAACGTTTCTGTGCTTGACGCGCGCGTTTTCTAGCTGATGCTATGTTAGCCAAATCGATCCCCTTTTGACCGTTGTTTTAAATAAACTTTATATTATTTAGACAAATCCCATCCTTGTCAACGCATTATCGCCCTAGAATTCTCCGCCTGCCGGATTCTAACGGCGGTCCAACCTCGCTTTTCCAAAACCCTTCTTTTTTACTCCACCCGCCGCGCACAGAGAACCGGCGAAAACGTCGGAATTGGTATCTCATACCGGCTATGCCAAAATATGTGTTTGCAGCTCACAGGCAAACATTCGGGCAAGGGATCGATCAAGATGCGCGCCCCTTTTTCTTTACCCCATTTTTTAATATTTTTCTTCCTGCTGGTGTTTTTGCTGGTCTTCGTCCAGCTGCACCTGATTTCCCTGACCTTCGAAAAATTGGGGTTGTCGCCCGAGGCGACCTTTTTGATGTTATTGGGGTCGCTGCTGGGCAGCGGAATCAATCTGCCAATGTTTACGCTGCGATCGTCTCCTCCGCCCGAAGCGATCGAAACGCCTTTCGGCTTGTTGCGTTTGCCTCCTCGGCCCTTCACCGGCAAGACGGTGATCGCCGTCAACGTGGGCGGGTGTTTGATTCCGCTGCTGTTTTCGATCTATCTGGTCAGCCGCTTGAACCTCCCTCTTGAAATGTTGGGCTTGGGGATTGCGATCGTCGCCGCGATCAGTCATCTCCTCAGCCGTCCCATCCCAGGACTGGGCATCGGCATGCCCATGCTCGTCGCACCGCTGACCGCGGCCAGCCTGGCGCTTCTTCTAGGAGACGATCACCGGGCGCCCTTCGCCTACATCAGCGGCACATTGGGCGTTCTGATCGGCGCCGATCTTCTGCGCCTTAAGGATATCCGCACTCTCGGCGCGCCCATCGCTTCCATCGGCGGCGCCGGCACCTTCGACGGTATTTTCATGACCGGCATATTGGCGGTTCTGCTTAGCTAGATTCCGTTGACATTTGCAGCTGGGTTTATCCAAATATCAACCAACCTAACCTTTGATACAAATCATCGGTTTCAGACGCGCCACCAACCTGGCCAAGCCGGCTTTATCGGCGGCTTGCACCACCGCATCCACATCTTTATAAGCATCGGGCGCTTCTTCCGCCACCCCGCGCAGCGATGGGCTGCGTATGACGATGCCTTGGCGCGCCAATGCCCCCACCACCTGCTGACCTTTCCAGGTTCGGGTGGCCTGACGGCGGCTCATCGCCCTTCCCGCGCCGTGACAAGCCGAGGCTAGAGACAGCTTCTCTCCCTTCTCCGTCCCCACCAGAATATAAGACGCGGTCCCCATGGACCCGCCGATGATCACCGGTTGTCCCACCGCTCGCAAACGCTCGGGTATCGCCGGATGCCCCGGACCGAAAGCGCGGGTCGCTCCCTTGCGATGCACGAAGACCTCCTTCGATTCCCCGTCGATGACGTGGGTTTCCTGTTTGCAGGTGTTGTGAGACACGTCGTAAATCAGGGTCAGATCGGCTTGGGGTAGCCATTCGGCGAAGACCTTCCGCACCAAGTGGGTGATGATCTGGCGATTGGCCAGGGCGCAATTGATCCCGGCCCGCATCGCGCCCAAATAGCTTCTGCCCACCGGCGACGCCAACGGCGCGCAGGCCAACTCCCGATCGGGAAGCTGGATTCCGTGCTGGGCGGCCGCCTGCTGCATTTTCTTCAAGTATTCCGTACCGATCTGGTGCCCCAAACCCCGCGAACCGCAGTGGATGGTCACCACGATCTCGTCCGGGTGAAGACCGAAGGCATCGGCCACCTTCGAGTCGTAGATTTGGTCCACCACCTGGATTTCCAGATAGTGGTTGCCGGATCCCAAAGTGCCCATTTCCCGGCGCTGACGCTTTTTGGCGTGAGGCGAAACCTCCGCCGGCACCGCGCCTTTCATGCGACCGTTTTCCTCGATCCGTTCCAGATCTTCGCGGCGCCCGTATCCTTGCGCCACCGCCCATTGCGCACCCCCCGACAGCATCGCTTCCATTTCCCGGTCGCTCAGGCTGATGTTGCCGCGGCTGCCCACCCCGACGGGTACCGTGGCAAACAAGGCATCGGCCAATTCCTTGGCGAGGGGCTCGATGTCTTGCCGGTGGAGTCCCGTAGCCAGGGTTCGAACCCCGCAGGAAATATCGAACCCCACCCCGCCGGCGGAAATCACGCCGCCTTGTTTGGGATCGAAGGCCGCCACCCCACCGATGGGAAAACCGTACCCCCAATGGGCGTCGGGCATCACATAGCAGGCCCCGACGATTCCCGGAAGCTTGGTGACATTGCCGGCCTGCTCCGCCACTTTGGCGTCCATCGACCCGATCAACTCCTCGTCAGCGAAAATCAATACCGGCGCGCGCATGTCCCCGGATGGGGGAATCCGCCAGAGATATTCATCCACCCGCTCGAGTTTGCTGGTATCCATTGGTGTCTCCTGCAACCTTTATTTCCGATCAAAATGCGGTCTCTAGACATCCAACACGCATTGCGCCAACCAGCCGCCCTGCGCCGACCTCGCCACCTTCAATTCGGTGTAGGTAGCCCCTTTGACCTCCACCGCCGGCTGGTGTTTCGCTCGATCCACCGCTTCGCCCCGAAGGGTCGCGCGAAGATGCCGATCGTCGATGCGGACGTCGTATCGGGAAAAGAGCATTCCCCGAACCGCCATCTCGTAAATCACCGCATTGAGAAAATCCACCAGCAACAGTTCCAGATCGCCTTCATCGTCGCGTCCGAACTCGATTTCCACCGTATCGCGGGGCGCCACGACGGCCGGATCGGTCACCACCGCGGTCATCGCCACCGCCGCCCGGGCGAATGCCTCGGCGGGTGTATCCCCGAACCCACGCACGCCGATATCGGCCATGTGTTCGAAATGTTCCCACGTAGAACAGCCCATGGCTACCCCCTGCTATCATGACGGCAATAAAAATAAATTTGGGGACGCCATGCTGGAAATCAAGCTGCTGATCCTGCTATTGGTCGCCAACGGCGCGCCGGTGGTGGCGTGGGATCTGTTCAAGGAGCGGTTCGCCTGGCCGGTGGATTGCGGGGCCGTTATGCCGGATGGGCGTTTTCTTCTGGGGCCGGCCAAAACTTGGCGCGGTCTGTTGGCTTCCCTTTTCACCACCGGCATCACGGCACCGCTGATCGGCTTCCCATGGACGCTTGGCGCGTGGGTGGCGGCGGCGGCGATGGCCGGCGATCTTCTGTCCAGTTTCGTCAAACGCCGGCTCGGCGTCCAAGCCAGCGACACGGCGCCGGGCTTGGATCAGATTCCGGAAAGCTTGCTGCCCCTGTGGGCGGTCAATGCCCATTTCGCCTTGGGCTGGGATCGGATCGGACTGTTGGTGGCCGTCTTCTATATTGCGGAAGTCTCTCTTTCGCCCCTGTTGTATCGTTTGGGCATCCGCAAACGCCCCTACTGAGCGCGGCGCAAGGTATGCAAGGTCACCTCCGGCGGACAGTTGAGGCGCACGTCCACCACGCTCACCCCGCAACCGCGCGAGGTATAGCCCTGCAAACCGGCGTAACGCCAGGGACCGGCGCATAACGCATAAGGCGCGCGGGCATTGCGCATCAAAGGGATGCCGCCGGGCAAACAGATTTGCCCGCCGTGGGTGTGGCCGCACAGCATCAGATCGCAACGGGCGTAGGCGGCGTTGCGATAGATCTCCGGGGAATGGGCCAAGAGCAGGCTCACGGCGCCTTGAGGAATCGATTCAACCGCCTTTTCCAGACTGTCGGCGCGATAATAATGGGGATCGTCGATGCCGGCCAGGTAGATCTCCGTATGCTCACGGCGGAGAGGTATCGCCTCGTTCATCAGCATCCGGATCCCCAAATCCTCCAAGCCCGGCACCATCCGGACGGTATCGTGATTGCCCAAAACTCCGTACAACGGCTGGCGCAGATGGGGCACGACCCTCGCCAAGGCATCCAGAGCCGGCTGCCAGGGGCCGAAGGTGCGAGCGCGGAAATCGCCGGTCAAGACGCAGGCGTCGTAATTCAGACCCTGCACGGCGGCAATCAGGGCATCCGGCAGATTGGGGCACATATCCAAATGCAGGTCGCTCAAATGCAGCAGAGTAAAACCCTCGAACGAAGCCGACAAACGGGGCAGGTAGACCTCGTTGCGAAGGACCCGGATACGCCGGGCGTTGCGCCGTCCCCGTCCGTGCAAGCCGCATAGGCGAAGCACGTGACGAATCACGCCGTGGACCGAATACCAATTTTCGAGATGGAAGAAATTACGCCCGACACCACCGAACACCCGCTGTTCAAAATCCTGTTCCATTCCCAGGCGCTGATTCAGATGGACGCGGCCGATTCGGCGTTCGAGCCGGGTCATGAGCGCCTTATCGATTTGGGATTCGAACCTATCGTTCATGGGCAAGACATACCGGAAAAGGCGGCTTCCGCTTCCCGGTAGAGCGGGTTCTCCTCCCCGGCGTAACGCGCGGAAAAATGAAACGGCACCATGCGCTTGGCCCCCACCCGACGGGCGATTTGTCCGGCCTGGGCGGCGGTCAGGTGATATTTTTCCGCAGCGGAATCGGCCGCATCCCGGGCAAAACCGGCTTCGATGTAGAGACAATCCACGCTCTCGAGCAACGACTTCAGACGGCGCAGATTCGGTTCATTGTAAAGCGTATCCACCACGTAGCCGACCTTCATCCCCGGAACGATGCGCAATATTTTTTCCTTCAGCTCGCCCAGGGTGAAACGCCGCATCTGGGCGACGCCATTCTCGCGCCATCGCGCCTCGATGGGAAAGTCATCGCGCTCGCCGCGCCAAATCGCCTGCTTGAGCGCCTGCAACCAGGGACCGGTGGGAAGACCCAACTCGTCCAAGCGGTTCTTCCAGATGTTGACGTGCCGGGATTCCTCCAAGGCGAATGCCAAACAGGGAATCTTGTGATCGAGGACCGCGGCGCGCACTTTGAGCCCGGGTTCCTTGAGCAGCTCCCCCTCCGCTACCCTTTCCGGAGGTAAAGATTCGCGGGCGAATCGATGCCGGCAGCGGAATTTCGCGCACCGCATGGTGTCTCCGCCGTCCCATTCCTGAACCCGGAAAACCAGCTCGTCGACGTAGTTCTCCACCAGATTCCAAGTATAACCGCCCAGGCGATGTTCGACCCGATCGATGAATCCGGAAGGCCCGTACAGATGGATTGTCTTGGCCCGGCCGAGACAAACCCGGAGGAGGTAATCGAAGCCGTAGAAATGATCCATGTGGGCATGGGAGACGAAAATATGGCTTAAGCGCAGCAACTTGCGGGGGGCGAGGGCATGAATATCCCCCAAATCGAAAAGAATGGCCCGCTTTCGAAACAAAAACTCCACATACAGCGCCGGATCGCCGAAGGGATCGTTGACCAGTTGGAGCTGGAAACTCGGTTTCACTGAGACGTTCAGCGTTCGGTAGCAGATGGGTTGAGAATTCTGCCGGTTTCCTGGTCCACTCGGATGTGCACCACCCGCCCATCCGGGGTCAACACCCGGATGACATGAACCGTGCGCCCGTCTTCGGTCACCGATTTCCCCCCCAATACCCGTCCGTCGATTTTCTTTTGCACCCGCTCGGCGGCCTTATCCAGATCGATCGCTTCCGCTATCATCGGCCCCACGACCAACAGACAAAGCAGCAAGCCTTTCCAGATTCGTTTGCCCCTCACCGCAAGGCTCCCCAGCCGTTCGTCAAGACCTGCCCCAGAGTGGTTCCCAGGGTCGTCCCGATCCGGCGGCTGAGCCGTTCCAGCACATCTTCCTTGGGCGTGAAATCGACGATTTTCTTGGCGCCGAATATTTCCTCGGCCACATAGCGGCTATCACCGATTCCGTCGACCAAGCCCAAATCGACGCTTTGGCTTCCCGTCCAAACCAAGCCGGAAAACAAGTCCGGATCGTCCTTGAGGCGCTCGCCCCTGCCTTGTTTCACCGCATCGATGAACTGGCGATGGATCCGGTCCAGCAGCCGTTGGACATGGGCCTTTTCTTCGGGGTTGACCGGCGAGAAAGGATCGAGCAGCGCTTTGTGTTCACCGGCGGTCAGCAGACGCCGTTCGACACCCAGCTTTTGGAGGGTTTCCACCAGCCCGAAGCCGTTCATGATAACCCCGATGGAACCGACGACGCTGGCGGGATTGACATAGATCTTATCGGCCGCCGCCGCGATGTAATAACAACCGGAAGCGCACACGTCGGTTACCACGGCGACGATGGGTAAATCCGGTTTTTCTTGCTTGATCCGGCGGATCGCCTCGTAAACATAGGCCGCTTGAACCGGGCTTCCTCCGGGAGAATTCATCTTCAGCAAAATTCCCCGGGCATTCGGGGCGGACGAAGCGCGCCGCAGCCCTTTGATAAGGGTTTCGGCATTCGCCCGGGAGTCCTCCATCAAGATGCCTTTGACATCCACCCGGGCGGTGACCTTGCCGTCCGGGCGCACCATTTCCGGCCACGGCCGCAAGGCGCTCACGGTGATCGCCACCAAATAGGCGAAAAACAACAGCTTGAAGAATATGTTCCAACGGCGTGCCCGGCGCCGTTCGGCGATCCCCTCCAGCGCCAGCTTCTCCAGCACATCCCGCTCCCAGGGGGACTCTTGCGGGGACTTTTCCGACCGGGTCTCCGATTCCTGTGCCATTTCTCCTCCAGGAATGATTGACAAATATAATTGTCGATTAAACTACCTGAACGTCTGCAAAACGACGCTATTTTTGATAATAAATCCGATAGATCACCCCGCGCTGGTCGTCGGAGACCAAAAGGGAGCCATCCGGAAGCTGCAAGATATCCACCGGCCGCCCGAAGGACTCGCCGTCCGGACGCAGCCAACCCTCGGCGAATACATGCTCCGCCACCGGTTCACCGTCCTTGAATTCCAGCCAGACTACTTTGTATCCCACCGGCTCGGAGCGGTTCCAGGAGCCGTGCTGGGCGACGAACAATTGCCCTCGATAGCGGGCGGGAAACTGATCTCCCGTGTAGAATCGCAATCCCAGGGGCGCCACGTGCGCTCCGAAACGCCAGGCCGGTGGCTCGAAGTCCTTGCAAGGTGCCAGTTTGCCGTAATTGGGGTCGGGAATGTCGCCCCCATGGCAGTAAGGATAGCCGAAATGGAGCCCCGCTTCGGAGACGCGGTTGAGTTCGTCCGGCGGACGGTCGTCACCGAGCCAATCGCGACCATTATTGGTGAACCACAACTCTTTCGTTTCGGGATGCCAGTCGAAGCCGACACTGTTGCGCACGCCGCGGGCAACGATTTCCAAACCGCCGCCATCCCGATCGAGACGCACCAAGGTGGCATAGATATCGTTTTTCGACAAGCAGATATTACACGGCGCCCCCACGTTCGTATAGAGCTTGCCGTCCGGCCCCACCCGGAGATACTTCCAGCCGTGCCACAAATCGGTCGGCAACGCATCGTAAACCACCTCCGGTTCGGGCGGATCGGCCAAGTGCCGGGCGATATCCGGGAAACGCAGGATCCGCGAGACTTCCGCCACATACAAATCGCCTTGATAAAACGCCACGCCGTTGGGCATGGTCAAGTCCTCGACGATCACGTACCGGCGCTCGGCCACCCCGTCTCCGTTCTCGTCGCGAAGCGCATACACCTTGCCGGCGGTGCGGCTGCCCACGTAAATCGTGCCGTCGTCGCCCAAACTCATGGAGCGGACGTTGGGGATATCCCGGGCAAACAGCTCGATCTGGAAGCCCGGAGGCAGTTTGATCAAGGATTCCACCGGATCTCGAACCGCCCATACCTCTACTGCCCAGGCCAAACTAAACAGCAGCGCAAACAGAATTCTCATTGCCGCCCTCCTCAATCGGGTTAGCTTCGATCAATTATCGACTTTCGGCTCGGCCATATTCAAGCCGGAACCGTTTTCCATGCCCCATTCCCATCGACTCCCCAAGCGTACCGGCGAAGCTATCCCAATAGGCGCCTTGTTTGGGCGATTCAATGCATGTTCCTTCCCAGCAGCGAATTTGCCGCTTTTTTACGCTTGAAAAGCGCCCCTTCAACCCCCATTTAGTCAATCGTAATCTTGTTGGAGGATCCATACCCTATGCGACGCATTCTATTGTTTGCGGCGACCAACGCCGCCATCCTGCTGATGATCAGCATCGTGTTTCAGTGGCTGGGGCTGGGCACGTTTCTGGACAGGCAGGGGGTTCACCTGAATTTGAACGCCTTGCTCATCTTCTCTGCCGTCATCGGCATGTCGGGGTCATTCATTTCGCTGGTGATTTCCAAGTGGATGGCCAAGACCTCCATGGGGGTCCACCTCATCGACCGTCCCCACAACCAGACCGAAACCTGGCTGCTTTCCACCGTGGAACATCTGGCGCGCCAGGCCGGGATCGGCATGCCCGAGGTGGGGATCTTTCAGAGTCCCCAGCCCAACGCCTTCGCCACCGGCATGGACAAGAACCATGCCTTGGTGGCGGTCAGCACCGGCTTGTTGCAATCCATGAGCGCCGAGGAAATCGAAGCGGTGCTGGGCCACGAGGTCAGTCACGTCGCCAACGGAGACATGGTCACGCTGACCCTGATTCAAGGGGTGGTCAATACCTTCGTGTACTTTTTCGCCACCATCATCGGCCATGTGGTGGACCGTACCTTGTTCCAATCCCAAGACGAGGAAGGCGGCTATGTCGGCTACGGTCCGGCCTATTACATCACCCAGTTGGTAGCCCAGATGGTATTGGGCATTTTGGCCTCCATGGTGGTGATGTGGTTCTCGCGCTGGCGGGAATTTCGCGCCGACGCCGGCGGCGCCCGGCTGGCCGGACGCGATAAGATGATCGCCGCCCTTCAGGCGCTGCGTCGGAACGCCGAACCCCGCGACTTGCAGGGGGAATTCGCGGCCTTCGGCATCAGCGGCGCCATCGGACAGGGACTCATGCGCCTTTTCATGAGCCACCCCCCGCTCGAAGAGCGGATCGCGGCGCTGCAAAAAATTCAGCGCTAACCGCTTACTCCCTATTTGGCGGCCTTAGGGCCGCTTTTTTTTGTGTAAGTTATTTTCCCGGCCTGCGACTCATGCGGTACGAAAACGATTCAGACGGGTTTCATGCAAAGAGGATACGATCGAATCATTTTTCATTTGCTTGCCGCGCTTCTCCTGACGCCTGCCCTTCAAGCCGATGAAATCGTCAAGGCGGGACGCTTCTCCGAAGGGAGCCTGAGCGGCTGGAAATCCAAGGCGTTTGCCGGCGAAACCGCCTATCGGCTGAAGGACTTGGGCGGCAAGACGGTGCTGCTCGCCGAGAGTGATGCGAGCGCTTCGGGCCTGTTTCGGCAAATGCAAGTCGACCTGACCCGAACGCCCTATCTGAACTGGTGCTGGCAAGTGATCGAACCGCTTCCCCCCTTGCCCGAAAGAAGCAAACCGGGAGACGACTACGCCGCCCGCATTTATCTGGTCAAAAAAGGGGGCCTTTTTTTCTGGAAGACGAAAGCGCTCAATTATGTCTGGTCCTCGGGGCAAGCCCGCGCATCCATGTGGCCCAATGCCTTTGCCGGCGACAATGTGATGATGCTGGCGGTGCGCAGCCGCGGCGATCAGGGATGGCATTGCGAGAAGCGCGATCTTCGCACCGACTGGCGGCGCGCCTTCGGCGAGGCAACCGATCGCATTGACGCCGTCGCCTTGATGACCGACAGTGACAATAGCAAGCAACAAACGGCAGCTTATTATGGCGATATCTGGTTTTCCTCCCATTGAAATCGCGCCGGCGACGGATTTTCCGGCCCTCACCCGCGACCGCCTGGAAACGCTTCAGGTCAATCTGGGCTACCTGTGCAATCAGTCCTGCACCCATTGCCACGTCGCCGCCGGCCCCAAGCGCACGGAAAATATGGACCGGCCCACCGTGGAGACGGTACTGGCGTTTCTCGCCCGCGGCCGGATTTCGGTGCTCGACTTGACCGGCGGCGCGCCGGAAATGAACCCCCACTTCCGCTATCTGGTGGAATCGGCCCGGAAATTGGGCGTTCACGTAATCGACCGCTGCAATCTCACCATTTTGGAGGAACCCGGCTACGAGGACATGGCCCGCTTCCTCGCCGAAAACCGGGTGGAAATTACCGCATCGCTGCCTTGCTACCTGGAAGACAACGTGGACCGACAGCGCGGCAGGGGCGTGTTCCGAGCCAGCATCGCCGCGCTCAAATCCCTCAACCGCCTGGGTTACGGCACCGGCTCCCGGCTGAAGCTCAATCTGGTCTTCAATCCTCAGGGACCGGTATTGCCTCCGCCGCAGAAGGAATTGGAGGCGGCCTATAAACAACACCTCCGGGAACAATTCGACATCGGCTTCGACCGACTCTACACCCTCGCCAACCTGCCCATCCAGCGCTTTGCCCACACCCTGGCCCGGGAAGGTCGGCTGGACGAATACCTGGCCTTATTGCGCGCGCACTTCGACCGCGCCAACTTGGAGGCGGTCATGTGCCGCTCGACCCTCAGCGTGGACTGGCAAGGTTACGTCTACGACTGCGACTTCAACCAAATGCTGCACCTCCCCCAAGGGGGCGGCAGGAAACATTTGCGCGACCTGGATCCCAATACCTTCACCGGCGCTCCCATCGCCGTGGCCGATCATTGTTATGGCTGCACCGCCGGCCAAGGCAGCAGTTGCCGCGGGGCACTCAATACCCCCTCTCCCTCTAGGAGAGGGCAGGGGTGAGGGTCAATCAAACAAGGTTTCCGTACCCGGCAGGACGCCCACCTCGATGAATTCCACCGCGTTGGCATCGGGATCGCGGCAGAATAAGGCCCGGCGTCCCGACTTGCTCATGGAATAAAAGATACCCGCGTCGTCCAGCCGTCGGCGAATCGCCTCCAAATCGGGCACGATCAGCGCAAAATGGCGGTCGCGGCCGCCGTGCTCGGGCCGCCCGGAGGTCGAATCGGGGCTGGGAAGCTCCAGGAGATGGATCTGCTGGTGCTCGGCGATCTGAAGCCACGCACCGGGGAACGGCAGATCGGGGCGCTCGGTTTGGGTCATCCCCAACACGCCGCAGTAAAATTCAAGCGACTTTTGAGTGTCGGAAACGAGGATACTGGCGTGGTGTAGGTGAAATTTGAGCATGGATAGCACTCCCCATCTATGGATGATCACCCATTTTACAGCAACTCTCCTTCGATCTATTGACCTACCGCCCTACCCATACCGGGACAAGAAGCCATCACCAGGGGATAGGGGTATGCCCATCCGGTCGGGCGGGTACCACCTTCGGCTTCCATTCGGGAAAATGTTTTCGCAAGCGCTCACGGAGCAAGATGCCGTAAACGAAAAGCTTACAAGTGATGATAAGCCTCCAAACTGCTCAGACGTTGATCTTCCAACCCGCCGCCGGCGGTAAAGTGATAGATCACCTGGAAGGTCCGGTCCGGCAAACCGAAAAGTTCGTGGACCGGATCGTCGAAGAAGCAACCGATCCCGGTACCGCACAAACCTGCCGCCTCGGATTCCAAATACAATAATTGCCCCAATGCCCCGGCTTCCATGTGAAGCCGTGCGTATTCCCACACCGACTCCTCCAGGCGCGGTTCAAACTCGGCCAGCATGGAGACCGCGAACGCCCCGCCGGAAGCAATACCTTGATGGCAACTGACCGCTTTGGCCACCTCACGGGCATCCCCTTCCCGGAGCCAGTAGAACGACAAATCGTCTGGAAAACCGTCCACCTTCCGCCATCGCCACGCCTCCGTCGTGGTCCTGCGAAACAGATCCAATCCGCCGGTGGAACGGGCCAGGAAATAGAGCCCCGGGGTCATGCCTTCCACCCGGTGCACGTAAAATCCCAAATGGACGGCGGGTTCCCGTGCCAAGGACGCCACGGGCAAACCGCCCCGGCCCAGCCGCGCCATCAGCCGGATGAAATCGACGCGCGCCATCGTCGAGGTGGCGTCCATCATCTGCACGCTGCGGCGTTGCCGAATCAACCAGCGGGCGCCGACCGAACGCGCCAGCGTGTCCACCGGCGGTGGCTGGGGATGTCTTTCTTCACCACCCGGGAAAATAATTTCTATGCGCTCGCAAGCCATCGCCCCGGCGGCCTTTTCTATGATCGGCCAGGGCCGATGGGAGGAACTGAGACGGTTGGGGGGATCCGAACGAACGGCGCGGTTGATCTCCCGGACCGTCCTTTCCTCCAATCGCCATTGGGCCACTGCCGACCAGGGCACCTCGCCGCCGGGAAACACCGCCGCCAGACAATCGGCATGTTCGGCTTCCGGCCCGTTTTGGCCATCGACGCCCAAAAGCGGGGCCAGTTTTTTCGACCCCACCACCGGCAAAAGCGCGCAGCGCCAGCCCAGAACGGCGGCGCCGTAGGCAAGCGTCGCCAGGGCATGCCCCAGATCCAATAAGCAATACCGCAGCGCCCGTTCTCCGTATTTCCAGCTCTCGCGCCAATAGATGGAAGTAAAACCGATCAGAAAAGTGGATTCCGGCAATGGCGCGATAAGATCCGGCCAGTCTAAATCGGGTAACTCGCCGCGTATCTCCAGACCGTGCTGGTAGGGTTGGTAATGATACAGGGTCGACACTTGGTTGAGACCCTCGACGGCGCCGGTCAAAAGATAGACTTCGGTGGGATGAAGGTTCCCACTGGAGGGATTACACCGCAATGCCCAGCGCGCCCCCGGAATCTCTTTCCAGGCGGATAGCGCAAAGCTGTGATAAAACAAATCGGCGATCGTTTCCGCGTTGACCGGCTCGGCAGACAAGCCTTTATAGAGGGCATCGTAACCGGGTGTTTCCCGAGCATCCGATTCGCGGCGGGTGAAACGGTGTAGCGGAGCGCCGTGATAAAATCGGAACGGCTCGGGCTGGGTCGCCCAATCCAGGAAACCCGGGCCGGGGGCGGTCCGGTGGAAATGATGCTTAGTACGCTGATGGTAATCGAACAGAAAAGATAGAGATTTTTCGTTGACACCCTTTTCAGTCGCCATGAATAGTGACACCTCAGAATCGGGGGTTTGTTAGGATAAAGTCCAAATGACGAAACCTGGACACAACCACGACCATTGTATTCATAAAGCCCTGGGAACGGCAGAGCGGCTTTGCCGAGAGCGCGGCGTACGTTTGACGCCCCTGCGCCGGCGGGTCTTGGAGCTGATTTGGCAAGACCATCGTGCGGTCAAGGCGTACGACTTGCTCGACCGCCTCAAACCTTTGGAGCAGACCGCCAAACCGGCGACCGTCTATCGGGCTTTGGAGTTCCTCATCGCCCAAGGACTGATCCATCGGGTGGAAAGTCTCAACGCCTTTATCGGCTGCCGCTGCAGCGAGCTTTCCCACGAAGTGTTATTACTCATCTGCCGCCAGTGCGGCGAGGTGGAAGAACTTCCCGCCCCCGAAGTAATGGACGCCTTGAACCGAGAAATCCAACGAGCGGGATTTTCTCCCGAACACAAGTCGGTGGAAATCGTGGGGCTGTGTGCCCATTGCGCCCGGCACCCGGCCGATTGATTCATCATCAATACCGCTGGTCTCGGCGTATCCGATTGTATCTTTGCCGAGAAAGAACCATTTCGCTTGGAGGGTACTTATTTTAAGTTTAGCTTCTGCTCTTAAATGTTATGATATAACATAGATTAAGATGGAGTTTTTGGCATGTCCCCTCATAAGTTTCTTCCCCTGCTACTCGTATCCAGCACAAGCTTCGCCCACCAACCCAGCGTCGAACTCACCCCCTTGACGGTCACCGCCGCCCCCGAACAAGGAAGCGGACGCACGGTGCTGAACAAGGAAGCTTTCCAGCGTCAACTGCGTCGTACCCTGGGAGAAACCCTGGAGCAACTGCCCGGCTTCAATAATCAATCCTTCGGTCCCGGGGTGGGCTTGCCGGTGATTCGCGGCCAAAGCGGGCCTCGGGTGCGCATTCTGCAGAATTCCCTCGGGGTCAACGATCTCTCCTCGATCAGCCCCGATCACGCCATCGGCCTGGAACCGCTTTTCGCCGATCGGATCGAAGTCTTGCACGGCCCGGCCACCCTGCGCTATGGCAGCGGCATCGTCGGGGGATTGGTCAACGTCTTGGATAATCGCATCCCCGAAAACCTTCCTGACCGGGCGGTGGAAGGCGCCGGCGAGTACCGTTACGACTCCCCTTCCGACGAACACGCCGGTTCCGCCCGTTTGGACGCAGGCTGGGGGCCTTTCGCCTTCCATCTGGAGGGACTCCGCCGGACCCACGGCGATCTGGATACCGGCAGCGGTGTCTTGGATGGGACCGACGGCGATGCGATCAGCGGCAGCGCGGGCATTTCCTGGGTCGGCGAGGCGGGCTTCATCGGCGCCTCGATCAACCGTTTGGAGAATACCTACGGGGTTCCCACTTTTCCCCATCATCACGATGAGGCCCACGACGAGCCGCATCACGAAGAAGATGATCACGCCGGCGAAAAGATTTACATTGACCTCAAGCAGACCCGCCACGATCTTCGCGCCGCCCTGTACGCCCCCTTTCCCTGGGCGGAGGAAGTGCGTCTCGGCTTCGGCCATACCGACTATCGCCACGTGGAAATCGAAGGCGATGAGCGCGGCACCCTTTGGACGCGACAAGCCTATGAAAGCCGCCTGGAACTGACCCACGCCCCCATCGGACCGGTAACCGGCAGCGTCGGCTTCCAGTCCCGCCACGGCGACTTGGCCGCGATCGGCGAGGAAGCCATCGTTCCGCGCACCGATACCGAAAATTATGCCCTATTCATCAATGAACGCTTACAGCAAGGACCGTTTCTCTATGAATTGGGCGCGCGGGTGGAACACCAGCGAACCGACGCCGAAAACCGCCGATTACGCCGCGATCTTCCCGTCAGCGGGGCGGCCAGCGTCACCTGGCAGGGCAACGATCACCACCGCCTCTCCCTGGCTTTCACTTCGACCCAACGCGCGCCCCAAGTGCAGGAACTGTATGCCTTCGGCGTCCACCACGCCTCCCAAAGCTTCGAGGTGGGCAACCCGAATCTGGATAGGGAGCATTCCCACCAACTGGAACTGGGCTACCGCTTCGAAAGCAGCCTGGTCATCGCGGAAATCAATCTGTTTCACTACTGGATCGACGACTATATCTTTTTCCGCAACAGCGGCCGGATCGACGCGGAATCGGAATTGCCCATTTTTAACGCCACCCAACAGAACGCCATATTCAAAGGCTTCGACGCCCAGCTTCACTTCCCCTTACTGGCCACCCGCCAGGGCGACTTGGATCTGATCCTCTTCGGCGACTACACCCGCGGCCGGCTGTCCGGGGGTGGGGACGTCCCGAGGATGCCGCCGTTGCGCTACGGGTTCGAGTTCAAATTCCACCGCGACGAAGGCAACGCCTTTCTCCGCCTGACCCGCGCCGAAGCCCAGGATCACCCCGGCCGCCTGGAAGCCCCCACCCCGAGCTATGTGGTCTTGAATATCGGCGGCGAATACCGCATCCCCACGGGGGATCGAACGCAAGTGACGGTATTTGCCCAAGGCACCAATCTGTTGAACCAAACCGTGCGTAATGCCACTTCCTTTCTCCGCACCATCGCCCCGGAACCGGGACGCGGCGCGCAGGCGGGAATCCGGATCGGGTTTTGAATCTCCCCGTTTTTGTGCCCGCTATTTTTTCAACCGGGACCGTTCGTAGCGGGGATGCTGCGTGAGAGTGATGAAATATCAACACGTCCTTGAACAAGGCTTATCGATAGCCGGCTTGGGAGAACGACTTCCAAGCCGGCGCCACCCCTGAAGTTGGCGCAATTTGCCTTGCTTCAGGTGCTATCGCCCTTTCTGGCGGTGACCATGGCGTTGACCGCCTGCCGGTGATGGACTTGAATCGCTTCGAAACCCAAATCTTCCATTTTCGCCAAAGCCGGGCCGATACGCATCACGTGGTCCGGAGATTCGTCGCTGAACAGGTGGACGATCCAGTGCTCGAGCAAATCGTAGCGTTCCAGCGGTGCCACGCGCTGAAAATAAAGCTTCACTTCCTCCTGGATCATGGCGGTGTGCTCGCGGCTGTCGTCCAAGGCATAGCGATCGCCGTTGACGAATAGACCGCCCGGCTTGAGCACCCGGCTGATTTCCGCCAGCACCTCGCTGCGATAGTCGTCCAAAAAGTTGTGGATGGTGTAGGCCGACGCGATCACGTCCAGACTGTCCGAGGCGGTCGCTTTAAGCCCCGACAAGGCATCGGTTTCGAGCAAGGCGAGGGTGCCCCGATCCAACCAAGGCGCCAAATTCTCCCGCGCTTGGCGCAGCATGGTCGGCTCGTTGTCGAGCGAGGTCAATTTCAGATCGGGACGCTCCGAAAGCAGCGCCAGGGTGGTAATCCCCGTTCCGCATCCCAACTCCAAAGCTTGCGGCGCATCTTGACAGGGCAACTCGGCCTGTCCTACATATTTCCCCACCAGCTGGCTCAATCGGGCCGCTTCGGGGCAAATGACTTTCAGCATTTCATATTGCTCGCCGATCACGCCGGCGAAAAGCTTTTCGGTTTCAAGCTTGTGCATTGGTTCGAAAACAATGAAATCAAAACCCCAAGTCTCGCGCAAATCATGGCCTATGGCAAGTGTTTGAAATTTCATGATAATTTGATCAATAAGCGCATGCCCCACCACGGCGTCCCGGAAGGCAAGCCGCCGGCCCCTGCCCCACTTTGAGATCGCTTTGTCAACGGCCTCTAAAAAATCCGACAGGTTTTCCGCCATCCCCCGACTCAAGGTAAACTGAACATCACGTAAACAGGAGATGACTTGATGAGTGTCGAAACCCATGTTTTGAACCGCTATGCCGAAGGCGCCCGCAACCGCGAGGCCGAGCTTTGTTGTCCGGTGGACTACGACCGCGAGCTGTTAACGCTATTGCCCCGGGAAATCATCGACAAGGACTACGGCTGCGGCGATCCCTCCCGCTATGTCCGGCCGGGGGACACCGTTCTGGACCTGGGCTCGGGCTCGGGCAAAATCTGCTACATGGCGGCGCAACTGGTGGGGGCGAACGGCCGGGTGATCGGGGTGGATATGAACGATGCCATGCTCGATCTGGCGCGCAAATACCAGGCCGAAATGGCCGAAAAACTGGGCGGCGATCGGGTCCGCTTCGCCAAGGGGCTGATCCAGGATCTGGCGCTGGACGTGGAAGGTCTCGATCGTTATTTGCGCGAACATCCGATCCATAGCCACGAGGATCTGCTCGCCCTCAAAGCGTGGCAGACGCGGCAGAAAAAGGAGCGCCCGCTGATCCCCGACGCGTCGGTGGATCTGGTGATCTCCAACTGCGTCCTCAACTTGGTGGACGACGGCGACAAACGGCAATTGTTCCGGGAAATCTTCCGGGCGGTCAAGCCGGGCGGGCGAATCGCCATTTCCGACATCGTCTGCGACGAGCCGGTCCCCGATGCGCTGAAGCAAGATCCCAAGCTTTGGAGCGGCTGCATTTCGGGCGCCCTGCAGGAACACGAATTTTTGGAGGAATTCGCCCAGGCCGGTTTCATCGCGGTCAAGCTGGACAAATGGGGGAACGAGCCGTGGCAGGTGGTGGAAGGCATCGAGTTCCGCACCGTCACCGTGACCGCGGTCAAGCCGGAAGGCGAGACATGCATCGACTACGGCCACGCGGTGATCTACAAGGGGCCATTCGACAAGGTCTACGACGAGGAAGGACACGTTTTCTGCCGCGGTCAGCGCATGGCGGTGTGCGAACGGACTTTCCGCATGCTCACCGAGGGACCCTACCGCGAGGATTTCATCGGCATCGCCCCGGCTCAGATCGGCGAAGGCAAACCCTGGTGCGCCCCGGCCGGCACGGTGCGCTCACCGGCCGAGACCAAGGGCGGGGCCAGCTCGGGAGGAAACTCGGAAAGCTGTTGCTGCTGACCGCCGGTGAAGCCGTTTTCCATTATTGTGCCGACTTTCCGGGAAGCAGCGAAAATCGAAGCCCACCTGCGGACGCTGCAAACTCTGCGTTCGCAGGCGGAAATCCTGGTGGTGGACGGAGGCAGCGACGACGACACCGCCAAACTGGCCCGCCCCTGGGCGGATCGGGTCATGACCGCCCCGCGCGGCCGCGGCGGGCAACTCAATGCCGGCGCCCGGGCCGCACGGGGGGAAGCCCTGCTATTCCTGCACGCCGACACCCGACTCCCGGACGGCGCGTTGAACGAGATTCACCGAGCATTGGCCGACAATCGCCGATGGGGCCGATTCGACGTAGCGCTCGACGGCCGCGCGCCCCTGCTTCGGCTGGTGGCGGCGATGATGAACCTGCGTTCGCGCTTGACCGGCATCGCCACCGGCGATCAGGCGATTTTCGTCACTCAAGAAGCATTTGGGCGGGTGGGCGGATTGCCGGTGCAACCTCTGATGGAAGACATCGAACTGTGCCGTCGCCTGAAAAACCTGGGACCGCCCGCATGCCTGAAGGCCAAGGTCGTCACCTCGGCGCGGCGCTGGGAACAATTCGGGGTGATCCGGACCATCTTGCTGATGTGGTGGCTGAGGCTGCGGTATTTCCTCGGCACCGACCCGAATCGGCTGGCCCGGTTGTATCGAGAAGGGCGATTCGGGTGAGCTCGAACTACGTCTATCCCGACGCCGCCATTTTGATATTCTGCAAAGCCCCGGTGCCGGGGAAGGTCAAGACACGCTTACTGGCAACGTTGACCCCGGCGCAGGCCGCCGCGGTTCACGCCCGCCTGAGCCGTACCCTGGTGACGCGTCTCATTTCCGCCCGGTTGGCCCCGGTTTATCTGTATTGCCACCCGGATACCCGTCATCCCTTTTTCGGCGCCCTCAAGCGGCGCTACGGCGTTCGGCTCGAGAAGCAGCAAGGCGCCGATTTGGGCGATCGCATGGCGCGGGCGTTTCGAGACCGCCTAAGCGTTTCTCGAGCCGCATTGATTGTGGGCTGCGACTGCCCTTCCCTCACCCCGGCCGATTTTCGGGCGGCGCTCACCATGCTGAGCCAAAACACGGATGTCGTGTTAGGGCCGGCCGAAGACGGCGGTTACGTCCTGATCGGCCTGCCTCGACCGCAGCCCGAATTATTTCGAGAGATGGCATGGGGAAAGGAGACGGTTCTGGCGGATACCCGCCGCCGTATCCGAGATCTCAATTTAAAAGCTTGGGAACTCCCCCTCCAATGGGATCTGGACCGGCCTCGAGATCTTCGACGGTGGCAATCCGAATGCCGTGGTGCGTCGGGCAGGACGCGCTGAAGAACGACGCATCGGAAGGAACGCCGTCGGAGTTAGGAAACATCCGCCTGCCAATGCAGCACCACTTGCAAACGCCGATAGTCCTCGTCCGTAAGACTGTCGCGCCAGACGGGAACCGCCCGAAAGCGCCCGCCGCTGAGGCGAAAATGAAGCAGGGTCAGCCAACGGCTGCACCAGGTGGAGCCCAACAAGCGCCCTTCCCGGACTTGATGACCGGGACTCACCAAAGTCCAAGTCTCCCCGTCGTAGTGCAACTGTCTCAGCGGCGGCCGTCGCCCCTTGCGCCAACCAAAACCAATGCTGACAAACAACACCGCAGAGAGCAGCAGGGGCGCGGGCATCGGCAAGGCGCTCAGCCAAACCGTCATCAGTGCCAAGCCGTGACCGACCGAGAGAAACAGGCGTTGCCATCGAGACGCCTGAAACCAAAGATTCAGCCCTTCCCCGCCGGAATGCTTCAAGTCACCCCTCGCAGGCGCAGACAGCGGCAACGGCAAGCGCCAATTGGGAATCGGGACAGGGATGGCGGTATATCAACCAGGCGGCAAGCTCCGGATCGGACGCCTCCAGCAGACGAGTGAAGGCCAGCCGCTCGGCCTCGTCGGCTTGAGGATAACCCCGTGTCAAGTAACGCGCCAACATCACATCCAGTTCTTTCATGCCGCGCCGGCAACGCCAGCGCAACTTATTCCGCTCGGCGCTGCTCACGGTGCAATCGCTCTTCAATCCGGCGGCGGGCTTCCGCGGACAAGGCGGTATCGCTCAAGCAATCCTCCGGACGGAGGGAGGCACTCACTCGCCTCAACAAACGCAATTGCCTCGTGTAACGACGACAAATTTGGCACAACCGCAAATGAAACCACAGCGCCATTCGCTCCCGCCAACTCAAAGGTTTGTCCTGGGCTTTGGAAGACAATTCCACCGCCTGCTTGCACGACAACATTATCGGCACTCTTCGTTGATTCGACCGAAACCGGCCCGTTCGAGACACTGGCGCAGCTTGAAACGCATTCGCGACAGCATGACCCACACGCTGTTGGTCGAGGGAGCGGGCAATAGCTGACATATTTCTTCGCCGCTCAAGCCGTCCACTTCCCGCAAGTAGAACAAATAACGGAAGCGAGGCGGAAGCCGCCCGACGCAGTCCCGCAATCCCGCTTTGAGCTGCTCCCGATCCAAATTTGCGTCCGGCTCATCCCAATTCGCAGGCGCTTGGCGCCAATGACCCCGGTCGTCGAAATAGCGGTCCAAATCCAATCCCAGATCCTCTATCGAAAGCGGGGGAGATTTACGGAAATGATCGGCGATCTTGTGTTTGAGAATCCCCACCAACCAGGTGCTCTCGCGGGCATTGCCCGAGAACGAACGAGATCCGCGCCAAGCGGAAAGCAGGGTTTCTTGCACCAGGTCCTCGGCCAAGTCGACCTCTCCCACCCGCGCCAAGGCGTAACGAAACAAGAGATCGCCGTGGCGGTCGAGCCATCGCTCAGGATCGAGGCCGGTCATTCCCGCCGCTGGTGGAGCAGCTTTTTGATTTCGGCGATGGCCTTGGCCGGATTGAGTCCCTTGGGACACACGTCGGTGCAGTTGGTAATGGTGTGACAACGAAACAGTTTGAACGGGTCTTCCAGTTCGTCCAGACGTTCGCCGGTCATTTCGTCGCGGCTGTCGGCGATCCAACGATAAGCCTGGAGCAATGTCGCCGGCCCCAAATAACGGTCGCTGTTCCACCAATAACTGGGGCAGGCGGTGGAACAACACGCGCAGAGGATACATTCGTAGAGGCCGTCGAGCTCGGCGCGTTCTTCCGGGCTCTGCAGCCGCTCGCGGTCGGGCGCCGGGGTGAGGGTCTGCTGCCACGGCTGGATCGAAGCATATTGGGCATAGAAATGGGTCAAGTCGATGACCAAATCCTTGACCACGTCCTGGTGCGGTAGCGGATAGATGGCGAGGGTATCTCCTAAGTCGTCGATCGGCTGGGTGCAGGCCAAGGTATTGCGGCCGTTGATGTTCATGGCGCAGGAGCCGCACACCCCTTCCCGACAGGAACGGCGGAAAGCCAGGGTGGTATCGACTTCATTCTTGATTTGGATCAAGGCGTCCAGCACCATCGCTCCGCACCGGCTGCGATCCAGTTGAAACACATCCAAACGGGGGTTTTCGCCGCCGTCCGGATTGAAGCGATAGACTTTGACGGTCAAAACCGTCTCGGCGCCTTCGGCGGCGGACCAAATTTTGCCCGGCTGAATCCTGGAGTTGGGCGGCAGACGCAATTGCACCATGTCAGTACACCCTCGGTTTCGGTGGAATGGACTGGATCTCTCCGGTCAACGGCTGCAAATGGACCGGTCGATAAACGATTCGGGAGCGGCCCGCCGGATCGGTACGCTCCGGCGAGATCTCCAGCCAGATCATCGTATGCTTGAGCCAGTTGTCGTCGTCGCGTTCGGCATAGTCCTCGCGCGCATGCGCGCCCCGGCTTTCGGTGCGGTTGAGGGCGGCGGCGACGGTGACTTGCGCTTGGGCGAGCAAATTCTGAAGCTCCAGGGCCTCCAGAAGATCGGTATTCCAAATCAAGGAACGATCGGCGACCCCGATGTCGGAAAATGACTCGGCAACTTGCTGGATCTGGTTTTTTCCTTCCTCCAGCACTTCCCCGGTGCGAAATACGGACACATGACTTTGCATGCAGCGCTGCATCCGCTTGCGCACTTCCGCCACTTTCAGGGAACCCTCGGCATGGCGAATCCGATCGAAACGCGCCAAAAGCGGGTCGAGAATATCGGACGGCAACGGCTTGTGGGGACGGCGCGGCTTGACCAATTCGGCGCAGCGGATCGCCGCCGCGCGGCCGAACACCACGATATCCAGCAGCGAATTGGAGCCCAAGCGATTGGCCCCGTGGACCGAGACGCACGCCGCCTCGCCGATGGCCATCAGCCCCGGCACCGGGGTTTCAGCGCCGCGGCGCTCCGAGTCCGGGTCGTCGTCCTTCCAGGTGAGCACCTCCCCCTCCATGTTGGTGGGAATGCCGCCCATGTTGTAATGGGCGGTGGGCAGCACCGGGATCGGGGCCTGGGTCATGTCCACGCCGGCGAATATGCGCGCGGTTTCGGCGATGCCCGGCAAGCGCTGGTGGAGGATGTCGGGATCCAGATGCTCCAAGTGGAGATGCAAGTGGTCCTTGTGCGCCCCTACCCCGCGGCCCTCGCGGATCTCGATGGTCATCGCCCGGCTGACCACATCCCGGGAAGCCAAATCCTTGGCGTGGGGGGCATAGCGCTCCATAAAGCGCTCGCCTTCGGAATTGGTCAGATATCCGCCTTCCCCGCGCGCGCCTTCGGTGATCAAGCAACCGGAGCCGTAAATGCCGGTGGGATGGAACTGGACGAATTCCATGTCCTGAAGCGGCAATCCTGCGCGCAGCACCATGCCGTTGCCGTCGCCGGTACAGGTATGGGCCGAAGTGCAGGAGAAATAGGTGCGACCGTAACCTCCGGTGGCGAGCAAGGTCACGTGGGCCCGGAACAGATGTAGACTGCCGTCCTCCAGGCACCACGCCAGTACCCCGCGGCAAACACCCTGTTCGTCCATGACCAGGTCCAGGGCGAAGTATTCGATGAAAAACTCGGCCTGATGCTTGAGGGATTGCTGATAAAGCGTATGCAAAATAGCGTGCCCGGTCCGGTCGGCGGCGGCGCAGGTGCGCTGGGCCTCCCCCTCGCCGAAACGGGTGGTCATCCCCCCGAACGGACGCTGGTAGATCTTGCCGCTGGAAGTCCGGGAAAACGGCACGCCGTAATGCTCCAGTTCGATGATCGCCGGGATGGCCTCCCGGCACATGTATTCGATGGCGTCCTGGTCGCCGAGCCAATCGGACCCCTTAACCGTGTCGTACATGTGCCAGCGCCAGTCGTCCTCGCTCATATTGCCCAGCGCGGCGCTGATTCCCCCCTGGGCGGCGACCGTGTGGCTGCGGGTGGGAAAGACCTTGGTTAGACAAGCGGTCTTGAGACCGCGGGCCGACATACCCAAGGTGGCGCGCAGACCGGCGCCGCCGGCACCCACCACCACGGTATCGTAGGTATGGGTGATGATTGGATAGGCTTTGCTCATATCATCTCAAATTGAAAATGCAATCCTAAGCGCCGCGAAGACCGCGGTTAGACCGAGCACGATCAAAACCAATTTCAATGCCAGGAGACTGCCGGTTCGCAGCCATGGCGCATGAACGTAATCCTCGATCACCACCTGAAGACCGAGCAGGGCGTGGTAAAAAGCGGCGCCCAAATAAGCCAACAACAAAACGGCATGGGCGGGATGCGCCAGCCACTGCACCATCTCGCCGTGGGAAAAAACCAAGAACCGGGACAAAAACCAGACGAACCACAAGGTCAGCGGGATCAAGGCCACCGCCGTCACCCGCTGCGCCCACCAATGGCCGGTGCCCGTTCCCGCCGCGCTCAAACCGCGCGCTCTGCCCAAGGGCGTTCTGAAACTCATGGCGCGAAACTCATCGTCAACCAGGTCAAGAGGGCCAAGGCGACCGCCGCCGCCACTTCCCACACGCCGTGGCGGGTCAGATTCGAACGCTCGAAGCCGTAACCGAGGTCCCAAATCAAATGGCGAATGCCGTGACAAAAATGCACGAATAGGGCCAACAGCCAAATCAGGATCAATCCCCGCCCGATCCAGCCGGACAGAAAGCCGCGAATCGCTGCGTAGGCGGACGGGCTTTCCGCCACCGCCAGCAGCATTCCGACCACGGCCAACAAACCGATGCTCAAGACGACCCCGGTAATGCGGTGGGTAATGGACAGTAGCGGGGTGAGCGGCAGGCGGTAAACCTGCAGATGGGGAGAAAGGGGAGAGGACGGACGATCACCCATGGCTTAAAAATCGATGCAACGGCCGTTTTTTTCCCAGTCCCGGTAACGGGTCGGATCGACCGGCCGGCCGGGGATTTCCTCGACGCCGTTAGAAATAGGAACCCTGGCCGGTTTTTCTCCTCCGGAGCTTTCCGAGCCGGAAACTGCGCGGGGGTCTTCTGCACCGCTCTCCGATTCCTTAGGGGCGGACGACAAAAGCGGATCGTAGCTGTGCATCGGGTCCTCCTGAAGATCGCGTTAGGAATTTTCCACCCTGAACTCAGGTGATTGTATGCCGGATCGATGCCGTTCTCAAGGAAATGGTCGGCACTCCGCCGATAGGTATGGTGTCCCGGAGCGCTTATAGCGGTTCTTGCCTCCCCTCCGGCAACAGTCCATTTCATGCGCCACTTGCAGAATTGCTTGCCTGCTCCAGGCCATTCTATTAACAATAACCGTCTTCTTCGCACTTAAAGAGCAACGATGAATACAGCTTGGCAAACCTTCGTCCAACAACGCCTGTCGCAAGCCTCGTCTGCGACCGGAGACATGGTTTTATCTCCCCTCCCGCCGACAGCGGCGCTGGCCATTCGGGGAGGCGATGCCGAAACCTTTCTCCAAGGTCAGACCACCTGCGATGTGCGCCGAATCACCTCCGAACAAAGCGGTCTCGGAGCCTTCTGCAATCCCCAGGGACGGGTGATCGCCACCTTTCGGATTCTGCGTGACGAAACCGGATTTCTGCTGCTGCTTTCGGCCGACCTGGCGGAAAAGGTGGCCCAACGCCTGCGATTGTATGTGCTACGTTCCGACATTACCATCGAAACCGCCGACGTGGCTTTGTTCGGTCTCATTCTGGCAAGCGCCGCTCCCTTGCAAGAACTGTTGCAGCCGCTTCCCCGGACAGTCGAAGGCGTCACCCGGGCTCGCCAATTGCTCTGGATCAAAATGCCCGGTCCGGGCGAGCGTTTTTTAATTCTGGGAAAGGCTGAAGCCGCCCGGTCCTTGTGGTTCGACTTGGCGGAGAACCGGGGGGCCACCGAACGGCCAGCCACCGACTGGTGGCTTCAGGATATCCGCGCCGGATTGCCCACCGTCACCGCCGCCACCTCGGAAGAATTCCTACCCCAAATGCTCAATCTGGATGCTTTGGGAGGCATTGGTTTCGACAAAGGCTGCTATACCGGCCAAGAGGTGGTCGCTCGAACGCATTACCGGGGGCAGGTCAAAAGACGCCTCTATCGGGCCCGGCTGGCCGCTCACGCGACACCCGCCGCCGGGATGAGACTCCTAGCGAAGGATAAAACGGTCGGCCAAGTGGTCAACGCCGCCCCCAACGACTCCGAACAAGAACTCTTGGCGGTGGTGCATTGTGACCGAGTTCACAGATCGGAGATTCACCTTGCCGATCAGGAGGCGCTCGTCTTACGGTGGCTCGAGCTCCCCTATACTATAGCTTGAGCGAGACGGAACAGGCTGCCGGACCATGCAAACGGGTTTCGACCGAAGCCGCCTGCTCCGCGCGAAACCAGGGTAGCCATACAAAGGATCCAAATACGCCATGAAAGTCAGTAACGCCCAGGAATTTCTCGATCATTTGCTCGAAGAAATCGAATCCAATCGCCTCGTCCTCCCTTCTTTGCCCGAAGTGGCGCTCAGAGTCCGAGACGAGGTCGAGCGCGGCGATATCAACGCCGCCAAATTGGCGGACATGATCGCCGAGGACGCCGCCTTGTCGGCGCGCTTGCTGCAGGTGGCCAACAGTCCCCTCTATCGGGCCCGCAGCGAAATTACCAGCCTCCAAATGGCCATCACGCGAATGGGGTACAACACCGTTCGCACTCTGTTGATGAGTTTGGCCATGCAACAAATCTTCCAACCCACCTCGACCCTGTTGGACAGTTATTTTCACGAGACTTGGCAAACCAGCGTCAATGTCGCCGCCATCAGTCGGGCGTTGGCGAGCCTGAGCCCGAAACTGGATCCCGAACACGGACTGTTGGCGGGTTTGATTCATCAGATCGGCAAGCTCCCCATCCTGACCCTGGCCGAACAGATCCCTAGTCTGGCCAACAATCAAGCCAGCCTCGACCCCCTGATCGAAAAAATGCACCCCAAGATCGGCGGGGTCATCATGAAGCATTGGAATTTTCCCGACAGTCTGTACAAGGTGGCCACCGAATACCCCGACTGGCACCGCCAACCGAACGGAGACGCGCCCGACTACGTGGACGTGGTGCAGATCGCCTATCTGGAGCACCTGACCAGCAATGCGGAACCGCTTCCCATCGATCCTCAAGAAATGGGCGCTTTCAAACGTCTGGGCCTGGCGCCTGATATCAACGTCGTGGAAATCGAGGACGTGGACGCCGCTAAACAGGTCTTTGCCTGAGCGGCTTGTGCGGGCCATCGTCAGCCGGTATAGTTCGAAATCCGATCTTTGAAGACAGGTTTCGAGCAACTCGATGAACGACGATGCGATTCGGCGCTTTCGGCGCATCGGCTTCTTCACCGTGGCGGCGGTCTATTTTTTGATTCTGGTGGGCGCGATCGTACGCGCTTCCGGCGCCGGCATGGGGTGCCCCGACTGGCCCACTTGTTTCGGCCGCTGGATTCCTCCCACCGAAGAATCCCAGCTCCCTCCCGACTACCAGGAAATCTATGCCGATCTGGGCTACGCCGAAACCCGCTTCAACCCGGTCAAAACCTGGACCGAATACATGAACCGACTAACCGGAGTCAGCGTCGGACTTCTGATGCTGGCGACGGTCGTCTGCGCCTTTCCTTTACGCAAGCAGGACCCGCCGGTCTTCTATCTGACGCTGACCGCCCTGATTCTGGTCATGTTTCAAGGCTGGCTCGGCGCGGTGGTGGTCAGCTCCAATCTCCACCCCCTGATGATCACTGCCCATATGTTGCTGGCGATCGCGATCACCGCCCTGTTGATCTACACCGTCGCCCGCTCCCAAAAACATTATTTCATTCGTCTCAACGCCCTGATCCACTCGCCCAAACTTGAAATCGCCTTGTGGTCGGTGCTGGCGCTGACTTTGGTTCAGATAGTCCTGGGCGCTCAGGTACGCGAAGCGGTGGATACCATCGCCCGAACCCATGACTACGCCGACCGCTATTTGTGGTACGCCGAACTGCCCTGGGTATTTTCCGTCCACCGGGCGTGCGCCTTTTTCATTCTGTGCGCCAACCTTTGGTTGGTCTGGCGGTTTCTGCGCATCCTCCCCCAACATCACCTGATGTTCCGACTCAATTTGGCCCTGGGATTATTGGTCCTTTTGGCCGTTGCCACCGGTATCGGGATGGAACGTCTGGGCATTCCCCCCGCCGTTCAACCGATCCACTTGTTGGTGGCCAATTTGATTTTCGGCGCCCAATTCCTGCTTTTGGTCAGCCTGCGCTTTAGTCGTTCCAAACCGGCGGAATTGCGGTATCCGGCAGAAACCGACGTTTCCTCCGCCGGGGAAACCCCGCCGATTTCTCACTGAGACCGGCAAGGCACCGCTTTCACACCGGCGGGCACCGCTTCCAGCCATTGCGGTGACAGTGAACGCTCCATCCGCACCCAATAACGGGTCGTGGTTATTTTTCGCCTGGGCATCACTGTCACTTCAATTCCCCGTTCTCGAAGCTGATCGCTCACCGTTTTTGCACGACTGAGCTGGCTATACATTCCCAGGGAAATGGCGCCTTTCCACGGCCCCTCTTCGAACAACCATAAATCTTGCAACCCTTGGGTCCGCAAACGCTCCAGATTCCTCCGGCCGGCGGAAAGCGTTTCTGCGGGGGGATACATGAGCCAGAAACCTTCCACCGAAGCGTTTTCCTCGGCTTCGATCCGCCCCTTCACGCCTGCCTTTTCAACGAAGGCATCGGCATCTTCGGTCCGAGCGAACGGGCCGATTCGATAACACCGGGGGTCCACATCGACTGTCCTATCCGTATCGCCCTCGGTTTCCGAATCGCTCTCCCTTTCCGCAGTCTGCGCCTCTTCGGAAGATGTCCCGGTTTCCGAGCGCGACGACGGAACCGAATCCGAATACTCGCCCTCAGGCGGTCGTTCGTTCAGCAAGACCAGACGCTCTACCGGGGCAAGCGGCACTTGGGAAAGGGTGGGTGGTCCGCCATGACGGCCATAGTACGCCCATAGAAAAAAAATCACATTGGCGGTCACCAAGATCCAGCACAGTTTCCTCGCCATCGTCATCGGCTCACCACCGCCAAGCCTTGCAGGACAAGATCCGGCGCCAAGTGGACCGGAGCCGAAAGCGAGGGGGCCAATTCGGCCGCGTCCCCGCCGGTCATCACCAAGGAAAGCGGCGCCCCCGCCCGGGCGTATCGGCCGTAGGTCCGTTCGATCAAGCCCAGCGCGGCTTGGCGAACGCCCCGATAGACCGCGGCGCCGGTATGATCCGCCAAGTCGCCCCCACGCGCTCCTCCGGCTGGCGCTTCGAACCGAATACCGGCGGTATCCTGCACCAGGGTTTCAGCCATGAGCGCCAAGCCGGGACAGATCAATCCGCCCCGATGGCGCCCCGTTTGGTCCAGCACATCCAGGGTCAAGGCGGTCCCACAGTCGACGATGCACGCCGGCAAGGTATAGCGATGACGGACGGCGATCATGGCCAACCAACGATCCACCCCCAAGGCCTCGGGGTTCCGGTAGCCGTTGACGACTCCGTAGCCTTCCGCCAGCGGCCGCACGAAATGGGGCGTGATCCCCCAATGGGTTCGGCTCCAGGCATTTAACCGGTCCGCCACCATTTGTCCCGCCACATTGGCGATCCAAACCTGGCGCGGCGTATTCAAATCGGCCCAAATGCCACTCAAATCAGCCTCGGCGAGGCCGTTGCGACTCCGCAAAGAAACGCCGGAAACGATCTCATCGGCGCGCAACAGTCCCCATTTCAGACGACTGTTGCCGCAGTCCACCAACAATTTCGCTTCGCGGGCCATCGAGCCGCCTTGTCTAAGCGTCATGCCGAACCCGCAATCTCACATCGCCCGCGGCCAAGAGCCGACGCCGACCGTCGTCCCGCCGCAACACCAGCGATCCCTCCTCGGTCACGTTCACCGCGGTGGCCTCATAGCGCTGCCCGATCTCATCCACCGTCACCCGGCGACCCAACACGCAATTCCAGCGCCGCCAATCCTCCAGCCATGGCGTCAAACCTTCGCTGCCATAGGCGTTCAACAAGGCCAGCAGACGACTGCTCAAGTCGCCCGCCATCCGGTTACGCGAAGGCACGGCCAGGTCCGACCGCGAAGAACCGCCCCCCAAAATGGTGCGGATATCCACCCACGGCTGATCGATCGCATCGGCGGCTCCCGGGGGAAGCCTCAAATTCAAGCCCAAACCGACCACGACGACACATTGTCCCTGCGATTCGGTGATCGCCTCGATCAGAATGCCGCCCAGCTTTCTTTCCTGCCAGAGAATATCGTTGGGCCATTTCAGCCGCAGATCCGCCAAACCCAGCGTCCGTAACACGCGGACCGTTTCCACGCCCACCGCCAGACTCAATCCGCCGAGGGACTCTCCGCGTCGAAAACGCCACAGCAAAGACAGATAAATATTGGCTCCGAACGGAGATACCCAGTTTCGGCCCAAGCGCCCCCTGCCGGCGGTCTGCATCTCCGCCAGGCAAATGCTCGCCGCGGGTCGCAGAGACGCCGTCCGGAGCAGATGCGCATTGGTGGAATTCAAGCAATCATGCACCTCCACGACCGGTGGCGGACAAGCCTCGGGAACCTGGATGGACGCCGTGATTTGCTCGGCGTTCAACCGCTCCCAGGGATGGGTCAAGCGATAGCCGCGGCCTTTGACGGCCTGAATCTCCAAACCCAAGGCCTGCAGGGATTGAACCGACTTCCACACGGTGGTACGGCTGGTTTGCAGGGTATCGGCCAATTTTTTTCCGGAATGAAACTTTCCGTCGGCCAAATGCTGTATTAAAGCTTCTACGGAGGGGGTCAACATGCACGCAGGTCAACTTGATTGCACATTTCATGAGTATACAAGAAGTCTCCCCCGGACTTGCCACCTGCGCCTATACCGACTCGGAACCGGGCGACGGTTGCTTCTCCCTCAGCCGGACCAATTGACGTTTAACCACATGCCGCACCAAGAACTCCCGGTCTTGATCGCGGATGCTGAGAAAATCGACACCGACCCGGTAATCGCCGTTTTTTCGTTGTCGGCAGTAAACCACCTTGCCGAAGGTAAGAATGCCCACGAGGGCGGGCGGCACGACCATTTTCAACTCGAGGACCTCGCCTTCGGAAAGCCCGCGCTCGATATCGAAAGCGATTCCGGAGGCGCTCAGGTTCACCTGCCGAGTGGGCTGTTCCACCAAGGGATTTTCCGCCATCATGACCGCCTGGGCCAGTACGTCGATCTTGCGCTCGAGCACCTCCAGATACTCCGCCACCTGGGGAGAATCCCGCTGGATGCGACGCAACTGGGATCGAGATTCGTGCGTCAGACACGCCAATGTGGAAGTCAGGGAAAAAGGCTCGGAAAAACGTTCCGAAAGTTGTTCGGGCTCGGGCACTTCGTGCGAGGGAACCGGCCGGTACACCAATACGATCTCGTCATCGATTCGAAAATAGCGGCGCCGATCCGGCGGACTGCCCCGGCGGATATCGCTCATAAGTCCCCCCCTTTTTTTCCTGGCCCGACTTCCGATCCCGGCTGCTCCAAAATGATTTCCACGCGCCGATTGCGGGCCCGGCTTTCGGGATTGGCATTGGGCACCAGCGGCTCGGTGTCGGCGTAACCGGCGACCACCAAGCGGCGGGGATCGATCTTGCCCTTCAGGAGTTCGTGGGCGACAGTCACCGCACGCGCCGAAGACAACTCCCAATTGGAGCGGTACCAGTCGGTGGAAATGGGGACATCGTCGGTGTGTCCGGCCACGATGACTTTTCCCCGGCCGTTTTTGACCACCCGGATAATCTTTTTCATGGACGCGCCGAAGCCCGCATTCAAGACCGCGCTTCCGGAAGGAAACGAGCCTTTCTCGTGAATCCGGATAACGATTTTCTGCTTTTCGGTTTCGATGCTGACTCTTCCGGCTTTGATCTCTTCCAACAGGGATTCCCGAATTTTTTTGGCTTGGGCTTGGAGCTTTTCCTGTTGCGCCTGCTCGAATTTTTGCCGGATTGCTTCCTGGCTCAATTCCCCCTGGCGCTCGCCCTGGGCCTGTTCGGGAATCTTCAGTTCGGGCTGATCCCGGCTTGTGGTTTGGTGAATTTCCTCCAGGGGACTCCGGTCGACCGTCGATGGCGTGAAATGCTGGGCCACCACACTGGTCCCCTTGACGGTTTCATAAGCCGGAATCTGGGTCTGCACGCCGAAGGCATTCTTCATGGAAGCGGCCATCTGGCGGAATTTGATCACGTCCATGGTGGCGAACGACAGCATCAGGACGAAGAACGTCAACAACAAGGACATCAGATCCGCGAAGGTCATCACCCAAGCGGGCGCGCCGGGTTTGCATTTGGGGCATTCAGATTCTTCCGCCATCGGTCTCCTCAGTCCTCATCGGTAGCGCGTTTCTTTTCAGGCAGATAGGTATTGAGCAAGGTCTCCAGCAACTTGGGATTCATCCCTTCCTGAATGCCGTTGATGGTCTCGATGATCAAGGATTTGGTGGTCCGTTCGTAATTACTGAGCAACGCCAGCTTATCCGCCAAGGGGATCGCAAACGCATTGGCGATGATCGCCCCGTACAAAGTGGTCAGCAGCGCCACCGCCATGGCCGGGCCGATTTTGGAGGGATCTTCCATATTGGCGAGCATCTGCACCAGACCCACCAAGGTACCGATCATTCCCATGGCCGGCGCCACGTCTCCCACCGAGGCCCACATGGTCTGCCCCATCTCGTGGCGCTTGATGGCTTGATTGATTTCTTCGGACAGCATTTTTCGGATCAGGGCCGGCTCGTGACCGTCGACGCACAGCATGATCCCCCGCTGCAAAAACAGGTTATCCACGGTTTCGTTTTCCAGCGCCAGCAGACCGTTCTTGCGCGCCGCGTCCGCCAAGCGCACCGCTTCCTCGATCAATTGGGCCGGATCGTCCACCTGGTTGAAGAACGCCTTCCACGCGATCCCGAAGGAACGCAAGAAGTCGGCCAGGGTAATCTTCATGAGCGTGGCCATGAAGGTCCCGCCAAGCACGATCAAGATCGAAGGCACATTGACGAATAGACCGACGTCACCGCCCACCACGATGGCGCCGGCAATCACCCCGAAGCCGCCTAAAAATCCGACCAGGGTCGCAATGTCCAAGGATGAACCTCCTTATCGATTTCACTCACTCCACTACAAAAAGTAGCACGCCCCGGACAAAAGGAAAGGCGGTCGCCGCTTAAAGGGGGTTTTCAAAGCCATCTCAAATTGGGGCAGGGCCCGGCGGCTTGCCCTCCGGGACGCCGTGAACCCATCCCTGGGGGCTTCCCCCCTCCCTTGCCCTCCCCCCGTTGGGGGGAGGGTTGGGTGGGGGGGATGCGAACGCCCTCCGGTCAAGCCGCCGGGCCCTACTTTGGGTCAAGGTCGACTGTAAAGGGGCTCTTAAAGCTCGATTACGCCATCCGGCCGGAACTCATCCACCAAGCGTTGATAGAAATAACCCCGGGGATTACAGAGCACCCGCGTATCCGCGCAGCGGTAATCGCGGGCCACGTGGGTGTGGCCGTGAAACCAGGCGGTGATCTCGTGTTCGTACATCAATTCCCTAAGATCATTGCAATAGGCGAAACGATTGAGCGCGCTGGGGCGATGATCCCAGCTCCAGAAACTCGGCGCATGGTGGGTCACCACCACCGTGGGTCCGGCAAAAGGAATTTGCAAGCTTTGTTCCAGCCAGTCTCGGGATGCTTGGTGCAGCATTCGATAATGCTCCAAACGAAAAGGTCCGTTGCCGAAGCGTATCTTATGAAAATCGTTCAGCGAATCGGCCAACGCCGCCACGTCTTCGTCTTCGCCCCCTAGATCGGTCCACAAAGTGCAGCCGAGAAAACGCACCCCGCCGATCACCTCGCTCCGGTTCTCCAAAAAATGCACCGGTCCGTCGAGGGCAGCCAGTTCCAGTTGCGCGAGCAAGGTTCCGTGTTCGTGTTTGTAGAACTCATGATTGCCGGCCACATAAACCACCGGCCGTCCCTGTCGGGACAACCATCGCAACCCTTGCAAGCCGACCCCGATATCGCCGGCGGCGACGATCACGTCGGCATTCACCTTGGGTAACCGCATACCGCCGAACTCCAGATGGATATCGGAAAAATAATGAAGCCTCACGTCCCGCCCATTTCCCTTATAATGTCCTCTGTTTCAGGTAAATCACACCATTATCATCAACAATATTAGCATCTGCGATTCCCAATTGAAGCTATGAGTACACCTGTCATACCCAGAAGATCCTCGTTGGGCGTCAAGGTGGGCCCCATCCAAATCGGCGGCGGAGCCCCGGTGGTGGTCCAATCCATGACCAACACCGCCACCGAGGACGTCGCCGCCACCGTCGAGCAAATCCTCGCCTTGGCCCGCGCGGGTTCGGAAATCGTTCGGATCACCGTCAACACCGACCAGGCCGCCGCGGCCGTTCCCAAGATACGCGAAGCACTGGACCGACGCGATTGCAACGTTCCCGTGGTGGGAGACTTTCATTTCAACGGCCACAAGCTTCTGGCCAACCATCCGGCGTGCGCCGAGGCCCTGGCCAAATTTCGGATCAACCCCGGCAACGTGGGGCGCGGCGCCAAACGCGATCCCCAGTTCGCGCAAATGATCGAATTCGCGTGCCGCTACCAGAAGCCGGTGCGCATCGGGGTCAACTGGGGCAGCCTGGATCAATCGGTCCTGGCGCGCCTGCTGGACGAAAACGCCGAGCTCGCCAATCCCCGCGATCTGGACGAAGTGATGCGCGACGCGGTCATCACCTCCGCCCTGGAGAGCGCCGCCAAAGCCGAGGAATGGGGACTTCCCGCCGATCGTATCGTCATCTCCTGCAAGATGAGCGGAGTGCAGGAACTGATCGCCGTCTACCAGGAACTCGCCCGGCGCTGCAACTACGCGCTCCATTTGGGCTTGACCGAAGCCGGCATCGGCACCAAAGGCATCGTCGCCTCCACCGCCGCACTCGCGGTCCTTCTCCAGCAGGGAATCGGCGACACCATTCGCATTTCCTTGACCCCGGAACCCGGCGCCCCGCGCACCAAGGAAGTCGTGGTGGCCCAGGAAATCCTGCAAACCATGGGGATCCGTTCATTCACCCCGATGGTGATCTCCTGCCCCGGCTGCGGCCGCACCACCAGCGATTACTTCCAGCGTCTGGCCCAGCAGATTCAAGGGTTCCTCAGGGAAAGAATGCCGGAATGGAAAAATCACTATCCCGGAGTGGAGGAAATGCACGTGGCGGTCATGGGCTGCGTGGTCAACGGCCCGGGAGAAAGCAAGAACGCGAATCTCGGCATCAGTCTGCCGGGCACCGGCGAAAAACCGGTCGCTCCGGTCTACCAAGACGGACAGAAAACCGTCACTTTGAAAGGAGATCACATCGCCGAAGAATTTCAGGCGATCGTCGAGCGGTACGTGGAAAACCGCTACGGTAAGCAGGCATAAAAAAACCGCTTGGATAAGGTGACCCGGTACGACCGGGGCCTTTCCCTCGCGGCTGAAAAACCGGGTAGTGAGTCGCTTAATTCCAGCGTTGCACCTGGGCCTTCCAGCTTCCGTCCGGTTGGCGTTTGAAAACGTTGTAGATCACGCCGTCATAGGAATATTTCAAATTCCCATCTACATTCGACCAACGCAGGGTCGAAACCACCGTGTCATCCTTGGCATAGATCACATTGCCCAGATCCAACTCATAACGACCGGCTTGCTTGGCCAACAAATGGCGCCAGAATTTCCGAATCGCCCGCGGATCCTTGGTCGCCTCGCCGTTGGGCATCAGCACCATGGCGTCCTCCGTATATAGCCGCAGCAATGCGTCCACGCTGCCCTTTTTCAATACCGTATTCCATTGGGCAACGGCATTGGCCGCCACTTGTTTGGACGTGTCTCCGGCCACCGCCCCCTGGGTCATACCCATCGCCAGGGCCGTCATCAACATTAGTTTCTTCAACATGGGGTTTACCTCACTTACTTTAAAAGTCGAATTTATTATAGATAACAAAACAAAATACTTCAATAATCATATCGTGTTTCCTTTTATGAAATTATAAACGGCAAGACTCCGTCGACCTTGATTCTCATAGTAGTCTTTTTCTTTGAAATTCCCGTGACGGGAGCGACAAAAATCGAGAAAGAGAATATTTCCTAATCGGGATGGGGAACGACGAAACCGTCCAAGGCCAGGCGTTGCTTGATCTCGGCCACCATGGCCTCGGCTTTGTCTTTGTCCAGATAGGGGCCCACGCGCACTCGATACATCACCCCCTCCCCGGCTTTCACCTTTTCGATGAAGGCGGCGAAACCGGCCTGCCGCAGTCGATTCTGGAGGCTGTCGGCATTGTCCGCTTGGCTGAAACTGCCCACTTGCACCGCCCAATCAGCGGGCAGCGGTACTTGAGGCGTGGAAACCCGAGGCAACGCCGGTTCTTCGGATAGGGGAAGCTCGGTCAAAGGGGGGCTGAAATCCGATTCGTCGCGCAGCGCATCTTCGAACATCATGGGCAGAAAAATAACCGCCAGCAAGACCAATACCGCCGCTCCCACCAGACGCCGCTTCAGGCGAAGATCCATTGCTTTCCTCCCAAAACCTTCGCGTTCGTAGAGCTACGGAAAAACTCCGCGACTAAAAAAAAGGAGCCGAAAACCACAATAAGACCCTCCGGACCGACCTGTTGTTCCAAGCAAGCGATCGCCTTCGAGCAATCCCGGAAAGACGCCAGAGGAAAGGGCAAGCCCACTTTCCGGAAAGCCTCGACCAGCCGTTCCCCGGAAGCGGCGCGAGGATTGTCGGGCAACTCCAGCAATACCCAGGCATCCACCGCCTGACGCATGGCATCCAAAATCCCTTCGATGTCCTTGTCGCACATGGCGGTGAACAATGCCACGATGCGACGCCCTGGATACTGATTCCGCAAGTATTCGGCAAGCAGCCCGGCGGCCTGGGGGTTATGGGCCACATCCAACAATACCTGCGGCGGACCGGGCAGGAGTTGATAACGCCCCGGCAGGCGGACCGCTTTCAATCCCTGCACGATCGCATCCTGCGTCACCGGAAGGCGATCGCCCAAGGCGTGCAAAGCCGCCATCACCATGGCCGCATTGTCCAACTGTTGAGATCCGGGGAGCGCCGGCAAGGGCAGGCGCATCCAGGCGTGCTCCGGCCCCCACCAATCCCAATCCCGGTCGCGCCGGCAATGGTCGAAATCGAACCCCAGACGCTGGAGCGATGCTTGGCGCCGATCCGCCTGCTGCAGTAAGGACAAGGGCGGACGGCGGTCGCCGATGACGGCCGGACGACCGGGACGGAAAATACCCGCCTTTTCCACCCCGATCCGCTCGCGGGTCTCCCCCAGCCAATCCTTGTGATCGATATCGATGCTGGTGATCACCGCCACATCGGCATCGACGATGTTGACCGCATCCAGGCGGCCCCCCAGCCCCACTTCCAACAACTGCACCTGAACTTCCGCCAAGGCGAAAAGCTCCAACGCCGCCAGGGTGGCGAACTCGAAAAAGCTCAGGCTGATATCGCCGCGAGCTTCGTCGATGCGGGCGAAGACGTCGACGATGGCCTGATCGGAAACCGGCAGACCGTCGATGCGGATGCGCTCGTTGTAATCCAGAATGTGGGGCGAGGTATAGGCGCCCACCGACACCCCCGCCGCCTTCAGAATCGCCTCCAGCATGGCCACGCAGGAACCCTTGCCGTTGGTGCCGCCCACGGTGATCGTCACCGGCGGCCGATAATCGGGGCGCAGCGTTTCGAAGACCCGCCGGACCCGTTCCAGCCCCAAATCGATCGACCGGGGGTGAAAGGATTGCTGCCAAACCAGCCAGTCGTTCAGGCAAGCGAAACGCATTCGGTCAGGATTCTTCGCCGCCCTCGCCTTCCGGCGGTGGCGCATCCAGGGGCAAGGTCGGCAACAAGGTTTCTGCTTCGCAGCTCTCCGAGTCGGCGCCGTAACCGGCCTGCGCAGGCGGCGTTTCCACCTTGGCCGGAGGCTCGGTGTGAGCCAGCATCGCCAGCAAGCTGGACAGGGTATCGCGCAAATCGCGTCGATCCACGATCATATCCAGGGCGCCGTACTTGAGCAGGAACTCGCTGCGTTGAAATCCCTCCGGGAGTTTTTCCCGCACTGTCTGCTCGATGACCCGGGGACCGGCGAAACCGATCAAGGCCCCCGGTTCGGCGATGTTGAGATCCCCGAGCATCGCCAGGCTGGCCGACACCCCGCCCATGGTGGGATCGGTCATCACCGAGATGTAAGGCAGACCCGCTCCCGCAAGACGTGCCAGAGCGGCCGATGTCTTGGACATTTGGAACAGGGACAGCAGGGATTCCTGCATTCGCGCCCCCCCGCTGGCGGTGAACACCACCAAGGGGATCTTGTCCTCCAAGGCGCGATCGACCCCGCGCACGAAGCGCTCGCCCACCACCGACCCCATGGAGCCGCCCATGAAGGCGAAATTGAACGCCGCCGCCACCAAAGGCCGCCCTTGCAGCAGGCCACGCACCACCACCAGCGCCTCGGATTCCTCGGTGGTTTTCTGCGCCTGAGCCAAGCGGTCCTTGTATTTCTTGGTATCCTTGAATCTCAGAGGATCGACCGAACGTAACTCCTCGCCGATCTCTTCCCGCGCTTCCGGGTCGAGAAAGAAATGCAAACGCCGCCGGCCGGAAATCCGCATATGGTGGTTGCATTTGGGGCAAACTTCCTGATTCCGCTCCAATTCGGCCTTGTACAGGATCGCGCTACACGCCGGACACTTGCTCCACAGGCCTTCCGGTACCCCCCCTTTTCGGTTTCCGTCGGTCCGAATCCGGGCCGGAACCAGTTTCTGGAACCAACTCATGCCGCCCTCGCCTCTTTATCCATCGCCGCACGCATCTCCTTGAGCAGCGCCACGATGGCGGTTTCGATCCGCTCCGGATCCCCCGAGTTTTCCTCCACTTTCTGGACCAGCGCGCTTCCCACCACCACGGCATCCGCCAACTGGGCCATTTTGGCGGCGGTTTCGGCATTCTTGACTCCGAATCCCACCCCGATGGGCAAGCGGGCCGCGGCGCGAATTTCTTCCACTTTGCGCGCCACCTCTTCCAGATCCAGATGGCCGGCCCCGGTCACGCCCTTGAGGGACACGTAGTAAAGATAGCCGCGTCCCGCGGCGTCGGCCTTCTCGATTCGCCCGCGGGTGCTGGTGGGGGCGAGCAGAAAGATCGGGTCGATGCCGGCTTCGTACAGTAAAGGCAGCATTTCGGCCTCGGCTTCCTCCGGCGGCAGATCCACCGTCAACACCCCGTCCACGCCCGCCTTGCGGGCGGCCTCGGCGAACGCCCGATAGCCCATGCGCTCGAGGGGATTGAGATAGCCCATCAGAACGATCGGGGTTTGGATGTCCCGGCGGCGGAATTCGGCCACCATGTCCAATACCTGATGCAGGCTGACGTGATGGGTCAGGGCCCGCTCGCTGGCGCGTTGGATCACCGGGCCGTCGGCCATCGGGTCGGAGAACGGCACCCCCAATTCCAGAATGTCGGCGCCCGCCGCCGCCATGGCGTGCAGCATCGGCACCGTGAATTCGGGCCGGGGATCGCCGGCGGTGATAAAAGGAATCAAAGCCTTACGCTTTTCCCGCTTCAAATTTTCAAAGGTAGTCTGAATCCGGCTCACAGCTCGAGTCCCTCCCGTGCGGCGACGGTGTGAATATCCTTGTCCCCCCGTCCCGACAAGTTCACCACGATGGTTTGATCCTTGTCCATCCGGGGGGCCAGCTTCATAGCGTAGGCGAGTGCGTGACTCGATTCCAGCGCCGGCAGAATACCTTCGACCCGGGTGACTCGATGGAAGGCTTCCAGGGCTTCTTCGTCGGTGATGCTGACGTAATCGGCGCGGCCCGAATCCTTGAGCCAGGCGTGTTCCGGACCCACCCCGGGGTAATCGAGGCCGGCGGAGATGGAATGGGTTTCGATGATCTGACCGTCGTCGTCTTCCATCAGATAGGTCCGGTTGCCGTGCAGCACCCCGGGCCGACCGGCGCACAGGGGCGCGGAATGGTGACCGCTGGCGATCCCGTCGCCGGCCGCCTCGACCCCGTACATGGCCACTTCCTCGTGATCCAAGAAAGGATAGAACAGGCCGATGGCGTTGGAGCCGCCACCCACGCAGGCCACCAGGGCATCGGGAAGACGTCCGGTCTTTTCCACGCTCTGGCGCTTGGCCTCGCGCCCGATCACCGCCTGGAAATCGCGCACCATCGCCGGATAGGGATGGGGGCCGGCCACCGTTCCGATGATGTAGAAGGTATCGTCCACATGGGTGACCCAATCGCGCAAGGCCTCGTTCAAAGCGTCCTTGAGGGTCTTGGAGCCGGAAGCCACCGGGCGCACCTCGGCGCCGAGCAGGGACATGCGGTAGACGTTGAGCTTCTGGCGCTCCACGTCCACCTCCCCCATGTAGACCACGCACTCCATTCCCAACCGGGCCGCCACGGTGGCGGTCGCCACCCCGTGCTGGCCGGCGCCGGTTTCGGCGATGACCCGGCGCTTGCCCATGCGTTTGGCCAAAAGCGCCTGACCGACGGTGTTGTTGACCTTGTGGGCGCCGGTATGATTGAGATCCTCGCGCTTGAGGTAAATCTGAGCCCCGCCCAGCTCCCGGCTCCAGCGCTCGGCGTGGTAGAGGGGAGACGGACGGCCGACGTAATCTTTCAGGTCGCGGTCCAGTTCGGCCAGAAAGTCCGGATCGCCGATGTATTTTTGATAGGCCCGGTTCAGCTCCTCCAGGGGGTACATCAACGTCTCGGCGACGAAGATCCCGCCATAGCGGCCGAAATGCCCATGGGCATCGGGCCATGGATAGTTTTCAATCTGTTCAGGTGCAGTCGCCATCATTCACCTCTCGTAAAAATGCTTTCATTTTGGCGCGGTCTTTGATCCCCTTGCCGCGCTCCACGCCGGAACTGACGTCCACCGCCCACGGGCGGACGCGTTCGATGGCGGCGTTGATATTGCCCGCTTCCAAGCCGCCGGCCAAGATCACCGGCCGGGGCAGATCCTCCGGAATCAAGTCCCAATCGAAACGCTTTCCGGTGCCCCCCGGCACCCCCGGGTGATAGGCGTCGAGCAGCAACCCCCGGGCACTTTCGAAGCGCTCGGCCTCGCGGCGGAGATCGACCCCCTCGGCCATGCGGATCGCCTTGATATACGGCCGATCGAGACGCTCGCAATCGGCCGGGGTTTCATTGCCGTGAAACTGGATGAGATCCAGGGGCACCCGCCGCAATACGGCCTCGATCGCGGCCGCCCCGGCATCCACGAACAACCCCACCGTGGTCACGAACGGCGGCAGGGCGAGGGCGATCCGCCGCGCTTGCGCCACTTCCACCGCACGCGGGCTGGGAGGATAAAACACCAAGCCGATGGCATCGACCCCCAATTCCGCCGCCGCCAACGCATCTTCGATGCGGGTAAACCCACAGATTTTAACTCGGATTCGCGCCAAAATCCCGTTCCTCTTCAACCGCTCTTAAACTGCTTCGCGGCGGTTTGTTTTTTTATGTCATTTGACCGCTCGACTAAGCGTTGCCGTCCACCCGTTTCAAATCCTGCGGCAAACGATCAAAAATCGGCGGCCGCGGGAGACCGAACTGCTCAGGATACCAAACTCCGGCCAGATAAAGCCCGTCCGGCGGCGCGGTCACCCCTCCCGAACTGCGATCGCGGGCCCAAAGCACCTCTCGGGCCCAGGCGGGAGGCCGTTTACCGCTGCCGATGGCCATCAGGACGCCGACGATGTTGCGAACCATATTGTGCAGAAAGGCGTTGGCGATGATGTCGACCCAGATCTCCTCTCCCGCCCGAATCACATCGAGGAGATAAACCCGCCGAAACGGGCTTTTGGATTGGCAGTAGGGCCCCCGAAACGAGGAAAAATCGTGCTCGCCCAACAAATAGGCCGCACCCTCCCGCATCCTTTCCACATCCAGGGGATGATACCACCAGGTGACCCGGCCGCGCAGCAAGGCGGACGCCACCGAGCGGTTGAAGATCCGGTAGCGGTACCAACGCGCGACGGCCTGGGTGCGGGCATGGAAAACCGGCGCCACCGGGCTGGCCCAAAGGACGCGCACGTCCGTCGGCAGATGGGTATTGGTTCCCTGGACCCAAGCCCGCCGGGGACGCTCGGCGCGGGTATCGAAATGGACCACCTGTTCCAGCGCGTGAACGCCGGAATCGGTCCGGCCGGAGGCGATGATCCGCACCGGATGGGCGGCGATCTTACCCAGCCCAGTCTCGACCACAGCTTGGACGGAAGGACTGTGGGTTTGATATTGCCAGCCAGCATAGTGACTACCGTCGTATTCGATTTTCAGCGCAATCCGCATCTCAACGATTGTTTATGGGAGATTATAGGGGGCGACCGGCCGGTTTATGGAGTTTATGGAGCGACCGGCCGGTTTATAGAGTAGGGGCGACCGGCCGGTCGCCCCTACTAAGTTGCTTGACCTCGGCCCGGCTCAGCTCGTGGAGACGCCCCGACGCCAACCCCTCCGGCAACACGATCGACCCGTAACGAATGCGAATCAAACGGCTCACGGTCACGCCCGCCGATTCCCACAGGCGCCGCACGATACGGTTGCGCCCTTCTGTCAAAACCACCTTGTACCAGCGGTTGGCGCCTTCCCCGCCGGCGGGTTCGATGGATTCGAAGCGGGCCGGGCCGTCGTCCAAGTTCACTTCCCGCTGCAAGCGGCTGAGGACGGCATCGTCGACCTTGCCGTAAACCCGCACCGCGTATTCGCGTTCCAATGCCCGGGAGGGATGCATGAGCCGGTTGGCCAGTTCACCCCGATTGGTGAACAGCAGCAAGCCTTCGGTGTTGATGTCCAGGCGGCCCACGTTGACCCAGCGCCCCTTGGTCAACTTCGGCAACCGCTTGAAGACGGTGGGGCGCCCTTCCGGATCGCGCCGGGTGACCACCTCGCCCACCGGCTTGTGATAAACCAGCACCCGGACCACCCCGCCCAAACGTTTGCTCAGATTGACCGGGCGGCCCTTGAGCTGAATCCGGTCGCCCGCGTGCCAACGCTCGCCCAAGCGGGCGAGTCGGCCGTTGATCCGTACCTGACCCTGGCGGATCCATTCCTCGATCCGGCGGCGCGAGCCCAAGCCGGCGTGGGCGAGCACCTTGTGCAGGCGCTCGCCGTCCGGCAAATTCTCGTCGGCGGGGGATTCAGGTGTGTGCGTCCGGCGTCGAGGCCGGGGCGTCGGTCTGTTCTTCTTCATCGACTGGCAAAGGTGGCAATTGGTGTAAATGTTGCAGATTGAAATCGTCCAGGAAACGGCCGGTGGTGGCGAATAGGGAGGGCCTGCCGGGAACTTCCTTGTGCCCCACTACGCGAATCCATTCCCGCGATTCCAGCGTACGCAGAATATTGGCGCTGACCGCCACCCCGCGGACCGCCTCGATGTCGCCCCGGGTCACCGGCTGGCGGTAGGCGATGATAGCCAGGGTCTCCAGAAGCGCGCGGGAGTAACGCCCGACTTTCTCCGGAAACAGGCGTTCGACCCAGGGACCCATCTCCCGCCGCACTTGAAAGCGCCATCCCCCCGCCACGCGCGTCAACTCCAAGGCGCGTTCGGCGTAATCGGCGGCCAATTCGGCCAGCACCGCCTCCAGCTCCGCCTTTTCAACCCCCTCGTCCGCCAACAGCGAAAGCAGCTGGGCGGTATCCAAAGGTTCGGGAGAAGCCAGCAGCAGCGCCTCGACGATTCGCTTTAAAGTCATCGCGTTTTGACTGTGAGCGGAGCCAGAGGTTCGCCTTGGAGAATTTCCACCAATCCCTCCCGGCACAACTCCAGCAAGGCGAGGAAAGTCACCACCATGCCGGCGCGCCCCTCGGCGGGATCGAACAAGTTTTCGAACGCCAATTCCCGATCGGCGCGGAGCCGGTCCAGGACGCCTCCCATCCGCTCGCGCACCGACAGCGCTTCACGCTCGATGGTATGACTTTTCAGTTGCTCGGCCCGAACCAGGACCCGATGGAACGCTTCGGCCAAATCCTCCAGGGAAACCGGGGGATAGCTTGGCGGCCGCGGGGGGAGATGGGGTTCCACGTTAACCGGGTGAATATCCCGTGCCATCCGGGGCAACGCATCCAAATCCCGGGCGGCCTGCTGGAATTTCTCGTATTCCTTGAGCCGGCGCACCAGTTCGGCGCGGGGATCTTCCTCCTCGGCCTCGTCCGATTCTTGCCGCGGGAGAAGGAGGCGCGACTTGATTTCCGCCAATAGCGCCGCCATGAACAAATATTCGGCGGCCAATTCGATTTTGAGTTCCTCCATCAGGGCGATGTATTCCAGATATTGCTCGATCACCTGACTGATGGAGACGGCCATGATGTCCAAATTTCGGCGCCGGATCAAATAGAGCAAAAGGTCCAGCGGCCCTTCGAAGGTTTCCTCCAGAATCACGCGCAGCGCGTCGGGCGGGATATAGAGATTCTCGGGAAGTTCCGTGACCGGCTCGCCGAGAACCGTGGCCAGCGGAGTCGCTATCTCGCTCATGCCAGCCCGGCCAAGCCGAAAAAGACGCCCTGCAGAGAAAAAATCACCGGCCCCAAAATCCGCCCCAGGGCTCCGGTCACCAACAGCAACAACAAGATGGGCAGGCCGTAAGGCTCCAAGTGGGCCACCTTCACCGACCACCGGGTCGGCAAGATCCCCGCCAGCACGCGTCCGCCGTCCAACGGCGGGACCGGCAAGAGATTAAGCACCATCAGAACCAGATTGAAGAAAATCCCCGCCGCCCCCATGTAGATCAGCGGCAAGGAGATATAGGACCATTCCAGCCATACTCCCAGCTTGGCCAGCAGCGACCATCCCAGGGCCATCAGCAAATTGGCGCCGGGACCGGCCAAGGCGACGAGGGCCATATCCCGCTTGGGCCGATGCAGCTTTCCGAAATCCACCGGCACCGGCTTGGCCCAGCCGAAGATGAAGCCGCCCAAAAGCAGCATGATCAAAGGGACCGCCACGGTGCCCACCGGATCGATGTGTTTGAGCGGATTGACGCTCAGGCGCCCCAAGCGTTTGGCGGTATCGTCCCCGAACCACCGGGCCGCCACCCCGTGGGCGACCTCGTGCAAGGTGATGGCGAACAAAATCGGCAATACCCAGACGGAAATTTTCTGGGCCAAGGTCAAACTTTCCATTCTCGCTCCACGGCTATTGCGGCTATCCCAACAAGGCTTCCAATTTGTCCCGGCCCTTGCCGTAACGGACAATTTCCGGCAGGTCGTCGGTCATAATGATGACAGTGGTGGGTTCATAAGGCACGATCCCGGCATCGATCACCAACTCCACCTGCTTTTCCAGGTGCTGGCGGATCTCCTCCGGATCTTCCAGGGCGTGTTCCTCTCCGGGCGGGATCAAGGTAGTCGTGAACAAGGGCTCGTCCAATTCGGCCAGCAGGGCCTGGGCGATAGGATGATCGGGCACGCGGATGCCCACCGTCTTGCGGCTGGGATGCTGCAGGCGCCGGGGCACTTCGCGGGTGGCCCTGAGCACGAAAGTATAGGGCCCCGAGGTCAAAGCCTTGATCAAACGGTGCGCTTCATTGCTCAGACGCACGAACTGGGATACGTGGGACAGGTCCCGGCATATGAGCGTGAAATTGTGCTTCTCCCCCAATTGACGGATCCGCCGAATCCGCGCCAGGGCCCGCTTGTCGTCGACCCGACAGGCCAGAGCATAGGAGGAATCGGTGGGATAGACGATCACGCCTCCCTCCCGGAGGATGTCCACCGCCCGCCGAATCAAGCGCGGCTGGGGGGTTTCGGGATGAATCTGAAAATACTGCGCCATGGAATAGGTCATGCAATGGTCACTCGCATCCGCGCGGGGTAAGGGAGGCATCAATGCCAATCGGGCCCCTACTTTGTTTGCTCTCCTACCCGCGGGACAAGAGCAACGTATGGAGAACGATCAGCCTTATAGAATAACACTTCTTTCAACAGGTGAATATATTTAACCGGTTGTCTGGCCGGTTTGCGCCGCTTTCGCCACCCGATCGCGCAAATACACCGGCAATGCCTGCTCCGGCGCCACGGCTTTACCGCTCGCCAGCGCCTCCACCGCCAACCGGGCCACCCCTTCGGCCCGGGGCAGCCGCTCCGGCCATACCTGAACCAACCGCTGCGCTCCCACCCGCCGGGTCAACACCTCACCGTAAGTCTCCCAGCCGGGGCCGATGCCGACCCCCCCGACATCAGCCGGAATCGACACCCTCTCAGGGGCGATTACCGAGTTAGGGACAACGGCATCAAGGAGCCCGGGAAGGTGGGTTTCGGGGTCTTCGCCGCAAGGATGCGGCGATGAAGCCCCCACGGACGGGTTTTGATGCTTCGCCTTCCTGGCTTCGCACATTTGCGCACTGAAGTGCGTCCAACCTGGCTGTCCTGCCAGGTTGTCGGCGTCCCCGAAACCCACCTTCCCGGGCTCCCACCGCCGTCGATATATTCCCCAATACACCTCCCCCATGCGCGCATCCAGCGCGGCCAAGGCGCAATCGGCCGCCCCTTCGTCGAATACCTGCCAAGCCAACGCCGCCAAGGTCGACACCGGCGCCACCGGCAAATCCGCCCCGAACGCCAGCCCTTGAATCACCCCGGCCGCGATGCGAAGCCCGGTGAAGGACCCGGGGCCGCGCCCGAAGGCCAAACCATCCAGCGCGGACAACGTCAGTCCCGCTTCCGCCAGCAACGCCTCCGCCATGGGCAGGATCAAATGGGTATGCCGGCGCGGCGCCACCTGGAACCGCTCTTCCACCGCCCCGTCCAAATACAGCGCCGCCGAACACGCCTCGGTGGCGGTTTCAATCGCCAGAATCCGCATAAAATCGCTCCACATCGGTCAAATCCCGGGTGACGGGCATGGGCGGCAAGCTTTCCAAAAAGACCTTGCCGTATGCCTTTCCCGTCACCCGGGGATCGCACAAAACCAAGACGCCCCGATCCCCGCTACCGCGGATCAACCGCCCCGCCCCCTGCTTGAGCGTGATCGCCGCCGCCGGCACCTGGTAATCGGGAAAGGGATGATGGCCGCGCCGGCGCAGACTCGCCAATTTGGCCTGAAACACCGGATCGGAAGGCGCGGCGAACGGCAATTTATCGATCACCACACACGCCAGCGCCGATCCCGGCACGTCCACCCCTTCCCAGAAACTGCTGGTGCCCAACAGCACCGCGTTGCCCAACTCCCGGAACCGCGCCAACAGCACCGCCTTGGGCGCCTGTCCCTGAACCAGCAGGGGGAACGGCAGATCCTCCAGCAGCCCCGCCGCCTCCGCCAGGGCCCGGTGGCTGGTGAACAGCAGAAACGCCCGCCCCCCGCTGGCGTGCAATACCGGCCGCACCGCGGCCGCCACGCGGGAAGTGTAATCGGACGCCGACGGCGCAGGCATTCCGGGGGGCAAATAAAACAAAGCCTGCCTGGCGTAGTCGAACGGACTGGGCCAGAGGCGGGTTTCCGCGGACTTTTCGGTCAGCCCCAACTGATCGAGAAAATGATCGAACCGGCCGGCCACGCTCAGCGTGGCGGAGGTAAACACCCAAGCCGCGCCGGAGGTTTTCCGGTAACCGCCGAACGACCCCGCCACGTCCAGAGGCGTCGCGTGGAGGGCGAAGCGGCGCTGACCGGCATCGAACCAGCGCACCCACTCCGGTTCTTCCGGGGCATCCGCCCACTCCCCCGCCACCCATTTCTCCAACCGCCCGCCCAGGCGTTGACTGCGCTGCCAGCACAACTCCAAACCGTGACTGGCCCCCGCCAGCGGCGCCAAGGCGTCGTTGACCGCGGCCAAGGCTTGACGCAGCTGCTGCAGACAATCCATCACTTCCGGAAACGCCTCCAACTCGACCCCGGCGCCGCGACCCGGCGCCCGGGCAAACACGCCTTGGACCCGGTCCAACCGCTGCTTCAGATAAAGCAAGGCCTGTTGGGTCGGCGGCGAAGCCAATTCCGCCTGCTGGAGCTCCACCGCCGCATCCCGAATCAATTCCTGAATCTGGCGCGAGGAGACACTGTCCCCTAAAAAACGGGCGGCGATTTCGGCGAACTGATGGGCTTCGTCCACCACCACCGCAGCCGCCTCCGGCAACAGCTCGCCCAAGCCATCCTCGCGCAGCGCCCAGTCGGCGCACAGAAGGTGATGATTGATCACCACTAGATCCGCCTCCTGCGCCCGGCGGCGTGCCTTGAGCAGAAAGCAGTCGTTGACGAAGGGGCACGACTGCCCGAGACAACTATCCTCGGTGGAAGTCAGCGCCGGCCATCCCCACCAATTCTCAGGGAGCTCGGCCATCTCGGCGACGTCCCCCACCTCGGTCACATCCGTCCAGCGCCTCACCCGAGTCAGATCGTGCAGCTCCGACTCGCTGCGCATCATGTCCGCCGCCAGGGTTTGCTCGAGACGGTAATGGCACAGATAATTGCCCCGCCCCTTGAGCTGGGCCACCTGCACCGGGCGCCGCAAAGCCTTCAACAGCAAGGGCAGATCCTTGAGAAACAACTGATCCTGGAGATTGCGGCTGCCGGTGGAAACCAGCACCTGCAGGCCCGACAGCAGCGCCGGCACCAGATAGGCGAAGGTCTTGCCGGTCCCGGTGCCGGCTTCCGCCACCAGAATGCCGCCGTCGGCGACGACCCGGGCCACCGCCTCGGCCATCTCCACCTGAGACTGGCGCGGTCGGTAACGATCGATCAGGCGGGCCAAGGGCCCTTCGGGCCCGAATACCTGGTTTAGAGCTTGCTTCGAGGAAGGGGCCGCACTACTCTCCGGGGGCATGGTTTCGGCAAGACGGATATTATTAAACCGATAACTTTACCACAGCCCTTTCCTGCCGGCGGGGGTTCCTGCCGCAGGTTGGATTGCCCGAGGAACGGTCCCCTTCATTCAACTGCCCCCAGATTTGTCACGCCTTACTTGACCCGAAACCTGTTGCCGAACTTTCGCCAACGGGACGTATTGCTTCGCATATCGATTCAAACTGCCATCGAGCTCCTCGGCCGGTTCGATACGTATCTTATTGTCTTCAGCGACTATCCTGACCATGTCGGTTTTGAGCAAGTCACGCACCGCTTTGGGTAAGGTTATTCGCCCTTTGGATGAGATCTTGACGATTTTTTCAAACGCCATTTGCTTATCTTGTTCCGGTCAAGAAGCAAAATAATCCTGATCAACATACATTACTGAGAAATTTGATAGATGACTACAATTGAGAATTTAAAGTGCATCTTCTGGGGGAAATTCCAAAAAAACGGTCCTTCCTGCTTACCCCTTGCAGCACACTGCTTGGATGTAGCCATGACTTTCCATAAACTCGTTGAGTTGGCCGGGATTCGGCGAAGTTTAGAACTTGCTGCTGGAAGAGCACTCTGTGGACTGGATTTTGAACGATTGGCGGTCTTCGCCATGCTTCACGATGTGGGCAAAGCCAACCTGGGCTTTCAGTTCAAGGTCTTTGATCCTAAGTCGCGACGGGCCGGTCATATTCGAGAGCTAGCGCCGCTGTTTGAAGAACAAACACTCAATCATAGATTCGCGCAAGCCTTGGACATTGAAGCGCTGTTTCCCTGGGTGGATACCGATCATCCTGAAATACTGGAAAGCCTGCTTCTAGCAACCTGGTCTCACCACGGCCAGCCCCTTTGTTTCAAAGGCGAACAAACAGGTAACTATTTCCTTGCCAAAACCGAATGGTGGCAGCCTAAGAGAGGTTGGAACCCCTTCACGGAGGTTGCAAATCTGATGGAGCAGGCACGTAAGGTTTTTCCTCGTGCCTTCGCCCCCTCTGGAATACCGCTGCCCGCCGAGCCCCGCTTCCACCATCTTTTTGCAGGACTGGTGATGCTCGCCGACTGGCTAGGTTCCCACCCGGCTCATTTCCCCATACAACGAATGGATCCTGTTAAACGATCCTATCAAAACCGGGAAATCATTCCCGGTATGCTCAAAGGAATTGGATTGGATACGACATACCTGCAGCATCATCTGGCTAAAGGACCCTGCACATTTGAGGATCGGTTTAGATTTCCACCCCGGCCCCTCCAGAAACGGCTTCACGAATTGGATCCACATGACCCCACCACTTGTCTCCTCATCGCCGAGTCGGAAACTGGGTCAGGTAAAACCGAGGCAGCACTGGATTGGTTCTGCACATTGTTTTCGGCTGGATTAGTAGATGGTTTGTATTTCGCCCTTCCCACTCGTGTCGCCGCCCGTGAACTTTACGGACGTGTGAACGAAACCCTGGCGCGCTGGTTTCCCGAACCGGACAATCGCCCTGTAACAGTACTTGCGGTTCCCGGCTACGCTCAAGTGGACGGCCTACCACCCGAGCACATCTTGCCCGATGTTGACGCTGCCAATCTGTGGCAGGATGACGAAGATCTGCGACGCAGGGAGCGGATCTGGGCTGCGGAACACCCCAAACGCTTTCTCGCAGCTACCGTAGCAGTAGGTACTGTCGACCAGGCCCTACTTTCCTGCGTCCAGTCCAAACACGCCCATCTGCGTTCGGTATGCCTTGGCCGCAGCCTGTTGGTGGTGGATGAGGTCCACGCCTCGGACATCTACATGACCGCCTTACTGCGTCATCTCCTAAATCATCACTTGGCGGTGGGCGGCCGCGCCTTGCTGCTTTCTGCCACCTTGGGTTCCCATGCTCGGACCGACTTGCTCCAAATGGATGGTGACAAATCAAAGCATCTTTCACTGGAGGCAGCCGAAGCCATAGATTATCCGGCACTCACCCTAGGCAGTGGCCAGACACTGAGCTGTGGACCGATACGAGAATCCAACCATAAAACGGTAGAGTTCGAGCTAGTGCCTCATGCGTTTATCCCGGAGGCTATAGGCGAGCGGATCGCTTCAGCCCTGGATGGGGGTGCTAAGGTGTTGGTGGTGATGAACACTGTCTCCCGCGCCATTGCCCTTCAAAGAATCTTGGAAGAGCAAATGGATTCAAGCCATTTGTTCCGATGCCATGGAATCGTTTGCCCACACCACGGCCGTTTTGCCCCGGAAGATCGTTTGATCTTGGATAAATCGGTGAGCATGTGCCTTGGCAGGGACTCGTCTCCCGACGCTTTACTGCTCATTGGTACCCAAACCCTGGAGCAGAGTCTGGACATCGACGCGGATCTTTTGATCTCCGATCTCTGTCCCGCCGACGTGCTCCTTCAGCGGGTGGGTCGACTGCACCGTCACCAACGCACTCGGCCTAGTGGATTCGAGACACCCCGGTGTCTGGTGTTAATCCCAGAACATGAGGATCTGGAAAACGCCTTGGACAATCATGGAAACGTTTTCGGCAACTACAAAGGCCTGGGGTATGGCAGTGTGTATGCGGACCTGCGTACCTTGGAACTCACCCAACGAGTACTGGCGGCCAGCCCGGCTGTGCAGATCCCCACAGACAACCGCCGACTGGTAGAGGCAATCACCCACCCCGAGTCTCTGAAGTCCCTGACCAGCAACCGTTGGCTGCGGCATGCCCAAAATGTCGAAGGGGAAGGCTTGGCCAAGGAGCTCTCTGGAAACATGGTTCTGCTACCCTTTAATCAGTTGTTTGGAGAATTCGAATACCACGAAGCGAATAGCAAAGTGGCAACCCGCCTTGGTGTGGGCAATCTCGAAATAATGCTCGACCGCAAAGTCACCGGCCCTTTTGGCCAAGCACTCACGAAACTAGTCATCCCCGGCCATCTGGCTCCTGAGAAGCCAGTAGAAACGCTCAGTGTGACTTCCGCCTCGGCCAAAGAAATTTGTGTAAGCCTGCGCGATCAGCGCACCGGCAAAGATTGGCGGTATCGCTATACCCGCTTTGGTTTGGAAAAGGAGGACTCATGAATCTGCTTACCAACAACCTGCTGCGCGTCCAAACGGCAAAAGGTCTAACTTGGATGAATCTGCCCGCCCTGCTCGCTGCCCTCGGCCGCGATAAAGTGGACAGCCTACCTGGATTACAGCGCCACCAAGAGGATGCCTTCCACGTTTTTCTCTGCTATCTCGCCGCTTCCGTGCTAGCCAGACAAGGCGACAACGATCCGCTCCAGAGCGAGGACTATTGGCGCGACGGCTTGCGCGCTTTGGCCAAAGGTAACGATGACGCCTGGTCACTGGTCGTGGAAGACTTAAGCCGGCCTGCCTTCATGCAGCCGCCCCTGCCCAAATCCGATCATGGACGTCTCAAACTTCAAGCGGAAACCCCTGACGAATTGGATCTTCTACCCACCGCCAAGAATCACGACCTCAAACAGGCGCGTGCCTTCCTGCCAGAGTTAGACGAGTGGATCTACGCGCTGGTTAGTCTGCAGACTATGAGTGGATATTTCGGTCGTGGAAACCCGGGAATATCCCGCATGAATAGCGGATTCGGGAACCGCCCGGTGGTAGAAATCGTCCACAACCGCCGCATAGGCCACCGATGGCGCGATGCAGTACAACGTCTTTTTCCACACCGTACCGAAACCCTGGCTAGTCCGTGGGGCTATGATCCAACAGGGCTGGTGTTGGTCTGGCTTCGGGAGTGGGACGGTAAAACCGGACTTGATTTAAAGACATTGGACCCGTTTTATCTGGAAATCTGCCGACGAGTGCGTCTCGGTTATCTGAATGAAGATACAATCTATGGGATGTGCATCACTACCGATCAACCGCGTATAGCTGCCAAGGAACTGAAAGGCCGTGTCGGGGATGCCTGGTTACCCATCGATCTGGCCAACAAAAAGGGAGAAGCCGCCCTTACCGTTGGGCCAACCGGTATAACTTCAGAGCTTTTGCGACGTATTCTCTTTCACGATTCCCTCAAGCTGACGGAGCTTCATCAACCTATCCCTGAACGTCCAGGCGACGTGTGGCTATTAGTTTCCGTATTAGTGCGCGGACAGGGAACCACCGACGGCTTTTGCGAGAAGTGGATACCAATCCCTCATGCATTCCGCCGGCGCCTGTTCGGGCCACCCGAAAGACGCCAACCACTTGCAGCGCTTGCCAAAACTGCCATCGAATTCGCCGAACAAATGCAGAATCGCGTTCTGAAACCGGCAGTCTTTGCTTATCTGGAAGGCTCACCAGAAAAAATCCAGTTTGACCGCGATTCGGCCCAAGACTGGTGGGAAAAATCCCAACGTCGCTTCAATACCCTCTGGTCCGATGACTATTTTCCCTGGTTCTGGTCGGTACCCGAGGATTTCGATGAAGATGCAGCCCAACACGAGTGGATCGAGCGCCTGCGTAATCATGCTTTTGACGTACTCAACGAAACCAGTGAGGCCATGCCCGCTCATAGTGGGCGCCGCTGGCGTAGCCGCACCCAGGCCGAGGGCCGTTTTTGGGGGGCACTTTACCACTATTTCCCGCAATTAAAGGAGAATCGCCATGATACAGCCGCAGGTCTCTGATACCGCCCCTAAATCACACGAACTGTACCATACCATCGCCCATATTGCTGGCGTGATTGGCGCTTCCGGTTTTCCCACTGGCGAGCGGGCATCGTTGCGCCGCATGACCCCGGATCAATCGCCTTCCATTTATTTTTACCGTTTCGCCTTGCGCCATCTTCCTGAAAGTTGGGAATTTCAGATTGCCGACTGGCAAACCTTGGTCGCCGGTATGGCTCTCATGTCGCCGGCCATCCACCGGCCAAGATATGGCTACGGCTCTGCCCTGGCCGAAAACAATTACAGCGAAGCGCGGCTGGAACGGCTTCTCGAGGCAAGGGGCGATGTCCGCCGAATCCTCTTCCTGCGCGCTATCCGATTTTTGGCATCCAAGGCCACGCCCTTCGACTGGACGGATGCGGCCCGCCTCCTTCTGACGCGCAACGAAATAAAGCAGGATCAAATCCATGCCCGAATTGCCAAGGATTTTTATACAAACCTGGACAACAAAGACAAACAATCAACCTGAAAGGAGAATTTCATGTTCCTGCAAATTCATACCCTGACTTCCTATCACGCCAGTCTTCTCAATCGCGACGACGCCGGTCTCGCCAAGCGTATCCCATTCGGTGGAAGCACCCGTATGCGAGTTTCCAGCCAATGTCTGAAACGGCACTGGACCGAATGGCTTAGAAAACAGGTGAATTTGCCCATCGGACAGCGTACCCGGCATTTTTTCAGTCGTGAGCTAAAAAAACGGCTCATGCGAAGCGGCATAAATGAAGACCGCGCCAACAAGCTTATTCTGCATCTGGCCAAGGGCCTGCTCACTGCCGCCGGTGAGAAGGATGCCTTGGACAAAAAAAGCCTGGAGATGAAACAACCGGTGCTGTTCGGCAAACCGGAGGCGGATTATTTTTTTGAACTCCTCAAGGAGGCGGATGCTGCTGGCGACGACAAGGACGCCACAACACTGATCGATGAACGCATCAAAAAAAGCAAAAACAATTTCCGTGCTCTCCTCCTCCAAGCAGGGATCAAAGATCCAATGGCAGGTCTCGAAGGCGCCTTGTTTGGCCGCTTTGTCACTTCCGACGTGCTCGCCCGGGTAGATGCACCGGTACACGTGGCCCATGCCTTCACAACCCACGCCCTAGATACCGAGGTGGACTTCTTCACTGTCGTGGATGACCTAGCTGAAGACGAAACCGGTGCAGCCCACGCCGGGGATATGGAACTCGGATCCGGTATTTTTTACAGCTATGTCACCGTGGACATCCCCTTACTTGTCTCTAATCTTACCGGTTGTAAACTCGAAGAATGGCGCGAGCAGGATCATAACGACGCTCGCACCGTACTCGACCGACTCATTCACGCCATCGCCGAAGTTAGCCCCGGAGCCAAGTTGGGTGCCACCGCGCCTTACGCCTGTGCCGAGCACTTGATTCTTGAAAGCGGCCAGGCCCAACCGCGCAGTTTAGCCAACGCCTACCTGCAACCTCTCCGGATGCGGGAAGATCGCCATCCTTTGGCGCAATCGGTCGAAGCCATGGCAAACTTTTTGAATGCCCTGGAAAAGATGTACGGAAATACCGGAGAAAATCGCTACATCAGCTCATTGTACAATTGGCCTCGAGACAAAGAACCGGTGTTGAGCTTACAGCAAGCCATCGACCGCAGTCTCGACGATGTTTTCGGGAGAGCGCCATGAAAGCGTTGGTCCTTCGCTTGGATGCACCGATGATGAGCTTTGGAGGAGTCATCATCGACCAGCATGGCTTCATCGAACGTTTTCCCGGTCAAGCCATGCTAACCGGCCTTCTTGCCAACGCCCTAGGATGGCATCATGGAGACTTTGACCGTTTAGAAAACCTACAACGCCGACTTCGCTATGCCGCCCGTTGGGACGTCAAGCCCGAACGAGTTGTAGACTACCATACTGTTGATCTAAGCCAGCCAAAAATGAGTAAACCGGGCTGGACTACACGTGGAAATCCAGAACACCGAGCAGGCGGTCAAAGCGCTAAATTTGGTACCCATCAGCGTTATCGCCATTATTGGATGGACGGACTCATGACCCTGGTGCTCACCCTCGAAGGGTCTGGCAATCCCGACCTAACCTTCCTCCTATCCGCCTTGCACCATCCCGCACGGCCTCTTTTTTTAGGCCGTAAGGCCTGCATTCCCTCTCGCCCCCTATTCGACCCCGAAACCCCACTTGCCGAAGGCCCGGACCTCCTTCACATTCTCCGGCAGTTACCCCGATGGAACCGTCACGGGGAAAAAACCGATCAAGCTGACATGGAAGCTTGCTGGCCTGCCGAACTCGACATTCACGAGCGAGAGGAAACCCGGCGGGTCTATGACCTTCGCGACTGGGCCAACCAGCTTCCCGCCGGTAGCCGCTTACGTACCGAAGGTCTCTTACAAGAGGGTGACTCATGTACATGATCGAACTCAAAATTGATCAGGCCGCTTGGCTGCGCTTTCTGCATAGGGAAGGGCTGGATGACGAAGACTTCGGCTATGGCCTCCACGCGTGGCTCAAGGCTGCCTTCGGTGAATTGGCTCCCAAGCCTTTCCGGCTATTTTTAAAACGACCCCGACCACTTCGGGTGCTTGCCTATAGTACGGTCGATGCCGCCGCCTTGCGCGACCGGCTGACTAATTTTGCTGATCCGGCTGTCTATGCTGCCTGCCCACCCGAATACGTCGACAGCCGCAAAATGCCTCAGTGGCAATCTGGACGGCGATTGGCATTCGAGGTTCTGTGTTGCCCAGTCCGCCGCCGGTCTACGACCTCCGGTGTCCGCGAGAAGGATGTATTTCTTGTACATGCCGACCATACCCCTAAAAAAAACATTCTGGATCGCACCTCAATATATCGACAATGGCTGGAAGAACAATTCAGCACCGCAGCACAGATTCATGACCTACGGCTCGAAGGTTTCCAACTCATACGTCAAACACGACGCACACAAACGAAGAATCACCAACGAAAAAGATTCCACCCTATGAGACCTCAAGCTTTATTACGCGGCGAATGCGTCATCCAAGAGGAGAATAAATTTTTCCAACTTGTTGCCCGCGGAATCGGGCGCCACCGCGCTTTTGGTTATGGGATGTTGTTATTGAGGCCACCAAGATGAGCCGCAGCACCTTGTTTCCCGGTCGGTTAGGACTTGCAGAATCAAGAATTCCCCATACCGACCGTCACGGCCTCTTATGGCTTAACAAGGGTAATTTGTATGTAGAAGACGGTACCCTGCACTTCCGCGCCGCCGGTAGCAATGACATTGCACCAGGGAATTACGCCATACCTTATCAGACCCTTTCCATGATCCTGATGGGACCGGGAACTACCGTTAGTCATGACACTCTCCGTCTTCTTGCCCGGCACGGAACCTTGCTTGCAGCCATCGGAGAAGGTGGAGTCAAATTTTATACCGCACCGCCCATGGGACAAGGACGTTCCGATATTGCCCGCGCCCATGCCCAACTTTGGGCGAATAAGAAAAAACGTCTCGATACAGCCAGACGCCTTTATGCTTTCCGTTTTGGACGGGTACTTCCCCATCGAGACATCACCGTCTTACGGGGAATCGAAGGCGGGCGGGTCAAAGAACTCTATAAAATCACTGCTCAGAGGTACGGAATACCTTGGAAGGGCAGGCGCTATAACCGTAACAACCCCAACGCCGCAGACCCCCCCAATCAAGCGATTAATCATGCCGCCACCTTTGTCGAAGCAGCCGCTGACGTAGCAGTGGCAGCAGTGGGAGCACTCCCACCTCTTGGCTTCATTCATGAAGATTCGAGTAATGCTTTCACGCTCGATATCGCCGATCTGTGGCGTGCCGACATTACCCTTCCTATGGCCTTCTCGGTCGCCAAGCGAGCGATGAACGATCCGGAAATTTCTCTCGAAAGGGAAATACGACGCGAAGCGGCTACGTGGTTCCGAAAACATAAGTTGATTCCCAATATGATCGACCGGATCAAGGAGTTGCTCCATGAGCATGACAGTGGTGGTAACTCGTAACGTTTCAGACCGGATTCGAGGTTTTTTGGCTTCTTCTATGTTAGAGCTCGCCCCTGGCGTTTACAGTGCTCCCCGCCAATCTCCCGCCGTTCGGCAGCGTATCTGGAAAGTTCTTGAGGAGTGGTTTTCGATCGAGACCGAGGCATCGATCATCATGCTCTGGCAAGACCCGCAAACTCCCGGAGGCCAAGCTGTCAAAACCTTGGGTTTACCTCCTATCGATTTGATTGAAATAGATGGCATTGTCTTAAGTCGAAAAAATAAAACACCCTCTATCAAATAGAGGGAATGATTGAATTTTTTGTTCTTTAACAAAATGTTATGGTTAAGAGGTTACCCCGCACACGCGGGGATCGACCTCCTCGCCATCGATCAGCCCGGATGCGACGGCGGGTTACCCCGCACACGCGGGGATCGACCCGATCCCCGCAAGGCGCGCACATGCCGCCCACCGGTTACCCCGCACACGCGGGGATCGACCTCAAAGGGCAGCTCAAATTTCCCGCGACTCAAAGGTTACCCCGCACACGCGGGGATCGACCCTGGACGACGTGATGCGCCGCGCCGCCAAACTGGGTTACCCCGCACACGCGGGGATCGACCTCCCGCACCGCCTGGGTCATCTCGGTGAGCGATGGTTACCCCGCACACGCGGGGATCGACCCGGCAGCGGGATCGTCTGCGCGCTGAAATCGGGGTTACCCCGCACACGCGGGGATCGACCTTTTAAGCGCCAGTTCGAGATTTTTTTGCGTCAGGTTACCCCGCACACGCGGGGATCGACCCTGCTCGACCAATACATGGCCCGGGCCGGCCGCGGTTACCCCGCACACGCGGGGATCGACCCTGCACGGTCAGCGAGCCGGCGCTGAAACTCGGGGTTACCCCGCACACGCGGGGATCGACCCTGACCACGCCGGAGGCGGACGTATCCTTGACCGGTTACCCCGCACACGCGGGGATCGACCAACCGGAGTAAATGTTATGTCATATGGGAAAGGGGTTACCCCGCACACGCGGGGATCGACCCGAGGCGGAGAGACTGGCCGTGGCCGATAGATCGGTTACCCCGCACACGCGGGGATCGACCTCAGGTATCCCGCGACACAATCAAAGACTCTAGGGTTACCCCGCACACGCGGGGATCGACCCTACTTGGGCTATTTTTTTTGATCTCGTGCAGTGGTTACCCCGCACACGCGGGGATCGACCCCCCGGACGATCTATTGGACGCCACCCGCTATGGGTTACCCCGCACACGCGGGGATCGACCTTCGTCCCTCGCTCGAGTGTTGAAACAACAACCGGTTACCCCGCACACGCGGGGATCGACCTCAATTCCGAAGTGTTTCGATGTCGCTAGTTCAGGTTACCCCGCACACGCGGGGATCGACCATACCTCCAGCAATCCTGATTTAGTTACCTCGCGGTTACCCCGCACACGCGGGGATCGACCTGATCATGGTTTTCTCCTAAATATTTGACTCTCGGTTACCCCGCACACGCGGGGATCGACCCACTTATTATCGACAGGTTAATGGGCGGACAATGGTTACCCCGCACACGCGGGGATCGACCCATACCCGTTATGATTGAGCGCGGATGGGATGCGGTTACCCCACACACGCGGGGATCGACCTGACTACGGCGTCGATTACGATGACGGATTGCCGGTTACCCCGCACACGCGGGGATCGACCCTGGAGCTTAATGTGGTCCCTGCCTGATTGTCTGGTTACCCCGCACACGCGGGGATCGACCCCGGGGGCAGCGGCGGGGATCGTCCACGCCGGCGGTTACCCCGCACACGCGGGGATCGACCGGTCCAGGCGACGTACAGGGACTCACCCAATGGGGTTACCCCGCACACGCGGGGATCGACCTCCGTCGGCGCGCGAAAAACGCCAGGCGGCGGCGGTTACCCCGCACACGCGGGGATCGACCCCGGGCCGATTTAATTTTGTGGGGATAGCCGATGGTTACCCCGCCCACGCGGGGATCGACCCATGATAGCCAGTCCGGCTATCGCGCGGGCCGCGGTTACCCCGCACACGCGGGGATCGACCTTCGGCGCTGTTGGCTTCGATATCGGCTTTAAGGGTTACCCCGCACACGCGGGGATCGACCATCAGGCGAAGCGAGACAGCGAAATTCGCCGCATTCTGAGACAGCAAGGCGGGTATAGCGGATGGCGGGGCCTCCCACCGGATGACCCGAAACCCCGCATAATGCTCCGGTCAGGCGACCGTGCTACGGCCGGGAGAATTTCACCGTGTCACATCCGCGCCCTATATTGTAGACCTGATCGAACAGATAAAGTGCTCCGATGATCCAAATCGAAGTCGACGACCGCCCCGTCCTGGACGCCCTGGGGCATCTCCTGGATGCCGTGAACAACCCAACCCCTGAGACGACGGTGTCAGTTCTCACATTCCAACGTTATGAGGCAATAGCGTCAGATCTTGCAATGCAACATCTATCTTGACAGGAGGAATGTGCGATTCGGTCTCCCGTCCCTGCGCAGGGAACCGTGTTTTGACTGTCTCAAAAGCCGCCCGTCGGAAACTGGCGCTTCTGAATCGGATTGCTTCCGTGGAAGAATTGCGTATTCCACCCGGCAACCGGCTGGAAAAACTTTCCGGCGACCGGGAGGGTCAATGGAGTATCCGCATCAACAACCAATGGCGTGTTTGCTTCGAGTGGCGGGACGCCATGCCTGGAATGTCGAGATTGTGGATTACCATTGAGAGATTATATGAACATTCGTGCCGAAGATCTGGAGCAGACGGACTTTTCCGATGTAGCGGATCTATCCTCGGGGAAGTTGCCGCCCGTCCATCCAGGCGAAATTCTCTTGGAGGAATTCCTGAAACCGATGGGCATCAGCCAGTACCGGCTGGCCAAGGAAATCGGGGTGCCTCAGCGCCGCATCGGTGAGATCGTCGCGGGCAAGCGATCCATCAAACCGGATACCGGTCTGCGCCTGTCGCGCTTTTTCGGCATGAGCGACGGTTTTTGGGTGGGGTTGCAAACCGATTACGACATGGCCGTGGCTCGGGAGTCGATGCGGGACGTCTTGGCTCACATCCAGCCTTTCGAGCCGGCTCGTCACACCTGACAGGGGTTAACGACCGGGTCGGAGGGCGGGCGCCGATGTCGTAAGCGCCCAATGGGGTGAAAAGGCTCGAAAACAGCGCCGTTGACCTTCAAAACCTGGAGCTGTCCCGGCCACCCCCGGGCGGAAGTCCTATCACTTCCGCCCGGCCGGATAAACGCATCAAGACCAGGATTTCAACTGCTGCAGATAATATCCCGCTTTGCGGAAAAGCCGTCGGTCCTGCCGGTCGAGCCAAGAAGCGGCGAGGATGACGATCAATCCCAACCCGATGGTGCCGACCCAGGGGATGGCCGAGAAATAATCCATGGCGTAGCGGCCATAGAACAGCACTCCGGCAACCAAACAAAGGCTTCCGCAAAGCAACGGCATTTTCTCCCGGTAATGCATCCCGGCCACCGTCAGCGCGATGCCGGCGCCCGGCGCGGTGACGGGCGCCCACGCTTGGGTATCCAGCAAGGCGGCGCAAACGCCGAACGCCGCCACCAGGGATGCAAAGGTGCGATACAGACGAGAATGATAGGTCACCTGGCTGGACAGGAAAAACAGCAGCCCGCTCAAGGGCAGCAGGTGAGCGTTGTAGCCGCCGATCCCGCCAAAAAATGCCTCGCACCCCACCCGCCATCCGACCAGCGCCGCCAAGGTGCCGACCCACTGACCGCAATACAGCAACTGCGGAGATCGGGTATAGCGCTTCAGATCGTGAATCGCACCGATTGCCAAAATCCCGCAGAGCACCAGGACCAAGGGATAGGACACCGGATGCAACAGGCTGCGGCCGATCATGATGGCCAGCGGCAATACCAGCAGCGCCCGGGCGGCCCGGCCCTCCCAGGTTTGCATGGCGTAATCCCGGTGCAAGCACCGCTCCGCCGCGCGCCCATACAGGAATAATCCGGCGATCAGCCACACCACCCAATGGCCATCGCGCACGGGGATCAGCAACAAAGCGTTGCCGACGATGGCAGCCTGCATGAGACGTTTGGTGTGCCTGCGCGCCAGGATGGAAAAACCGGCATAGCTCACCGAGCCCAACAAAATTGCCGTCAGCACGAGGTCGACGGCGATCAGTGCGGGGCTGACGTCCATGAACCGCAACCAGCCATAGGCGGGCTGCGATGCGGCCTGGCCGTGCCACCAGGCGTAGATCATCGCGCCCACCTGAGACACCTGGACCGAGACGAACGCCGTTCCCAGGCCGAAGAATATCCGCGCGCCCCGGGTTTCCCGCATGCCGTAGGCGCACAACAGACCGCCGCCGCACAACACCAGGGTGAAGGCGAGCCCCACCCAATAACGGTAGGCGGGCACCAGGTCGGCATGCCCCTGGATCATGAAACCGAGCGCGGAAACCACAATCAGCAGGGTTCCCGCCCAGCGGAAATAGGTGGTTATTTTGCCGCCCCGGTTCGAGCGAGTTTCCGGCTCGGATTGCGCTTCGATCGCTGGATGAATCTCGGTAGAGCATTGCTGTGCGTACATGGGGGGCCTCCCGTTCAAGATGTACCGGAATCGCTGCGTTGGGCAACCAGCTCATCGAGCATGGCGCGCAAGTCCCGGGCATCCTCTTTTTCCCGGAATTCGGCTTCCAACCCGTCGACCGCATCGCTTTCCCTAAAACCGCATTCAGCGCCGGCGACCGTTTCTTCCCAGCGTTGAAATATCGCCTCCGGATCCTCGCCGCCCATTTCCTCCCCCGAATGGATGGCGGCATGGGCGAGTCCGTGGGTTTGCCTGGCCGCCAGCAGCGCTTTTTTGTTTTTCAGCGCTTGCAATTTGGTTTCGATCGCCTCCCGATCGGCGCGCGTCTTGGCTTCTTGCCGGCGGGTCTCCTCCCGCAATTGTTCGATGCGCTCGATCGCATGACGGGTTTCGCGCAAACGCTTGACGCATCGGAGCGCCTTCTCCTCGTCTTTCTCGCGTATTTGCACCGCACGCTCCGACCAGCGTCGGGCTTGGTTTTCCAGATCGGTCAGCCTTTCCTCATACTGGCGCACGAGTCGATTCAAGCGATGCAGCTGCACGCGGGTGCTCGATCCCGCCGCTTCCAGCTCCTTGATCGCCGCGCCGGCGAGCGCTTCGTGGTTTTCAAAATCATCGGCCACTTGGTCGATGCGGCTTTTCAGGCTGATATAAATGCGTTTCAGGGTTGTCATGAATTTTTCCTCTGTTTTTCGACGAATCAATTCATCTATCATCAAAAAACGGGCCATGACATGGAGCTCAATAAAAACAACCGCTTATATATTTTTGTATCATTCCGTCCCCGATCGAACATACAATTTATGAACGTCTGCCGTACATTTTGAGAACAGCTTATCTGAAGTGATGGTCCCCAAAATGAACCCCCTCACCGCCAATCAGCACGCTTTTTTCCGCCAAATCGCCGACCTCGCCTTCACCAACCCCTTCAGCAGCGCGCGGGAGCAAGCCGATTGCGCGCTATTGGGAATCGCCCCGGGCAGCATGGGATGGCTCGACCGGGTGGAAACCATCCAAGCCCGGCTGAAGTGTGAATTGGATCGACTCCAAAGAAAAAAACCCTTCAATATTAGAGATTATTCAGAAAAAACCTACGAAATCATGTTATTTTCGTGGTTGTTTTACGCCTTTCACGAGGTACAGGATGATTTCAGCGCTTTCATCCACGCCCAGGGGCGGGCCGGCGACCACCCCATCCCCCTGCCGTTCGCCCGGCGCTTGATCGGCATGTTCGAGCAAGCCGGCTTCACCCCCCGGGAAACGGCCGACTATATCGCGCTGTTTTACCAAATTCAGCGCGGCTATCACTTCATCAGCGAGTCGATCCATGGCCAGTGCGATGCCATGATCGAATTGCGCATGCGGCTCTGGAACAACATCTTCACCTTCAACCCCCATTGGTATCTCAACCATCTCAGCGGCACGATGGAGGATTTTTCCACCCTGCTGCTGGGGGAAACGGGCACCGGCAAGAGCCTGGTGGCCCATGCCATCGGCTGCTCGGGACTGATTCCCTTCGATCTGGAAAAACGCCGCTTCGAGGAAAGTTTCGCCGGCGCCTTCCAGGCCATCAACCTGTCCCAGTATTCCGCAGGGCTCTTGGAATCCGAGCTGTTCGGCCACAAGAAAGGGGCGTTCACCGGGGCGATCGACCACCATCCCGGCCTGTTCGCTCGTTGCAGCCGATTCGGGGCGGTTTTTATCGACGAAATCGGCGATATCGACCTCCCCACCCAGGTCAAACTGCTGGGCGTTCTTCAGGAGCGGGTCTTTAGTCCGGTGGGCAGCCATGAAAAACTGCGCTTTTCCGGCCGGGTCATCAGCGCCACCAACCGGGATCTTCAACAACTCCGGCAAGACAAACGCTTCCGGGACGATTTTTACTACCGGCTCTGCTCCGACGTGATCACCCTCCCCAGCCTGAGGCAAAGGCTCGGGGAAAACCCGGCGGAACTGCGGGATTTGGTGACCAAGCTGCTGAGCCGGATTCTCCGCGATCCGGACGAACGACTGGTGGAAGAGGTCGAGCGCAAAATCGCCGCCAGCGTACCCGAGGACCACCCGTGGCCGGGAAATGTGCGCGAACTGGAGCAATGCATCCGGCAGATCTGTCTGGCCGGGGTCTACCGCCCGATGCCACGTCGCTCCTCATCCGCCTCCCTCTTTTCGGAGGATGACCTGGAAAAGAAGCTGTCCGCCAAGCAATTACTGCAGGCCTATTGCCGTTCCCTTTATGAGCGACACGGCAGCTACCAGGCCGTCGCCCAAATCACCCAACTGGACCGGCGCACGGTACGCAAATATGTGGTCGATTAAGCCATGCCGATCATGCTTTTGAACTTTGTGGGCGCGCGCTTATGTCTATAAATTGGGGCGTGCTCAAAAAGACCGGTATTCTTTTCAGGGGCAATCGCGATGCAGTCGGATGAACTCTCCCAACCGGAATGGCTGGTGAAATATCTGGATACGCTGCCGGCGGTCGTGTTTCTTTTGGAGGCAGAGGACGACCCTCGTCAACGCCTGCGAACCGTTTATCTCAGCGCGTACGCGGAAGAGCTGCTGGGTGCGGACGCAAAGCCTCATCTCGACGCGCAGGCCTGGCTATTCGATCGCGCCCATCCCGAGGATGCAAAGCAGTGGCGGAACAAGTGGCTCGACACCCCGAGCGGCGCGGTCCTGGAACACGAATATCGGCTAAAAATCGCCACGGAGCAGTACGCCTGGATCAGGTGTCAAGTTCGCCGGGCGGACCGCGCCGGCAAACCTTCGATGTTCGCGGGGATACTCATCGAGACGAACCGGAAGCGTTCCTTGGCGGAAGCGCTGGCCGACTTCAACACGCCGCTTCGCACCGTAATCGACCTGGTACCGCACATGATCTTCGCCAAGGACGCCGAAGGTCGATTTTTGCTGGCCAACCAGGCGCTGGCCGAGGCCCACGCGACCACGCCCCGGGAAATCATCGGCAAAACCAACCCCGAGCTTCCCGGCGCGGAAAAGGAGTTTCCCAAATTTCTCCGCGACGAGCAGGAAGTGCTGCGAACCGGACAACCGATGTATGTGCCGGAGGAAAGCTTCACCACCGCTTCGGGGGAGACCCGGATTCTGGAAACGAGAATGCTGCCTTTCCTCCCGGAGGGCGAAGAATTACCGGCGGTGCTCGGGGTGGCCGTCGATATCACCGCCCCTAAACGCGTCAAGCAGGAATTGGAGCGGTCGAAAAAACGACTCAGACATATCCTGGACGCTTCTCCCGCGGCGATTTATACCCTCCGCCCCACCGGCAATCTCGAATCGCCCTTCCAAGTCACCATGATCAGCGCCGGCATCGAATCCATCGTCGGCTACAAGGCCGAGGCTTGGTTGTCCCAACCCACCTTCTGGGTGGATCACTTGCATCCCGAAGACCGCCAAGAGGCCTTATCCCGCCAGCGCATCTTGCTTGAAACCGGCATGTTGGACCACGAGTACCGTTTTCTGCACAAAGACGGGAACTATCGCTGGATTCACGACAAGCTCCGGCTCATCCGGGACGAAGATAGCAACCTGGAGGAAGTGGTGGGATGCTGGATGGACCTGACCGGGCACAAAGAGATGGACAATGCGCTCAGGGAGAGCGAGGCGCGGTTTCGCGGCGCTTTCGAAACCGCCGTCAACGGTATGGCGCTGTTGAGCCCGGAAGGTCGCTGGCAACAGGTCAACGAAGCCCTTTGTCAAATGCTGGGCTACTCCCAACAGGAACTGCTCGCGCAGAATTTCCAAGCCATCACCCACCCCGACGATCTGGCGTGCGACCTGGAAAATTTGAACCGGCTGCTTCGAGGCGAGATCGATTCCTATCACATGGAAAAGCGCCTCCTTCACAAAAGCGGCGAGCCGGTTTGGGTGCAGAAAAGCGCCACCACGGTGACGAACTCCCATCAACTACTCCATGTACTCGCCCAGATTCAGGATATCAGCGCCAGAAAGGAAGCGGAAATCGCCTTGCTGAAGGCCAAGGAAGCGGCCGAAGCGGGAAATCGGGCGAAGATGCTGTTCCTCGCCAACGTCAGTCACGAGCTTCGCACGCCCTTGAACGGAATCATCGGCTTCGCGCAAGTCCTGCAGAAAAAAAACACCCTGGCCGCCGAAGACCAGGAGATCGTTCACCACATCGCCCAGTGTGGGGATTATTTGCTGGGCCTGATCAACGATCTGCTCGATTTCACCAAGGCCGATACCGAAATGCTGACGCTGCAGCCGAAAGATTTCGATTTTCCGGGTCTGATTCATGAAATATGCGAAATATTTCAGATGAACGCCAGCGAAAAGCACATCCGTTTCGAATTCCAGCCCCTCACCCCCCTTCCGCGCCGAGTCAGTGGGGATCACAAGCGCCTGCGCCAGGTGCTGATCAATATTCTCGGCAACGCGGTCAAATTCACCCATGCGGGCGGAGTCAGTTTTCGTGTCGGCTACGGAGGCAAAACCGCCCGTTTTATGATCGAAGATACCGGCATCGGCATCGAGCCCCGTTATCTGGACAAAATATTCGAACCCTACGAGCAAGCCTCGGCGAAAAAGATGGGGCTGGGCGGGGCGGGACTGGGGCTTGCCATCAGCAAGAAAATCGTCGACTTGATGGAGGGCGAGTTGGAAGTGTCCAGCCAACCCGGCAAAGGGACGCTATTCAAGATCGAACTTCCCCTACCTTCCTCGCCGGGCGAAGAACCCGATCATTACCTGGCTCCGGCCGATGCGGTTGCCGAAATCCCCGGCGCATCGACGAAAGTGGCCCCCCCCCGACCCCGATCAATGATTTCCCGCCGCTTTTTCGATCGAATTTTTCTAATCGCCGACGACAATGAAATCAATCGCACCGTGCTCCGAAAACTCCTGGTCGACTACGGTGCCCAGGTACTGGAAGCCGCGAACGGCGAAGAAGCCGTGACCCTGATTCGAAAAATCCCCTTCGATCTCATCTTTCTCGACCTGAGGATGCCCGCCATGGACGGCATTGAGGTCATGCAATGGATTCAGTCCAACGCCTCTCCCAATGCCCAAACGCCCGTCTTGGCGATTACCGCCCATGCGTTGTCCGAACAAAGTCCCATGCCACGGGAGACGGGATTCGTCGATTGCCTGATCAAGCCGGTTTCCGATCAGGAACTCTATACAGCGATCGATCGCTGCCTGCATCTCGGAGAGACAACCCGGCCGGCCCCGAAGAACGAGACACCCTCGCCTTCCGCCCCCCGAACCGCGGAAGACTTCGCCGCCACCCTATTGAGGCATACCAACGGGAATGGCCAGCTGAGCAGTTTATTGTTTCGCAAACTGTGCAAGGAATTACCCGGCCAGATGTCCGCTACCCGCGAAGCATTAATGGGCGGCGATCTCGTCCGGGCCAGGGAGATCAGCCACAAAATTTTGGGCTCCATGAGCATCTGCGGGTTCGGCGACATCAAGCGCTCGGTGGCCGAACTGGAGGCGAAAATCGTCGCCGACGATCACCCGGCCGCGATGGATGCGTTCGAACGAGCCGACGAACGAATCAAACGGCTCATCGAAATGGCGCGCGATATTCTAAGATTCCTCGAAGAAGCCATGTATTCCCCAAGATGACATGAGCGGACAAGGGTAAGACAAGTCATTAAAAGGGGGCGAAACGCATCTAATCAGCCGGGTTCGGTCATTCCCACCAATAAAATCAGGAAAGCGGTCAACAGCCCCAGAAGGGTGGTTTTGATCCCCATCCACAACCAAAAAGTCCCACTGATCCGGCCGAGGAATACGCCGAGCAGGAAAATCGCGAACAAGGCCAAACCGATGGACGCTTCCAACGGAGCGATGGGAAATTGCATTCCGTACCGCGCCAACCAGAGAGGAGAGATGATTCCGAGTGAAATCCCGAATGGAGAGAAACCATTGACAATGGCCACGTATACCGGAATGAAGCGGGAAGCACTGCCGTGCACCGACTGATCCAGATCGGCCCCCAGCGCGTACTCCAATTCGCGCAGTTCTTTTTTTCTCTCCGCGGCCTCGCTGATATAGGCGCTGCTGAGACCGCTCATCGCCAAAGCGATGGCCGCCCCGAAACACGCATTGATGATCACCGGCAAGGGCGTTCCGCCGCTGATGTAAAACCCCATCAGCAGCCCCAACATGGTCAGAGCGCCGTCGAAGCCGTTGGTCACCAAATAGCGGCGCGCGATCTTGTGCGCCTGGGTGATATGCAACAAGAGCCTCAATGGGCCGAAGCCGATCACGCCGACTCATCCTCAGGGGCGGGCCGCTTGGTTAAATCCACCTCATCGAGGCTGTGCACCGAACCGCCCATGCTGGCGATGACGTCCACCAGTTCTTGATATTGGATATCCACGCCTTCCACGAGAAGGATCACCGATTCGGTTTTTTCATCCATTTCCTCCACCGTGAGCTTGACGCGATCCAGACTATCCAGCATCAAAACGCTTTGGACGAATTCCAAGGCATTCGGTTGGTGGGGTTTCAAAACATCGAGTACAAGCCGGGTGACAACAGGCATGAAGTTTCTTCCCGCTGGTCCGTTTCCGCTCCAAACCTCAATGAGGCCTCCTTGAATCGATTGTACGGGGTTTTCCCTCAGACTCAAACGAAAGCAGGTGCAAGGAGCAACAAGAGTCGGCGAGAGCGCTCATTCATAACCAAACTTCTCGCTCCAGCAACGCCCGCTTTCGCGCCATACCCCAACGATAACCCGACAAAGCGCCGTCTTTGCGCACCACCCGATGACAGGGAATCGCCACCGCCAGCCGGTTGGCCGCGCAGGCTTGCGCCACCGCCCGAACCGCTTTCGGCGCGCCGATCCGTTCGGCAACCTCGGCATATGTCCGGGTCTCGCCCGGTGGAATGTCCTGCAGAGCCCGCCATACCCGGCGCTGAAAAACGGTACCGCCCCTATCCAGAGGCAGATCGAAATTCGAGCGGGGATTTTCAATCAAGCCCGTCACCGCGGTTAGCGCCGCATTCGCTTCCTCATGGGCAACGATCTTAACCCCTGGAAACCAACGATGGAGCGCCTGGAGCAAGGCATCGGGATCGTCGCCCAGCAGGATAGCGCAAATCCCATGCTGGTTTTGGGCCACCAGAACGATACCCAAGGCGCATTCGCCGAGGGCGAATTGAATCTCTCCATTCATTGATCTGGCCGAGCAAGTCGCCTCATTTGCCAATGCAAAACTCCGAAAAAATTTTTCCCAGAAGATCGTCGCTGGTGATCTCGCCGGTGATCTCGCCCAGCGCTTGCTGAGCCAGGCGCAAGTCTTCGGCGGCGAGATCCGAGGCTTGGAGACTATCCAACGCCTCCCGGGCTTGGCTCAAATAATCCCGCGCCCGGGCCAGCGCTTGCAGGTGACGGCGACGTGCGGCGAGAGCGTCTTCGGCCTCGGCCTCGAAGCCCATGGTTTGCTTGAGATGGGTTCGAAGCAGTTCCACACCAGCGCCGGTTTTGGCGGAAAGATAAACCACCCCGCCCTGGTCGGCCGCTTCGATGCGCGGCTTTTCGTCGGTCAAGTCGATCTTATTGTGAATCCGGATCACCGGTATCCCGGCCGGCAGATCCGCCGGCAACGCCAAACCCGCCGCCGCTTCTCGGCTGTCCACCACCAGCAGGATGGCGTCGGCATTTTGCATGGCATCGAGCGCCCGGCGTATCCCCTCGCGCTCGACCACATCGCCGCCTTCCCTCAGGCCGGCGGTGTCGATCACGTGGAGAGGCATGCCGTCGATCTGAATCCGCTCGCGCAGCAGATCCCGCGTGGTGCCGGCAATATCCGTGACAATGGCCGTTTCCCGCTCGGCGAGCCGGTTGAGGAGGCTCGATTTGCCGGCATTGGGGCGGCCGGCGATTACCACGGTCATGCCCTCTTCCAAAAGACGGCCCTGAAAGGCCCGGCGGTTCAGCTCGTCCACGTCCCTGATGATTCGCTCCAAACGGGCGAGCACCGCCCCTTCGGCGAGCCAATCGATATCCTCGTCGGAAAAATCGATGCTCGCCTCCACCTGTACCCGGATCGCGGTCAATGCTTCCACCAAGCCCTCGACTCGATGGGAGAACTCGCCTTCCAAGGAACGCTGGGCGGCGCGCGCGGCCTGCTCCGAGGTGCTTTCGATAAGCGCCGCCACCGCTTCGGCCTGGGCCAGATCGAGCTTGCCGTTGAGAAACGCGCGGCGGCTGAATTCTCCCGGTTGGGCCATCCGGGCCCCCAGTTGCATCAACCGCTTCAGCAAGGATTCCACCACCACCGGACTACCGTGGCAGTGCAGTTCCAGCATGTCCTCGCCGGTATAGGAACGGGGAGCGGGAAAATAGAGCGCCAGACCCCGGTCGAGCACTTGCCCATCTTCGGCCAGAAAACGGACGTAATGGGCGTAACGCGGCGCAAGGCGGGATCTACCGGTAAGTTCTGCGGCCAGGGAGGAAAGTTCGGGGCCGGATACCCGCACCATCGCCACCGCCCCCCGGCCGGGGGCGGTGGCGGGGGCGGCGATGGTGTCGTCGACGGGAATCAAGTCTTGGCGACGCCTTCGATTTTCCGATTAATCAACCACTGCTGCCCGATGGAGAGCGTATTGTTCACCACCCAGTAGAGCACCAAACCGGCGGGGAAGAAGGCGAAGAAGACCGTGAACACCAACGGAAACATCTTCATCACCTGGGCCTGTACCGGATCGGTGGGCGGTGGGCTGAGTTTCTGCTGGACCCACATGGAGACCCCCATCAAAATCGGCAAGATGAAAAAGGGATCCTTGGAAGTCAAATCGTTGAGCCAGAAGACGAAAGGCGCCTGCCTAAGCTCCACACTTTCCACCAACACCCAGTAGAGGGAAATGAAAACCGGGATTTGGATAATAATCGGCAGACAGCCGCCGAGCGGATTGACCTTCTCCTCCCGGTAAAGCTGCATCATGGCCTGTTGGAATTTCTGCTTGTCCTCTCCGAAGCGCTGTTTCAACTCCTGCATCTTGGGTTGCATCTTGCGCATCTTGGCCATGGATTTGTAACTGGCCGCCGAGAGGGGAAAGAACACGGCCTTGATGACCACCGTCGTGCAAATGATCGCCCAGCCCCAATTACCCAACAGCTTGTAAAACTGCTCCAGCAACCAGAAGATGGGTTCGGCGATCAGGGTGAAGATGCCGTAGTCAACCGTCAACTCCAAGCCGGGCGCCACCTGCTCGAGCACGCGCTGCAGCTTGGGGCCGATGTAATAGCGTACGCTGAAGGTGCGGCTTTCGCCCGCCGGCACCCGGTATTCGGGAGAATAGGAGCCGACCAGGAAGTTTTGCTCCGGCAATGCCTTGGTGTAAAAGTGGTTGACCTGATCTTGGGGCGGCAACCAGGCGGCGAGGAAATAGTGCTGGACCATCGCGCACCATCCCCCTTGGGTTTCCCAGTTCAGGGACGCATCCTCCATATCGCCGAAGGAAATTTTTTCGTAGGGCTCGTCGGCGCGCCGGCAAGCCACCCCGGTGAAGGTCCGGATAAAGGCGCTGTCCTTGGACTTGGTCGGTGGGGTGCGCTTCAACTGGCCGTATTGGCGCGCGCTCCACGGCATGGCGGAGAGATTGCGCACCTCGTAATCGATATGGATTTCGTAGCTGCCCGGCTCGAAAGTGAAGGTTTTGACGATTTCCACCCCGTCGCCGCGCCACACCAAGGGCACTTTGAGCGCTTCCTGCCCTTCCAGGCGATACTCGCGCGTCTCGGCCCGCCAGGGAACGCTATGCTTGGGAGCGATTTTTTCGTCCCCCAAAAAACCGGTCTGGGTGACGAAGAGGCGACCCGGCTCGTCGGCGAGCAGGCGCACCGGCTCGTTCGGTTTATCCTTGGAAACCGGATACTTGAGCAGTTCGACCTGGCGAATGTCGCCACCGCTCAGATCGATCTCGGCGTGGACGACGTCGGTATCCACGATCACCCGCCCGCCGCTGCTTGGCAGGGGCTCGGCTTCGGCCACCCCGCCGGCATCGGCCGGCAGTTGCGCCACTTCCCCCGCCCCCGCCGGTGCAGCGGGCTGTTGCGCCTCCGCCTGGGTCGGAGGCGCAACAGCTTGGGGCGGTTTGGGGCCATAATCCTGCTGCCAAGCCGACCACAGCAAGTAGCCTAGCAATGCACACAGGGTGATGAGGAAAAACCTTAGATTATCCATGTTTTGTTATTCCAAATTGCTCCGGGACAGGGTCGAGCCCGCCTGGATGCCATGGGTGGCAACGCAATAGGCGGCGCAAGGCCAGCCAGCTGCCCCGCACCACCCCGAATCGCTCGAGCGCGTCCAGGGCATAGACGGAACAGGTGGGATGAAAACGACACTGATTCCCCAACCAGGGACTCAGAAAAAAGCGGTAACCGCGGATCAATGCAATCAGGAGCATTCGGCAGCCGTACTCAAGCGCTGCCAATGCTTTGCCAATGATGCCCATAGAACACTCCGATCGGCGGCCGAAACGGCCGGTTTTGCCACAACGACGATGTCGGCCGCAGGCAGGCGAGATCGATTGAGGCGGAAGCTTTCCCTCACCAAACGCTTGATTCGGTTGCGCGCAACCGCTTTTTTGACCTTGCGTTTGGAGATGGCCAGTCCCAGACGCGCATAATATCGCTCGTTAGGCCGCATCAACACCGTAAAAAACGCATCCGCCGACACTCGGGGATGACTGAATACCCGAGCAAAGTCGCCCGCACACAGCAGTCGACGGGACCTGGGAAAGCCGAATTCCGAACCGCCGTTTGTCGATTCGCCGTGCGTCAACGCGTCCGGCCGGACGCCAATACGGCCCGCCCTTTGGCGCGCCGGGAAGCGATTACCTTGCGACCGCCTCGGGTACGCATGCGGGCCCTGAAACCGTGAGCACGCACGCGCTTGATCTTGCTGGGCTGATAGGTTCGTTTCATCTCCGTCGCCTCTAATTATTTGAAAAACCTAGTAAAAAAGGATTTGGATAATACTCTGTCGGCACCTGCATGTCAATGCTGTGAGTACGGATCAAATCCGGTATAGTATCTTCCCCGGCGTTGTGGCGAAACCTCCTCACGGTCGGGACAGGCAGTTCAACCCCACAGTTTCAGGCCAAAACCCCATGAGCGACCTCTGGAATCGGTGTATCCAACGACTCGAAAACGAAATCCCCTCGCAACAGTTCAACACTTGGATCCGCCCTCTGCAGGCGGTCGAGAAGGGTTCGGAGCTTCGCCTCTTGGCGCCCAACCGCTTCGTACTGGACTGGGTGAAGGAACACTTCATCGATAAAATCGAAGCCGCCCTACCCCCTAACGACGGCGGCGTCCATCAAGTAGTCATAGAGATCGGCGCACGCAAAGAGGAAACCGCGCCGCCGCCCGTACAACCGGATTTTTCCTCCGCGGCGCCCCGAAACGGCGCCGCGAGCCATCGTCCGCGAAAGAAAAAAGCAGGCGTCAACAATCTCAACCCGGCGTTCACCTTCGACACTTTCGTGGAAGGCAAATCCAATCAGTTCGCCAAAGCCGCGGGCATGCAGGTGGCGGAAAACGTCGGCCGGGCCTACAACCCTTTGTTCGTGTACGGCGGCGTGGGTTTGGGCAAGACCCACCTCATGCACGCCATCGGCAACCTGATCGTCCAGAGCGACCCTTCGGCCTCGGTGGTCTATCTCCATTCCGAGCGCTTCGTCTCGGACATGGTTTCCGCCCTGCAACATAATGCCATCAACGCGTTTAAGGAATATTACCGTTCGGTGGACGCGCTGCTGATCGACGATATTCAGTTCTTCGCCGGCAAGGAGCGTTCCCAGGAGGAATTCTTCCACACCTTCAACACCTTGCTGGAAAACAAACACCAGGTGGTGCTCACCTGCGATCGCTACCCGAAAGAGATCAACGGTCTGGAGGAGCGCCTCAAGTCCCGCTTCGGCTGGGGGCTACCGGTGGCGATCGAACCGCCGGACTTGGAGACTCGGGTGGCGATCCTGATGAGCAAAGCCCAGCAGTGGGGCGTGGAACTCCCGGCGGATGTGGCTTTTTTCGTGGGTAAACGAATCCGCTCCAATGTCCGCGAGCTGGAGGGAGCGCTTCGCCGGGTCACCGCCCGAGCCCAATTCACCGGCGAACCCATCACCCTCCCCTTCGCCAAGGAAGCGTTGCGCGATCTGATCGCGGTCCAGGATAAGCTGATCAATGTGGAAAATATCCAAAAAACGGTGGCCGAATATTTCAAAATCCGCGTCACCGACATTCTCTCCAACAAACGGACCCGTTCCATCACCCGGCCGCGCCAAATCGCCATGGCCTTGGCCAAGGAATTAACCAACCACAGCTTGCCGGAAATCGGAGAGTTTTTCGGCGGGCGCGACCACACCACCGTCCTGCACGCCTGCCGCAAAGTGGAAGCGTTGAAAGAATCCGACAGCAAAATCGCAGAGGACTACGCCACTCTATTACACCTTTTGATCAACTGAGACACGACGATGCAATTTTCCATTGCCCGCGAACCGCTTCTGGAAGCGCTGCAGAAAGTAGCCGGCGTGATCGAGCGCCGCTCCACCCTGCCGATTCTGGCCAACGTCCTGCTTCGGGTCCGGGACGAGCACTTGACCTTGATCGGCACCGACCTGGAAATCGAGCTCATTACCCATACCGAAGCCAGCGTGCCAAGCGGCGAGGGAGAAACAACGGTACCGGCGCGCAAACTGCTCGATATCTGCCGGCTTTTGCCTTCCGGCATTCGCTTGGAATGCACCTTGAAGGACGGCAAGACGCTGGAGGTCAAGGCCGGACGCAGCCGTTTCGCGCTCGCCACCTTGCCCAGCGATAATTTCCCCGAGTTCAGCCTCCACGGCGAAGAAACTCGCGCCCAATTGAGCGGCGAGGCGCTGAGAAAATTGTTCGCCAAGACCATGTACGCCATGGCTCAACAGGACGTACGCTTTTATCTCAACGGCTTGCTGCTGGAATTGGACGGGCCCCATATCCGCACCGTCGCCTCCGACGGCCATCGCCTGGCTTGGTGCGAACACGCCTTGGAGGCACCGGTGGACGGCACCCACCAGCCGATTTTGCCCCGCAAGGGCGTGCAGGAGTTGTTTCGCCTCTTGGAAGGTGAGGAAGTCGTCCAGTTGCGACTCACCGCCAGCAATATACGCCTGGAGCTGCCCTCGGCGGTCTTTTCCGCCAAACTGATCGACAGCCGCTATCCCGACTATCGGCGGGTCTTTCCCGAGCAAGTCAATCGCTTTGTGAGCTGCGACCGATTGGCCTTGAAAGAAGCCATCGGCCGAGTGTCCATCCTTTCCAACGAGCAATACCGCGGCATTCGCCTGGACGTCTCCTCCAACTTGCTGCGCCTTTCCGCGCATAACCCGGATCAAGAAGAAGCCGAGGAAGAGGTGGAAGTACTCTACGAAGGCGAGCCGTTCACGGTCGGCTTCAATGCCGCCTATCTGGCCGATGCGGTTTCCCACCTGGACGCGGAAACCATCCGCCTGGGGTTTGCCGACCCCTCTCTGAGCTGCCTGGCGGAAGACCCCGAGGACCCCTCCATCCGCTATCTCGTCATGCCGATGCGGCTTTGATCCGGAGCCGCGGGGTTATATCGGGCAGGCACAGGGGCTATCGGGCAGGCACAGGGGCTATCGGGCAGGCACAGGGGCCTGCCCCTACTAACCGGATTCAATCCGCCTGCCGGCGCAGAAACGCCGGAATATCCAGATAATCCAGATCTTCCTCGCTGTTGTTGACGCCGGAATTGCTCCCGCTCGGCACGTTGAGCTTGCGCACCCGATCGGGTTGTTGGCGAATCACGGTGGGACGTTCCAATTTGTCATAATCCACCTTCCCGTCACTGTCCTTTTCCACCAGGCGTACCGGCGGCTCTTCCACGGCGGCGCCGGCGGAACCGGCCAGGCCCGTGGCCACCACCGTCACCCGAATCTCGTCTTGCAGCTCGGGATCGATGACGGTGCCGACCACCACCACCGCATCGTCGGAGGAAAATTCCTTGACCGTGTTGCCCACCACGTCGAATTCGCCGATGGACAGATCCAGGCCGCCGGTGATGTTCACCAAAATGCCCCGCGCCCCGTGCAGGTTGACATCCTCCAGCAGGGGGCTGGCGATGGCCCGTTCCGCCGCCTCGCGGGCACGGTTTTCGCCGCTGGCGGAACCGGTTCCCATCATCGCCATGCCCATCTCCGACATCACCGTGCGCACGTCGGCGAAGTCCACGTTGATCAAACCGGGGCGGGTGATCAATTCGGCGATCCCTTGAACCGCTCCCAAGAGCACGTCGTTGGCCGCGGCGAACGCCTGCAGCAAGGAAACATCCTTGCCCAACACCGGCAGGAGTTTCTCGTTGGGAATGGTGATCAGGGAATCCACGTAGCGGCTCAATTCCTCGATTCCCCGATCGGCGATCGCGCGCCGCTTGGTTCCCTCGAAGGGGAACGGCTTGGTCACCACCGCCACCGTCAACACGCCCAAATCCCGGGCGATCTCGGCGAACACCGGGGCCGCGCCGGTGCCGGTGCCGCCGCCCATGCCGCCGGTCAGGAAAATCATGTCGGCGCCCTGGATCAATTCCTGAATTCGATCCCGGTCATCCATGGCCGCCTGCTTGCCCACTTCCGGGCTGGCGCCCGCGCCCAATCCTTTGGTGAGTTCGCCGCCGATCTGCAGCACGGTCTTGGCGGACGCTTTGCGCAAGGCCTGGGCATCGGTATTGGAACAGATGAATTCCACCCCCTCGATGCTGCTGTTGACCATGTGGTCGACCGCATTGCTGCCGCCGCCGCCGATGCCGATCACTTTGATGATCGCATTTTGACCGTAGTCGTCTACCATTTCGAATTTCATAACTTTACTCCTCTCCGCAATTTGCGATTAGAACACACATCCAAAACCCACTATCCCCGTTAAAAATTTCCCTGAAACCAGCTGCACATGCGACGCCAAATCGACAGCAAAACCGATTCGTCGTCACTCAACCCCAACCCGTCCTCGTGCTCGTGGCCGAACAGCAACAGCCCCACCCCGGTGGCGAACGCGGGGTTGTGAATCACGTCGGTGAGGCCGGTGACATGGCGGGGCATGCCCAGACGCACCGGCATGTGAAAAATCTCCTCGGCCAATTCCACCAAGCCCTCCAGCTTGGAGCTGCCGCCGGTCAGGACAATGCCGCCGGCGATCAAATCCTCGAAGCCGCTGCGGCGCAGTTCCGTTTGAATCAGAAGCATCAGTTCCTCGCAGCGGGGCTCGACGATTTCCGCCAGGTTGTGGCGCGAAATCCGCCGGGGAGGGCGATCGCCGATGCTGGGCACATCGATCATGTCGTCGATGTCGGCCAATTGGGTCAGGGCGCAGGCATGATCGATCTTGATCGATTCCGCGTGCTGGATGGGGGTGCGCAGGGCGACCGCGATGTCGTTGGAAATTTGATCGCCGGCGATCGGGATCACCGCGGTATGCCGAATGGCGCCGTCGGTATAGACGGCGATGTCGGTCGTTCCCCCGCCGATGTCCACCAGGCACACTCCGAGATTCTTTTCGTCCTCGCTCAGGATGGCGTAACAGGACGCCAACTGCTCGAGGATGATGTCCTCCACTTCCAGGCCGCAGCGGCGGACGCATTTGACCAGATTCTGGGCCGCGCTAACCGCGCCGGAGATGATATGGACCTTGGCCTCCAGGCGGATGCCCGCCATGCCCACCGGTTCCTTGATCCCGGTCTGGCTGTCGATGATGTATTCCTGGGGAAGGACGTGGAGAATCTTTTGATCGGCCGGAATCGCCACCGCCCGGGCCGAATCCAAGACCCGATCCACGTCGGTCTGGGTCACCTCCTTGTCCTTGATGGCGACGATGCCGTGGGAATTGAGGCTGCGGATGTGACTCCCGGCGATCCCCACGTAGGCCGAACGGATCTGAAAACCGGCCATCAATTCGGCCTCCTCCACCGCGCGCTGAATCGCCTGCACCGTGGATTCCAGATTGACCACCACCCCCCGTTTCAGGCCCGTGGAAGGGTGACTGCCGATGCCGACGATTTCGATTTCGTCTTCCTCGACGTTGTACTCCCCCACAATCGCCGCCACCTTGGAAGTGCCGATGTCGAGCCCTACGATAATATTTCGGTCTCTGCGCTTAGCCATATCGTCTCGTTATGATTGTTTGTCCTGCTCACGCCAGCGGACTGCGAATCCGTGTTCGTAGCGAGCATCGAGCCGCTTTACGTTTTGCCTTTGCTCAGGCGTCAAGCGGGCCAAAAGCCGAACCACCTTGCCGAAAGCAGCCTGCGGTTGCTGCCGCCCCAAAACCACCATCGTGCGTGTGGCGGGAGCGGATTGCGAACCGCCTGCGCTGGTCATCGTCAGCCGCCAACTCCGCCGGGCATCCACCTCGATTCCGAGAATCCGGAAAGATAAAGCCCCGAGGGATCGAATCATCTCCCGATAAGCGGAAAACAGTCTTTTTTCGTGACCGTCCGGTCCTCGCAGCATCGGCAGATCCGTGTATCCTTCAATGGTGGCGGGGACGAACTTTTCCCCCCGCCGATTCAACAGTTCTGTTTTTCCCCATCGCACATACGGCACCTGCTCTTGGATTTTAAGGCGGATCACGTCCGGCCAGATTCGCATCACTTGCACCTTTTCCACCCAGGCCAGCTTTTCCACCGCCGTCACCGCATCGTCTACATCCAATTTCCAGTAACCACCCGCCAACAAGGGCGTCAACGCTTGCTTCAAGGCATCGCCGGTCACGTGCCGAACCTGCCCTTCGATCCTCACATACCGGATCGGAGCCGTCGTTTTCAGGCTCCCTATCCAAGTTAACATTCCAATCACCGTCAATCCCATTCCCCAGAGGATCGCGTTACGCCTGGACACTGGTTTCCAAAATCCGCCACACCAATTCGTCGAACTCGATACCGGCCGCCCGCGCCGCCATCGGCACCAAACTATGATCGGTCATCCCCGGTACCGTGTTGACCTCGATCAACCAGGGTTGACCGGTTCGGTCGAGGAACAAATCCACCCGTCCCCAACCGCTGACCCTGAGCACTCCGCAGGCCCTGACGACCAACGCCATGAGTGCTTGCTCCATTTCCGCCGGCAGTCCGCAGGGGCAATGATAACGGGTGCTGTCGGCCCGGTATTTGGCTTCGAAATCATAGAAAATACGCGGCGTCTCCAGACGGATGAGGGGCAAGATTTCCTTCTGCAGCAAGGTGGCGGTGTACTCCTCGCCGTCGATCCAACGCTCTGCGAACACCGGCGAATCGTATCTTCGGGCCAGCGTCCACGCCTCGACCAACTGGTGCCGATCGTCCGCCTTGCTCATGCCCAGACTGGAGCCTTCCAGGGCCGGCTTGACGATTACCGGAAACCCCAAATAATCACCGCAGCGAGCCAGATCCTCACGGGTTTCCAAAACCTGCCAATCGGGAGTCGGCAAACCCGCACCACGCCAACACCATTTCGTGGTCAGCTTATCCATGGTCAAAGCCGAACCCAGCACCCCGCTGCCGGTATAGGGAAGGTCCAGCGCCTCCAGCAACCCCTGCAGCACACCGTCCTCGCCGCCGCGGCCGTGGAGGATATTGAACACCCGATCGAAGCCTCGCCCCGCCAATTCATCCAGGAAGCGGCGTCCCACGTCCACCGCCTTCGCGTCCACCCCTAGCCGCTGGAGGGCGGCAAAGACCTGCTCCCCGGAAATCAAGGAAATTTCGCGCTCGGCGCTGGCGCCTCCCATGGCCACCGCCACCTTGCCGAAACGACCGGGATCGCCGAGTCCCGTCATGCTTGCTCCTCCGCCACGCCGATGATGCGCACTTCCAACTCCAAATCAATGCCGAAGCGATATTTCACCGCTTCCCGGGCCGCCTCGATCAAGGCTTCGATATCCGCCGCTCTCGCCCCGCCATTGTTGATGATGAAATTGGCGTGCACTTCCGATATCTTGGCGTCGCCGATCCGCTTGCCCTTGAGACCGCAGGCTTCGATCAGCCGCGCGGCGAAGTCGCCGGGCGGGTTTTTGAAGACCGAGCCGCAATTCGGCCAGCGGGTCGGCTGAGTCCGACTGCGTCGCTGTAAAAGCTCCCGAATGCGGCGCTGGCCGGATTCGATGTCGCCCGGTTGAAACCGCAGCCAGGCGGCCAAGAAATATTCGTCGGCCGGCCCTTGCACGCTGCGGTAACCGACCTTGTATTCACGCGGCGTGCGCCGGTGCAAGCGGCCACGACGATCCACCGTTTCCACTGCCTCCACCCAGATCCAGGTCTCGCCGCCGAAGGCGCCGGCATTCATGGCCAGCGCGCCGCCCAAGGTACCGGGAATCCCGGCCAAAAACTCGGCCCCGCCGAGACCGTGGACACTGCAAAAGCGCGCCAAGTGGGCGCAAGGAACGCCGGCCTCCACGTATACCAAGCCCTCCTCCATCGCCATGCCCCGCAAACGCCCCGCGGAATAAATCACCGTTCCCGGAACGCCGCCGTCGCGCACCAGCAGATTGCTTCCCAGCCCCAGCCAAGTGAGCGGTTCGTCTGCCGGAAGCCCCTCCAGGAACGCCACCAAATCTTGCTTGTCCGCCGGTTGAAACAGACGCTCGGCCGGCCCGCCCACTCGCCAGGCGGTAAACCGCGCCAGCGGCACCCGGCCTTGGAGTTCCCCCCGAATACTGCTTCGCAGCCCTTCGAGCGGATGCCACATGGGATGCCTGTCCACTCCCCCTTTCTCCCGTCCCGGAGACGTTTCGTGGCTCCAATCCAAGTGGCTCATCGGCATTGCCCGGTTACTGGTCATCCCGCCTCTCCTGTAACATCTCGGGCAAAGCCGCGGCCAACTGCCCGATACTTCCGGCCCCCATGGTCATCACTACGTCGCCGGGCCGAAGCGCCTCCATCAATGCCACGGGAACGGTCTCCAACGAATCGAGCATTTTGGGAACCCGACCGCGCGCCGCCAAAGCCTCCGCCAGAGCGGCGCTGTCGACTCCCGGGATCGGCGCCTCGCCCGCCGGATAAACGTCGAGCAGCAATACTTCATCCACCTCGGTCAATACCTCCACGAAATCATCGAACAGCTCCCGCGTTCGGCTATAGCGATGAGGCTGAAAAACCAATACCTGCCGGCGGCCGGGCCAGGCTTGACGCGCGGCGGCGAAGGTCATTTCCAGCTCGCGCGGATGATGACCGTAATCGTCCACCAAGGTCACCTCGCCCCCGCGCCACGACACTTGACAGACTTGAAAGCGGCGTCCGATCCCGGCGAAGCGGGCGAGTGCCCGGCGAATGGTGGTCGGTTGTACCCCCACCTCCAAGGCGATTACGATGGCCGCCAATGCGTTGAGGAGGTTGTGCCGGCCGGGAAGGTTCAATTCCATCTCCAACGGTTGATCCAGGCCGTGACCTTCCACCACGAAGCGGGTCTTGAGTCCGTCCGGAACGAGATCCCGCGCGCGCAAGTCGGCTTCCGGGTGGAGACCGTAAGTGACCACCGGTTTTTGAATGCGGGGGAGGACCGAAGCCACTCCCGGATCGTCCAGGCACATGACCGCCATTCCATAGAACGGCAAATGATGCAGAAATTCGATGAACGTCTCCTTGAGTCGTTGCCAGTCGTCCCCATAGGCACTCATGTGATCGCGGTCCACATTGGTGACCACCGCCATCATCGGCTGCAAGTGCAAAAACGAGGCGTCGCTTTCGTCGGCTTCGGCGACCAAGTAGGGACTCGCCCCCAGGGCGGCATGACTGCCCGCGCTGTTGAGACGCCCGCCAATCACGAAAGTGGGGTCCAGGCCGCCTTCCGCCAGAATGCTGGCGACCAGGCTGGTGGTAGTGGTCTTTCCGTGGGTGCCGGCCACCGCGATGCCGAATCGAAACCGCATCAATTCGGCCAGCATCTCCGCCCGGGAAATGACCGGAACCCGGCGCGCTTCCGCCGCCACCCATTCCGGGTTGTCGGGCATCACCGCGCTGGAAACCACCACCACATCGGCTCCGTCCACATGCTCGGCGGCATGGCCGACGAAGACGTCCGCCCCCAGGCCGCGTAGCCGCTGCAGAGCGACGCTCTCGCGCAGATCCGAACCGGATATTCGATAACCCAGGTTTGCGAGCACCTCGGCAATACCGCTCATACCGACGCCGCCGATGCCGATGAAATGAATCCGCCCGATTCGAGCCATTCGCCGCTGAACCGGTTCTCCCCCCGCTCGCAGCAGTAGGCGGGGATCACTTTCCGTTTTTAACTGGGGCACCACTTTCGGCCTCCTCGAGACAAATTCGCGCCACCGTTTCCGTGGCATCCAAGCGGGCGGCTTTGCGTGCCGCCGCACCCATGGCCCGCAACCGCTCGGGGCGAGCCAAACAAGCCGTCACCGCTTGTCGCAGAGACCGCGGCGTCAGCTCGTTCTGGAGCAACATGACCGCCGCTTCTCGCTCCACCAGATATTGGGCGTTCAATCTCTGATGATCGTCGATGGCATAGGGATACGGCACTAAAATCGCACCGACACCGGCCGCCGCCAATTCGCTCACCGTCATCGCTCCGGCGCGGGCGATCACCAAATCGGCCCAGGCATAGGCGGCCGCCATATCGTCGATGAATGCTTCCACCCGGGCCGAAACCTTGTTTTTCCGGTAGGCCTCGGCCACGTGGGACGCCATAACCGCACCGCTTTGATGCCAAACCTCCAATTCAGTGTTTTCCAGTCCCGCCAAGGCTTCCGGGACCGTCTCGTTTAGAATCTGAGCCCCCTGACTGCCCCCCATCACCAACAGCCTCACCGGGCGCCCTTCGAGCGGACCTTTATCGGCCGACATTCCGACGATTTCGGCCCGCAAGGGATTGCCGGTCCAGCAGGGCCAAAAACGGTCGGGGAAGGTTCCCGGAAATCCTTCCAATACCCGCTTCGCGCGTGGCGCCAACCAGCGGTTGGTCGTCCCAGGTATTCGATTCTGCTCGTGGAGCACCAAGGGTATCCCCAACCACTCTGCCATGAGCCCTCCCGGACCGGCGACGAATCCGCCCATTCCCAGGACTACCGAGGGACGGCGCCGACGTAAATAGCGGCCCGCCTGGATCAAGGCTCGAGCCAACATCCAGGGAGCCTGTAGTTTGGCTTTCAAGCCCGTCCGCCGCAAACCACTGACCGACACGGTATCCAACTCGAACCCCGCGGCGGGCACCACCCGGGATTCCAAACTGCGCGAGGTTCCCATCCAGCTCACTTGGTGGCCTTGCTCGCGCAGCCAAACCGCCACCGCCAGCGCCGGGAAGACGTGGCCACCGGTCCCGCCCGCCAGGATCATCACCTCCGCCATGATTTGCCTCGCGGCTGCTGTGCCTGGATTTCCCGGGCTTCGGCATACACCCTGAGCACCAAACCGATCGCCATACAGTTCACCACCAAACTGCCGCCGCCGTAGCTCATGAGCGGCAAGGTCAAACCTTTGGTGGGTAAGACGCCCAAATTGACCCCCATATTGATCAACGCTTGAAGTCCCAGCCAGACCCCCACCCCGTAGGCGAGGCAAGCGCCGAAAACCGCTTCGTTCGACTCCGCCAGACGGGCGGTAGCGAATACCCGCCACAACAACCAGCCGAACATCGAAATGACGCCGACCACTCCCAGCAGACCGAGTTCCTCGCCCACCACGGCCAATAGGAAATCGGTATGGCCTTCGGGCAGATAAAACATTTTCTGGACGCTGTTCCCCAAACCAACGCCTCCCAGCCCCCCTCGACCGAAGGCGATCAGTGCCTGTACCAATTGATAGCCGGAATCCTGGGCATGGGACCAGGGATCGAGAAAACCGATCCAACGCTTGAACCGATAAGGCTCGAAAACCACCAAGCCCGTCGCGGCGCCTCCCAGAATGGCCATCAAGGACAGCAGCGGCAACAGCCGGGCGCCGCCCAAGAACAATACCGTCACCGCGGTGGCCAGAAGTACCGCCGCCGCACCGAAATCAGGTTCCCAGAGCAACAAACCGGCGCCCAAACCCAATGGAACCAGGGGACGAATCAACCCCATGGCGCGGGTACGCAATTCATGATGGTGACGAACCACGTAACCGGCTAAATAGATCACCGCCACCCATTTGAACACTTCCGAAACTTGCAGGCGAAGCACCGCCAAATTCAGCCAACGGGTACTGCCATTCACCGTGACCCCGAGACCGGGGATTTTCACCGCCACCAATAAGACAAAGCCCCCCAAGAGCAACACCGCCCCGCCGCGCAGCCACCAATGCAACGGCACAGCCAGAACCGCCGCTCCGGCCGCGAGCCCCAACCCCAGATGGGCCAATTGACGTTTGGCGAAATGCAAGCCGTCCTCGGTCAAGTGCAACGAAGCGGAGGTCATCATCACATAGCCCGCCACCAAGAGGATCGTCGCCGCCGCCAGCAAACCGTGATCGAGAAAGATGCCGGTGCCGGTCGGGGACACGGCTTGCCGCGCTTTTACCGCCATTTAGATTCACCCTCCCCGAGATCGGCACCGGCTAGGGATATTTCAGGACGGGGTGACGGAGGAACCGCCTCGTTCGCGATCGACGCGCTTCCTCCCTCGGCGCGCCCTACGAGACGCTGCACCCATTGCATGAAACATTCTCCCCGGGCCTGATAATTTTCGAATTGATCGAGGCTGGCGCAAGCCGGCGCCAGCAACACGGTATCTCCCGGACGGGCGATCCGTCCGGCGACCGTCATCGCGCCAGACAAGTCCTCCACCACGCGTATTTCCGTCGCCCCGGCCAGGGCCTCGGCCAGCCGGTTACGGTCGCGGCCGTACAGCACCGCCGTTTTGACCTTGGCGGCGACGGCCGGGACGAGCGAAGCAAAATCGGCGCCCTTGCCGTCCCCGCCGGCCAACCAAATCAAGGGCGCACCCGAACCCGCAATGGCCGCCTCGGCGGCCCCCACATTGGTGGCCTTGGAATCGTTGATCCATGCCACCCCGTCGATTTCCCCCACCGTTTGCATCCGATGGGGCAAGCCGCTGAATCGTCGCAGCACCGAGATCGCGGCCTCCGGCGAAATCCCCGCCGTCTCCGCCAACGCCAGAGCCGCCAAGGCATTGGCCCAATTGTGGCGGCCGCTCAGCCGCATCTCCGCCGCCGGTATGAGCGGTTTCCCATAGGCAACCAACCATTCGCGACCGCGATAGCGAAGCAAGCCGTAATCGGCCGTGGGATCGCTCAGACTAAACCGCAGTTGGCGATCGCGAAGCGCACTTCCTGCCAACCTCGTCACAACCGGGTCGTCCCCGTTTACCACTTGCCGCCGGCTCCATCGCAACAGACGTCCCTTGGCCGAGGCATAGGCTTCCTGATTCGAGTGACGATCCAAGTGATCGGGGCTGACATTCAGCACCGCGCCAGCCTCCGGACGCAATCGCCGGCTTCGCTCCAACTGGAAGCTGGACAGCTCAAGGACGTAGAGTTGGCAAGCCTCATCCAATAAATCCAGAACCGGGGTGCCCAAATTGCCGCCGGCGCGCACTTTCAAGCCCGCCTCTTGAGCCATCTCCGCCACCAGGGTCACGACCGTGCTCTTGCCGTTGGAACCGGTCACCCCGATCACCGGTGCCCGAACTTGATCGGCAAAAAGATCGATGTCGCTGATCAAGGCGGCTCCGTGCTCCAGAGCTGCGCGGATCTCCGCCTGCTCCAAACCGATCCCGGGGCTCACCAGCAGATGGGTCGCCCAAGTCAAGCAATCGGCACGCAAACCGCCGGTAAACACCGGCACCCCGCTCAAGGCACTGGCGGCGGCCAAGCCGGGAGGATTCTCCCGGGTATCCAGGGCCACGCATTCGATCCCGCGGCGATGCAGAAAGTTGAGCGCCGACACGCCGGTCACGCCCAATCCCACCACCGCCACTCGGGGATCGGGACCTAACGTCGACAAAGACGATTGCCCATGGCCGCAAGCCCCGTTGGGTTGAATGCCACTGCTGCCTATCGTATCTGTGACCTCTGCCATGTCGCCTACCTCAGTTTCAAAGTCGCCAGCCCGATCAGGACCAAAATCACGGTGATGATCCAGAAGCGAACGCTCACCCGCGGCTCCGGCCAGCCCTGGAGTTCGAAATGATGGTGCAGGGGGGCCATCCGAAAAATCCGTTTCCCGGTCAGCTTGAACGAGATCACCTGAAGGATGACCGAAACCGTCTCGACCACGAACACGCCCCCCATGATCATCAAGACGATTTCCTGGCGAACCAGTACCGCCAGGATCCCCAGGGCCGCACCCAATGCGAGGGCGCCGATATCTCCCATGAACACTTGAGCCGGATAGGCGTTGAACCATAAAAAACCCAATCCGGCTCCCACCAGCGCACCGCAAAACACCACCAACTCGCCGGCGCCGGGAATGTGGGGAACGGCCAGATAAACGGCGAAATTCACGTTGCCCGAAACATAGGCGAAGATCCCCAATGCCCCGCCCACCAGCACTGCCGGAAGGATCGCCAAACCGTCTAGACCATCGGTCAAATTGACCGCGTTGCTGCTGCCCACGATGACCAACCAGGTAAGAGGAATAAATCCCCATCCCAAGCCGATCGATATTTCCTTAAAGAAAGGGACGATATAGGTGGTCTCCGCCGGCACCTGGGCGGTGTGGTAGAGGAAAGCGGCCGCACCCAACGCCACCGCGGACTGCCAAAACAGCTTCTGGCGCGCCGAGATTCCCTTGCTGTTTTTGAGAATCAATTTCTTATAGTCATCGACGAAGCCGATCACCCCGTAAGCTAAAGTCACAGATAGCACTACCCAGGTTTGACGGTTGTTCAAATCCGCCCACAACAGGGTGGCGAGGGTAACGGCCGCCAGAATCAATGCGCCCCCCATGGTGGGGGTACCCGCTTTGCTCAGGTGCGCTTCGGGCCCGTCCACCCGGATCGGCTGCCCCAGCCCCCGACTTCCAAGGCGACGAATCAAGGAGGGGCCGATCATGAAAGCGATCGCCAATGCGGTCAGCACCCCCAATATGGCGCGCAAGGTCAGATACTGGAACACCCGAAACGGGCCGTACCAATCACTCAACCATTCCGTCAACTCGTATAGCACCCCTGCTCTCCCCCCCAGGCCTGCAAGGCCTCCACCGTGGTCTCCAAATGCTGGCTGCGCGACCCTTTGATTAAAATTCGCACCTCGGCGTGGAGGTGGTCGAGCGCGGCGTCGATCAAGGCTGCCTGAGACGCGAACCATTCCCCCCCGATGCCAAAGGCAGCCACCGCCGCTCTGCTGGCATCGCCCACCGCCAATAAGCGCCGGACACCGCGGGCTTTGGCCAATGCCCCCGCCCGGGTGTGCCAAGCTGTACTGTCCGGTCCCAGTTCGCCGAACGCACCCAACACGACCCAGGGCTCGCCGCCGCAAGCACCTAAGGCGTCCAATCCGGCCTCGAAGGAAGCCGGATTGGCGTTGTAGCAATCGTCCAAGAGCCAAGCTCCGCTCTTGGCCGGCAACGGCCGCAATCGCCCCGAGACGGGCACCATCCGGGCCAATCCCGCCTGAATCCCGGCGACACTTCCATCCATGGCCAAACCGCAAGCCGTGGCCGCCAGCGCATTGATCACGTTGTGACGGCCCGGCAAGGCCAGATCCACATCGAAACGCTCACCCAGCGCTCGAACCCGGAACCGGTTACGAAACCGGCCTTCGCTGAACGCCAACGGCTCCATGGCCTCGGCGCTGACATCGGCCGACGAAGACAATCCGAAAGTGATCACCCGTCTGCGGCCGGCGATTTCCCGCCACAATGGAAAAAATCGATCGTCGGCGTTGAGCACCGCCGTTCCGGTAGTCGGCAAAGCGGCGATCAATTCTCCCTTCGTCCGGGCCACTCCTTCCAGAGAACCGAAACCTTCCAAATGGGCCGGGCCGGCGTTGGTGATCACCGCGGCTTGGGGTTCGGCCAATCCGGCTACATAGGCGATTTCACCGGCGTGATTGGCGCCCATTTCGATCACCGCGAAGCGATGCGACGGGTGCAGGCGCAACAGGGTCAAAGGCACGCCGATGGCATTGTTGAGGTTGCCCTGAGTCTTAAGGAGGGAAGCGGCGCCGTGCGCTTCCTCCGCTTCGGCCAATACTTGAGCGATCATTTCCTTGACGGTGGTTTTGCCGTTGCTGCCGGTGACCCCCACCACCATCCCGTCGAAATTTAGATGGCGCCAATACCGGGCCAACTGCCCCAGGGCCAGTTGGGTATCGGCCACCTTGAGCTGGGGCAATTCGCTCGCCCCGGGCCGCGTCACCAGCGCGCCGACGGCGCCCGCCTCCCGCGCCTGGGGCAAGAAGTCGTGGCCGTCGAATCGCGCTCCATGCAGCGCCACGAACAAGCGGCCTTGCAAATCCCCGCGACTATCGATGCCCACGCCGTGAAACTCGACATCCTGGCGGAGGAGCGTTCCTTTCAATACGGGCGCCAACTCGCTCAAGCGCATACCGGCGCCTCCCGCAAAAGCTCGGCCACCACCGCCCGGTCGCAGAAGGCGCGCCGCTCTCCTCCTCCGATTTCCTGCCAACTCTCGTGGCCTTTTCCCGCCACCAGGACGATGTCATCGACGTCCGCCGAGGCGATCGCAGTCGCAATCGCTTCGCCGCGATCCCGCACCACCTGCGGATGGGTGGTCATACCCGCCATAATTTCGGCGACGATGCGATCGCCGTCTTCCGCGCGGGGATTGTCGTCGGTCAAGATCACCCGGTCGGCCAAACCCTCGGCCACCCGCCCCATCTGGGGGCGTTTGCCCCGATCGCGCTGCCCGCCGCAACCGAACACCGCCCACAGGCGTCCGCGGCAATGCCGACGCAAACTGCGCAGGGCCAGTTCCAGGGCGGCCGGGGTATGGGCGTAATCCACCACCGCCAAAGGCCGGTCCGGCGACCGGAAGCACTCCATCCTTCCCGGCACCGGTGTAAGATTCGCCAAAAGGCGGACCGCTTCCGCCAATGCCGACCCCCGCGCCAGCAATACCGTCAATACCGCCAAGACGTTGGCGAGATTGAATTCCCCGAGCAGCGGCACCTGAACCGGCATCCGCTCGTTTTTCCAGGTCACTTGAAACTCCATTCCGGCGGCGCGATAACAAACCGCATCGGCGACTAAACGGGGAAAAGGAGCGTCTTTCCCCGGGATTGCGCTAAACCCATAGATCCGAACCCCGGGACCGACCCCGCGATGAAAGGCCGGCCAGGCCGGATCGTCCAAATTCAATACCGCCGCCTGAAGCTTCGGATGACTCAGGAGCTTGATCTTCGCGTCGGCATAAGCGTCCGGGGTCCCGTGGTAATCCAGATGGTCGCGGCTGAGATTGGTCCATAAAGCGAGATCGAAATCGATCCCGTTGACCCGCCCCTGATCCAACGCGTGGGAAGAGACCTCCATGGCCACGGAGCGAATTCCTCGTGCCCGCAAGGCGGCCAAGCGTTTTTGGTTTTCCAGGGCCGGTGCGGTGGTGTGATGGGTCGCTTGCAAAGCGGCCGGACTGCCCCACCCGAGAGTGCCTAGCACCGCGCCCCCGAGTGCTTGAGCCAGGAAAAAGCTGCAAGATGTCTTCCCATTGGTGCCGGTGATCCCGATCACCTCGATTGCCCGGGAAGGATGGCCGTAGAAACGCGCGGCGATCTCTCCCAAACGCTCATTGAGGCGGGGTACGGCCAGGGCGGGAACGGTCAAACCGGCCGGCAGACGGGCCCCTTCCGGTTCGTAGACCACCACGACCGCCCCCCGGTCCTGGGCTTCCGGGGCAAATTCGATCCCATGGCGGCGAACGCCGGCGGGAGCAAGATACGCCTCCCCCGGGCGCACGGAAGAACCGCTGTCGCTGAGTCCCGACACGCACAGGCCGGGCGGACAGGGAACGTCCGGCATCAGTTCTTGCAGGGGCACCCAGCCGGGCATCCCCCGCCTATCCATCCGGCTGCCCATCCAATTTCACCAAGAGGGGTTGAGAGGTCTGAGGAACACCGTCCGGCGGCACACCCAACAAGCGCAGCGCGATCTCCATGACCCGGGCGAACACCGGCGCCGCCACCAAACCGCCGTAGTAATCCTTGCCACCGGGCTCATCGATCACCACCGCCAGGACCAAACGAGGTTTCGAGGCGGGCGCCATCCCCACGAACAAAGCCCGATAACGATCGTCCGCATAACCGCCCGGAATCGCCACTTTGGCGGTACCGGTCTTGCCCGCCACTTGATAACCCGCCACCCGGGCCCGAGAGGCGGTGCCATCCCGACTGACCACGCCTTCCAGCATCCGCCGCAGGCGGGCGGCCAGGCCGGGCGGTAGAATCCGCTGTGCCCGGCTGTCCTGATCGCGGGGCAAGAGGGTGATGCTGTGGCGTATGCCGTCATCGGCCAGCACCGCATAAGCGCGCGCCAACTGCAGGGTGGAAACCGCCAAACCGTAGCCGAAGGCGATCGTCGCCTGCTCAAACTGGCCCCAGCCGGACGGATCGGGCACCACCCCTTCCGTTTCGCCGGGAAACTCGATTCCGGTGCGCCCGGCGAAACCGAAATCCCTGAGACAGGCGGCAAAAGATTCGGATGGCATTTTCAAAGCCACATGGGTAATGCCCACATTGCTCGATTTCCGCAATATCCCCGCCAAATCGAGCACCCCGTAATTGCGATGGTCCCGCACCCGATTCCGTCCCACGCGCATCCAACCGGGCGTGGTGTCGACCTTCCAACCGGGAGACACGGCGTGCTCCCGCAGGGCGCATGCCATGGTGAGGGGCTTGAGGGTGGAGCCCGGTTCAAATCGGTCGACCAGGGCCCGATTGCGGAAATTGCCCGAGGTCAGCGAATCGCGGAAATTCGGGTTGAAGGCGGGCTGGTTGGCCAGGGCCAACACTTCCCCGGTTTTCGCATCGAGCAATACCAGCATCCCGCCCTTGGCGCGATGTTCGGTCACTGCACGCTTGAGTTCCAGATAAGCCCAATACTGCAGGCGCCGATCGATGCTCAAGCGGATATCGTGGCCCGGTCGCGCCGGCTGAACCGCTTCGATGGATTCGATGATTCGCCCGCGACGATCCTGAATCACCCGCACCTGCCCGGACATCCCCTGCAATTGGGCTTCGAATCGCCGCTCCACGCCTTCCTGACCGTGCTGATCGATATCGGTAAAACCGAGCAAGTGGGCGGTCACTTCGGCGGCGGGGTAATAACGTTTGAATTCCGGCCTCAGAAACAGGCCGTCGATCTCCAAGCCCGCGATCCGCTCCGCCCTCGCCGGCGGCAGGCGGCGTTTGAGATAGAGGAATGCGCGCCGGCGGTGGGTATCGATCCGGTGCCGCAAACGCGCTTCGGGGATATTCAGCAAGCGCGCTAAGGTGCGCATTTGTGCCGCGCTGGCCTGAAATATCCGGGGATTGACGCAAACCGATTGCACCGGCGCGCTGATCGCCAAGGGGGCGCCTTTGCGGTCCAGCAGCCGCCCCCGGTGAGCGGGCAATTCCATCACCCGAATCTGCTGTCTATCCGCCCTCCGTTGATAGAAATCCCGCGCCCATACCTGCACGTAAAACGCCCGCACCAGCAATCCCGCCAATCCCAGGCCGAACCCGGCCAGCACCAATCCGCGCCGCCAGGAAATCAAGTCAATTCGGGGGGGGCTAGTATCCACCATCTCGTTCAATGCATCGGAGGGCCTGAAGAGAGCGGCAAATAAACGATTTCATTCGCATCCGGAACCACCATCTGCAAGCGGGTTCGAGCTAAACGTTCGACCCGGGCCGGATCGGCCCAAGCATGTTCCTCAAGCAACAACTGCTCCCATTCCACCTCGAAGTCGTCCAGCTGACGCTGGAGACGCTGAACTTCGTTGAACAACAAGCGGGCACGGTATTTGCTATGCACCACGCCCACCGCTGAAACGGCCGCCAATACCAGCAGGCCGATACACACGCCTTCCGATTTGCTTAACATGATCGGCGTTCGGCGATTCTTAGGATCGCGCTCCGTGCCCGGGGATTACGGGACGCCTCCAAGGCGTCGGGACGCTTTTTGCCGAGAACTTTCAGGCGTTGGGGAGACGGCGTCCCGGTCACCGGCAGCCCCTTGGGCAAGGGCGTTCCCCGGGACTGGGCGCGCAGGAAACGCTTTACGATCCGGTCCTCCAGGGAGTGAAAAGCGATCACGACCAAGCGGCCGCCCGGCACCAAGAGATCCACCGCTTGCTCCAGGACGGCTTCCAGACTCTCCAGCTCCCGATTGATGTGAATGCGCAGTGCTTGAAAAGTCCGGGTCGCCGGGTGTTTGTGGCGTTCCCGGGCAGGAACGGCGCGTTCGATCAGCGCCGTCAGTTGCCGGGTGCGAAGCAGCGGTTGGCGGCTGCGGGCCTCGACGATGGCCCGGGCAATGCGGTGGGCGAAACGCTCTTCCCCAAACTTGCGGATGACATCGGCGATTTCCCGCATCGGTGCCTGGGCCAACCAATCTGCGGCGCTCATTCCCACATCCGGATTCATCCGCATATCCAAAGGACCGTCATGGAGAAAAGCGAATCCCCGCTCCGGTGTATCCAGCTGCGGCGATGAGACGCCCAAATCCAAAAGTATGCCGTCGATCCGGCCGGCGTAACCCATCTCCTCGATGACTTCCCGCAACTGATTGAAATCCGCGTGAATCAAGCTGAACCGACGGTCTTCCGCCAACTGCCGAGCTTGCGTGGATGCGACGGCATCCGGATCCTTGTCCAGAGCGATCAGCCGGCCTTCGCGGCCCAGTTGCTCTAGAATCGCACGGCTATGCCCTCCGCGCCCGAACGTACCATCCACGTATACGCCATCGTTACGGACGGCCAACCCCGCTAACGCCTCTTCAAGCATGACGGGCTGGTGAATCATGGCATCCATAATCAAATCTTCAAAGCGCTAAAATCCGGCGGCTCGGCAAGGTCCTCGAGACTCATCTCTTCAATCCAAACGTTGCGGCGGATGTCCCAAGTCTCCTCATCCCAAATTTCGAATTTGCCACCCACGCCCACCAACACGATGTTTTTGTCCAAATTGGCGTACTTACGCAACGGCGTCGACAATAAAACTCGCCCTTGCCCATCCAATTGGCATTCGTTGGCATGGCCGATCAACAGCCGCTGCAAGTGGCTGGCTTTCCGATTAAGCGATGAATAGGACACCAATTGTCGTTCCAAAGCTTCCCATTGGGATAAGGGGTACAACCAAAGGCACCGGTTATCGAGGGCAATGGTGGCGACCACCTGGCCATCCGCTTCGGCCTGCAGGCTCTCCCGGTATTTGGAGGGCAGCGCCAAACGGCCCTTGCTATCCAAACTCAGCGTGTGAATACCACGAAACAATTCTCCCCCCGGAGCTTTCCGAATGCCGCAGTCCCCACCAATCCCCACATTTCCCCACTGGCTTTAAGGCACTATAAGGAGCCGGCGACGCTTCGTCAAGCGTACCTTTTTGGCGACAAAAGTTGCCGAAACCCAACACCAGGCGGGCATTCAGGGGCAGGGGGAAGACACTTTTCAGCCGAAAAGATCCCCGCAAAGAAAGGCAGAAACGTGAGGAGAATCTCAGAAAAAACCGAAAAGACGCCGCTCAAGCGGCGCGTTCGGCACGGTAGGCGGCGACCACGATGATAAAGGCCGCCAAATCGTAAACCGAATGCACCACGATGGGCACCAATAAATTGCGCTCACCGCCGACATCCAACAGCCAGCCCAAATACATACCGGTCAAGGCGGCCAGGACGGTATATAGAGGTGTCACCGAATGGGCCAGTCCAAAAAGCAGGTTGCTGATCAGCAGCGCCGGCCCCCATCCCCAGAGACTCTCCAACCAGGGCTGCAGCACCCCACGAAACAACACTTCCTCCCCCACCCCCGCCAGCGCGGCCACATAGACCAATTCATACCAGCGAGAGGCGGCCAGCAACGAGCCCAAGGTATCGATCAAAAGTCGCTTGATTTTTTCCAGCCCGGAAACGGGCAAGCGATATGAAATCCCGAAAAAAGCCAACAAAGGGAAAGTCCCCAACAGCCCCAGACTCAAAGCCTCGGAACGCCAGGCAAACGACGCCATGGGGTCGATTTCCATCCACCACCCTAACAAATAAGCCACCACTACCAACCCCCCTTCGAAGAGGGTGGCCATGATCAGAAACTGGGTTTTATTCATCGGCTCAACCAGACCGAATTCAATCCCAGTTTCCCGCGCAGATCCTCGCCGCGATCGGAAGCTTTTTTCTGATCGGTAAACGGCCCCACCCGCAGCCGATACCAAGGCTTTCCCTTGACGGTCGCCGCCTGAATCTCCGCTTGGACGCCGCGACCGGCATAATTCCGCCGTAATTTTTCCGCCGCGGCGCGGCTGTTGAAGGAAGCCAATACAATATACCATCCTTGCCGTCCGCTGCCGCCTTCCGCAGCCGCCCCGGCGGAAGGCGACTTGGCTGCCTGGGACGGCGGGCCGGCTTCGAGCCGTCGCTCCAATTTATCCAAGCGCGGTTCGATCCCGGCCATGGCCTCGTTCAAGCGCTCGACCTCGCCTCGAAGCGCCTCCCCGTCCTCGCCCGTTGCCGCCTCCAGCGCCGCCAAACGCTGTCCGGCCTGATGTTCGAGCTCGCCCAGCCGGACCTTCATTCGATCCACCTCGCCCCCGAGATAGGCTGCATTGCCTCCCCTACCGGCCCCTGCTTGCAAGCGCTCCTCCAAGGAAACCACCGTATTGCCCAGATGCTCGATCCGGTCGCTTTGACGATACAGCAGCGCCGCCACCACCAAGACGATCACCAAAGCCGCCCCCCCGAGCCCCACGGCGATCCACAACCGGCCATCGCCCTCCCCGCTCCGATTCGACGACCACGGCGGCGGCACTTCCGACTCCGCCGAAACCGTCGGCGCGGTGGGACGCTCCGCCGAACTGCGCGGATGGCGGGTACTTTCGGGCGCGGTGGACAACTCCAAGGTATCCTCTTCCGGCTCCCAATCCTCTTCCCGACCCGCAGGCCGGGTCATTCGGGCACGGCGGTCGCGCGCCGCCTTTTCCAACTGCTGTGCGAAATCCGGCTGGTCTGTATTGCGAGAATCGTCGCTCATGGGGCGCCCCTCCTTAAGATATTTGAGGAAACATATCACAACATCCCGGACATCAAAACCGCGGCGACTGACGCACCGACCGGTGAGCCGATGGTAAAATACGTTTTCGTGCAATTAAGTCTTTATGAGCTCCATGCGTCAACAACTTAAGGCGGTCGCCCTGATTTCCGGCGGCCTCGACTCCATGCTCGCCGCCCGCGTGGTGATGGAACAGGGCATTCACGTGGAAGGCATCAATTTTTTCACCGGCTTCTGCGTGGAAGGTCACACCCACGCCATTCGCAAGCGCGATCAGGCCAAACCCAAGCGCAACAACGCCCTCTGGGTGGCCGAGCAATTGGGCATCAAGCTTCACATCGTCGATATTATCGAAGAGTACAAAGATGTGGTGATCAACCCCAAACACGGCTATGGAGCCAATCTAAACCCCTGCCTGGATTGCAAAATCTTCATGGTGGGCAAAGCCAGGCAATGGATCGAAACCAACGGCTTCGATTTCATCATTACCGGGGAAGTGATCGGTCAACGACCCAAATCCCAACGCAAGGACACCATGCCCTTAGTGGCCCGCGAATCCGGAGCCGACGACCGGTTGTTGCGTCCCCTCTGCGCCCAAAATCTCCCGCCTTCCAAACCGGAGCGGGAAGGCTGGGTGGACCGGGACAAGCTCTACGCCTTCTCCGGCCGCACCCGCAAGCCGCAGATGGCGCTGGCGCAGCGGCTGGGCCTCGAGGATTACGCCCAGCCCGCCGGTGGCTGCTGCTTTCTGACCGACGCAAACTACTCGCACAAGCTGAGCGATTTGTGGCAGGCTCGCGGAGAAAAACGCTACGAACTGGACGACATCATGCTCCTCAAAGTGGGTCGCCATATCCGCCCCCGCGCCCACTATAAATTGATCGTCGCCCGGGAAGAGGGAGAAGGTCGTTTTCTGCAAGGCTACAAGAAACGCTTTCCGCACCTGTATCCGGTCAGCCATGCCGGTCCCTTGATCCTGGTGGACGGCGACCCCACCGCCGAAGATTGGGAGTTGGCGGCGCGCATTCTCGCCCGCTACAGCCAGGGCCGGAATGCGGATGTGGTGGAAGTCAAGGCGGTCACCGCCGAAAACGAACGCACCCTGCGCGTCGCCCCGCTACCGCCCCATGGAATCCCCGCGGAGTGGGTGCTATGAGCAAGGAAACGGTGGACGCCCGCGGACTGCTTTGCCCCATGCCGGTCATCCGGCTTCAGGACGCCGCCAAGGATCTTCCCGCCGGGATGGAAGTGGAATTGATCGGCACCGACCCGGGAATTCTGAACGACGTGCCCGCCTGGTGCCGAATCAACGGCCATCAGATTCAGGACAGCTGGCGCCAAGGCGACGAGTACCACGTCCTGCTCACGGTCGGAGAATGACCCCCCCTTCCCTGCAAGCGGAGCAGCTTCGCGCCAAACAACGCGTCACCCTGGTGGGCGGGGTGGTCAACTTATTGTTGGCCGTGGGCAAGATCGCAGCGGGATCTTACGGACGTTCCGGGGCCTTGATCGTCGACGGGATTCACTCCTTTTCCGACCTGGCCACCGACCTGTTGATTCTTTTCACCGTCCGCTTTGCCGGACAAAGCGCCGACGAAAGCCATCCCTACGGCCACGGCCGCTTCGAGACCCTCGCCACCGTGGCACTGGGAGGATTTCTGGCCGCCGTGGCCGCCGGCATCGTCTGGGACGCGGCGCAAAGATTGCAGGGAACCGCCCCCCTCTGGCACCCCAACCGCTGGGCGCTGATCGCGGTGGGAATTTCCATCCTGGTCAAGGAAGGGTTGTACCACTACACGCTCCGGGTCGCCCGCCACACCCGCTCCAAGCTCCTGCGCGCCAATGCCTGGCATCATCGCTCGGATGCGGTTTCGTCCGTCGTCGTCCTGGTGGGGGTGATCGGGGTCTTGGCCGGCTACCACTTCGCCGACGCGGTCGCCGCCATCGTGGTCGGTTTGATGATCGCCAAAATCGGTTTGGAGCTGATTGTGGAAAGCTTGCGGGAACTGGTGGATACCGCCCTGCCGGCCGAACAAGTGACAAAAATCCAGACCGCCATCCGCACCACCGAGGGAGTCAAATCCCTCCACGCCTTGCGCAGCCGACGAATGGCCGGAGAAGCCTTGGTGGACGTCCACATTCAAGTGCATCCGCAGATTTCGGTGTCCGAAGGCCACGCCATCGCCGACCGGGTCCGCGATCGCTTGCTGCAGGAATTCGACGAGGTCACCGACGTGGTCGTCCACATCGACGCCGAGAACGATCTCCAGCAACGCCCTCAGGCCCTTCCACTCCGCCCCCGGGTGATCGAACAGCTGCAGCAGGCGTGGCGGCATCTGCCCTATGCCCAAGAAATCAAACGAATCAATCTTCACTATTTGAGGGGAAAAATCGACGTGGAGGCCTATCTCCCCTTATCCGTTTTAACCCCGAACCGATCCGCCCAGGCTATCCATGAGGAATTGCGAAAAGCCGCCAAACCGTTTAGCTTTGTAGGCAAGGTGCAAATCTATTTTACGCCCCCAAGATCCGAACGCACCAAATAAGTACATTATGCACCAAATTAGGGAACACTTACTGAATAAACCCGAGATTCGAGCACGCTCTTCATCTTAAATTTCAATGGCATGTTTCATGCTTAAAATGCCTGGAATTTTTCAATTCGTCCAATGAGGTAATTCAATGTCCGTTGACAAGGTATTTGAAGTCATCAAAGAAAAAGAAATTCAATTCGTCGATTTGCGTTTCGCCGACACCCGGGGCAAGGAACAGCATGTCACCGTACCGGCTCACACGCTCGACGAGGAATTCTTCGAAAACGGCAAAATGTTCGACGGCTCGTCCATCGCCGGATGGAAAAGCATCAACGAATCGGACATGATTCTCATGCCGGACCCGGAAACCGCGGTCGAAGATCCGTTCTTCGAAGCGCCCACCCTCATCATCCGCTGCGATATCGTGGAACCTTCCACCATGGAAGGCTACGAACGCTGTCCCCGCTCGGTGGCCAAGCGCGCCGAAGCTTATATGAAATCCACCGGTGTTGCCGACACCGCTTTATTCGGACCGGAAAACGAATTCTTCATTTTCGACGACGTGCGTTGGGCCGCCGATATCCATCGCTGCTTCTATGAAGTGGATTCCGAAGAAGCCAACTGGAACACCGAAAGGGTCTACGAAGGCGGCAATATCGGTCACCGCCCGGGGCTGAAAGGGGGGTATTTCCCGGTACCGCCGGTGGACTCGCTCCAGGACATCCGCTCCACCATGTGCGAAACTCTGGAGGAAATGGGTCTGACCGCCGAGGTTCATCACCACGAAGTGGCCACCGCCGGCCAGTGCGAGATCGGCGTGGGCTGCAACACCCTGGTGAAAAAAGCCGACGAAGTACTGATTCTCAAGTACGCGGTTCAAAACGTGGCTCACGCCTTCGGCAAAACCGCCACTTTCATGCCCAAACCGCTGGTGGGCGACAACGGCAACGGCATGCACGTCCACATGTCCTTGGCCAAAGGCGGACAAAATCAGTTTACCGGAGACCTCTACGGCGGCCTCTCGGAAACCGCCCTCTACTACATCGGCGGGATTCTCAAACACGCCCGCGCCCTGAACGCCTTCACCAACGCTTCCACCAACAGCTATAAACGCTTGGTGCCGGGCTTCGAAGCGCCGGTGATGCTGGCTTACTCGGCCCGCAACCGCTCCGCCTCCATCCGCGTCCCATTCATCGCCAATCCCAAGGCACGGCGAATCGAAGTGCGATTCCCCGATTCCACCGCCAACCCTTACTTCGCCTTCTCGGCGATGTTGATGGCGGGCCTCGACGGCATTCTCAACAAAATCCATCCCGGGGATGCGATGGACAAAAACCTGTACGACCTGCCGCCGGAAGAGGAACAAAGCATTCCCCAGGTATGCTTCGCCTTCGATCAAGCGCTGGAAGCCCTGGATCAGGACCGGGAATTCCTCAAGGCGGGCAACGTCTTCACCGACGATATGATCGACGGCTATATCGCGCTCAAAACCGAAGAAATCACCCGCCTGCGGATGAGCACCCACCCGGTGGAATTCGACATGTACTACAGCCTCTAAAAAAGAGACTCTAAGCTAAAAAAAACGCCCCGTCCGCATAAGCCGGGGCGTTTTTTGTGCCCGAAAAAAAAGCGGGACGGACGCATCCATCCCGCTTTTTTCAATCGATCCCGAAGACCGTCAATTAGAACAGCGCAACCACCGCATCCACCGCGAAGGTCAGCTGGTCGTCTTGACTGCCTTCGTCAAAGGGCTTGCTGTTTTCCGCCCAGTCGTAGCGAACTTCCGGACGCACCTTGAACCAGTGGGTGGGGGTGAAATTGACCCCTACGGTCATCTCGTAGAAGTTGGTGCTTTTGCCGTTGCCGATGACGCGAATGCCAGCTTCGTCGCGGAACCACTCCATACGGGAGCCGACGCTGAACATATCATTGATGTCGTAGGTCAGATAGCTGTTGATTCCGTACCAGTGGGCTTCGTTGTCGGTGCCCAATTGCTCCTGCCAACCGTGGTCGTGCTGCAACACCAAGTGCAGGGAATCGGTGAGGTCGTAACCGAGCACGATGCTGTACAGAGAACGGTCCAGATCGTCCGCCGGGCCGTTGTTGCCGGCAATACTGCCGTGAGTGGCGGTCAACGCCGCGGACAGGGCACCGGCGCCTTCCACGCCGTTATCCCAGTTCAAACCGCCGATGAAATTCCAGGCATCGTCGATATCGGCGGTGAAGCTGTCCCAACCGTTGACCGCGCCCACGGTCACCGACAGATTGTCCACCAGGGGCATGGAGAAAAGCGCCCCGGTGTGGGTGAACGGCTCGCCGTACTGCATGGTGTAGGCATGGGAATAGAAGAAGTTGTCGGGGGCGGTGACCACTTCGTAGCCGATGATGGTATAGAAATGACCGAACTTGGCGGTGATGCCGTTCAACACCGGCGCAAACACCTCCAGATAGGCCTGCGGCATGGCCAGCTTGTTGATGTTGTTGCCGCTATTGGTGTTGCCGACCCACTTTTGCTTGCCGCCATCGGAGATTTCCAGACCGGCGGCTTGGGTAAACGGGCTGTCCGAGCCGTACATGAAATCCACCCGGCCGCCGATGTCCCATGCGTTGCCTTCGGTGTCGACGGCACGCTCCACGAACAGATTGACCTGATTCAGCAACACCCGATCGTTGCGGAAGTTGAAAGTGACGGGGGTGTTGAAATTGTCGCTGCTGTCGAAATTATGGGTATAGCCGAAGTCCACCCAACCGCCGAAATGCAGCCCCAAATCCTTCATCAGGGCGGTTTCGTTGTGATTAAAGCCGGTCAAGGCCTTCAAAGCGTTGTCGGGTTGGCTGATATTTTCGGGAATCGGGTTGGCCCCGGCGACGCCCGAGGCGGCCGCCATCGCGGCAGCCAGCACGGTCGGTTTATAGATCGTTTGCATGGCGAATCCTCACTTCATGATTGATTGTGTTGTTTTTGCTACAAATCGTTGTTTTTCTGCGATTTAACAGTAAACCAAATAGACGTGACTTTCAAATTCACAAGCGTAAACACTCTTTTTCCCGGGGCTACCGACCGGCAGGCAACCGCGTCTCCGCTCGTTACCTTCCGTCAGTCGGCCCCTCGTCTACTTTCAGTTGTTCAATTAATTCAGCGGGCGCTTCCGGTAAACTCCGGATAAGCCTCCATGCCGCAGTCGGCGAAATCGGCGCCGTTGTATTCGTCCTCCACGCTGAGGCGAATGCCCAGCAGGGCCTTGATCACGGACCAGACGATCAAGCTGGCGATGAACACGAAGGCGAAAATGGTGACCACGCCGATCAATTGCGCGCTGAACTTGGCGTCGGGGTTGGACAGGCAGACCGCGAGCAACCCCCAAATGCCCACCACGCCGTGAACGGACAGGGCGCCCACCGGATCGTCGACGCGCAGCTTGTCGAAGCAGACGATGGAAAACACCACCAGCACCCCGCCGATGGCGCCGATCAAGGTCGCCAACCAGGGCACCGGGGTCAACGGCTCGGCGGTGATCGCCACCAGGCCGGCCAAGGCGCCGTTGAGCATCATACTCAGATCGGCCTTGCCGAATAAGAGGCGCGCGGTCAGCAAGGCCGCCACCGCCCCGCCGGCGGCCGCGGTATTGGTGTTCACGAACACCTTGGCCACCGCGTTGGCCTCGCCGATGTCGGAGACTTTCAATTCCGAGCCGCCGTTGAAGCCGAACCAGCCCAGCCACAGAATGAAGGTCCCCAGGGTGGCGAGCGGCAGATTGCAGCCGGGCATGGGGTGAATCTCCCCGTCGGGCCCGTATTTGCCCGTCCGCGGCCCCAGCAGCAGCACCCCGGCCAAGGCCGCGGTCGCGCCGCACATGTGCACCACCCCGCTGCCGGCGAAATCCAAAAAGCCCAAGCCGTCCAGGAAGCCGCCGCCCCATTTCCAATAACCCTGGAGCGGATAGATAAAGCCGGTCATCACCACCGCGAACAGGAGAAAGGAAAACAGCTTCATCCGCTCGGCCACCGCCCCCGACACGATGGACATGGCGGTGGCCACGAACACCACCTGGAAGAAAAAGTCGGCCATCTTAGAATAATAGACGTCGCCGCCGCTTGCCAGCACTTCCTGGGCGGTATTGTCCGCCCCGATCAGAAACCCGATCCCGGGCCAGACCGAATTGACCGCGGCGCCCGGATACATGATCTGATAGCCGATCAGCAAATACATCAGGCAGGCAATGGCATACAGGGCCACGTTCTTGGTCAGAATCTCCACCGTGTTCTTGGCCCGCACCAGACCCGCTTCGAGCATCGCGAATCCCGCCGCCATCCACATCACCAGCGCACCGCACATCAGAAAATAAAACGTGTCCAGCGCATAGCTCAGTTCAATCAGTTTTTCCACGTTGTTTTCCTCTCTTACATTACGCGTTATTCAACCTTAAAGGGCCTCGGCACCGATTTCCCCGGTGCGAATCCGGACGACCTGCTCCATGGGACCGACAAAAATCTTGCCATCGCCGATCCTGCCGGTGCGGGCGGCCTGACCGATCGCCTCCACCACCCGCTCCAATTGATCTTCGGACACCACCACCTCCACTTTCACCTTGGGCAGAAAATCCACCACATATTCGGCGCCGCGGTAGAGTTCAGTATGCCCTTTCTGGCGGCCGAAACCCTTGACCTCGGTGACCGTAATCCCGGCGATACCCACATCGGATAAAGCCTCGCGCACATCGTCCAGCTTGAACGGTTTAATAATCGCAGTTACCAGTTTCATTGCAACTCCTCAAATTCAGTTCGGTTTCTCCGGCAATAAACAAGCACCTTTCATGCCATGCATGAATATCCCTGGATTGGGCGAATAGGCTTTCCTACAATGCACATGATTGGACCTTTGCGCACCATCAACGGGCAGGCCAGCCGATCCTCCCTTTTCTTCTCATTCCTAAACTTAGGTATATAATTTGCTTCTCAATATTGCATGAACAATCAAACCATCCACCGCGAAGACGAACCGTTACATCAACGCATCCTGGAACATCTGGGGAACGCGGTATTGCTGTTCGACCGCACGCAACACCTGCGTTACCTCAACCCGGCGGGGGAAATGCTCTTGGCGATCAGCGCCCGCCAGAGCCTGGGATTACCGGCGTCGGCGCTGTTCGGTCCCCAGGGAGAAAAATTCGCCGGCGACCTGGCGCACACCATCCGGAGCGGTTCGCCGCGGGTGGAACGCAACCTGCCCCTCCACTTGCCGGGGCGCATCCTTCCCGTGCATTGCGCCATGACTCCCCTCTTCCAGGACGAGCAAGTGGATGCGGTGGTGATGGAAATCGAGGATGTGGAACGCTACCAGCAATTGTCCCGCGACGAACGTTGGCTGGCCCAGCAAAACGTGGTTCACCAGCTCCTCCGGGGACTGGCGCATGAAATCAAAAATCCCCTCGGGGGATTGCGCGGCGCGGCCCAATTGCTGGCCACCGAAGTGACCGATCCGGCGCTTTCCGAATACACCGATGTGATCATCGCCGAAGCCGACCGTTTGAAAGCCTTGATCGATCGCCTGCTGGCTCCCAATCAACCGCCCCGCATGATCGAGCTCAACATCCACCAGATTTTGGAACGGGTCAGCCAGGTCCTGGCGGCGGAGTATCCCACCCTCGCTTTCCGGCGCGACTACGATCCCAGCCTGCCGCCGATTCACGGCGACCCGGATCAGCTCATTCAAGCCTTCCTCAACATTGCCCGCAACGCCGCCCAGGCCCTGGAAGGCGACGGCGAGATCACCCTTCGGACCCGCATCAAGCGGCGCGTCACCATCCGCCAGCAGCACCACCGGCAGGCGGTTCGAATCGACATCATCGACGCCGGGCCCGGCATTGCCCCGGAACTATTGGATCAGATCTTCTATCCCATGATTACCAGCCGCCCCGACGGGACGGGTTTGGGACTTTCCATCGCCCAAACCCTGGTCACCCGTCACGGCGGAATGATCGAGTGCCAATCGCAGCCGGGACGGACCTGTTTTTCCATTTATCTGCCACTGGAGAATCGCCATGCCCAATGAAATCTGGGTCATCGACGACGATCAATCCATCCGTTGGGTCTTGGACAAGGCCCTCAAGAAGGCCGGCTTTCGGGTTCACAGCTTTGCCGACGCCTCCGAGCCGGAGTTGTTGCTGCAACACTCCCAGCCCGACGTTCTCCTCACCGACATCCGTATGCCCGGCATCGACGGCCTGGAGCTTCTGAGTCAAATTCGAAACCGCCACCCGGATCTGCCGGTGATCGTGATGACCGCCCACTCGGATCTGGACAGCGCGGTGGCCTCTCTCCACGGCGGCGCATTCGAATATCTACCCAAGCCATTCGATCTGGAGGAAGTGGTCCAAGTGGTTCAGCGGGCCTGTCATAACCGCGAGGAACCCAAGGCGACCGGCAGCTGCGGCCCGGTGCCCGAAATCATCGGCGAGGCCCCGGCCATGCAGGAAGTATTCCGGGCCATCGGCCGGCTGGCCCGCTCGCCGATCACGGTATTGATCACCGGCGAGTCCGGAACCGGCAAGGAATTGGTGGCGCGTGCCCTCCACCGTCACAGCCCTCGCCGGGATGCGCCCTTCATCGCCCTCAACATGGCCGCCATCCCCAAGGATCTGCTGGAATCGGAATTATTCGGCCACGAAAAAGGCGCCTTCACCGGCGCCCAGCAGCGTCGCATCGGCCGCTTCGAACAAGCCGACGGCGGCACCTTGTTCCTGGATGAAATCGGCGACATGCCCGCCGAACTCCAAACCCGGCTTCTGCGGGTCCTGGCCGAGGGAGAGTTCTACCCTCTCGGCGCCCATACTCCGCGCCGAGTGGACGTCCGCATCATCACCGCCACCCATCAAAACCTGGAGGAACTGGTCAACCAAGGCCGCTTCCGCGAGGATCTCTATCATCGCCTCAACGTGATCCGCATCCATACGCCGGCGCTGCGCGATCGACGCGAGGACATCTCCTTGTTGCTGCGCCGCTTTCTCAAGCGCATCGCCAAGGAGCTCAACACCGAACCCAAGCTCTTGCGCCCCGAAGTGGAGGCATATCTGAGTCAACTGGATTGGCCAGGCAACGTGCGCCAATTGGAAAACACCTGCCGCTGGCTGACGGTCATGGCGCCGGGTCAAACCATTTATAGGGAGGATTTGCCGCCTGAACTGATGGGAAAACCCTCGCCCCGATCGACACTGGCCGACAGCGGCGGGGATTGGCGGACGAAACTGACTCAATGGACCGCCCAACAATTGGCCGACGGCAAAGGCAACATCGCCAAACAAGCGATCGCCGAGGCGGAACGGATTCTGATTCGGACCGCCCTCAAGCACACCCGGGGCCGACGTCAGGACGCCGCCCGGCTATTGGGCTACGGGCGCAACACCCTGACCCGCAAGATCAACGAGTTGGAATTGGAGGAAGAGGAACCGGCAACGCCGTGACCCGCTTTCCGGAAAACGCATCCACGATGACGTTGGCCGACCAAATGAGCCCTGGGCGCCAGTCTCACCGCTGGCGGGATAAGCCAGAACGATTCAAGCACCGGATTCCCGGGCACGTTCGAGGGAGCTCTCCGACTCGATGATCGCCTGAATGGCATCGGCCTCCAGCGTCTCCTTTTCCAACAAGGCCTTGGCCAGATCGTCCAATTGCGGGCGATGGGTCTGGAGCAATTCGGTCACTTTACCCTCGATTTCGCAGAGCAAACCGCGAATCTCCTCGTCGATCATCCGCGCGGTATGCTCGCTGAAATCGCGCTGCTGCGCCATTTCCCGGCCCAGGAAAATATGTTCCTCCCCTCGGCGAAACGCCACCGGCCCCAGGCTCTCGCTCATACCCCATTGAGTGATCATATGCCGGGCCAGGCGGGTCGCCTGCTTGAGATCGTTCTCGGCCCCGGAACTGACCTCACCGAATACGATCTGTTCGGCGATCCGGCCGCCCAGCATCACACCGATGCGGTCCCGCAGGTAACTTTGCCTGAGATTGTGCCGATCCTCCTCGGGAATCTGCTCGGTGACGCCCAAGGCCCGCCCCCGCGGAATGATCGTCACCTTGTCCAAGGGATCGGCGTAGGGCAAAAGACTCGCCGCGATCGCATGTCCCGACTCGTGATAGGCGATCTGCTTTTTCTCCTCGTCGCTGATCACCATTTCGCGCTTGCCGCCCAAAACGATCTTGTCCCGGGCGTTCAGCAGGATCGCCATATCCACTTGGTCCCGATCGTCCCGTCCCGCCAGCAGCGCCGCTTCGTTGACCAGATTTTCCAGGTCTGCTCCCGAGAAGCCCACCGTGAGCGCGGCCAGGCGATCCAGCGCCACATCCCCAGCCAAGGGGACATGGGCGGTATGAATTTTCAAAATTTCCAGACGCGCTTTTTTGTCCGGCAAATCGAGGGTGACCTTGCGGTCGAAGCGCCCCGGCCGCAGCAAAGCGGGGTCGAGCACATCGGGGCGGTTGGTGGCGGCCAGCACCACCACCGCTTCGTGGGGGGCGAAACCGTCCATTTCGTTCAAGATCTGGTTCAGGGTCTGCTCGCGCTCGTCATGGCCTCCGCCGAGTCCCGTGCCGCGCGCCCGGCCCACCGAATCGATCTCGTCGATGAAAATGATCGCCGGCGCCTCCTTCTTGGCGCTTTCAAACATGTCCCGCACCCGCGAGGCCCCCACCCCCACGAACATTTCGATGAATTCCGAGCCGCTGATGCTGAAGAAAGGCACGTCCGCCTCGCCGGCCACCGCCTTGGCCAACAAGGTCTTGCCGGTGCCCGGCGGACCCATCAGGAGAATCCCCTTGGGAATCTTGGCGCCCAATTTGCGGTAGTGATCCGGGTCGCGCAAATAATGGACGATTTCGCGCAAATCCAGCTTGGCGTTTTCCAAGCCGGCGACATCGTCAAAGGTCAGATCCGTCTCGCCTTTGCGAAAACGCCGGGCCCTGGATTTTCCGAATCCGAACACCCCGCCCCCGCCCATACGCTCCTGCATCTTGCGGCTACTGTACCAAAACAGGCCGATGATCAACATCCAGGGCAGAATGCCGATCAAGGCCCTGAGCCACCAAGTGGCTTCTTCCGATTTGGCTTGAATTTCCACGCCGTTTTTTTCCAGCAGGGGCATCAACTCCGGATCTTCCACCGGCGGCAAGGTGGTCTTGAAACGTTCGGCCTTGGCTTGGTCTTTTTCCGAAACCGGTTTCATCGACCGCAACTGACCGGTCACCTGATCCCCCTGCAAGGTCACGCTGGCGACTTTTCCGGCGCGGACGGTTTCCTTGAATGCCGTATAGGAAAGGGTCTGCGCCTGATTCTGGCCCAGATTGAACCAGTACCACGACAGAATCAGCAGCATGAAAAACCAAAGCAGCAGACGCGACCAGGACTGTTGGGGGGACTGCTGGGTATTCACCGGCGGCTGGGATTGATTCGGGGTTTGCTTGGGAGCCATAAGGTTTTCGTCTTTCGTCAAGAGACTCGCAGTTTATCACTCATTGAAAGAGTCCACTTTTTGTGCATGCCGCCATTTGTCGCACAGATTCGGTGCATTTTTCCCTGCTTCCGGATTCCATCGATCCCGACGGATCGCCCGCATAATCATTCCACTGCGTTTATCAAAACGGGTTGGCACGATGAGTGCTGGATCAATTCGTATAAATCTTAATCAAGTACCCGATCCATTTCCCAGAAGGCAAAACCCATGTATCGGAATCACCCGACTACAAAGCAGAAAACCTTGGTGGTCATCGGCAACGGCATGGTCGGTCACCATTTTATCGAAGCCTTGCTCCAGAGCGATGCGGCCGCGAAGTTCAAGATCGTGACCTTCAGCGAGGAACCCCGGCTGGCCTACGACCGGGTTCACTTGAGCTCGTACTTTGCCAACCGCGATCCGGACGACTTGGCCATGACCACCCCGGAGTTCTACCGTAAAAACGGGGTGACCGTCCATTTGGGCGACAAGGCGGTGGATATCGATCGAGAGCGCAAAATCGTCCACTCCCGCGAAGGCATCGAAATCCCCTACGATCAACTCGTCCTGGCCCCCGGTTCCTATCCCTTCGTGCCGCCGATTCCCGGCCACGACCGGGAAGGCTGCTTCGTCTATCGCACCATCGAGGATCTGGAAGCCATCACCGAAGCCGCGCGGGAAAGCAAGAGCGGAACGGTGGTGGGCGGCGGCCTGCTCGGTCTGGAGGCGGCCAAGGCCTTGCAGGACCTGGGGCTGGAGACCCACGTGGTGGAATTCGCCCCGCGCCTGATGGCGGTCCAATTGGACGAAGGCGGCGGCGTCATGCTGCGGCGCAAGATCGAAGACCTGGGGGTAGGCGTCCATACCGGCAAGAATACCCGGAATATCGGCGCGGGCACTTTCCAAAAGCACGTGATGGAATTCGCCGACGGCGACAAACTGGAAACCGACATGATCGTGTTTTCCGCCGGCATCCGCCCGCGCGACGAACTGGCGCGCAAAACGGGGCTGGAAGTGGGGCCGCGCGGCGGAATCGTCATTGACGAATGCTGCCGAACCTCCGATCCGGATATCTACGCCATCGGCGAATGCGCGCTGTGGAACAACCAGATCTTCGGCTTGGTCGCGCCGGGCTACCGAATGGCGGAAACGGTGGTGGCACAGCTCAACGGAGCAGCAGCCCGCTTTACCGGCGCCGATCTCAGTACCAAGCTCAAATTGATGGGCGTGGACGTGGGGACCATCGGCGACTCCCACGGCCGCACTCCCGGAGCGCAAACCTATCTCTATCAGAACGAACACGACGAAATCTACAAGCGCCTGATCGTCAGTTTCGACGGCAAACACCTGTTGGGCGCCGTGCTGGTGGGGGACGCGGCCCAGTACGACACCTTGCTCCAATACTATCTCAACGGCATCGAACTGCCGGAGCAACCGGATACACTCATCCTGCCCGCCGTGGAAGGAACAGAGACGGGACTCGGCCCTGGCGCCCTGCCCGACAGCGCCACCATCTGCTCGTGCCACAACGTCACCAAGGGCGGCGTGGTCGAATTGATCGAGCAAGGCGTGGTCGCCCTGGCCGACATCAAGGCGCAAACCAAGGCCTCCACGGGTTGCGGCGGCTGCGCGGCGATGCTCAAGTCCCTGGTGGATTCGGAATTGGAAAAACGCGGCCTGGAAGTCAATAAGGACCTGTGCGAGCATTTTCCCTACAGCCGTCAGGAGCTGTATCACCTGATTCGGGTAGAGGAAATCCGCACCTTCGACGAGCTTTTGGAAAAGTACGGCAAGGGGCTGGGATGCGACATCTGCAAGCCGGCGGTGGCCTCGATCCTGGCTTCCTACTGGAACGACTATATTCTGTCCGACAAGCACTTCAAGCTGCAGGACACCAACGACTATCGCCTGGCCAACATGCAGAAGGACGGTACTTATTCGGTGATTCCCCGGGTGCCGGGCGGGGAAATCCCCCCGGAGAAGCTGATCGTGTTGGGCGAGGTGGCGAAAAAATACCGCCTCTACACCAAGATCACCGGCGCCCAACGGGTCGATCTGTTCGGCGCGCGGCTGGAGCAACTCCCGTCCATCTGGCAGGAGTTGATCGACGCCGGCTTCGAGTCCGGCCACGCCTACGCCAAGGCGCTGCGCACGGTCAAATCCTGCGTCGGTTCCACCTGGTGCCGATATGGGGTCCAGGACAGCGTCAGCATGTCGATTTTATTGGAAAACCGCTACAAGGGACTCCGCTCGCCCCATAAGATCAAAATGGCGGTATCCGGCTGCACCCGCGAGTGCGCCGAGGCCCAGGGCAAGGACGTGGGGGTGATCGCCACCGAAAAGGGCTGGAACCTCTACGTGTGCGGCAACGGCGGCATGAAACCGCGCCACGCGGACCTGTTCGCCACCGATCTGGACGACGAGACCCTAATCAAATATATCGACCGCTTCCTCATGTTCTACGTCCGCACCGGCGACCGGCTGCAGCGCACCTCGGTCTGGCTGGAGAACCTGGAAGGCGGACTCGACTATCTGCGCGAGGTGGTCGTCGACGACAAGCTGGGCATCTGCGACGAATTGGAAGCGCAAATGCAGCGCCTCGTGGAAACCTATGAATGCGAGTGGAAGAAAACCCTGGAGAACGAGGAAATCCTCAGAAAACGCTTTCGCTTCTTCGTCAACAGCGACCGAAGCGACGACAATGTGGTGTTCATCGAAGAGCGCGGACAGATCCGGCCCGCCACCCCGGTGGAACGCAAGCACCTCGAGGAAATTCCCATCGAATTGGAGACCGCATGAGTCCGAACGCAACCCCTTGGATCGATGTCTGCAACAGTGACGACTTGGAACCCGATGCCGGCGTCTGCGTCTTGGTGGAAGGGCGGCAAGTCGCGATTTTTCATTTCCCCAAACTGGATCAGGTATATGCTGTCGGCAACTACGACCCCTTCAGCCAAGCCAACGTCCTGGCCCGGGGATTGACCGGCAGCATCGGCGAAGAGCCGGTGGTCGCCTCGCCGGTCTACAAGCAGCACTTCAGCCTCAGGACGGGACGCTGCCTGGAGTCGGACGAAGTGACAATTCCCGTCTATCCGGTGAAAATCGAGGGAGACCGGGTTCAAATCGGACTCGAGGCGCTGGCAGACAATCAATCCGAAGCGGGGGACAACCCATGAGCGAAGTCCGCTATTACATCGTCGACGCCTTTGCCCGGGAAGCCTTCAGTGGCGCCCAGATCGGTGTCTTTCCCCGGGCGGAAAAACTGACCGGAACCCGGATGCAACAATTGGCGGGCGAGCTGAACCTACCCCAGACCCTCTTCCTGCTGCCTCCGCAAGACCCCGACCACGATTACCGGGCGCGGATCTTCATGCCCCACCGGGAGATGAATTTCGCCGCCCAGGCCATTGTCGCCGCAGGTTATGTGTTGGCGCATCTCGACGATTTTCCCAAGGAGACAGCCGATACCCGCATCGCCCTGGAAACCCGGCGCGGCGTCCTGCCGGTGCATATAATCCGCGAACACGGCGAACCGCGGCTGATCACCCTGGCGATGAGCGTGGAACCGATCGTCGATTCGTTCACGCCACCGCTGGAAGAACTGGCGGCGATCCTGGGATTAAAACCGTCCCAGATCGAAACCCAACGCTTTCACCCCAAAATCGCCGCCTGCGGCCGACCCTTCCTGATCATTCCACTGAAGGACGACGAAACCGTGCGGCGCGCGGTGTTCGACTTCAAAACCTGGGCCGAATCCACCGCCCCCGCCACCGCCGCCCAGGAAATTCTTTTATTCAGCGCCCGGACCCGGCGCCCGGAAACGGACTTTCACGCCCGCTTGGTGGGCCCCGATATCGCCCCCCGGGAAGCGCCGCCGGTGGGGGCGGCCATGCCCGCATTTTGCGCCTACCTGTGCGCGCATCCCCATATCCGCCGGGGGACTTACGTATTTACCGTGGAGCGGGGAGCGGAAGACGCCCGTCGCAGCCTGATTCATTTGGAAATGGACCACCGGGGATCCGACCGGCTTAATCTTCGTATCGGCGGAGAGGCGACCATCGTGGCGGAAGGCAATATTCTCTGACCGAAGCGAGAAGCTCTGACCGACACGCCTTCGCGTGGATATCGGTGGGCAGGGATACGAAAAAAATCGAACTTTACCCTCTTGCCGTTCTCGAATATAACGGTTAAGCGATGTCAGATCAGAATTGCCAAATGCCCGTGCCACCGTCCGTTTCTTCTCCGGAGCGATTGAAGTTCGCCCCCAGGGTTTGGGAAGCGACCCCGGAATATCGTTTGCTGAACAGTTTGTGCCGGGGCTATGCCCCGGAGCAGGCCGAAGCCGTGCGCCGCGCCCTGGCATCCGTCCTGACCGCGGAACGTCAACCGGGCAAGCGTTCCAACGCCTTCGCCGTGGCCCGAACCCTCAAAAGTGTCTGGGCCGACGCCCCCACCCTGCAGGCGGCTTTGCTGGTCGATGCCGTACCGGACAGCAACAGATTGTCCACCGAATTCGGCACCCAGGTCGCCGAATGGGTGACCAAGGTCAAGCGACTGGAGCAATTGGTCTGCCCGGAAGCACAGGCGGCCCTCTCGGATCAGGCGAAGTCCCAAGACCAAGAGGTGGAAATGTGGCGCCGCCTGTTTCTGGCCGTCGCCAACGACGTGCGTCCCCTCCTGATCGTCCTCGCCCGGCGACTGGAAACGCTGCGCCAGGTCGTCGCACGAAAAGCACCGGAGGGAAATACCCCGCCGACGCTGGCCCGGGAAACCCTGGCGGTGCATGCGCCCCTGGCCAGCCGCCTCGGCGTGCACCGGTTGAAATGGGAACTGGAGGACCTGGCTTTCCGCCATCTGGAACCGGAAGCCTATTACCACTTGGCGACCCGGCTGGCTTCGACCCGCGCCAACCGGGAAAGCTACGTCAACGATTTCATCGCTCACCTGAAGACCGGACTGCACCACGCCGGAATCACCGCCAACGTCCAGGGGCGTCCCAAGCATTTATTCAGCATCTGGAAGAAAATGCAGCGCAAACAGCTGGATTTCTCGGGACTCTTCGATCTCAACGCCGTGCGGGTGATCGTCGGCGACGTGCCCGCCTGCTATCGGGTTCTGGCTTTGGTGCACGACCGCTGGGAACCGATTCCGGAAGAATACGACGATTACATCGCCCGGCCCAAGGACAACGGCTATCAATCGCTCCACACCGTGATCGAGGGACCGCAGGGCCTGCCGGTGGAAATCCAGATCCGCACCGACGCCATGCACACCCTGGCGGAATACGGGATGGCGGCCCATTGGCGCTACAAGGAGGGCGGGCGCCACGACGCCACCCTGGAACATACCGTCGCGGCGCTGCGCCGCTCGCTGCAGACGGGGGCAAAAGGGGAAGACTGGTTCGCCGGACGGGTATTCGTGCTCTCCCCCCGCCATCGGGTGATCTGTCTGCCCGCCGGGGCGACCCCGGTGGATTTCGCCTACGCCATTCATACCCAGGTGGGCCATCGTTGTCGCGGCGCGCGGGTGGACGACCGCATCGTGCCGCTGGATTATCGTCTCCGGACCGGACAACGGGTGGAGATTTTGACCGCCAAATCCGGGGGGCCGAACCGCGGCTGGCTCGATCAGATTCGGACCGGCCGCGCCCGCCACCGCATCCGGCAATGGTTCAAGCGCCAGGAAGCGGAAAACCATCTCCGCCTGGGGCGCCAACGGCTGGAGCGCGAACAGCGCCGACTGGGATTGAAGGAAATCGATTGGCCGGCGATTTTGCGGCGTTTTCGTTTTCGCAAACCGGAAGAAGTATGGATCGCCGCCGGCCGCGGAGAGATCTCGCGCGGTCAAGTCGCAACCGCCCTGCGTGGGAACATCTCCCCGTCAACCCCACCGGTCGACCCCAAATCCTCAGTAGGAGCGGGCCCCAGTGCCCGTTCTAATTCGGGGCAATCACAGGGGGTTGCCCCGACATTGTCCGTGCAAGGAGAACCGAATCTGCTGACCCGGCTGGCCCGCTGCTGCCAGCCGTCGCCGGGAGATCCGGTGATCGGCTATCTCACCGTCCAGCACCGGATCACCATCCACCGCCGGGATTGTCCCAATATCGTGCATCTGCCGGAAGCACGGCGGGAACGCCTGGTGGAGGCGGCTTGGGAATGATCCGCATCGTTTTCCCCTAAAAACAGCCCGCTCTTGTAAGGGAGGTCGCGGGCTGTGTAAAGTTTGCGCGGTTTACTTGAAACGCTTCAGGGCATTGCTGAAAGCGTTGTTCATCTCGTTCAACGCCGCTTCCGCGCCTTGCCGGACGTCCGCCCACGCATCGTCGCTCGCCGATTCCACTTCCCCCAGCTTTTGACGGGCCTGGTTGCGCAGCTTTTCGAGTTCGTCTATCTGATCCTGGTATTCCAACTTGGCGTCCGCTTCGGCCGCTTCCGCTTGGGCGCTCAGTTTATCCAACTCGGCGTTCCATTCATCCAGCTTGGCCTTCATCTTTTGTACATAAGCATCACGTTCATTCATCGTCATTCTCCTGCTTTGATCGGTTACGCGTCTGCCGGCCGATACCCGATAAGTATCAACGGCCCTCGCCCAAATAAGGCGAAAATCCACTATAGATCACTCCGGTTGCGCTTCGCATTGACATTTTTGAGTAAGCGTATTATCTACGAACCGATATCTAGAGACCATTGGTATGAAAAAGAAGGGAGGCGGAATTATCCCTCCCCTTAACTGTCCATCGGCATGTAAACTACCACCACCGATTGTTCCCGGCCGGTGCAAACGCTTCAGATTATCCGACACGATCGACATGATGAAATCTTCGAACCTAAACATTCCCCTGCCGCCCGTCACTACCACGGAACACGGCGAGACTCGGAAAATCGGGGTCGAGCTGGAAATGATCGGCATCGACATCGAAACCCTCTCCCGGATCGTGGCCGACCGGGTCTCCGGCACGGTGGAAAAGCTCAGCCGCTACGAGCATATCGTCCACGGAGATCCCGCCGGGGATTGGAAGATCGAGCTCGATTTCGCCTATTTGAAAAAGAAGGGGCGCGAAACCGGCCCGTCCGGAAAATTGCGGAAGGACATGGATCAACTCGCGGAGGAATTGCTTCGGGTCGGATCGGAGCAAATCGTGCCGTTGGAAGTGGTCAGCCCGCCCATTCCCCTGGACCGCCTGATCGCGGTGGAATATCTGATCGAGCGCCTCCGGGAAGCCGGCGCCAAAGGCACCGAAGACGGTTTGCTGTATGCTTTCGGCATGCACCTCAACCCCGAAGTCCCCGCCACCGACGCCACCACCCTGACGCGTTACCTGAAGGCCTTCCTGTGTCTGTTCGACTGGCTCAAGGCGCACGCCCATGTGAATCTGACCCGTCGGCTCACCACCTATATCGACCCTTTTCCCATCGATTACGTGCGCTGGGTGGTGGACCCCGCCTATCGCCCCGAAATGCGCGATCTGATCGACGATTACCTGAAAGCCAACCCCACCCGCAACCGCGCCTTGGATTTATTGCCCCTATTCGCCCTGCTGGATGAACCCCGGGTGAGGCAAGTCATCAAGGATCCTCGCATCCAAGCCCGCCCCACCTTTCATTATCGTCTGCCCAACTGCGAAATCGACCGGGAAGGCTGGGGCATCCGATTCGCATGGGGAGACTGGCTCGAGGTGGAGAAGCTGGCATTCGAACCCGATCGACTGGATGAATTGTGTCGGCTATACGTCCGATTTTTGGACAAGCCCCTCGATCGCTTATTTAAAAACTGGGCCGAACAAGTAGAAAATTGGCTGCTTTCTCATCCCGGCGACCGCTAATCGCGGTCACCGGCCCCCGGAGGCGAGGTATCGCACCACGGATTCTGGTCCATCTGGCGGTTTGGCTGGCGGGCGGCCGGGCGGTTCAGCTGAGCCCGGCGCATAATCACGAAGCATTTCAGCTCGATTATCAGGGCGTCGTCATCACGGGAGGACACGACGTGGACCCGGTATTGTACGCGCAAGAATCGGAGGTCGAGCCGCGCTACGACAAGGAACGCGACGAGTTCGAGTCCCGCATCATCGACGATGCGCTGGCCCGCCGATTGCCCCTTCTGGGCATCTGCCGCGGCGCGCAATTGCTCAACGTGCGCCTGGGAGGCACCCTGTATCAGGAGCTCAAGTCCCTGCGCAAAAACACCTCCAACCGCTGGACGATTTTGCCTCTCAAGACCCTGCTGGTGGAAAACACCAGTCGACTGCTCGAACTCCTGGGCACGACGCGCACCCGCATCAACAGCCTGCATAATCAGGGCATCGACCGCCTGGGCCGCGGCCTTAGGGTGTCGGGCTGGGATCTGGACGGCATCATCCAGGCGGTGGAGGACTCTCAGCAGGACTTTCTCATCGGTGTCCAGTGGCACCCCGAATTTCTGCTGTTTTCCTCCCGCCAGAGAAAGCTTTTCAGCGCCTTGGTCGCCGCGGCGCAAAAACACCTCTAAACAGAACAATATGGAAGCTTATCTGAGTCTGTTTTTCATCTCTTTCCTGGCCGCCACCCTGCTGCCCGCCTATTCGGAAGTCGTTTTCGCCGGACTTCTGGCGGCCGGCTACGACCCGCTCCCCCTGTGGGCCTGGGCGACCGCGGGCAATACTCTGGGAGCGGCGGTCAACTGGGTGCTGGGACGTTATCTTTTGCATTTCCAGGATCGACGCTGGTTTCCCTTTCGCGCCGCCAACCTGGGACGCGCGCAACGTTGGTTCCAACGCTACGGCGTATGGTCGCTGCTGATGGCGTGGGCCCCGGTGGGCGGCGACGCCCTGACCTTCATCGCCGGCTTCATGCGGGTGCGCTTCGACGTTTTCTTTCTCCTCACCGGGATAGGCAAAGGAGTGCGCTACGCCATCCTGCTGGGGCTGATGAATTGGATAGACGGTTTATTGCCCTTGGTCGGGTGATTGACGAAGCCATGCTTCCAACTCCGGCAGACACGAGCCGCAGTTGCTTCCCGCCCCGAGTTGCCGGCCGATGTCCTCCACCGAAGTCAGTCCTTGCTCGATGGCCTGGCGGATCGCCTGCTCGGATATCCGAAAACAAGCACAAACCGTCCGCTCGCCGCCGCACCCGCTGGCCGAATGGCCGCTCACCAACCGCATCCGGTCGTCGCGGGTGAGGACCGGTTTCTCGAACAAATCGTTCAGGCTTTCGCGGGGCGGAAGATCGGGATCGGGACCGATGAAAATGGCCGCCTCCAGCTTCTCGCCGTTCAACACCGCCGCCCGGTATTGATTGCGGAGGGTGTCGTGATATTCGATCCAAATATCTCCTTCCGTCCCCAATAGTTCGCGCGCCCGTCCCGCCCATTCGGGGGGAGCGGCGTCGCCGGCGGCCTCGTAACGCCAGAGCGCCTCCCCCGCCCGGACGCGGGCCCAGTAACGGGCGTACCGGAGGCGGGGATGGATTGCCTTTCGGCTGAGGACGAAACCGTACCAGGCGCATGGGCAGGGACGGATCGCGGCCGGCGCGTGCTTGAATTCCGGCTGGCCGGAAATCGGATCGGTATTCGCCGCCACCAGGGTATTGACCCGCCCTTGCCCGGTGAATTGCCCGTTCCAGTGCATGGGAACGAACAGGCTGCCGGGGCGCTGCCGCTCGCTGAGTTTGACTCGCATCAGGACTTCTTTCCCATCCTTTCCCCGCACCCAGGCCAGACCTTGTTCCGTCAGACTCAGATTTCGGGCATCGTCGGGATGGATCTCCACGAACGGTTCGGGCGCATGGCCGGCCAAGCGCGGCACGGCGCCGGTGCGCGCCATGGTATGCCACTGATCGCGTACCCGCCCGGTGTTGAGCACGAACGGTAGATCATTATCCGGCAACCGGGCGGGGACTCTCGGGGTGACGGCGACGAAGCGGGCGCGGCCGTTGGGAGTCGGGAAACGGCCATCCCCGAACAGACGCGGGGTGCCTCGAGGAGCGGCGACGGTCACCGGCCACGGCAGCGGTTCCAACTCATCGTATTCGGCGTCGGTCAAATCGGCCAGAACACCGATATCGAACTGCCTTTCGCCAGCGTTTTCGAATCCCGACAGGGCGGCGTGCTCGCGGAAAATCGCCGCCGGCGAGGCGTAGTCGAATTGCGCTCCGTACCCCATCGCCTTGGCCACCCGGGAAACGATCCACCAGTCGGGACGGGCCTCTCCGGGCGGCGTCCGAAAGGAGCGCTGCCTGGAAACGATTCGGCTGGAGTTGGTCACGGTGCCGTCCTTCTCTCCCCAGGTGGCGGCGGGAAGGAGCACATCGGCGAGCGCCGCGGTATCGGTATCGCCGACGCAATCGGACACCACCACGAATTCGCAATCGGCCAAAGCCCTCTTGACCTGGTCCGCGTCGGGCAGGCTCACCACCGGATTGGTGGCCATGATCCAGACCGCCTTGATCTTGCCCGAGGCGATCGAATCGAACAATTCCACCGCCTTGAGACCGGGTTCGGACGCCACCCGGGGAGCGTCCCAGAAGCGCCCCACCCGTTCCCGGGCGATCGGATCCTCGATTGCCATGTGCGCGGCCAATTGGGTTGCCAGTCCGCCCACTTCACGTCCGCCCATGGCGTTGGGTTGCCCGGTGAGAGACAGCGGTCCGCAGCCCTTCCGGCCGATACGGCCGGTGAGCAGATGGCAGTTGAGCAAGGCGTTGAGCTTGTCGGTGCCGCTGGAAGACTGGTTGAGCCCCTGGGAATAGCAACTCACCACCCGGCGGCTTGCGGCGAACCGGGCGTAGAAGGTGCGGACCAGATCCGGGGGCAAATCGCACGCCCGGGCCACGGTTGGGATGTCCGGCGCACTGGCTTCGGCCTCGGCAAGAGCCGCTTCCAGCCCTTCCGTATGTTCGCGGACGAAGATCTCGTCCATGCAGCCGCTTCCGTGCAAATAGTGCAGCAGACCATTGAACAAGACCGCATCGCTGCCCGGCTTCAGGGGCAGATGCAAGGAAGCGCGATCGGCGGTGTAAGTGCGCCGGGGATCGATCGCCACCACGTAAAGCTTCGGGTTTTCCCGCTTCGCCTCGGCGAGACGCCGAAACAACACCGGGTGGCACCAGGCCAGATTGGTACCCGCCAGCACCACCAGGTCCGCCCGGCTCAAATCCTCGTAAGACGCCGGGACGCAATCCTCGCCGAACGCGCGCTTGTGCGCCATCACCGGCGACGACATGCAGAGCCGCGAGTTGGTGTCGATGTTGGCCGAACCGATGAATCCTTTCATCAACTTGTTGGCGACGTAGTAATCCTCGGTCAGAAGCTGCCCCGACACATAAAAGGCCACCGCCTCGGGGCCACAGCGGTCGATCACCTGGCGAAACTTGCCGGCCACGGCGCCGATCGCTTCCTCCCATCCGACACGTTGGCCACGGATGCGGGGATGGCGCAGCCGTTCGGGCAAATCGACGGTTTCGGCAAGTGCGGTCCCCTTGGAGCAAAGCCGTCCTTGATTGGCGGGATGATACTCATCGCCACGGACGCTGACGCCGCCTTTTTCAAGCGTGACTTGCACGCCGCAGCCGACGCCGCAATAGGGGCAGGTGGTCCGGATCGGTTTCATGATTCCTCCTGCCGGCGACGCTTGAGCAGTATCCGCTCCGCCTGACACCCCAGGTAAACATAGATTCCCAGGCCGATCAGCAGCCCCACCGCCGCCAGCATCATCCAGACCGCCGAACTGAGCAGTTCGGTTTCCGTCTTCAGGGATCCCTTGAACATCATCAGCAGGGCCTCAATGGAGACGGCGATCAGAATCGCGCCGATAAACCGGGTGATGGTGCGCCGCGTGGCACTGAGACGGAAAATATCCTTGTGCAAAAGCACTTCCTCTTCCAAGGTCGTCTTGCCCAGATCGAATACCGCCAACGCCAAGGTCAGGTAAATGATGGCGCTGAGGGATTTATAGCTGAGGGTGGGGACGCGCGCGGTGGGCGTCAGCATGGCGACCAATTCGCTCCCGGCGGACAAAATCAGGGCCGCCGCGACGCTGAACAAGCCTATCGCGATCAAGGCGTAAACCGCCTTGAAATAGGGCTCCAAACGCCGCCGCTTGCTGTCGCCCTGCAAATAACTGAGGAGTTTCGCCAAGTCCACGTCCATCACCAAAAAGCGTTCCCCGCCGGAGCTCTTCAAGCGAGTGGCGGCGGATAGGCACAAGCGACTGTTGGCGGTGGAAAGATAAGGGTCGGTGACCACGTTGACCCCGTTCTGGGCGGCGGCGAGGAAATAGGGCCGGCGACTGCGATCGATCCCTTGCCCCTGATCGGGATAGGTCGTACCGCCCAACCACAAATTGGGACTGCATTGCATGCCCTGTTCGTCGAGGAAATAAATCATCGAAACGAAAGGGTAGCGCCGCCCCAAATCCTTGAGCAGGTCTTTGGTTTTGCGGGTCTGCCAGTGGAAAAACTGCTCGTCGGCGAAACCGATGAGAATCGATTCGATCAAGCGGCGAATCGCCTGCCGGTGTTCTCGGTGGCGTTCGATCAATTGCAAGTGGTCGATGCTGGACATGGAGTCTCCGCTGAAAACAGCCGCGGGCCGGGCACGGCGTTCGGTGAAATTCATAGAATGATCAGAAAGGTGGCCAAATAAGTCGCCGTGGCGTAACCGCAGGCCAGCCAGAAGCAGAAGGTTCGGGATTTTTCCAGAAACCGATGAAAGATATGCTCCAGCACCGCCAACCACCATAGGGGGAACAACAAGAGGGTGTAAAAAGCCAACTGTTGCCTGCCGGTCTCCACCACCAGCAGCCAGATGCTCGCCGGCACCGCCAACAGACCGACCACGCTGGTCGACCCCAATAAGATTGCCAAAATGAGCCGGAAAGCCTGACGCTTACCCACCAGAGCGGTAAGCCCCGCGGTGAAAGCCAGGATCAACATCATCTCGACGACGGTAGCCAATAAGCCTTCGGCCGGACTGGTAAAGAGACTCTGCAAAATCCAAAAAACGACGAAATAACTCCCCAGCGCATGGGTATAGATTTTCTCCAGACGCTCTATCGCAGGGAGCCGCCACATAAAGACGCACGGCGCAATGAATGTTTTGATTTCCTCGAACATTCCGCATCATCACTGATATTAACCACACCCTATGTTTTAAGCATCATCCATGCCATGAATAATCACGAAAGATCGCCGATCGCCCCCCCCAAAAAACGGCGATAAAAGAGGGAATGCCTTTCAATCTGCACCATTGTGATGCACCGGAGACCCCGCCCCATCGCTCTCTCCTTGGCGGGAGAGGATGGATGCCATTGGCGTTTGTTTCAAAACACTGAAAGACTGTCTTTTTGTATTCTCGGCGCGAAATTTGCGTTATAAATAATGGATAGCTTGGTTCCACAAACCCGACAGGAGGCTTCTCTTAGCTATGAATAAGCTGGAAATGACCGAAAAGATCATGGCGGCAAAATCCGAAATCGGCCTGGGCTGGGAAGCGATCGCGGAACAAGTGGGCTTGTCGCCCGTATTCTTGACTTCCGCCTGCCTGGGCATGAACAGTCTCAAGCCCGAATTCGCCGATAGGCTTTGCCAGATCCTGGGACTGCCCGCTGAAATCTCGTCCGCGTTGCAAGCATTTCCCCATAAACATTGGGATCAAATCCCCACCGATCCGGTGATTTATCGATTTCACGAAGTCATCGGCGTGTATGGAGAAACCCTCAAGGAGTTGATTCACGAAAAATTCGGCGACGGCATCATGAGCGCGATCGATTTCTCCATGGAGATCGACAAGGAAGCCAATCCCGCCGGGGATCGGGTAGTTATCACCATGAACGGCAAATTTCTTCCCTATAAGCGTTGGTGACCCTCCGCAATCCGGACGATGCCCGCCGTTTGGCGACCCGACATGCGCTCAGCCATCGAACCGTAATGCCGGGAGCGAGCCACCGCGGGCATCGAGTGCCGGCACAGATTTGAATCATCGCGCACCGATGCCGTGCATCTGCGGTCCGTCCACTTTGCCCCGCCCAAGTCCCCATGCCCTGCCTTTCCTCCTTGAAATCGGCCGGCGCTCCTTTCCCGACCGCCTGTTTTCATGACATTTTTTCAACAGATTTTTTTGGCATGATACGTGCTTGAATATCTGCAAGTCAGGATTCGGGCGTCGACCCGGCGCGCGATTTTAATCCAGGCAATCGGCAGATTTCGATGCGTGTGGCAACGATGCCCGCGCCAGAACGTTTGCCCCGACAACGGCGGCTAGCGCGGCAGATCGGCGTCCCGATCGTCCGCCACAAAACAGACAGGCCAAAGGCGGCCTGAAACGGACAACGGCGTCCATTATCCCGAACGAATTCGGATCGGGGTAATGGGCGCTTTTTTTTGGAACAAACGGGAGAAACGCATATGACTCTCACGGTCGACAACGAATACACGAACAAGGCGGAATCCCGCCGTGGATCTCTGAAAAAAGCCTTGCTGGCCTTGGCGGCTTGCACGTTTTTGGGAGGCGCCGTCCTATCCCTTTCCGCCCGGGCGGAGATCGGCGAGGCCGAGAAGATGGACTTGAAGTTCGGCTTCATCAAGCTGACCGACATGGCGCCCCTGGCGATCGCCTACGAGAAACATTTTTTCGAGGAGGAAGGGCTTTACGTCACCCTGGAAGCCCAAGCCAACTGGAAGGTGCTCCTCGACGGTGTCATCGAGGGGCGTCTCGACGGCGCCCACATGCTGGCGGGCCAACCCTTGGCCGCGACCATCGGCTTCGGCACCCGGGCCCATATCGTCACCCCCTTCAGCATGGATCTCAACGGCAACGGGATCACCGTTTCCAATCCGGTCTGGCAACAAATGAAGCCCAACCTTTCCAAGCTGCCCGACGGCCGGCCCGAGCATCCGATTAGCGCCGAGGCGCTGAAGCCGGTGGTGGCGCAATACAAGGCCGAAGGCAAACCCTTCAAGATGGGGATGGTCTTCCCAGTCTCGACCCACAATTACGAGCTGCGCTACTGGCTCGCCGCGGGGGGACTCCATCCGGGGTACTATGCCCCCCACAAAGGGGATACCAGCGGGACCCTCCGGGCCGACGTGCTGCTGTCGGTCACCCCGCCGCCGCAAATGCCCGCCACCCTGGAGGCCGGCACCATCTACGGCTACTGCGTGGGCGAGCCCTGGAATCAGCAGGCGGTGTTCAAGGACATCGGCGTGCCGGTCATCACCGACTACGAGATCTGGAAAAACAATCCGGAGAAAGTGTTCGGCATGACCAAGGCATTCACCGAGCAATACCCCAACACCACCATCCGCGTGGTCAAGGCGCTGATCCGGGCCGCCAAATGGCTCGACGAGGACGACAACAAGAACCGCCCCGAAGCGGTGAAGATCCTCTCCCAGCCCTACTACGTGGGGGCCGACAACCAGGTGATCGCCAACTCCATGACCGGCACCTTCGAATACGAGAAGGGGGACAAGCGTTCGGTGCCCGACTTCAACGTGTTCTTTCGCTACCACGCCACCTATCCCTACTATTCGGACGCGGTTTGGTATCTGACGCAAATGCGGCGTTGGGGACAAATACCGGAGCACAAACCGGACGATTGGTACATGCAGACGGCCAAGAAAGTCTACCGCCCCGACCTTTACCGCAAGGCGGCGGAAGCGCTGATCGCCGAAGGCAAGATGAAGCCTTCCGACTTTCCCGACTTCACCGAGGAGACGGGGTTTCGCCCCCCGCAGACCGAGTTCATCGACGGGATCACTTTCGACGGCACCCAACCCAACGCCTACCTGGAACAATTTCCCATCGGCCTGAAAGGCAAAGACAAACTCTAAGCCGATAAGGAGGGCAATCGCCATGACGCAAACCATCGCTTCATCTCATGCCATGACGTTTCTGAATCGTCTCACCCATTTATTCGAACGCATCGATCTGCGCCCCACCGCCCGGGGCATTCTGGCTCCCCTGCTGGCGATCGGAATATTCCTCGTGCTGTGGTCGGTGGGCGCCCGGCAAGTCCATACTTCCCTGGGCGTCCTGCCCGGCCCCGTCCAGGTATGGGAACAGAGCGTGGCGCTGTGGCAGGAGCACCGAGCCGAGCGGGACAGGGAACAGGCCTTCTACGAGCGTCTGCAAAAACGCATCGAAAAGACTCAATCCCCGGAGAGAGTCGAGCGTCTCAGGAAGCTCGCCTATTCCGGCAGAGCGACCTTCATCGATCAGATGTTCACCAGCCTGAAGACCGTGGCGACGGGCTTTTTGCTGGCCTCTTTGATCGCCATTCCCTTCGGCATCGTCATCGGATTGAATCCCACGCTCCATCGGGCGTTCAACCCCCTCATCCAGCTCTTCAAACCAGTATCCCCCCTCGCCTGGCTGCCTCTGGTGACGATGATCGTATCCGCCCTTTACGTCTCCAAGGACCCCGTGTTCTCCAAGGCTTACGTCACCTCGGCCATCACCGTCACCCTGTGCTGCCTGTGGCCGACCCTGATCAACACCGCGGTAGGCGTATCCGGGGTCAGTCAGGACCTCCTCAACGTCAGCCGGGTACTGCGGCTGGGCTGGTTCACCAAGACCTGGAAGATCGTCCTGCCGTCGGCGATTCCGATGATCTTCACCGGCCTGCGTTTATCTCTCGGCATCGGCTGGATGGTGCTCATCGCCGCGGAAATGCTGGCCCAGAACCCGGGGTTGGGCAAATTCGTCTGGGACGAATTCCAAAACGGCAGCTCCGACTCGCTGGCTCGAATCATGGTGGCCGTCGTCGCCATCGGCTTCATCGGGCTGCTGCTCGACCGCGGCATGCTGGGCTTGCAGAAAACGGTCGACTGGGACAAGCAGGCCGTGCTGCGCTGATCGCCCGAGGCTATCCGACAACGAAATCAAGGAGATTTTCATGACTCCCTACCTCAACATCGACCATGTGAGCATCACTTTTCCCACGGAGAAGGGGCCGCTCAATGTCCTAAACCGAATCAATCTCAAGATGAAGCAGGGCGAGTTCGTCTCCCTGATCGGCCATTCCGGGTGCGGCAAATCCACGGTGCTCAATATCGTCGCAGGACTTTTGCAGCCCACCGAAGGCGGGGTCGTTCTGGAAAACAAGGAGGTCAACGACCCCGGACCGGAGCGGGCGGTGGTCTTCCAGAACCACTCGCTCCTGCCCTGGCTGTCGGTCTACGACAATGTCCGTCTGGCCGTCGACCGGGTATTCAGGAAAACCAAATCCAAGGCGGAACGGCACGAGTGGACCCTGACCAATCTGGAGTTGGTCCACATGAGCCACGCCCTCGAGCGCAAACCCCACGAAATCTCCGGCGGCATGAAGCAGCGGGTGGGCATCGCCCGCGCCCTGGCCATGGAGCCCAAGGTGCTGCTGATGGACGAACCCTTCGGCGCGCTCGATTCCCTGACCCGCACCCATATGCAGGATTCCCTCATGGACATTCAGGCGCGGCTGGGCAATACCGTGATCATGATCACCCACGACGTGGACGAGGCGGTGCTGCTCTCCGACCGGGTGGTGATGATGACCAACGGCCCCGCCGCCCGGATCGGCGAAATTCTTTCCATCGACCTGCCGCGCCCGCGCGACCGCCTGGCGCTGGCGGAGAATTCCACCTTCAACCATTACCGCGCGGAAATCGTCCGCTTCCTGCACGAGCGGCATCTGGAATCGGGGGCGGAGGACTCACCCCGCCCTCCGGGGGACAGGACGACGACGGGCGCCAAAAACCAGACCGCCAAACTTCGCTTGATCGCCTAACCGATTTAATCACCAAGGAGAATCGTTCATGAGCCTACCCTCACCCGCAGCTGCCGGCAGACGCCTCGTTCCCGGCCTGCTCATCGTCGCGCTGATCCCCTCGGTCGGTCGGTCGGACGATCTGTTGCATCCGGTCGCGGACGCGCTTCAGGGAGAATGGGGCCGGATCCAAGCCGACACCCGCTACCGCTACGAATACGTGGACGAGGAAAACGGTCGGGAGGAAGCCCACGCTTCCACCCTGCGCCTGCGGCTGGGCTATCTCACGCCACGCTTTCAGGGTTTGCAGGGCTATGCCGAAATGGAAGGCAACTGGGAAGTGGGACCCGACCGCTACAACAGCCTGCGCAACAACGAGACGGGGCGCTCCGTCGTCGCCGACCCCCAGGAAACCGAACTCAACCAGCTCTGGGTGTCGTTCAACGCCGTCCCCGACACTTTCATCAAAGCCGGCCGCCAGCGGATCATCTATGACAACCATCGCTTCATCGGCAACGTGGGCTGGCGCCAATTGGAACAAACCTACGACGCCGTGCGCCTGACCAACAATTCGATTCCCGATCTAACCGCCGACGTCGCCTTTCTCTGGCGGGTGCAGAACATCCTCTCGCGAACCGTGGATATGAATTCGCCGCTGCTGAACGTCGCCTATACCGGTCTCCCCTTCGGCAAGCTGACCGCCTACGGCTACTGGTTGGATTACGACGACCGCCGCGACAGCGCCAACTTCGCCCTTTCCAGCCAAACCTACGGGCTGCGCTTCGACGGCGGCTACGCCGTGACCGACAAAGTCAAACTGCTCTATACCGCCGAATACGCCCGGCAGATGGACTATCAGCGCAATCCCAACGATTACGCCACCGATTATTACCACTTCATGGGCGGCGTCTCGGCCTATTCCGTCACTTTGAAAGGGGCGATCGAAAACCTGACCGCCGACAATGGGGTCGGCTTCCGCACCCCGCTCGCCACGCTTCACGCTTTTCAGGGCTGGGCGGACAAATTCCTCGCCACCCCGCCCAATGGCGTCCGCGACGTTCAGGCTTCGGTGGGAATCAATCTATGGGGCGCGACGCTCCTGGGTGTCTATCACGACTTCCACGACGAAAACGGCGGCGTCCGTTACGGCCAGGAGTTCGATGCGCTGTTGACTCGGACTTTCGGCAAACATGTCAGCGTGCTTTTGAAATACGCCTATTACGACGCCCAAAAGTTCTCCATCGATACCCACAAAGTATGGGGGCAAGTGGCGTTGAATTTCTAATCCATCAACAACCCATTTAAGGAGTATACCCATGTCCTATTTAGTTCCGACAGAATTCGTGACCAAAATGGTGGATGCCGGCGAATCCAAAATCTATATGTCGACCCGCGATACGGTCATCCGAGCCTATATGGCCGGCGCGATCCTGGCGTTGGCCGCGGTGTTCGCGGTGACCGCCTCGGTCCAGACCGGTTATCCGCTCATCGGCGCCATTTTGTTCCCGGTCGGCTTTTCGATGCTCTATCTGCTGGGCTTCGACCTGCTTACCGGCGTGTTCGTGCTGACGCCGCTGGCCTGGCTCGACAAGCGGCCGGGGGTGACCATCGGCGGCATCTTGAGAAACTGGGGGCTGGTGTTCATCGGCAACTTCCTCGGCGCGCTCACCGTCGCGGTGATGATGTCGATCGTTTTCACCTACGGTTTCTCGACCGAACCCAACGAAGTCGGCAAAGTCATCGCGACCATCGGCAAAAAACGCACCGTGGGATACGCCGAGTACGGCCTGGCCGGCATGTTGACGCTGTTTATCAGAGGCATGCTTTGCAACTGGATGGTATCGACCGGGGTGGTCGGCGCGATGATATCCACCTCGGTCAGCGGCAAGGTGATCGCCATGTGGATGCCGGTCATGCTCTTTTTCGGCATGGCTTTCGAGCATTCGGTGGTCAACATGTTTCTGTTTCCCTCGGGTTTGATCATGGGCGGGGACTTCTCGATCATGGATTATTTGATCTGGAACGAAATTCCGACGGTGCTGGGAAACCTGGTCGGCGGGCTGGCGTTTACCGGGTCGACCTTATACGTCACCCACATTAAAACCGCCCCCAAACGGGTCATCCGCCCCAAGGAGGCCATCCATTCCAAGCAGCAAGCCGTTTAACCGCCGCCACCCGGAACCTCTGCCCGCGATCTATCCAGGGGTGATAGATTCTTAACCAGGAAGCAGAGGTTCCCCTTTCCATTGAGAGAAAAATGCCCGGTCAATTGAGCATCTCTTTGGGCCAATACTCGGATAAGGGCCGGAAGCAAATCAATCAGGATTTCCACGGCGCTTATGTTCCCGAAGAACCTCGATTAAGCGCCAAAGGCATCGCGGTGGCATTGGCCGACGGCATCGGCAGCAGCGAAGTCAGCCAAATCGCCAGCGCCGCGGCGGTTACGGGATTTTTGGAAGATTATTTTTCTACGCCGGACGCCTGGTCCGTAAAGAAGTCCGCTCAACAAGTATTGAGCGCAACCAACGCATGGCTGTATTCACAAACCCGGCAAAGCCGATACCGTTACGATCAAGACCGGGGGTACATATGCACCTTCAGCGCTCTGATTCTCAAATCGACCACCGTTTACCTCTTTCATATCGGTGACGCACGCATCTATCGCTTACAAGGCAATGGCCTGGAGCAATTGACCGACGACCACAGGCTTTGGGTTTCTCAGGACAAAAGCTATCTGAGTCGGGCGCTGGGTATCGGCCCCCATCTGGAAATCGATTATCAAGCCCTGCCGCTGGATCGGTCGGACTGCTTCCTATTGATGACCGACGGCGTGTACGAATATGTCGGCGAGCGTTTCATCGTCGACACCCTCGCCCAAGATGACGCCGATCTGGACACCGCCGCCCAAACCATCGCAGCCGAAGCCCACAAACAAGGCAGCCCGGACAATCTGACCGCTCAGATCGTCCGGGTCGAGGCGTTGCCGCTGAATAACGCGGATGAGCTTCACGCGCGCCTCACCGAACTGCCGTTGCCGCCGCTGTTGACGGCCGGGAGGATTTTCGACGGCTATCGAATCGTCCGAGAGATCCATGCCAGCTACCGCAGCCACGTCTACCTCGCCATCGATCGTGAAACTCAAATGCCGGTGGCGATCAAAATACCTTCCATCGACCTTCGCATCGACCCCGCCTACTTGGAACGATTTTCCATGGAAGCCTGGATAGCCCGGCGAATCGACAGCCCCCATGTTTTAAAATCCATCGAACCGACTCGTAAGCGCAATTATTTCTACCACGTCACCGAGTTCATAGAAGGCCGAACATTGTCTCAATGGATGATCGACCATCCGAAACCCGAGCTGGAAAAAGTGCGCGGGATCATTGAGCAAATCGCGAGAGGGCTACGCGCTTTTCACCGTCTGGAAATGGTGCATCAGGACCTGAGACCGGACAACATCATGATCGATGGCATCGGCACAGTGAAGCTCATCGACTTCGGTTCCACCAAAGTGGCCGGTATCGCCGAAATCGTAAGCCCTGACGAACACTGCGAGCTGCTTGGTACGGCCCCCTATACCGCACCGGAATACTTTCTGGGACAAAGCGGAACGCCCCGTTCGGATCTGTATTCATTGGGCGTGATTTGTTATCAAATGCTAACCGGCAAGCTACCCTACGGGACTCAGGTCGCCAAATGCCGATCCCGAGCGGCGCAAAACAGATTGATCTATCGATCCATCCCTCACCATGAGAGCAAGATTCCAGCTTGGGTCGACGAGGCCATCAGAAAGGCGGTACATCCGGACCCGAACCGGCGTTACGAGGAACTCTCTGAATTTATCCATGATCTGCGCCATCCCAACCAAGCGTTTCTAAACAAAACCCGTCCGCCGCTCATCGAACGCGATCCGCTGGCTTTCTGGAAAGGCGTCACGCTGATTCTGAGTTTAATCGTCGCCGCCTTGTTGATTAGGTGCTAATGCTTGCGTCGAAGCCCGTTTTTCCCCGAGAATCCCCTCAACTAATTTTGCAAAGTGGATCGCCATGACCGATGCCCCCTCCCAACCTCTCTCCCGTGCTTGGCGCTGGACCGCCCTGGGCGTGCTCGTGTTCGGCTTTATGGTGCTCACTTGGATGACCCGGGGGTCTTTCGTCAACGCCCCGCCGGTGCCGGAGGAGATACGCACGGAGGGTGGCAAGAAACTCTTCGGCGGTGACGATATCCGTGCCGGCCAAGCCCTGTTTCTGCGCTACGGATTGATGGAGAACGGCACGGTCTGGGGCCACGGCGCTTATTTGGGGCCCGATTTCGCCGCCGAATATCTCCATCGACTGGTGCTCACCCTGCGCGACCGCCTGGCCCGGCTCCGCCACGGACGTCCCTTCGCCGAACTGGAAGCACCCGCCCAGGCGGCGATCGCCGCGGAGGTCAAACTGCAGCTCAAGGAAAACCGCTACGACGCCGCGCGCGAGATATTGCGCTTCAACGCCGCGGAAGCCGAAACCTACCGCAGCCAAGTGGATTATTGGCGCGAGTATTTTTCCTCGCCGGCGATCAACGGCGGCCTGCGGAAAAAGCATATCGACGATGACGCCGAACTCGAACGGCTCACCGCATTCTTCGCCTGGGCCGCCTGGGCGTCGGTGGCCAACCGCCCCGGCGAGGCCTACAGCTATACCAACAATTTCCCCTACGACCCCGAGGCGGGCAATCTGCCCACCGCTTCCGCCGTGCTCTGGAGCGCCTTGAGCCTGATCGCCCTGCTGGGCGGCACCGGCCTGGTGCTGCTGGCCTTCGGCAAGTTCGACTATCTGGGCTGGAAGGAAAGCGGCCCGCCGCCGGAATTGACCTTGCACCCCGGCGAATATACCCCGGCCCAATTGGCGGTGGTCAAGTTTTTCCTGGTGGTGACCGCGCTGTTTTTGGCTCAAACCCTGCTCGGGGGACTGGTGGCCCATTACCGGGCGGAACCCGGAAGCTTTTACGGATTGGACCTCTCCGGTTTCCTGCCCAGCAACCTGGCGCGCACCTGGCACTTGCAACTGGCGGTGCTATGGGTAGCGGTGGCCTACATCGCCAGCGGCCTGTTTTTAGCCTCGGTGGTGGGCGGCGGCGATCCGGAAGATCAGCCGCAAGGGGTCAATCGGCTGTTCCTCGCTCTTTTGGCGATCGCCGTGGCCAGCCTGCTGGGCGAATGGATCGGTATTCTCGGCGGCATGGGGCCCTTGTGGTTCTGGCTCGGCAACCAGGGATGGGAGTATCTGGAATTGGGCCGGCTGTGGCAATGGCTGCTGGCGGGGGGACTGCTTTACTGGCTGTGGCTGATATTCCGCGCCCTGAGACCCGCCCTGAGCGACTATATCTACCGGGAAATAGGCCTGCTTCTGTTCGCCGCCGCGGCCGCCATTCCGGTGTTTTATCTCCCCGCCCTCCTGTTCGGCGCCGAAACCCACTTCACCGTGGCAGAAACCTGGCGCTTCTGGATCATTCACCTATGGGTGGAGGGATTTTTCGAGTTCTTCATCACCGTCCTGGTGGCGGTGCTGTTCCACCGCTTGGGCGTGGTGGGCACCGCCACCGCCCTGCGGGTGATCTACCTGGACGCCATTCTCTACTTCATCGGCGGCATCATCGGCACCGCCCACCATTGGTATTGGACCGGCCAGTCACCGGCGGTCATGGCCCTGGGCGCGGTCTTCTCCGCCCTGGAAGTGATCCCCCTCATCCTGCTCACCCTGGATGCCTGGGATTTCGTACGTCTGGCCGGACACGGAGAAATCTCCCCGGAGCGGGAACGCGTACTCAAGCACCGCTGGACCTTTTACTTTCTCATGGCGGTGGGCTTCTGGAATTTCGTCGGCGCCGGCATTTTCGGCTTTCTCATCAATCTGCCCATCGTCAGCTACTACGAAGTGGGCACCCTGCTCACCCCCAACCACGGCCACGCCGCCTTCATGGGGGTGTTCGGCATGCTCGCCCTGGGGCTCGGCGTCTTCGTCATGCGCCAGGTGGCCGACGACGAATTGTGGCAAAAGGCGGAAAAATGGGTCCGCATCGGCTTTTGGGGAGTGAACCTCGGGTTGGCCGGCATGCTCGCCTCCAACCTGTTCCCCAACGGCGTTCGCCAACTCCTGGACGTGGTGGAGCACGGCTACTGGCACGCCCGCGGCCTCGATTTCACCGCCGACCCCACCACCCGCTGGATCGAATGGCTGCGCACGCCGGCCGACCTGGTGTTCATCGTTTTCGGCGCACTGCCCTTGCTGGTGGCGGCTTCCCGGATCACCGCCGAACGGCTCGATCCCTCCACCCGACAGGTGCTCGGACAGGCCGCAGCTTATCTTAAAAAGCGCGGAAAAAGCTGAATCAACGGCTTTATCGCTCGGTCAGATTCTCAAGTTCCAACAAGGTCCGCGCCACGTCAACCATCTTCAAATTACGGTTCATTGCCGTCTTGCGCAAAAGCCGGTAGGCATCGCTTTCGCTCATTCCGCGGCGCTGCATCAACAAGCCCTTGGCCTTTTCCACCACCTTGCGGTCGTTCAGATGGGTGCGGGTGTTTTCCAATTCGCGCTTGAGGACTTGAAACTCCCGAAACCGGGCCAAGGCCACCTGGACGATGGGCAGCACCCGTTCTTTTTGCAGGCCGTCCACCACGTACGCGCTGACCCCGGCTTGCACCGCTTGCTGGATATAATCCGGATCGCGCTGGTTGGAGAACAGCACGATCGGCTTGGGATGGTCGCGGCTGACTTCGCGCATCTGCTCCAGGGTATCCCTGCCTGGCGCCTCCATGTCGATAATCACCACGTCGGGCTGATGCTCGGCCACTTTCGCGGACAATTCACGTTCGCTTTGCAGCCGCGCGACCACCGTATGGCCGGCGTCGGAAAACGCCTGCTCCAGGACCGCGCTGCGGCCGAAATCCCGATCGACAATTAGAATTAGAAGCCCCATGACTTCAGGGATTGCAAGCGGCGAGATCTTTCAGGCCGACCTTGCGCCGATGAATGGCGAAATCCGCAAGATAGCCCACCGGATCGTCGGGATGAAAGGATTTATCGTCGCAAAACCAGTCGGGTCCCATTGACAAGGGACCGGCCGGAGTCTCGAGTGTCCAAGTCTCGGCATGGATTCCTTCCGGTTTGAGGTCCCCTTCCGGAACCGGAATGCCCAACGCGCTCGCCGCCTGTCGATAGAGATCGGGGCGGTAGACCGTTTCCGCTATCCGCCTTAAATTGATGGGCTCGACAATTTGACCCCAACGCACCATTTGGGTGAGAAACCAGAGCGCATGGGAGCGCCAGGGAAATGTGGCCGCGTAACGGTAAAAGACGTTGAAATCGGGCAGCGAAACCGGCGGCTGGCAAGCCGCATAGCGAAAGGTTCCGATCATGGACATTTTCACCACGTCGACGGGGACATCCACATAGGGCGGCGCGGACAAGATCGTCGCCACCTCGATTCGATTCTCCGGTCGGTCGATCCAGCGAGCCGCCTCCAGCAAGGCCATCAGCAATGCCTGGAGCGTATTGGGATGGGCCTCGGCCCAGTCCTGATTCACCCCCAGGACTTTTTCCGGATGATTGTTCCAGACCTCGTAACTGGTGGTCCAGACATGCCCGATGCCTCGGGCAACGGCATATTCATTCCAGGGCTCGCCGACGCAATAGCCCGCCACCTCTCCGGATTCGAGGCAGGCGGCCATTTGCGGCGGAGGGATCACGGAAAAATCCAGATCGCTGCCGGGGTCGATTCCCGCGGCGGCGAACCAGTAACGCAGCAAGTAGGTATGCGAAGAACAGGGATACACCGAAGCGAATCGGGGCAGTCCGCGCCGCTTCCCCCTCCCGATCAGGTGCCGCAAGCCGGTTGCCGACAAGCTTTTACCGGTGGCCTTCGTGGGCGGAGGATAAAGTTCGGTGGAAAGAGTCACCGCGTTGCCGTTCAAATCCAGGGCGAGCGGCGCGATGGTTGCTTTTTTGATCCCTTCCAATCCCAAAGTCGTAGCGATCGCAAGCGGCGCCAACATATGCGCGCCGTCGAACACGCCAGCGGCGACCTTATCGCGAATATTCGCCCAGGAGGATTCCCGCGAAAGCGCCACCTCGAGACCGTATTTGCGGAAGTAGCCCTTTTCGTGGGCGATCACCAACGGCGCACAATCGGTGAGCGGGATGAACCCCAAATGCAACCGTCTTTTCTCCAGATTCTCGCCAGCCACACTACTTCCCGGGTGTTTGTTTATTTTTCTATATGCATTTAATGTGCCAAATAAATACCAGTCTCCCGGCACAGGATCTATTTCGTGAAAATGACATATAATTCAACAACTAAGAATGTAAAAAATACTCTAAAAGTCTGTTTCAAAACTCGTTTGAGGGTCAGGGTAATCGCGAATGCCATGGTTTCCCTCTCCCGCTCGCGGGAGGGTCGGGGTGAGGGTGGAATCCATCAGGAAAATGCCTTTATTTAAAACCACCCTCAACCCTAGCCTTCTCCCGCCAGCGGGAGAAGGGACTCTACTTGAGTCATTCCCGTCGCACCATTGCGATGCAGAATTCACCGAACCGGTTCACAAATGGGTTCTTCGTGCATTAGCATTCGATCGGGCAATAATTGATTAACAAATTAGTCGATTGATTTTCATTAAAAATTAATCGAGCTGCTATAGTATGGCATCCGCATTGCATTTCCTTACTTGATCACCACCTCGAATGAGGGAGGGAACAGAAATGTTTGAAACCCTGATGCTATTCCCGTCCTTATCGGCCCTCCTCTCCGGTCTGCTGCAACTGCCGGAGGGAATGGGGCGAGTGCTGCTCCTATTCGCCGTGCTCGCCGGCTTCGTGCTGATGGAATTGCGCTGCGGCAAAGAGAACCCCCGTACGAGCCTCGCCCGCCGATCCCTGCGGATCAATCTCAGCACCCTGGTCATGAACGACGTCCTGCTTTCCCTGCTGTCGACTTCGTTTCTCCTGGTGCTCGCCGAGCGGGTGGCCCGGCGCGGTTTGCTCGACGGTCTCGGCGACCCTTGGCGTGGCCTGGCCACTTTTGTCCTGCTGGATCTGACCCTTTACTTCTGGCACCGGACGTGCCATGCACTGCCCTGGCTCTGGCGCTTCCACCGGATTCATCACAGCGATCCGTTCCTGAACGTCTCCACCGCCTTCCGACTCCACCTGGTGGAGGTGTTACTCACCACGGTGATCAAGGCGGATTTTATTTTGGTCACGGGGGTAGAAGCAACCTTGGTGTTAGCCTCCGAAACCTTGGTCACCCTCTGGGTCATGTTCCATCACGCCAACCTGTGTATCGCCGGCGAACGTTGGTTGGCTTGGTTATTCACCGTGCCCTCCCTGCACCGACTGCACCACTCCACTCAACGGGACGAGCACGATCGCAACTACGGCTTCGTCTTCTCTTTTTGGGATCGGCTGTTGGGCACCTTGGCGGTGAGAGAACCCGTCGACATCGGCCTCAATTTGACACCGCCGGGCAATTGGCTGGAATTATTCAAGCTCGGCTTTCAGCCGCTCCACGCCCCCGCCGACGCGCCCTTGCCTTCCGGTCTGGTGGAAACAATGATCGCCGAGGCGGCTTATTACCGGGCCGAAAAACGTGGCTTCGCTTCCGGCTTCGAAATGGAGGATTGGGTGGCCGCGGAGCGGCAGATTCTAGCCCCTAGGCAGCGCTAAGGTGGGGCGACATTTGCGGCGTGAGTCGGTAAGAACGCGTCGGGTCACGATACCTGGCTATTTCGAACCGATCTGCTAAGCTAGCATCCATCGTCCAATGGATTCAGGTGCTCCCCATGGCGACGGAATCCGAGCAGCCCATTTATTCCATCAAGGAAACCCTGATCAATCATTTGATCTATTCCCTGGGCAAGGACCCGGTCGAAGCATCCGACCGCGACTGGTTCTACGCCCTGGCCCATACGGTTCGGGATCGCTTGACTTCGCGCTGGATGGAGACCATGCGCCGCTATTACCTGCGCGACGTCAAGCGGATGTATTACCTGTCGATGGAATATCTTCTGGGGCGCTCCCTCATCAACAACCTCCTCAACCTGGGCGATTACGAACCATTCCGGAAGGCTCTGGAGGAAATGGGGATGGACCTGACTAAATTGGCGGATATCGAATACGAAGCCGCGCTGGGAAACGGTGGACTCGGGCGCCTGGCCGCCTGTTTCATGGATTCCTTGGCGACCTTGCAAATGCCGGGTTTCGGTTACGGCATCCGCTACGAGTACGGCATATTCTGCCAGACCATCGAAAACGGCTCGCAGGTGGAACATCCGGATCCCTGGCTGCGCGACGAACATCCGTGGGAATTGCCCCGCCCGGAAATCCAATACCCGATCCGATTCGGCGGGAGGGTGGAAATCCGGCAAGACGTCGGAGGCGCTCCGCGTCCTCGCTGGGTGGATACCGAAGACATTTTGGCCATGGCCTACGATGTTCCGGTTCCCGGTTACGGGGGCGAAACGGTAAACAATCTGCGCCTGTGGGCGGCCAAGGCCTCGCGCGAATTCGACCTGACTTATTTCAACAAAGGCAACTACATCCAGGCGGTGGCGGAAAAAATCCAGTCGGAAACCCTGTCCAAGGTCCTTTATCCCGACGACACCACTCAAATGGGCCGCGAGCTCCGCCTGCGGCAGGAATACTTTTTCGCCAGCGCCTCCCTGCAGGATATTCTGGCGAAATACCTACAGGACCACATCGGCTTCGAATCCCTCCCCCAGGAGGCCGCCGTTCAGCTCAACGACACCCATCCCGCGGTGGCCATCCCCGAGTTGATGCGGATTCTGGTGGACCTCCACGAAATCCCGTGGGAAACCGCCTGGGATATCACCGTGGCCACCTTCTCCTACACCAATCATACCCTCCAGCCGGAGGCCTTGGAGACTTGGCCGGTGTTCCTATTCGAGACCCTCCTGCCGCGTCATCTGCAAATCATCTATGAGATCAACGCCCGCTTTCTGCGTAGGGTGAGCGAACGCCACCCCGGCGACACGGATTTGATCCGCAGGGTCTCGCTGATCGAGGAAGGCGGGGAAAAACGCATTCGCATGGCCCATCTGGCCATCGTCGGCAGCCACAAAATCAACGGCGTCTCCAAGCTCCATTCCCGGCTCATGCAGACCACCATCTTCCGGGATTTCGCGCGCATTTTTCCGGACCGCTTTCTCAACGTGACCAACGGCGTCACTCCCCGGCGCTGGCTCAACCAGTGCCATCCGCCGCTGGCCAAACTCATCACGGAGGCCGCCGGCCCGCAGTGGGTGCGGGAAGCGGAAAGACTCGAGCGGCTCGCCCCGCAGGCCACCGATCCGGCCTTTCAACAATCGTTTCGAACGGCGAAACATGCCGGCAAAAAGCATCTTGCGAAATACTTGCAAACCGATTTGGGAATCGAGATCGACCCGAACACCTTGTTCGACGTCCAGATCAAGCGTCTTCACGAATACAAGCGCCAGCTTTTAAACGTCCTCCACGTCATTACCCGTTATAATCGCCTTCGTACCGGACGGGATCTGCTGCCCCGCACGGTGATCCTGGGAGGCAAGGCGGCGCCGGGCTATTTCATGGCCAAACTGATCATCAAACTGATCCACGACGTCGCCGCGACCGTTCGCCGAGACCCGATCGCCAACGACCGGCTGCGCTTGATCTTCGTGCCCAATTACGGCGTTTCCAACGCCATGATGCTGATTCCGGCCACCGAGCTTTCCGAGCAAATCTCCATGGCGGGCACCGAAGCCTCCGGCACCAGCAACATGAAAATGGCCTTGAACGGTGCCTTGACCGTGGGCACCCTGGACGGCGCCAACATCGAGATTCGCGACGCGGTGGGCGAGGACAATCTCTTCATCTTCGGCCACACCGCCCAGGAACTTGTCGAACTGCGCCGGCAAGGATACAACCCCCGAGAGTATTACCGCGCCCACCCCGAACTCCAACAGGCCGTGGACATGATTGCCGAGGGCTATTTTTCTCCCGACGATCCCGACCGTTTCCGTCCCTTGATCGATTCTCTCCTCGGCGAGGACCGTTTCGCGGTGCTTGCCGACTATGCCGATTACATCGCCTGCCAAGCGCGCATCGATCGGATGTACCTGAATCCCCATGAATGGAACCGGCGGGCGATCCTCAACATCGCCTACGCCGGCCGCTTCTCCAGCGACCGAGCCATTCGCGAATACGCCGCCCAAATCTGGCAAATCGAACCGATTCCCGCCGCCTAGACACGGACTTGCCGCCTACTGTTCGAATTCAGTGCATCGACGCACCAATTCAAGGCAGCCGAAGGATTGCTTGAGGCGTGTTTGGCGTGGGGTCGGAACAGACTCTCAGATTGCTTTGCCGCCAAAAGCAGGCCGCCCTGACTGAAACCCATCTTTTGGCATAAAACCTGCTGATATTTAGAGGCACATCAATTCAGACCCTACCAGACAAAAGGAAATATCTCATGTCGGAACGCCTCACCTTTCTGACCTTCGGGGGCAGGATGCGCATTCTGCATCTCACTTGGCTGGCCTTTTTCATCTCCTTCATGGTTTGGTTCAACCATGCGCCTTTGATGGCTTCGATCCGCGAGGTTTTCGATCTCACCGACCAGCAGGTGAAAATCCTGCTGATCCTGAACGTGGCACTGACCATTCCGGCGCGCATCGTCATAGGGATGCTGGTGGACAAGCTCGGACCCAAGCGGGTCTACTCGGGCCTGCTGTTTCTTTCCAGCTTCTTTTGCTTTGCCTTTGCCATCGCCGACGATTACACCACCCTGGCCATCACCCGTTTTCTCCTGGGTTTCGTCGGCGCCGGTTTCGTGATCGGCATCCGGATGATCGGGGAGTGGTTTCCGTCCCGCGACGTGGGACTGGCGGAAGGCATCTACGGCGGCTGGGGAAATTTCGGCTCGGCGTTCGCCGCCATGACCCTGCCCACCCTCGCCTTGTGGTACGGCGGGGCAAACGGCTGGCGCTACGCCATCGCCACCACCGGCGTCATCGCATTGATCTACGCGGGGATCTATTTCTTTTCGGTCTCCGATACGCCCAAGGGTTCCACTTATTTCAAACCCAAAAAATCCGGCGCCCTGGAAGTGACCTCGCCGGGGGATTTCTTCTTCTACCTGCTGCTCAACTTCCCGCTCTATTTCGCCCTGGGGCTTTTGACCTGGAAGCTGGTTCAGCTGAAATTGTTCGACGTGATCCTGGCCAACGGCCTGTACCTTGTGCTCAGCCTTCTTTATGCTTACCAGATCTATCACGCCGTCCGGGTTAATCACGGGGTATTCCGGAAGCAAGTGCCGGCATTCGACCGCTACAAATTCAAGCAAGTGGCTATCCTCAGCTTGGCTTACTTCATCGCCTTCGGCTCGGAGTTGGCGGTGGTCTCCATGCTTCCCCTGTTTTTCAAGGACACTTTCGGCATCGGCCAGGTCCATGCCGGCATGCTGGCGGCGGGCTTTGCCTTCATGAATCTTGTCTCCCGCCCCAGCGGCGGACTCATCAGCGATCGCTTCCACCGTAAAAAAAGTCTGCTGATTCTGCTTGCCGGCTTGGGCCTCGGCTATTGGACCATGTCCCGGATCGATGCCGGCTGGCCCCTGTTCCTGGCGGTGGCGGTCACCATGGTCTGCTCCTTTTTCGTCCAGGCGGCCGAAGGAGCGGTCTTCGCCATGGTCCCCCTGGTCAAACGCCGCCTCACCGGCCAGATCGCCGGCATGGTCGGCGCCTACGGCAACGTGGGGGCGGTGGTGTTTCTAACCATATTTTCCTTCGTCAGCCCCCAGACCTTCTTTCTGGCGATCGCGATCGCCGCTCTGGCGGGCATGGTGGCCGCCCTGTTTCTGGACGAACCCAAGGGTCACGTCGCGGAAACTTTGCCCGACGGCACGGTACACATGATCGATGTGGGATAATGTCCCATCGAAAACGACTTCCTTTCAGCTGAGCATCGGCCAATATTCGGCCACCGGTCACAAAGAGGAGAATCAGGACTCCTTCGGGGTGCTGGTTCCCGCCGAGCCGGATCTCACCTACAAAGGGATCGCCGCGGTGGTCGCCGACGGGGTAAGTGCCTGCGATGACGGCAAAGTAGCCAGCGAAAGCTGCGTCAAAAGCCTCCTCAGCGATTATTACGCCACGCCCGATTCCTGGAGCGTCCAGCAATCGGTGGAGAAAGTGCTGGCGGCGGTCAACCGCTGGCTCTACGGCCAAGGCAATCAGCCCGGCAGCTGGGCGAGCACCTTGAGCGCGCTGATCGTCAAGTCCCACACCGGCTATCTGTTCCACGTCGGCGACAGCCGGATCTATCGCCTGCGCGGCGACACCCTGGAACAGCTCACCCAGGACCATAGCTGGGGCCCCGACCGCTATCTGGCGCGGGCGCTGGGGATCGACCTGAGCCTGGACATCGATCACCGCACCTTCCCCCTTCTGGCGGGAGATGGCTTCATTTTCACCACCGACGGGGTGCACGATTATTTGTCCGGCGCCGCGATGGTCCGCATCCTCCGGGATTGGCCGGATCTCGACCAGGCCGCGCTGGAAATCGTCCGCCAGGCGCTGGCGGCGGGCAGTCCGGACAACTTGACCTGCCAAATCGTTCGTTTCGACCGGCTCCCCGCCACCAACGCAGAAGCGGTTTGGCAAAAGCTGGTCGAATTGCCCTTCCCGCCGCTGCTGGATCCGGGCATGAAGCTGGACGGCTACCGCATTCTCCGGGAAATCAGCGCCAGCAAGCGAGTGCAAGTCTATCAAGCCGTCGACGAGGAGAACGGGGAAACGGTGGTCCTCAAAACCCCCTCGCCCAACTTCGAGGACGATCTGACCTACATCGATCGGTTTTCCCACGAAGAATGGGTCGGGGGCCGCCTGCGCAACCCTCATGTGCTGCGGGTTTTGAAGCCACGGCGGCGGCGTTCCTGCCTCTACCTGGTGACCGAATACATCGCGGGACAAACCCTGCGCCAGTGGATGGACGACCATCCCCGGCGCAACATCCGGGAAGTGCGCGACCTGGTGGCGCAAATCGTCAAGGGGCTTCGGGCCATGCACCGACTGGAAATGCTGCACCAGGACCTGAAGCCGGAAAACCTCATGATCGATGGCGACGGCACGGTCAAACTGATCGATTTCGGCTCGGTCAAGATCGCCGGCGTGGCGGAAATCGAATCGCCCCTGGAGCGCATGAACCTCCTGGGAACCCGGCATTACACCGCGCCCGAATATCTATTGGGCTATGCCGGAAGCGTCAGATCGGATCAATTTTCGTTAGGGGTGATCGCCTATGAATTGCTGACCGGCCGCCTGCCCTACGGGGAAAAGTACGGCGAGGGCAACGTTACCCGCCTGAAGTATCACTCCGCCCGCCACTGGAATCCCGACATCCCCCTATGGATGGACAAGGCCCTGGAAAAAGCCTTGCGGTTCGACCCGGACAAGCGCTATGAAGCCTTGTCCGAATTCCTGCACGATTTGCAACATCCCAATCCTCAATTTTTGCAGCAAGACCGCCAACCGCTCATCGAGCGCAATCCGATCCGATTCTGGCAGCTTATCTCGGCATTGGCCGGCATCCTCAACCTCATCCTTCTCATCGGGCTGATCTATCTGTTCGATCGTTAAGTGCTTATCAGAAAGTCAGCATGTATTCCGAGCCAAAACCGGCCCCGATTTCACCGATTGCCTGTTCGAGTTCTTCCGGCGTGAACGTCTTGAACGGGAGCCATTCGTATTTCATCTTACGCCATAACATTTCGATGCGGTTCAACTCCGGGCTATAAGGGGGCAGGAAGTAGAAACGCAACCCTTTTTCTTCCAGCAGTTCCCAATATGGCTGCAAGGACTTGGCGGTATGGATCGAGGCGTTATCCAAAATCACCACCAACGGCTTCTTGACACGCTCCACGAGCGCCATCAGGAAGGCAAAAAAGTACAGTCCGCTGACGTTCCACCACAGTTTGGTCATAAACAGTCTGCCCGACGACAGTAACGCGCCGATCACGTTCAGACGCTTTGCCCGCTTGGGTGCAACGGCGTGCGTCTCGCCTTTCGCCGTCCACGCCGAGCGGTTCGGCGGTTGCGGCGCAAAACCCGCCTCGTCCACGTAAGCCAGTTCGATTGCACCCGCCTGGGCCTGGGTCATCAGTTCGGCGATATCCCGCTGGGCTTGCTCAAAACGTCCTTCATCACGCTTTTTTTTAAACAGTAGCGCGTGCGCTTCCAGACATAGCCCAGGCGCTTCAATTCGTTGCGCAGCGTCGTCGCGCCGATCTTCACGCCAAATTCCCGCTCCAGCCGCGTCAGTAGGACGCGCGCCGTCAACGGCTCCGCCTCGACCCAGCACCTCAACTGCACGCGGTGTTCGTCCGTCAGTTTGCTGGGCGCCCCGCTGCGTTGCCGGTCCGGCAAGCTCGCAAAACCTCTTTTCAGCCATTTCCGCCGCCGCACCCGCACCGTTTCCGGCTTCACCCCTTGCGTTTCCGCAACCTCCGCCACCGTCCGCCCCTCCGACAAGGCCAAGATCGTTTCCGCTCGGTCACGCTCCCGCCAATCCACGCCTTTTTTGATAATCGCCCGCAGCGTTTCCCGCTCGCCTTCGCTCAATTCTATCGCTTTCACGCCCATTGTCCGCTTGTCCCTCAGTTCAAAAAAACGTCATTTTAATGCATGTCAATTTGTTGCGAAGGACTTAACCCACGCCTGCCTTTATTTGGCTAAAGAAATCCGTTTCCCTACCGATACCATTCCATGGAGTTGTCTCGCCGGCGCGGCATCGACATGTCTAAGGAGCGGGTAAACTTCACGGAATTTGGTGATACGCATAAAAGGATGCCATGAACATTACCCCCAAATTGGTCGCCGTCTCGTCCGCCTTGGCGATTGTTCCCCTCGTCACCGCCTCGTTCATTTTGAGCGCCATTGCCACTCATACCGCCGGCGATGCCTTGAAAGAAGCCGCTCGAAATCAGCTGGTTTCCATTCGCGACACCAAAAAAGCACAGATCGAGGATTACTTTCACCACATTCGCAAGCAGGTTGTCACCTTTTCCAGCAACCGGATGACGATCGATGCGATGCGCCAGTTTAAAAGCACCTATAAAGCCTTGCCGGAAGGCGCGGACATCGATCGCATGCGCAACGCCCTGGGCGACTATTATCGGAACGCTTTCGGTAAGGAGTATGGTCGGCTCAACCACGGCAAATCCGTCGATCTCACTTCCTTGCTGAACGGTCTGGACGACCGCTCGGTCGCGCTCCAATACCGCTACATCCAGGCCAATCCCTATCCGCTGGGGAGCAAACACCGGCTGGACGGCGCCGATGACGGTTCGGCCTATAGCCAGGTTCACAAACTGTATCACCCGCCCATCCGTCAGTTTCTCGAGGCGTTCGGATACTACGATATCTTTCTGGTGGACGCCGACTCCGGCAATATCGTCTATTCCGTATTCAAGGAACTGGATTTCGCCACCGGTTTGAACCACGGCCCCTACGCCGACACCGGGATCGGCCGGGCATTTCGGAGCGCCAACCGACTGGGCCGGGACGAGGTCGCAATCGTCGATTTCTCTCCTTACCTGCCCTCCTATGAAAGTCCGGCCGCTTTCATCGCTTCCCCCGTCTTCGAAGGAAACGAACGCCTGGGGGTCCTGATCCTCCAACTGCCCATCGGGCAAATCAATGCCATCATGACCAATGAGGGCAAGTGGAAAGAAGCCGGTCTGGGCGATTCCGGCGAGACTTATCTCGTCGGTCCCGACCTGAAGGCGCGCAGCATGAGCCGTTTTCTGATCGAAGATGCGGAAGGCTACGCCGATCTGATGCGAAAAAGGGGCACCCCCACCGAGTTGGTGGCGGAAATCGAAGCCAAACGCACCAATATCGGCCTTCAGGTCATCGACACCCAAGGCACTCGGGCCGCCGTCAACGGCAACCGGGGGTTTCAGATCTTCCCCGACTATCGCGGCGTGGAAGTGCTGTCGGCCTACACGCCGCTGAATATCCCGGGCTTGCACTGGGCGCTGATGAGCGAGATCGACGCCCAAGAAGCCTTCGCTCCCGAAGCGGCCATCTCCCGGGAAATCACCGTCGCCGCGATCATCCTGACCGTGCTCATCGCGGCGGTCGCGGTGGTCGTCGGCCTGTTCTTCGCCATGGGACTCACTCGACCGTTGCTTCGCCTGAGCGAGGTCACAAAGCGGGTGGCGACTCGCAACGATCTGACCCTCCGCGCCGAAAGCGCGTCCCGAGACGAAATCGGGACGATGGCGCACGCCTTTAACGCCATGCTGGAAAAATTCGAAGGTCTCATCCAGCAGATCATCGGTTCGACCGGCCAACTGGCGGCCGCCTCGGAAGAGCTGTCCGCGGTGGCTCGAGACAGCGCCGGCAACGTCCATCATCAACGCCGGGAAACCGATCAAGTCGCCACCGCCATCAACCAAATGACCGCCACCGTGCAAGAAGTGGCCAGTAACGCCAGCGCCGCCGCCGATTCGGCAAGTCAAGCCCACCGGGAAGCGCAAAGCGGCAAATCGGTGGTCGAATCGGCCTCGCGGGCCATTGCCCAGCTGGCGGAGGAAATCGAAGATGCCGCCGGCGTCGTCAAGGAGGTGGGGCACGATTCCGAAAATATCGGGACCGTACTCGACGTCATCAAAGGGATCGCCGAGCAAACCAATCTATTGGCCCTGAACGCCGCGATCGAAGCGGCGCGCGCAGGAGAGCAAGGGCGCGGCTTTGCGGTGGTGGCTGACGAGGTCCGCACCCTCGCCTCGCGCACCCAGGAATCGACCAAGAAAATCGAGGCCATGATCGACAAGCTTCAAAGCGGCGCCCGCAACGCGGTCGGAGTGATGGAAGAGAGCCGCGAACAAGCGCAACGGGGGGTGCAGCAGGCCGATCAAGCCGCTCAGGCGCTGGAAGCCATTACCCGCGCGGTAGCCACCATCGATGAAGTGAACGTCCAGATCGCCAGCGCGGTGGAGGAGCAATCCGCCGTTTCCGAGGAAATCAACCGCAATGTGACCAACATCAGCCAAATCTCGGAGCAAACCGCCAGCGGCACCGAACAAACCACCGCCGCCGCCGACGATCTAGCCCGTCTGGCCACGGAGCTGCAACAACTGATCAGTCAGTTCAAGATTCAAGCAGGTCAATCATGGTCGACCGCATCCAAACATCACTGAGAATTTGCCTTATGCCCGAGAACACCCTCTCCATTTCACCAGACGAAGACCAAACCTTCCGCAGGTTTTTGGAAGCAGCAACCGGCTTCCGCTCGGGCGACCCAAAGCCTTATCTCGTGGCAAATCGCCTTTCCCGGTGGATGACCGAGGCGGCGAACGGTTCTCTGGCGCAACTGATCCGACGCGGCGCATCGATTGAAGACTATTCTTTAACGGCATGCTGGAATATAGCCGCCGCACCACGGTCCTTGGCCGGAGCATTCAGGTCTATACTACACTCAAGGCAATATTTCCTGTCCGGATTCATTCGGAACAAACTGGATTCGGGTAAATGGCCTCTTCTAACCGGGGAGAATTCTTCTTTTGAATAAAGTTGAATCATAATTGGCCATGCACATTAGCGGCAACTCTCCCATATCAGGGAAGAACGAAAACGCCGACCGGGCCATGATTTTAGATCTCGAAGGTTATGCCGAACAGATTCTCGAGAATTTGCCGGTGGGATTGTTGACGATCACCCCGAAACTCGCCGTCATCTCGGCCAATCAAACGATTTTGAAACATCTCGCCTGTGGACTCGACGCCATCCGAGACCGACCGCTCGGAGACGCACTGCGTGGCGCGGATATCGAGCAAGCGGCCCGCCGGACGGCGGCAACCGGCCAACCGAGCGACTTGACCACCGAACTGATTCTAGCGGGGGGACGGTCGATTGCAGCCCGGGTGCGGGTTGCAAGCATTCGCTCCACGAATGACGCGTATTTCTTGTGCGTCATTGTTGAGGACCTGAGCGAACAATTAAAGCGCCAACAAGCCCTGGCGGCCAACGAAACCACTTTGCTGCGCGCCCAGGCGGTGGCGCACATCGGAAGCTGGACGCTGGACTTCCGAACCGGCCTGTTGTCTTGGACGCCGGAAACCTACCGCATTTTCGACGTCCCGGCGGGGACATCGTTGAGTTACGCGAAATTTCTCTCCTGCGTCCACCCGGACGACCGTTCGCGGGTCAAAAGTGCATGGCAAGCGGCTATAAAAGGGGCGGCTTACCGGATCGAACACCGGCTGATCGTCCGCGGGGAAACTCGCTGGGTCGAGGAGCGTGCCGAAATCGACCGCGATAACGCTGGCCGCCCCTTGTTGGCCATTGGGACCGTACGGGACATCACCGAAAAGAAGGAAACCAAAGCCGCTCAACACCGCTTGTTGGCGATCCTGGAAGCGACCCCCGATTTCGTGTCCATCGCCTCCCCCCAGGGAAAAGTTTTATATTACAACCATAGCGCCCGCCAACTGTTGGGCATCGGCCCAGAAAAAGACATCGATACGATTCGCATCCCCGATACCCATCCGGAATGGGCCGCCCAAAAGGTACTTGAAATCGGCTTGCCGACCGCCATGCGCGAAGGAACCTGGGAAGGGGAAACCGCCTTGCGGTCTCGAGACGGTGAAGAAATTCCCGTCTCCCAAATCATCATCGCCCACCGGGACTCGAACGGTCAGGTGGAATATCTTTCCACCGTCGCCCGAGATATCCGCGAACGTAAGCAATCCGAGGCGCAAATCAACCGACTATTGCGCACCTACGCGCTGCTCACCCGTATCAACCAAACCATCGTCAGAAACAAAGAACCCCGTCAGCTGTTCCAGGACGCGTGTCACATCGCCGTGGAGATCGGCGGCTTCCGCCTGGCATGGGTGGGTATCTACGACGACCGTACGGGAAACATCCAACCCGAAGCATGGGCCGGTTTGACCGAAGATTATATCCGCAACCTGCATCTTTCGACCCGCGATCCCGTCAGTAAGGACGGACCGAGCGCCCGAGCAATCCGCACCGAGCGCCCGCAGGTGGTCAACGACATTTCCCACGATCCGGCCATGGCGCCCTGGCGAAAGATGGCGCTTGCCCACGGCTACCGCGCATCCGTCTCCCTGCCGTTGAAAGTGGCCGGGCGAGTGCGCGGCACCCTCAATCTATATGCTTCGGAAATCGATTTTTTCGATGCGGACGAATTGTTCCTGCTGGAGCAACTCACTGCCGACCTGGCCTTCGCGCTGGAAGCGGCCGAGCAGGAAACCAAGCGCCTAAACGCGGAAGCCTGGGCACAACAACTCGCCTTTTACGATCCCCTGACCCATCTCCCCAACCGGACGCTTTTCCTGGATCGGCTGACCCAAAACATTGCCCGCGCCCAGCGGCGAGGAATGCAGCTGGCGTTGCTGTTCATCGATCTGGACCGCTTCAAGGAGATCAACGACAATTTCGGCCACCCCGTGGGGGATCGGGTACTGGTGGAAGTAGCCACCCGGCTGGGTGACTGCATCCGCAACGAGGAGACCGTCGCCCGCCTGGGCGGTGACGAATTCATCATTCTCCTGACCGATGCGGATCAAATAGGCGCCATCCACGTCGCCGAACGCGTCCAGGCCGCGCTCGACCGCCCCCTGACCAGCGGCGACCATAGCTTTCTGATCAAAGCCAGCGTGGGCATCGCTTTTTATCCCGAGGACGGACAAACACCGGAGGATCTTTTACGCCACGCCGATATCGCCATGTACCAAGCCAAGGCCCGGGACGAAGCCTTTTGTTTCTTCGATCGGGCCATGGGTGAAATACTCGCCCGCCGGCTGGAACTGACCCGCAAGCTCGAGCTGGCCCTACGCACCGGGCTTTTGTCTCTCCATTACCAACCCCAAATCGACCTGAAAACCAATCGCCAGGTCGGCGTGGAAGCATTGGCCCGTTGGAAGGACCCCGAATGGGGCTGGATCTCGCCGGCGGAATTCATTCCCATCGCGGAAGAACGGGGGTTTATTCGGCAATTGGGAGAATGGGCGCTGCACGCGGCCGCAACCCAGCTCGCCCAATGGAAGAAGGCAGGAGGCCAGTGCCCCGACCGGATCGCCGTCAATATCGGCGCGGCCCACTTCGGCTCCCCCGACTTCGTAGATTCGGTATGCCGGATCGTCAGGGACGCCGGCATCCCCCCCCAACGCATCGAGCTGGAACTCACCGAAACCGGGGTGATCCGGGACCCGGAGGCCACCGTGGAGGTGACCCACGCCCTTCACCGTCACGGCTTCAGCCTCGCCATCGACGATTTCGGCACCGGCTATTCGTCCTTGGGCTACCTCAAGCGATTTGCCGCCGACAAACTCAAAATCGACATGTCCTTCGTCCGCGACATGCTCACCGATCGCAACGACCACGCCATCGTGGCCACCGTCATCGGCATGGCCAAAACCCTTTCCCTTCAGACGGTGGCCGAAGGCGTGGAAACGAAACAGCAGGTCATGGCACTGAAGGAATTGGACTGCGATCTCGCCCAAGGATACTATTTCAGCCGTCCTCGACCGGCAAAGGAACTATTCCTGCCTGAATCACCGGTGGACTAGCCAATCGAATTTATCTTCCCCGAATGTTGGCTTCATCGGGATCCGCAAAACGGACCCCGATGAAGCAAAATTTTCCCTCTCTTTACCGAGGTGCATGCCCCGGCCAAACGAGCATTATCCCTTACCCGGAATCAAACCCACCGAACCGGGTTTGAGGCGCTTGCAACTGACCACCACATCCCGGAGACGACATTGATAGCCTTCTTGGCCGTTGCCGCACGGTTCGCACTCGGACTGACCCGTGTTGTTGACCTGCTCCAACCCCCAGCCGTAGCCCTGGGTCTGACAAAACCGCTTGGCATATTTATCGATATAGTATTGTTTCGACGTGGTTTCCAGCGCGTCCGCTTTTGCCGAACACCCAGGCGTGGGAAGGGTATCGCCCATCAAATCCCGGTAAATGAATTCCGCGCCCAGAGATGCTCCGGAAACGGTGCACAAGGCGACCAATATAATAATACGTTTTAGTTTCACAGCAATTCTCCCGAATGATTTAATCCATCGGATCTCCCTGGATTTATGTTCTTCAATTGAGTACGCGTATGTTCAACCGCTGGACCTCCTCGTTCTCAAGTTTCTGAATCCCTTCATATTTATCGCCTTCGTTGATCTTGACGAGGATGATCACGGCGATCGCCGCCGCCGCCAGCGCCGCCACGTAAAACCAGAAATAATCTTTCTCCTTTTCCTCGCTCACTTGTCCTTCGCTCACTCGTTCATCGCTCATGCTAGACACCTCTGCTTAGTATCCGACGTCCCCGGGGGACGTCTCATCGTTGACATAAAAAATCCAAGCGTCCAAAACGTCGACCGCAGCGAGTCCCTCACCGGCATCGGTTTCGACTAGTCGAGTCAGGCTCCGCCGGCCGACCATCTCAATCGATATTTCCCACTGCCAATAATTTCGCTTACCTCCTATCCTCTAGTATCGAGTCGATAACATATACAACAAATATTCTCAGCGTCAATACATTTCGACTCGAAACATGGTTTTTCTTGCTCCGAACACGCCTCTTTATCGATTCCGAGCCGTCTCGCGGCTAACAGTCAAGTTAAGCTGCATTTTGCGACCTGAAGCGCATTGGAATTCGACCGCCTTTTCAACGCTCCAATGCTCCCCGTTACCCGGTTGCCATCCCTCGGAAACGGCGGCTAAAATCAAACGTACAAATCTATTTGGTCCCTAAAACCCCAATCTTTGACCTGGAGTTTTATCTGTCTGTCTTCAGCTATCGATACTTAGCAGCGGCCGCTTTATGTCTTTGGCTCGCCGCCGGTTCGACGCGCGCCGCCGAACCGGCCCCGGTCTATGTGACGGAGGCACGGGTGGCACCGGTCGTCGAAAAGCTGCCCTTGAGCGGCACCATCACTTCCAAACGCAGCGCCTCCCTCTCGCCCCAGGTCAGCGGCCTGGTGGCCAAGGTCCACGTGGATGCCGGCGACCGGGTAACGTCCGGAGCTATTTTGGTGGAGCTCGATCCGGTGTTGGCGAAACTGGATCTGACCCGCGCCCGGGCGGCGCTCGACGAGGGCCAGGCGGCGCTCCAGGAAGCCCGACGCCTAAACGAGGAAGCCCAACGCTTGATCCGCAGCAAGAATATTCCCAAAACCACCGCCCGGGCCAGAGCCGCCGACGTCAAGATGAAAGCGGCGGCACTCGCCAGACTCAAGGCGGAATACCGAAGGCAATCGACGATCGTCCGACTGCATCGGGTCACCGCCCCCTTCGACGGGGTGGTCAGCGAGAAATTGACCGAGGCCGGCGAATGGATCGATACCGGCACCCCGGTCGTCGATCTGGTGGCCACCGATCGACTGCGCCTCGACGTTCAGGTGCCTCAGAAATACTTTCACCGAATCGGAAAAAAGACACCGGTGACCGTCAAATTGGATACCCTGCCCCCCCAAACTTTTTCCGGCGAAGTGGCGACCATCGTGCCGGTAAACCACCCTAGCGCGCGCACCTTCCGCGCCCGCATACGAATCGGGGAAGCCGGCGACGCCTTGATGCCGGGCATGTCCGCCCAGGCCATTTTTAAAGTGCAACTGGCCCGACAGGCTCTGCAATTGCCGCGCGATGCGGTGATTTCCTATCCGGACGGCCGCCGCACCGTTTGGCTGGTGAAACGGGACGGTGACCAATGGCGCGTCTCCGAACACCAAGTCCAATTGGCTCGCAAAACGTTCAATACGGCAATCATCCTGAAAGGGCTCGATCCCGGCAGCATGGTGGTGGTCCGAGGCAACGAAGCCCTTAAGGAAGGGCAGGTGGTCAAAATCCTCGAATCCACCTCATGATTGAAGCGATCATCAAACGCGGCACCCTGCTCGCCATCGGCGTTCTGGTTCTTCTGATGTTGGGAGCGATCGCCGTGTTTCGCATCCCCGTGCAAATGATCCCGGACCTGGAAGTGCGGGTGATCTCCGTTCACACGGTTTGGCCGGGGGCCACTCCCCGGGATGTGGAGAAAGAGATCCTCATCGAGCAGGAAAAATATTTGCGCAACCTGCCCAGTCTGCAGCGAATCGTCTCCACCGCCTCCACCGGCGAGGCCCATATCGAACTGGAATTTGCCTTCGGGGTCGACCTCAACGAGGCCCTGATCCGAGCGAACAACGCTCTGAGTCAGGTACCCGCCTATCCGGAAAATGTGGACGAGCCGCGCCTGTATACCAGCTCCTTCTCCAACAACGCCTTTATGTTTTTCCGGGTAGAGCCCCTGCCGGGCAACCCCAAAGGGGTCGACATGGACCTGATGCGCGATTTCATTAAGGACCATGTAGCCACCCGCATCGCCCGCGTGCCCGGAGTTTCCGAGGTCAGTATTCACGGCGGCGCCGAACGCCAGATCCAGATCCGGGTGGATCCGGCGCGGTTGGCCGACCGGGGCATCACCTTGACCGAACTTCGGGACGCCATCCGCGCCCGAAACCGGGATATTTCCGGAGGAGATATCGACAGCGGCAAACGACGCTATCTCTTGCGTACGGTGGGACGGTTCGATGACTTGCAAGAGATCGAAAATCTGCTGATTCGACGCCAGGGCGATTCCATCACCCGCCTCAAGGATGTGGCCGAGATCCGCCTGGATCACTTCGAAATCGTCTCCGAATCCTTCCTCAACGGTCAACCGGTGATCTTCATCTCCCTCCGGCGCACCACCGGCTCCAACGTGATCGCCATCAAGGACGCCGTGATGCCGCTGATGAAAGAAATCAGCCGGGACCTGCTGGAACCGATGGGCATGCAGATGCGGCACACCGCCGACGACGTGCGCTACGTGGAAGCGTCGGTGAAAAAGGTTTGGAAGAATCTGCTGATCGGCGCCGGCCTCGCTTCGGGGGTGATGTTTTTGTTTCTCCGCTCCCTGCCCGCCACCCTGGTGGGAATGCTGGGGATTCCCATCTGCACCATCGCCGCCTTCGTCGGGCTATTGCTCGCCGGGCGCACCATCAACGTGATCTCCCTGGCCGGGGTGGCCTTCGCCATCGGCATGACCCTGGACAACACCATCGTGGTTCTGGAAAGCATCGAATCCCAGCGGCGCCAAGGGCTGAGCCGCTTGAAAGCCGCGGCCGCCGGGGTCCAACGGGTATGGACCGCGGTACTGGCCTCGACCCTAACCACGGTCCTGGTGTTCGCGCCGATCCTGTTTGTCCAAGAAGAGGCGGGACAGCTTTATTCCGACATCGCCATCGCCATCGCCGCCTCGATCATCGCCTCCATGCTGGTGTCGGTGACGGTCATCCCCACCGCCAGCAGCCGTTTGCCGCTGGCGGCCAAAGCCGTTTCCCCGGGAGCGGAAAGGTGGCTCAAGCAACGCATCCTGGCGGGGATCGGCTGGTTGGTGGGCAAACCCGTCCGATCGGTGCTCTGCCTGATCGGCGTGCTCGCCGCCACCCTGCTGGCGATCGCCGAATTGACTCCGCCCGCCGAATACCTTCCCGAAGGCGAAGAGCCCAAAGCGTTCGCGTCCATGATCGCTCCTCCCGGCTACAGCGCACGGACCATGAACCGGATCGCCGATGAGCTGAACACCGCCTTTCTGCCCTATCTCGACGACGACCCGGAGCAATTCGCTCGGGGAGAAACCGAAGTCCCCGCCCTGGCCTACATGATCCTTTGGACCCAGCCCCAGCTTCTTCGGATAATTGCGGAAACCAAGGACCCCGGTCAGATCGGTCGAATGATGAAGATCGTGGACGAGAAATTCCGGGAATATCCCGGCATGCGCGCCTTCTCCAGCCAAGGATCGATCATTACCAGCAACAATGGCGGCACCCGCAGCGTCAACGTGGATATCAGCGGCAGCAACCTGCAAGCCATCTACGGGGTCGCCTCCCGCGTCTACCGGCGCGCGAAAGAGATTTTCAACCACCCCCGGATCAATTCCGACCCTTCTTCGCTGATCTTGGGACAACCGCTTCTGGAAATCCGGCCCAAGTGGGAGCGTGCCGCCGAATTGGGACTCGACGTGGAGGATATCGGCTACACCGTGTCCGCCTTTACCGACGGTACCTACGTGGATGAATACTTTCTGGGCGACGACAAGATCGATATGTATATCTACAGCGATCAAGGCCCGATCACCGACTTGGATCAGATCCCCACCCTGCCCATCTACACCCCCCGGGACACGGTGATTCCGATGGGCGCGGTCACCGATCTGGTGGAAACGGTGGATACCGATACCATCCGCCGCGTCGACGGACGCCGCACCCTCACCGTGCGCATCATTCCGCCCCGCGAGATCGCCTTCGAGACCGCCATCGACACCGTCAAAAAAGACCTGATCCAATCTCTCAAAAACAAAAGCCGGGTACCGCCCGGCGTGACGCTGACCATCACCGGCGCCAGCGATCAATTGGATGCCACCCGGGAAGCCTTGTCGGAAAACTTCATCATCGCGATTCTCCTCAGCTACCTCTTGCTGGTGGCGATTTTCTCCCACTGGGGCTATCCCTTCGTGATCATGACCACGGTACCCCTCGGCATCGCCGGCGGCATCATCGGATTGTGGCTCATGAACGTGGTCGGCGCGCAATTGCCCTTGCTGGGGCTGGCCCCCCTTAGCCAGCCCTTCGATATGATCACCATGCTGGGCTTTCTGATTCTGGTGGGAACGGTGGTGAACAACCCCATCCTGATCGTCGATCAGGCCCTGACCAATTTGCGCGAACAAGCCATGCAACCGGAAGAGGCGGTACGCGCCGCCGTCGAATCGCGCCTCAGGCCGATCCTGATGTCCATGATCACCACCGTCTTCGGCCTGGCCCCGCTGGTCTTCATCCCCGGCGCCGGCACCGAACTCTACCGGGGCGTCGGCGCGATCGTCCTGTTCGGACTGTTCTTCGCCACCCTGGTGACGCTGGTGTTCCTGCCTTCCTTGCTGGTGACCCTCTTCCATATCCGGCACCGGTTCATGACCGCCCGATCCAGCTCGAATTCATAGCATGGCGATGCGAGCGCCGCTCCCGGTGAGAGTTTCCACTTACCACACGCGGGCCCCGTTGAAAGCTTGTCCTCGGCGGGAATTTTGATTAATGTACGCTTATCAAAATTCCTTGAGAAATGTCCCCATGTCCGAGAAAAAAGCAAATCGACGCGGCGGCGCCCGCCCGGGCGCCGGCAGGAAGCCCTGCACCGGCCCCTACGGCGAGCCCACCCGGGCAATCCGGGTGCCGGTGAGCGCACTGCCGGTCCTCAAGGCCTGGCTGGCCGCCAAAGGGAAAGCCCCTCCCGCCAGAAGTTGCTTGCCCGCCCCGGCACCGGCCGGGCATCACTTGCCTTTGTACGGTTCCAAGGTGCCGGCGGGATTCCCCTCCCCCGCCGACGATCATCAGGAAGATGGTCTCGACCTGAACCAGCATTTGGTCAAGCATCCGGCGGCCACTTTCTTCGTCCGGGTGGAAGGCGATTCCATGACCGGAGCGGGCATTCATCACGGCGATTTGCTGGTGGTGGACCGGGCCCTGGAGCCCAAATCGGGCAGCATCGTGGTGGCGGCGGTCAACGGGGAACTGACGGTGAAGCGGCTCAAGGTCGAAGGGGAGCGTCTCTGGCTGATGCCGGAGCATCCGGATTTCAAGCCCTTGGAAATCGGCGAGGGCATGGAATTCCTGATCTGGGGCGTGGTGGCCCATGCCGTCCGCTCGTTCTGACCGCTTCGCCCTGGTCGACTGCAACAACTTCTACGCCTCCTGCGAGCGCGTGTTTCAACCCCGCCTGGACGGCCGGCCGGTGGTGGTCCTCTCCAACAACGACGGCTGCGTGATCGCGCGCAGCCAGGAAGCCAAGGCGCTGGGAATTCCCATGGGGGCGCCCTGTTTCAAGATCGAGCCTCTCATCCGACAAAACGAGGTAGCCGTATTCTCGTCCAATTACGCCCTCTACGGAGATATATCCCGACGGGTCATGCAAGTGCTGGCCGAATTCGCCCCCCGCATCGAAATCTATTCCATCGACGAGTGCTTTCTGGACCTGGCCGGAATGCCGGAGGACTTGACCGCCTACGCCCTGGAAATCGCCCGAACCGTGCGGCAGTGGACCGGCATTCCCGTCTCCATCGGCATCGGCCCCACCAAGACCCTGGCCAAAATCGCCAATCGCCTGGCCAAGCGAGGCGGCAGCCCGGACGGTCCCGCGCTGGACTGGGAACGCTTGCCCTCGCCCGAATCGGCGCTCGCGGCGGTGCAGGTGGAGAACGTGTGGGGCATTGCCGGACGCTGGGGGGAGCGACTTCGAGCGCTGGGCATCGACCACGCTCAAGCCTTGCGCGAAGCCGACCCGAAACGGCTCCGGCGGCATTTCGGCGTGGTGATGGAGCGCATCGGCCGGGAACTACGCGGGGTCTCCTGCCTCCCGCTGGAAACCGTGCCGCCGCCTCGAAAGCAAATCCTCAGCTCACGCAGCTTCGGCCAGAGGCTCACCGAATTCGACGATCTACGCGCGGCGGTGACCGCATTCACCGCCCGCGCCGGAGAGAAGCTTCGCGGCCAGGAACTGTGCGCTCAGGCCCTGACCGTCTTCCTTCACACCAGCCCGTTCGATTCCCGCCAACCCTACTGCGCCAACGCCCGTACCCTCGCCTTCGAGCGCCCCACCCAAAATACCGGCGACCTGATCCGCGCCGCCGTGCGGGGACTGACGCAAATCCACCGGCCCGGCCCGGCCTATCAAAAAGCCGGGGTGATACTGTTGGATCTGGTGCCCGCCGGCATCGGGCAGGACACCCTATTCGACGCCGAAACCGAACGCCCCCGGCGATCCGAGCATTTGATGACGGTTCTGGATGACATCAACCGCCGCTACGGCCGCCAGACCCTCCATTATGCCGGCGAGGCCTTGAGCGGCCGCTGGCGCATGCGCCAGACGCTAAAATCGCCAAGCTACACGACCCGCTGGAAGGCGTTGCCGGTGGTGCACGCGAATTAAGTCGTTAGTTTAGACATGACAGACACACCCAAAAACCTGTTCGCCCATCTCCCCGATACGTTGCCGGAAGAATGGTTCCAAGCGCTGCTATCGGGGAACCGGTTCACGCTCGAGCGCATCGTCTCCCTGGGCCACGCCACCCCGGCCGGACAATGGTACGACCAGGCCCGGCACGAATGGGTCGTGCTCCTGTCCGGTTCGGCGGGTGTGTATTTCGAGGGAGACGAGAGCGTACAAACGCTGCATCCCGGCGACTACGTCCATATCCCTGCCCATCGGCGCCATCGGGTTGAATGGACCGACCCGAAGGAAAAAACCGTCTGGCTGGCGCTTCACTACGAAACCGACGCGGGGTGAGGCAAGCTTGCCGCGCTGGGGTTCTCGCACAATTGCACTATACTGGAACCCTAACCTTCAATCTTCGTCGCCCGAAGCTTCCGATGGACCTTTCAGAAACAATTGACGTACTCCTCTCCCTGAAGGAAGAGGATTCCGGGTTCAAACAGCGATCGCCCCGGAGGGTCTTACGTCGCCTAGCCCGAGAGAAGACGCCCCTTCTCTGAAAATATTGAGGGCCGCATTGCGATCCCGATCATGGACCGTGCCGCAAGCGCATCGCCAACGCCGATCCTTGAGGTCCAGCGCCTCGTTGACCGTCCCGCAGGCGCTACACATTCTGCTCGACGGGAACCATCGGTCGATGTGGTGAACGACCGACCCGGCCTTCCCGGCTTGGGGGTGGAGGATGCGGACGAACTCGGAGAATCCGAGGTCCCCGACCTTCTTTCCCCACAATCGCTGCATTGGTTTCAGGTTCAGGTCTTCAAGGAAGAGGTGGTCGTACCGGAGCGCCAATCGTCTTGCGAGCTTGAAGTGGTGGTCCCGGCGCTGATTGGCGATACGCTTGTGGACGCGGGCGAGCGCCATCCGGGCCTTCCGGCGGTTGTTACTCCCTTTCTGCTTGGAAGAGAGCTTCTTGCCGGCCCGGCGGATGGCCTTGCGTCCCTCGCGGTAGAACAACGGGGAGACCTCCTCGCTTCCATCGCTGAACGTGAGAAAGGTCTTCAAGCCGAAATCCGCGCCCGCGCTTTCACCCGACACGACGCGGTGGTTCGGCCGATCTTCGATCTCGCAGGAGAAGAAAACATAGAGGTCTCCCAACGGGTCCCGTTTGATGGTGACGGTTTTTACCGCCCCCTCGATCTCACGGGACGTGCTATCCAAGGTCGAATCATATTTTGTTTTCGTTATTACCTCATTCCTGAGTGGTGCGCGCAACTATAGGAAAAACGGCTCAGTGGAACAACCAGCGCAATGAATGCCGTCACTTGCAAAATGATTCTATCAAGCACACGGTTTCAAGGCCGAACATTGCGGTTTCTCCGCAGATGGAGCTATTGGGCTGACGGAAAGGTGCAGACGAGCGTGAATTTTGCGTGAATCAGTCCCGTTCAGTTGGGCGATGCGTGCAAGAGGTGTCCCCCTAACTTATTGAAGGTTAAGGGCTCAAATAGGCAGCACCGAACTGAAAATATATCCCTTGACGCCAGCTTGTTTTTCCGGTAAAGCATAACTGTTTTCAGATGAATTCTTCAGATCAATTATTATTTGTTTATCGGCAAACACCTCCTGACGGAGGTCCGAAACCGTTTATCCAGCGAGTGCCTGGGGACGTATTGAGCCCAACCCGAGGGACGCTCCTCCCGCGATTGAAGTCGCAGGTTTCCGCGCCTGTGCTAATTCGAAATGGAGATTTTTTATGAAGAAAATCCCGGTAACCGTTCTTACAGGCTATCTAGGGGCGGGGAAAACCACCCTTCTTAACCGAGTCCTCTCTGCCAAACACGACAAGAAGTTTGCTGTCATCATCAACGAGTTTGGTGAGGTGGGGATTGATAGTCGTTTGGTGGTCAGTGCCGACGAAGAAATTATCGTGATGAATAATGGGTGCATCTGTTGCACAGTGCGCGGCGATTTGATCCGGACCCTGGAGAATCTCTTCGAGCGCGAAGGCGACCTTGACCATGTTCTGATCGAGACAACGGGCCTCGCCGACCCTGGCCCCGTGCTTCAGACTTTCTTGGTCGATGTCTCCATGCGCGAGAGGCTTACCCTGGATGCTCTGATTGCGGTGGTCGATGCCAAGCACATCTCACTTCACTGGGATAGCGACGAGGCCGTAGAGCAGATCGCCTTCGCCGACGTCATCCTGGTCAACAAAACGGATCTTGTGACCGAGGCCGCCGTCGACGAGTTGGAGCAGCGCATACGCGCCATCAACGCTATCGCAAAGATCTATCGCACTAGAGATTGTGACATCGACTTTGGAACGATTCTTGACGTTAATGCTTTCGACCTGGCGAACGCCCTGCGCATCGACCCCGATCTGCTGAGCGAAGACACGCACGCGCACGACGAATCAGTGACGTCGATCGCCATCACCGGATCTGGCGCGATCGACGGCAACCAATTGAACCGCTGGTTGAACGAACTCGTGCAGGCCAGAGGGCCTGACATCTTCCGCATCAAGGGGATACTGGAGCTGGAAGATGAAGATCGGCGTTTCGTACTGCACGGCGTGCATATGACGCTTGAAGGCCGGCCCGGCCGCGCGTGGCAGCCCGGTGAGGCACGCAGGAACGAGCTGGTTTTCATCGGACGCCACCTGGATGAGTCAGAGTTGAGAAAGGGATTCGAGGCGTGTCTCAGTCTCCCCGATTTTCTACTCTCAGCAACGTCGTGATGGGGAAGGAACATGAAACTGCAGCACAATCTAGGTGGGCTCGAAGGGCTCGGGTCCTTGCAATTCGACAAGCATGTATTTTTTGAACCGTGGGAAAAGCGCATCTTTGGCATCCACGTGGCCATGATGGCCCTCAGCAATCACCTACCGGTGGCTGAGGTACCGACCCAGTTCGACAGTATGTGGACATGGGGGCATCTGCGCAAGGGCGCGGAAGCCATGAACCCGTTCGAATACTTCAAGTTCCGCTACTACGAGAAATGGCTTGGAGGTATTTCTAGCTTCTTAGTGGGGGAGGGTTATATTTCTCATGAGGAGCTCGACCAGAAAACGAGCGAGTACCTGCAGGCACTTGATGCGCCTCTTCCCGCAGACGGGGACCCGGCAATCGACGACCAGGTTATCCGCTACCTTCGGATAGGGGATTCCCCCAAGTGCGATGTGGAGGTGAGGCCGAAATACAAGGTGGGTGATTGGGTAGTCATTAAAGATTTTCCTCCCAGCGATCACACCCGGTTGCCGGGCTACCTTCGCAACAAGGTGGGGGTAATCGATGAGGTCTACGAGGGGGCCTACAGCTACTTTTTCCCGACGGCGGACGGCATCGGCGCCCCGATGCCCATCTATGGCGTGAAGTTCGAGCAAGCGGAACTATGGGGCGAACTCGGTGAACCCGGCACCGTGCTGTACGCCGACCTGTTTGAAACCTACATCCAATCGACCGTGTAGAACCCGACCCCTGGAAGGAGAGGCATTCGCATCATGAGCGCGCTATTTGATTACGATGACGACCGGGAGCTAAAAAACGCCGCCCGCGTGCGGGCCTTGGAGGCGTTGTTGATAGAGAAAGGCATCATCACCAGCGACACCGTGGATAAGGTTATCAGTTACTTTGAGACGGAGATGGGACCCTTCAACGGTGCAAAGCTTGTCGCCAAGGCGTGGGTGGACCCGGAATTCAAGAAACTCCTGGTCACAAACACGCCGGCGGCCATCGCCAAGATGGATTTTCCCCAAGGTATGGCGGGTGCCGAGGGTGAGCACATGCGAGCCGTGGAGAATACGCCTCAGGTCCACAACATTATCATCTGCACCCTCTGTTCTTGCTACCCCTGGCCGGTTCTTGGACTGCCCCCCTACTGGTACAAGGATCCCTCGTTCCGCGCCAGGGCGGCCCGGGAGCCGAGGGCCGTGCTGAAAGAATTCGGTGTAGAGCTGGACGACGATGTTGAGGTGCGGGTTTGGGACAGCAGTGCCCAGATCCGATGGTTTGTGGTCCCGCAGCGACCTTCCGGCACCGAGGGCATGACCGAGGAAGAGCTCGCATCCCTGGTGACTCCGGAGGCCATGATGGGCGTGGCGTTTGCTCAGGCGCCCTAGCGCGAAACGAGCTGAATTAGCCATTAAGAGGAAAACCCAGATGTATTTGAGATTCGAGCATTTTGCTGCCACTAGCATGCTCGGCGACAAGGCTCCACCTCCCCGGCAGAACGGAAAATTGTTCTTCGAAAATGCCTGGGAGCGGGCAGCGTTCGGGGTCGCCATCGCGTTGGCAAAGAAAGGCCATTACGAGTGGGAAGACTTTCGCCAGGAATTGATTGACGCCATCGCTGCGTGGGAGAAGGAGCACGCCCTCACGGACTCCTCGTGGGACTACTACGAGCGTTGGTTGCAGGCGCTCGAGCGGCTCGCCACGCAGACAGGCCTCATCGATTCGCAGGAGCTGGAAAGCTACACCACCGCGCTGATCGGGGACCAGAGGGACCCGACCCGGAGCGGAAGAACAAACGGAGGCGAGTGAAATACTCGGCGGCGTTGTCGCGTATTCCCACCCAACCATGCCGGACCCGACGGCGCGGGCGGTAGACGCCCAAATCTCCTCTTTCAATTGTTGTTTCTGCAAGGGTTGGTCATGTCTCCCGCTTGCAAAAACATACCAACTCTCCAGGAGCGGCCCGCTCCGACTATAGACTATAGCCTCCGATGGTTATTATTTATCGGACAAACCCTTTGCCAACAGTTCCCACCCATCGCCTGGATAGGTTTTCACCACCGCCAGCTATATATAAAAAGGTTTCTTCACAATTATCGAACCGTTTGCGTTATATCACGTTGAAGCTTCTTCCCTGCCTTGATTCGGATGAAATGATCGCATCCAGACGTCGGGAATTGGATATCCCTCGGGATGTGGCCGCTTCTCTTGGAAGGTCCGCAGTGGAAGCTGCCGAGAGGGGTTATTATTTCGACCATGCCGGCAGGCAAATCGATTGGAGTCGATATGTCCAAGCTGCCTGCTCCGCAAAGGCGAGCATTCCTCCGGATGCGAGCCTACCGACGCCTGATCCCGTTGCCTTTCCTGAAACCCAGGTACAAGTCGCCAACGAAACAACCCTTGGGGCTTCGCGGCGACTCGTCGAAGACGGAAGAAAGCCTCTTGCGCTGAATTTTGCCAATGGAGTTCACCCGGGCGGCGGGTTTCTTGACGGGGCCAAAGCGCAAGAAGAGGTTCTTTGCCGATCCAGCGCCTTATACCCAACACTCATAGGCGATCCCATGTATGAAGCGCACCGCAAGCGGCCGCGATCGGATTCTACCGACTGGGCCATCTATTCGCCTGACGTGCCCGTGTTTCGAGCCGATGACGGAACGGCCCTCGAACAACCTTGGCTGCTGAGCTTCATTACATGCGCCGCTCCCTATGCGCCCGCCATTGGCCAGCCGGAAGCCGGCGATCTATTGCAACGACGCATTCATCGGGTGCTGGCTATCGCACGGGCATACGGTCACACGGCGCTTGTGCTCGGCGCATGGGGCTGCGGCGCTTTCGGCAACGATGCCCACCGCACGGCTACCGATTTTCAGAACGCGCTGGAAAACGAATTCAGGGGAGCTTTCTCTGAAATCCGATTCGCCATCGTTGATTGGTCCCCGGAAAGAAGGTTTCTGGGACCTTTCCGTTGGGTGTTTGCTTGAAACGATAGCTCACGACAATCCGGAGGAGTTTTGACCGAATCGATTGCTACGGGTGAGAAAAGCCTACGACAACAAGCTTAAAAGGTGCGGCCCCTATCGGGTAAGGTGGGGGCATCGAAAGCCTGTTTATAAGCGCAGATAGGAATACGACATCTGTGTTACAAGGAGAGCGTTGATGGGTTATCCAAACAACCAAAGCATTCATGAACTTAGAATTCGTCTTTGATCGAGCACCGACCCCCATGGTCCACGGTTCTACCCTGGTGGAAACGGGCAATGCGCTTGCGGCGGCCTGGTTCGGGGGTACGACCGAAGGCGCCCCGGATACGGGCATTTGGCTTTCCCGCCACGAAGACGGCCGCTGGTCTCCGCCGGTGGAAATCGCCACCGGCAGGCTCCCCGACGGCCGCCGGATGCCTTGCTGGAATCCGGTGCTCTTCCAGCCGTTCGGAGGCCCCCTGCTGCTTTTCTACAAGGTGGGTCCGAGCCCGAGCGACTGGCGGGGCATGGTGCGAACTTCCGACGACGGCGGCCGTTCGTGGTCGGAAGCGATCGAACTCCCGGCCGGCATCCTGGGCCCCGTCCGCGCCAAGCCGGTGGCAATGGCCGGCGGCGGACTCCTGGCCGGATCGAGCACGGAAGATGCCGGCTGGACAGTGCATGTGGAACGTTTTAAGGGCCAATGGAATTCGGCAGACCTGGCTTCGGCGGACCGATGGCAAAAGACCGGCCCCCTGAACGATCCCGATCAATTCGGCGCCATTCAGCCGACCGTGCTGATTCACTCGCCCCAAGTGCTGCAGCTGCTTTGCCGCAGCCGAAACAAAACCATCACTACCGTGTGGTCCCACGACGGCGGGCGCACCTGGGGCCGGATGGCGGCCACCCCGCTCCCCAACCCCAATTCGAGCATCGACGCGATCAGACTCGCCGACGGCCGCTTCCTCTTGATTTACAACCCCATCCCGCGCCGGCGGAACCGGCTCGCCCTCGCCCTGTCCGCCCATGGAATCGATTGGCGGCCTGTCGTTACCCTGGAAGATTCGCCGGGGGAATACTCCTATCCCGCCATGATCCAGACTCGAGACGGCCTGGTGCACATGACCTATACCTGGAAGCGCGAGCGGATCAAGCATGGGGTTATGGAGCCGGCGGAGATCGATTGACCCATCCGGTCCGGGGTATCCAGGGATTGATCTACCCCGCTTGAATACCCTTGACCCGGGTCACCAGAATTCGGTCCTCCTCATCAATGCACCTACTGAACATTCAGACTCAACATGCGACTCAGCGATTGCCACAACTTCCACGATTTCCGCGAACTGGCGAGACGACGGCTGCCGGGACCGATATTCGACTACATCGACGGCGCGGCCGACGACGAGATCACCCACCGCCGAAACTCGGCAAGCTTCGAGCGCTGCGATCTGATACCCAATGTTCTGCGCGGCGTGGAAACCGTCGATCTTTCCGCAACCGTGATGGGCCAGAAGCTCGCCCTGCCCGTCTATTGTTCCCCCACCGCGCTCCAGCGTCTGTTCCACCATCAGGGCGAACGGGCGGTCGCCGCGGCCGCCGCCAAATACGGAACGATGTTCGGCGTCTCCTCGCTGGGCACGGTGAGCCTGGAGGAGCTGCGCCGGACCTACGCCACGCCGCAAGTGTATCAGTTCTATTTTCACAAGGATCGCGGCCTCAACCGCGCCATGTTGGAACGCGCCAAAGCGGCCGGGGTCGAGGTCCTGATGCTGACCGTCGATAGCATCACCGGAGGCAACCGCGAGCGGGACCTGCGCACCGGGTTCACCATTCCCTTCCAGCTGACCCCGGGCGGCATGCTGCAGTTTGCGATCAAGCCACGGTGGAACTGGAACTACCTGATGCATGAAAAATTCAAGCTGCCGCAATTGGAGCAACACGTGGATATGAGCGGCGGGACCCTGTCCATCGGTCGCTACTTCACCGAGATGCTGGATCCTTCCCTGAACTGGAAGGACGTGGAAGACATGATCCGATTCTGGAACGGACCCTTCTGTCTGAAGGGCGTCCTATCGGCGGCGGATGCCAGACGCGCCGCCGAGATCGGCTGCACGGGCATCATCGTGTCCAATCACGGCGGCCGCCAGCTCGACGGCTGTAGGACCGCCTTCGACCAGTTGGCGGAAGTGGTGGATGCGGTGGGCGATCGGGTCGATGTGATGATGGACAGCGGGGTCCAGCGCGGAACCCACGTCCTCAAGGCGCTTTCGCTCGGCGCCAAGGCCGTGGGGCTGGGACGCTTCTACCTCTTCCCCCTGGCGGCCGCCGGTCAGGCCGGTGTCGATCGGGCGCTGGGACTGATGCGGGCGGAAATCGAACGGGGGATGAAATTGATGGGCTGCACCTCGATCAGCCGGCTCACGCGCGAGAATGTGCGGTTCCGGTAGTTGATAATCGAGACTCGTCGAACATCGATTGGCATCCGGCCGTTAGTCAAAGAGACCTCGGATCCTCGCGTTGGTACAGATCAGCCATCCATGCAGATCAGGAGCCGCCGGTGGAAGGGTCGCCGCATTCTTCTACAAGCGGGAGCCGGTCGAGCACGACCGTCCCCTTCTGGCTGGTGAAGTTGAGCGTCGCATGGCGGCTTTGCTGCTGGGCGATCCCGGTGATTCGATGGTCGAGGGTGTCGTAGATGCGCACCACTCCGCGAAACCGGATCGCCAGGCGATGGTGCTGGGGGAAGATGGCGTAGGCGAGATCGTTCTGCGTCCCCGTAGCGCTCGGCGTACCCAGCTGCTCCGGCCACCAGGACTCCCGCACTCCCCAGTCCCACGACGCCGTCGAGAAAGAAACCCTTCCCGATTCAGCCGACGGCGGGGCATCTCCCTCTGCTGAAGATCCCATTTGCCGCTGACTCTGATAGGCCTCCGACGCCGGTGTCGAAGGTCCCGGCTTCTGCTCCGCCAACAGCTCGGAGATCTCAGTGCAAAGCCCGTCGACGCGAGCCTTGAGGACGTTGTTGAACATGTCGCCGATCATTATCATGCCGCTGTACATCCATTGCACGCCTCCACCCAGCTCCGGGTGGTGGAACTGGGCCATCCGACCCCCGCCCTCCGATACCGCCTGGAAAGCGGCCAGGACAGCGTCCTCACTGACCTCGTAACGGCGGGCCAGGGCGGCGAGCTTGCGGCGGATTTCGGGGGTGAGCTTCGGCATGCCTCAGACCTGGAGATAAGGGACAGGAACAATGTCTCTTTCCAGCCTATCGTCAGGCCAACGCTATCCCAAACTGTTTTGTTTGGCAAGATTTTTTGACCTCACGGTCGACGCACACGCTGTTGGAATCCAGTATTGCTCCAACCCGCGGCCTTTTGCAGATTTCCTTCCCTATAGTTGATTTAATATTCCTACTTCGGCACTCGGATGCGTGTTCGTTTCACGTCAACGGTGACAATGGCTCCACGCATCAATTCGGAACTGTATTTCTCCAAGACTCGAAGACAATAATCCGTCTGCTTACGCGCCGGAATACCCACCAGACGGACAATTCCACAATGGGGGTCACCGTAGACAATAGCCCGCTCTCCGAAATCCTTGTCCAAAGTCACCAAAATTCGGTCCTCCTCATAAGCGTAGCGGAGGATCTCCTGGTCACCGGGATCGGTATCCCATTCGCCGGTCCAAACCACATCATGACCCGCCTCGCGAAGCACCTGCAACGTTCCGCCCCAGACGCAGGTATCCAATAGCAGATTCACGCCACCGATTCCATCACACTGGGCTCCACCCGCTCATGCTCCACCATACGATGGGCATATGCCAGGCAAGCCTGTATGTCTTCTCGTTCCAACCAAGGATACCCCTCCAGTAGAGTTTCGAAATCATCCCCCGCCGCCAGCATGCCCAATATATGCTCAACGGCCAGCCGTCTGCCCCGGATGATGGGTTTGCCACCGAATATCTCCGGATTGACAGTGATGCGTTTCAGAAGCTCGTCTTCGTTCATTGGCTACACCTCTGTTTAACAGAAATTCCTATTGAAGTACGACCCCACATATAAATTACATGGCCAAGCAACCTGCTTTTGATGTACCTTCCTACGACAACTAACCAGAATATCGAAGCGGTATTGTCAATAGCCAATAAAATTGGCCTACCCGACCTATGAGATCGGTAATGCACTAACGGCAATGTGTAAACGCCGACAGATTATCCCTGAGCAGGCGCTGAGGGTCCATGATGTGACGGAAATGATTCCGGTTCGGCTATTGGCCGTGGATATCGGCAAGGCCTTGGACATTGCCTTTCAGTTCAATATCTACGCTTATGATGCTTATTTTCTAGAGTGCGTGCGGTCCCTGGCATGTCCTCTGATTATGTTAGACCGTCAGATGCGGCAGGTTGCCGCGAAACTTGATATTGAGAGATTGGAGTAATCCCCATGAAAGTCTTTACCTATTCAGAAGCGCGGCAGAATCTGGCCAAATTGCTCACTTTGGCCTAAAACGAAGAAATTCGCATCCGGAGAAAGGACGGCTCGGTTTTTGTCCTCCGTGCCGAGAAAGAATTAGAAAAATCCCCCTTCGATGTGCCCGGCATCAAAACCAACGCCTCGACTCAAGATATTTTGGAAGCCGTACGCGAATCCCGCAGTGGCACATAGACTCATTACTCGGTATCGACCGATCCGAGGTCTTCCCGTCGATCAAGCGATGAGGGATTTCCCACAACCGACTCTTTCTGATTACCCCCGCGAGGGCAAATCCGGCTCGCCCTCCCCCTTTCCACCGATGGTGTCGACTGGCATCGTACCTCACCTTAAATCGGGCTCCACCCGCTCATGCTCCCCCATACGATGGGCACATGCCAGGCAAGCCTGTATGTTTTCTCGTTCCAACCCGGGATACCCCTCCAGGCAAGGTTTCAAAATCATCCCCTGCTGCCAGCATGCCCAATATATGCTCTACGGCCAACTGTCTGCCCCGGATGATGGGTTTGCCGCCGAATATCTCTGGATTAACGGTGATGCGTTTCAGAAGCTCGTCTTCTTTCACGGGCTATACCTTTAGCGCTCGTTGTAATGGGTGCTAATAGCCAAAAAATCTTCCACCGAAACCACCCGCGGCACCCGCCTACCCGAAGAAGAATTCCGCAACCAAACAATTTGCGCCCGGGGCCACCGGAATGGGCGATTCGTCCAGGACGCCCTCGATGAATTGCTTGATCTCCGCCTGGGTGTAGTATTTCTGGAAGGTGCCGCGTTGGGTCAAGAGCCCATCCCGGAACTTCGTCCCGGAGACGTTTTGATTGGCCAGTATCACCGAGACCACCAGCAGCCGTTCAGCCAGCGAATAGGCTCGGGTCAGGGCATCCACCCGTTCATCGAAGTCCTCGATGACATTGACCACGAACCCCAAATTCACGATATCCGCCGGGTTGATCGGGTGTTCCAGCGGGATTTGGCGGCCGCGGTCAAGGCGGCATACTCTTCTCGCCGCGGGTGTTCTTGAGGCAGAAGCAATTCCTTCCGGTGAAGGATTGGGGGATTGGATGATTCGGCATAGTTTCGGTGACGTACCGACTTTTGATCCAAATCCACCAACCAGCTTTCTTTCAGGGCGGGGAAGGGATCTTCGAAGAAGTTTGAGTACGCGAGCAAGGCGATACCGGGACCGTCGAGGTCAAGACGGATGACGTTGAAATGGGTTTCCTTCTGGACATCGGCCAATTGCTGGGCTGTGGCGATCCGGGATTGCTGGTCATAAGGGAGCAAGTCAATGCAATCCACATGCAGATAAGTCTTCTGGCCGATGGTCTTGCCGCAGGACAATGGGTTCCGGTTAAAAGCAGGCATGTTTGCAATCTATAGTACGGAATGCTGGAAAATGACTACTGCCCCGGGATGAAATAAGCCAATTGCTGCATACAAGCCTACCGTCACCAGACGCACAAGAAAATCTCGCAGGGAGCGGGATAGAGAACACAGGCATCGTCGACAACGACAAAGGCATCAGTATCCCATGTCCAATTTCTGAGACTGCTTCGCCAATTCTTCCAACGCTTCTCGGCTCCGGCGGTCACGTACGGCCTTGTATTTCATCAGGTCTTGGTAGCGGACCCGCCGGTGACTACCGGTAGAGGTGAAGGGGATGGTTCCTTCCTCCAGAAGTTTGATCAGGTAGGACCGAGAGACATTGAGGATATTGGCCGCTTCTTGGGTGGTCAGCTCCGTATGGGTGGGGACGATGGTCACGGCGTTATCTGGAACCATTAAGGGAAATAGTGATAAAGCAGGAACGGGACATGGTGGTTACTCTCATTCAAGTGAGCGCACACACTCAATTGGGCGAGAAGCCGGAGCTTTGGTCCTCGTCATCCCGATTCTTGTTTTTCTGTTCCAAGCGACGCGCCTGAAGCTGTCTGAATTTCTCTCGTGATTGCTCGATTTGCTTCAAGGCCGCCGGGTAGCGCTTCTCCCAAAAGTCCTTGCCCAACCTGGAATCTTGCGGGATGGCCCTCAAGACATCGATACCATACCGGTACCATACTTCCTTGCCCATCGGCTCCAAGACCAACGCGAAAACCCGTTCGATCCCATAAAAAGCTGAACGCATTCGATTGCCGGCGATTAAATCCTGAAGAAAACCGTGAGAAAAATCGATACTGGCTTCAAGTTGCTCTAATGCCTTCGGATGCCCCTTCTTTGAAGGCAGTCGTTGGTTGAACACCCTGCTTTCCAGACACAGAATCGGATGCATGATTCGAAGGGTTTTGTCGCCGATATGAATTTCGATGGCGGTCTTTCGAATATCGATACTGTTCAAACCTTCCAGGCTGGCGAGAAAATCAATATCGACCTCGTCTTTTCCGATAAGGCAGCGAAGCATTGCGCTGTTCGGAGTCGGATCGGAGAGGTCCGGAATTTTGCATTCGATACCTAACGCCTGCGACCACTCTTCGGCATCTTCCGCGGTACCGAGGAAATCAATATCCTGGCTGGTAACAGGGCGATTCAAATAATGCCGGCTCCAGAAAGCCACCGCCTGTCCCCCGACTAAGATAGTCTCGATTTCCGGCATGCGCTGAATGAACTCGGATACGCTTGTCCAATCCAGTTCCTTCAATGCCATAGAGAAATGGCCTCCCACGCCGCCATCGAATCCGCCTTATCCGACACCGTAAGTCGAACGTCTTCAACCGGAATCAACAGATTGCCGGCATAAATTTCGTCGGGATCGGTACCGTCTTCGATTGCATCCAGGTCCTCGAGACGACGAAGTTCCTTCATGAATTCCCAGGCTTTAACGTCTGCCGGTTTCGAGTCATCGAAATAGCGAGCAAGCCAGGACTTGAATCGCCGTCGGGTCTCACGGTTGAGATGGCGAAGCTCGCCGGCATGTCTCATGGATTCAAATAGGGAAAGAAAACCATCGTCGTTCACGAGGACTCCGCTTTCAGTTTACAGCTACAAGAGGAGCGGCGGCACAACCAAAGCACCCGCAATTCAATCATGGATCTCCGCACAAATTGCTAGCATCAAGACAACGTTCACGTGAGCCAACGCCGAGCAGGTCCAAGTATTCCACATGGAGGTAAAGTTGGCTACCGATACGTTTCCCAAAGGTTTTAGTCATCCCATTGTAGGAACTCTCTGGTTACGCACCTTCAGTTCAATTAAACCTTATCGTACCGATTGCAACGATTTCCGATGGATTTTAGGTCGACCATGAGGAAAATGGCTGCATGGGTGAGTTCTTCCAGTTCATCGGTGTCGACAATGGGTGGGGACGATGGTCACGGCGTTACCTTGAGCCATGGCGGTCAAAATATCACGCAGCAGTGTCAAGGGATGGCGCGGCAGGATCAGTTCGGCATCGTCGAGCTGCACACGGGCGCGATCGGCCTCCGGCTTGTGTGCCAGCAGTTTGCTTAATTCTGTCGCGCGGGTACGGGCTAGATCGGCGGTTTCACTGTCCGGCAATCTATCGAAGCGTTCTGCGGTGTCTGGGTCTCGCCGCACTCCATCAGTTGGCGAAAGCTCAAATAGCGACCGCAGGAGACATCTAATGAAGGAATCGTGTCCGATCCTTTCACTCTGAAGCCCCTTACGCATACATCCTCTTCCGATGCCAAGCCAACCGACCTAGATCCGGCCATAGCGCCTTATCCTGAGGACAGATAATCGGCCGCCCTGACAGGGTCATCAGAAAACCCGCGGCATTCGGACTGATGGCCATGTGCCGGGACAGGAGAACCTGGTAATTGTCGTCCACGCCCATCAACCATTCATCAAACGCCCAATGACACAATCGGCAAAGCGCTATGCCGTTTCTTACATCATCGTCCTTGAATTGGCTCCAGGGTTTGATGTGAGCTGCCTCTACCACCGTATGACCATCCGGCGTAACGATTCGGACGCCGCATAGTGCGCAGCGATGATCATAGCAATAAACAATGGCTCGCCTGAAACCCTGATCCCTCACGGTATCGTTATAGGGAATGGGATTTTGAGGCTCGGCGACTTTATGAGGAAGTGCTTCGAGTTCCAGGCTGTACTGAAAAATTTGATGCTGCACGCCGAGTTCGGCTTGGAGAATTTTTCGGCCTTCGTCGGAAAAGCAGGATTGCAGTAGAGTGTTGACCAGCCTGCTGCGGCTTTCCGGTCGCGTCATCAGAAAAAATAGCTCTTCGTCGATATTTGCCCCTAGTGCTAATTTCCTGAGTTGGGAAATAGACGAGACGGCATCGATCGTTGCACGTGTTATCTGCCTCCCGGGAACTGCCACCAATTCCCAGAAAGGTTCGGTATGAAGACGCGAAAAAGGAAAGGCAATGCTGGTCGTCTGAGTGATTGGCATCAACGCACGCCAGTAGGCGGTAAACAGCGCATTCAGCTCTATCAACTCGCCGGTGATACTGATAAATCTGGAAGTGATTTCTCCTCGGGCAATCATCTCCATGATTGCCAATAGCAGCAGCGGCTTATGCGGCGCTTTTCGCAGAGTCGATTCCGGAAAGACACGGTTGGGCGCGCGCTTTAGCCTAGCGAAGTGCCGACAGTACTCATCGAGCTGTATATCAGCCATCCCAGTAGCACGCTTTTTCGGGCAAAATCCAGCGGACGCCACCGCGTGGGTCGGATTGGTCTCCAAGGTAGCGAGGAATCAGGTGAATGTGCAGGTGCGCCACCATCTGACCGGCCGCTGCCCCGTCGTTTATGCCGATGTTGAAGCCGTCGGGCTGAAACTCCGAGATAAGCTGCGCCTTGGCGCGTTCAAGCAGAGCAAGCAGATCGCTACGTTCATCTGACCTGGTATCGAAAAAGGAGCCGACATGCCTTCGCGGAATGATGAGAGTATGTCCTGGTGAGACAGGGAAACCATCGCGGACGGCCAACGCCAGCGGACTATGGGCAATAACCCTTTCATCCGGTAACGTACAGAACGGGCAAGGATGCGTAGGATTGGAAGTGCTATTCAGAGCCGATATATTTTCAGTCATAGCTTGATGGCGGTAATTGCTTTGGAGTTGAACGGTCCAGGATTCCGATGAAAATTAACAATATAGTTAGCATAGCGATTTATAAATAGACCGAATAGTGCGCCCTAAGCGCCTTCACCTAGAAGAAGCACCGTTTGGCTAAGGCAGGAAACACTCCCAAGGATAAACCAATACGGCACCCTCGACTCCACGCTCAGGCAACTGGACATGAGCAGGATGAAATCTGATTAAGAGACTATCATGATCCGGTTTCCTGCATGATCGCAAAAAGACCAAGAAGGCAGCCGACTGTTTGGCGGAAGCCGTCGCGGGGCGCACCGATGACGAAGAAGAGATCCCCGTGTCCAATCGAGCAAAGCCGGGCGAACGTGAGGTCGTAGTCCCCTTGCACATGGTCCCTGAAGGCGGGAATTCAGGTGACACAATATTTAACTGTCACGTACCCGTGGAAAAGTATGAAAGTGAATGCTCAATGACCCGGGTTAAGAAGGCCCTCATATCGCTTCGTGTAACGAAGCGCATCAAACACGAATGATGCGCCTTCTTCGTCGGCGCATCCTACCGAACTGCCGGGTCCAGCTTTCGACGAATGCATCCGCGTCCGCCGACCCTCCCGTGATCAGAACAATCGTTCTGGAACTTGACAGAAGAATTTATACTTTTGGAAGCAAAAAGATAAATCTTGTAATATTGAGTATCTACTCATAAAATAAAAAATAAGCCTTGAACGAAAAAGCGATAAGCCCGGTTATCTGGATAGGAGATTCACTAAAACAAGTCCGGCGGTTCCCCGCTGAAGTGCGCCGGGAAATCGGGGTCGCCCTGTATGACGCTCAGAAAGGCGACAAGTCCCCCGATACCAAGCCGTTCAAGGGCGCGGGCAAAGGAGTATTCGAGATTGTCACCCGTTTCGATACTGATACCTACCGCACGGTGTATGCAGTGCAAATTGGCTCTAGCGTTTACGTCTTGCATGCCTTCCAGAAGAAAGCCAAATCAGGGATCAAAACACCCCAGAAAGAAGTGGAGTTAATCCGGCATCGGTATCGAATGGCGGTTGAGATCGAGCAGGAGAGAAATTCATGACTCAAGATCGATTCGAACAAAGCAGCGGAAACGTTTTCGCTGACATGGGATTGGAAAACCCGGATGAACTCATGGTCCGTGCCCAATTTGGCCATGCGGTGCGCAAGATTCTAGAAGATAAGGGTTACAAACAAAGAGAAATCGCTATACTGCTCGACATCGACCAATCCGAGGTTTCCCGACTGATGAATGGAAAATACCACCTATTTTCCGAGGGGCGTCTACTGGTATTCCTAAACCGGCTGGACCAGAAGATCATCATGCACATTGAGCCTCGCCAGAAAGGTGAGCAGGCGCTTGAATTGGTCTGACCACCTCAAAGAGAACATTCTCGTGCTCAAGCAAAGCCGGGCGAACGTGAGGTGGTTGAGGTACTCCTGCACCTGACCCTGAAGACGGCGGTTTACCTGGCGTTGCGTGAAAGCGGCGTTTCCAAAAAGGAATCACCCGCCGCCTGAGTCGATCCTCCCTTGAGACTGACAACCTCGTTAAATGGTTATTTTAGAGGCTGTATACAAAACTGCGCCGTTCTATTGTCGGCCCCGCTGCATTACCGCCGGAGCCGCACCCACCAAGTACATTCTTACTTTCCAGGCAGGGGCTCCGCTATCCTGTAAATCCGAGTGTGAGCCCGAACCCCGGGTTAAAATACGCTCATGATCGATCCCAGCCAATCCCGCATACTGGTGCTTTCCGCGTACGATGCCGCCAGTCATCGCCGCTGGCGGGAGCAGTTGATTGCAGCGCTGCCGCACTATGAATGGCATGTGCTTTCGTTGCCTCCCCGGTTTTTTCGCTGGCGAATTCGCGGCAATCCGCTGTCCTGGCTGGATGAACCGCTGCTGCAGGAATGCTGGGATTTGATTGTCGCAAGCTCGATGGTCGACCTGGCATCCCTGCGCGGTTTCCATCCCAACCTGGCTCGCGTGCCGGCGTTGCTCTACATGCATGAAAACCAGTTCGCATTTCCTGTATCGGAAGGCCAGCATTGGAGCGCGGAACCGCAGATGGTGAACTTGTACAGTGCCGTCGCCGCCGACCGGGTGGTTTTTAACAGTCGGTGGAACCGGATGAGCTTTCTGAGCGGCGTGGACGAATTCTTGTCTCGCTTGCCGGACGGCGTGCCCCCGGGACTGGTGGATGCGTTGCAAGCCAAATCGGACGTGGTCCCGGTGCCGATCGAGGATCGGTTGTTCGTCAAGCGGACCAGTCCGCTGAACCGCAAGTGTCCGCACCTGCTGTGGAACCACCGCTGGGAGTATGACAAGGGCCCGGATCGGCTGCTTCATTTATTGGATCGGCTGGCTGACCTAGGGCAGCCCTTTCGACTGAGCGTAGTCGGCGAGCGATTTCGCAAGCAGCCCGAAGCGTTCGAGAAGATCGGAGCGCGTTATGCCGAGCACATCGCCCATTTTGGTTTTATTGCGGATCGGGCCCGATATGAGCGATTGCTGGTAGAGGCGGATGTGGTGATTTCGACGGCCCTGCACGATTTCCAAGGGCTTTCCCTGCTCGAGGCCATGGCATCCGATTGTATTCCACTGGCACCGGACCGGCTAGCCTACCCGGAATACGTCCCGTCGCCTTATCTCTATCCCAGTTATGAAGACGATGCCGAGAAGGAAGCGGACGCTGCCGCCCGCTGTCTGCACGATATTCTGGCGTCATCGGGACAGTGTGAACCGCCGGATGAGTGGCGGGTCTCGAGGGTCAGGTACGATCGGATTATCCGGGCATTGCTGGAATCCTCGGGCTCGTCAGCTGCTCATCCGAGGAAAATAGGGTGAGGGGGAAAGCACTGAGCAGGGGATCTGAGGGCCTCTTATTGATGATGGTTTCATGAGGCTTATCGATCCACGCGAGTGTGAACTTGGTTGCGTCCGGCGTCTTTCGCCTGATACAAGGCCTCGTCCGCCCGCCCGATGAAATCCTCGGCGGATTCAACTTGCCTGAACCCGGCCACGCCGAAACTGCAAGTGACCTTGCCCACGCGTTCGAAACAATACTTGCGGCACTTGAGGCAAAGCTTTTCCGCAAGCCTTCCCGCCTTCTCGGGTGGGGTATCCGGAAGCAGGAGGACGAATTCCTCGCCTCCGTATCTCGCAAACACGTCCGCTTTGCGAATGTTTTCCCGGACGATTTCCGCCAGCTGCATCAATACCCGATCCCCGACGAGATGGCCGTGACGGTCGTTGATCTGCTTGAAATGATCGACATCGAACAGGATGAGCGAAAGCGGCCGGCGATGGCGGCCGATCCTCGCAAGTTCCGCCTCCAGGAGCCGGTGGAACATGGAGCGGTTATAGATGCCCGTCAGATAATCGCGTTCGGCAAGCTGCTTGAGGCGGGACTCCGCCCGCTTGCGGGCGCGAATGTCACGTTTGATCCCGGCGGTGCCCAGGGGAGTGCCGTCCTCGTCCCGCACCACGAAGGCGGTGAGCTCGATGTCCACCCAGTCATCCGCCCGCGTTCGCGAGCGGATCTCGCCGCGGAAGACGTCCTCGGACTCCAGCGCCTGGAAGATCCGGGCAAAGGTTTCCTCGCCCAGGTGAATGGCGGGGGTTTGGCCGGCCAGCGCTTCATCGGAATAGCCGATGAGCGCCCGGTGGACGGGATTCTGTTCCCGATAGTAGCCGGCCAGATCCGTGGTGGCGATCCCATCGTGGGCATGATGGAAGATCTGGCGGTAGAAGAGAAGACGTTCGGCCATCCGTTTACGTTCGATGGCGATGCCCGCAAGCTGGGCGGCGGTGTCGATGAGTTCCAGTTCTTCGGTCTCGGGACGATAGGGGATGCGGTGATAGATGGCAAAGGTCCCCAGCACCTCGTCTTGAGAGGAGAAAATAGGCGCCGACCAGCACGCGCGCATCCCGTGCTCCAGGGCCAGGGCACGAAAGCCCGCCCAGCGGGGGTCGGTCGCGATGTCCCCGGCGATCACCCTTTTTCCATGGAAGGCCGCCGTGCCGCAGGAACCCACCTTGGGACCGATGGCGATTCCGTCGATGGCCCGGCTATAGGCCTCGGGCAGGCTTGGGGCCGCCCCCTGGCGCAAGTGCCGGCCTGCCGGGTCCAGGAGCAGGATGGAGCACAAACCCTGGTCGAGGTTCTGCTCGATGCACCGGCACAGGGTTTCCAGCACTTGGTGGAAAGGGGCGCCCCTGGCGATCATTTCAAGCACCTGGACCTTGCCTGTCAGGAGCGCTTCTTTCCGCTTTCGTTTTTCTTCAATTGCCATTGCCACCCCTTCTCATCCAGAAACGACGGGATTTTCCAGCTCACCGCCCATCCCCCACTCCTTTTCATCGCGGCAGCTCTGCAGCAACTCCAGCTGGCTGAAGCGAGTCAGTGCCGGCTCCTGATCCCCGAGCCGTTGCCGAAGCCGATCGGCACCGGCTCCCTTTGGGTAGAGGCGCCAGTGAGCTTGAAAGCCTCTTCGACCGGTGCCTCCTCCAGCACGATATGAGGTCGCATGAAAAAACGCTCCAATGGGTAGACGAGTACCCATTATAAAAATACCGAGTGCGAAGCACCATTGATCCATCCTCCCGGGCTGCGCCATTGGGCCCGGTTTTCGGCGAACTCATCCACGCCCTCAGGGCTCGCGGCGATCAGAATCGTCGATCCTTCCTTGACCGACAACCTCCCTTAATGGTTATTTTAAAGAAGACGACATCCCCCGACTAAAAGAAACCATGCAGATAAGATTCATCCACACCTCGGACTGGCAAATCGGAAAGGTGTTTCGCTTCATGGACAGCACCGCCATGGGGCTGCTTCAGGAGGCGCGGCTCCAAGCGATCACGCGCATCGGCGAGTTCGCCGGCGAGCACGCCGTCCGCCATGTCCTGGTCGCCGGGGATGTCTATGACATGGAGGCTCTTCCGCCCCGCTCGCTCAACCAGCCCTTGGAGCGGATGCGAAGCTTCACCGGCGTGCAGTGGCATCTGCTTCCGGGAAACCATGACCCACATCGCCCCAACGGTCTTTGGGATCGGCTGCTTGGCAAGGGTCTGCCCGAAAACGTGCATGCTCACGTCGCGCCGGAACCCATGATCCTGGAAGAGATCGGCGCCGCTCTGCTGCCGGCCCCGCTGCATTATCGGCGCACCCTGGATGATCCGACCGCTTACATGGACGAGGTAGAACTTCCCGACGGGTTCGTGCGCATCGGTCTTGCCCACGGCACCGTGACCGGCTTCGGCTCGGACGACCGGGAGACTCCCAACTATATCGATCCCGACCGCCCCAAGCGGGCCGGCCTGGCCTATCTTGCCCTGGGCGATTGGCATGGCCAGAAAAAGATCAACGATCGGTGCTGGTATAGCGGCACCCCCGAGACGGATGCCTTCGACGTGATCGACGGCGGTCGGGCGCTGCTCGTGGAAATCGAAGGACCGGCCGCGCCGCCGACGGTCACGCCGGTGCCGACGGGGCGCTACACCTGGACCCATTTCTCGGAGCGGATCAATCGCCGCAAGGATATCGACTTTCTCGCCGAAAAGCTGCGCGGGAGCGCCGATGAGCTGGATCGAGTGCTGGTCCATTTGACCGTGGCCGGCGCCCTGTCATTGGAAGACCGCCAGTATTTCCAAGACCAGATCGAAGACGGGGTCTCGGCGGCGTTCTGCTTCATGCGCGTCGACGACCGGCAGCTGTTCTCCCGACCGACCGCGGAAGATCTCGACCGGATCGACCGGGGCGGATTCGTGCGCATGGCCGCCGAAAAGCTGATGCAGCAGATCGAGGAAGGCGGCAAAGCCGAGCGTGAGCTTGCCGCCGAGGCCCTGCAGCGTCTTTATATCGAGCACATGAAGTTACAAGCAAGTCAGCGATGAAACTGCGATCCCTGGCCCTCAATCAGTTCAAGAAATTTACCCATCCGACCCGCCTCGACGGCATCGACGACGGCTTGAACGTGGTGGTCGGTCCCAACGAAATGGGCAAATCCACCTTGCTCGACGCGCTCCGCGCCGCCCTGTTCGAGAAATACAGCTCCAAGGCCCAGGCGATTGCCGCCCTGCAAAACGACCGCAATCAAGCCGGGCCGGTGATCGAGCTAGCGTTCGAGCTGGAGGACGGCCTTTACCGGATTACCAAACGCTTCCTCAAGAAGCCCTATGCCCGCCTGGCCTGCCCCGACGGCCGCACATTGGAAGGCGATGCCGCCGAGGACGCCCTGCGCGGCCGGTTGAATTTCGACGAGCCCGGCAAGACGGGGGCAAAGGCCGAAAACCTCGGCATGTGGAACGTCTTGTGGGTGCAGCAAGGGGAGTCCTTCGGCCATCTGGATCTTCCGGAGAGTGCGCGATCGAGCCTTCACAACGCGTTGGAGTCGGAAGTCGGCGCCGTTCTAGGCGGCCGGCGCGGCCGCGCGCTGCCCCAGGCCATCGAGCGACAACTCGCCGAATGGGTGACCAAAACCGGCCGGGCGCGGGGAAAATACAAGGACTTGCTCGACCGGTTGGACACGCTCCGCGGCGAATTGGAAGCATTGCAGGCACAGCGCCGGGAGCTGTCCCAGACCCTCGACGAGTTGGAAATAGCCCAGGATAAACTGGCGCGCCTGTCTTCCGGCGATCGCGACCGGACGGACCGGAAGGCACTCGACGAGGCGCGCCAACGATTCAGCCAGCTTTCTGAGCTGGAAGCCCGCATCGAAGCCGCGGTCACGGATCTCGAGCTCAAAAAGCGCAACCTGGAGCAGGCCGAGCACGCCCGAGCCGAACGGCTTCGGCTGCAAGCCACGATTGCCTCGGAGGCAAAAGCGGTCGAGACCGCCCTGCAACACCGGAACGACGTTCGCCGGCAAGAGCAGGAGGCATCGTCCCGGCTCAACCAGTTACGGGCTGAAGCGCGCGCCGCCGAGGCGGCCGTCGTCAAGGCCGACGAAACCGTCTCCCGGAAGCGCCACGTGCTCGCCGCGGTGGAACGCCGGGCACGGATTCGGGAGTTTCAGACTCGCTGCGAGAAAGCGCAATCCGCCGAAAAGCGCCAGCGCCAGGCGCAGCAGGACGCCGCCGCCATTCGGGTGACTGACGATGTCATCGAGGCGATCCGCAGCATTGCCAAGCAACTGGAGAAAATCGACAGTCGCCTGCATGCGGCGGCCACCCGCATCACGTTTGACATGGCGCCTGCGGGCTTGTCTGGCATCGAGGTGAATGGCGAAGCGCTCACGGCCGAACAGCCGTCGCTTCAAGCCATCGAACCCGCCACCATCGCCATTCCCGACCGCGGCCAAATCACGATCGAGCCGGCCATCAAGGACCGCGACAAGCTGCTCTGCCGGCAGCGCGACTACCGGGACCAGCTAAAGGAGACGCTGGAGAGCAGCGGCGCCAAGACGGTCGGCGACGCGGAAGCCCAGTACGCCGCACGTCGGAAACACCTGCAGGACACCGAATTTGCCCGCCAGGAGGCGGCGCTGCATGCGCCCGCCACCGACGAATGCGAGGCCGGGGCTCAGCCCCTTTTCGACCATATCGAAGGGTTGCGTCAGGCACTGAAGCGCGAGATGGACGACCTGGACTTGGCGGAACCGCCGGCACGCGGCGATGCCGAAACCGCCCTTCGGACGGCTCAGGAAGAGGCGGAAACCGCGCGGCGCGGGCAGGAAACCGCGCGCGCGGCCCTGGCCGGCCCGGAGGACACCTTGAGCCGGCTGCGGACCGAACTGGGCACGGTCGATGCCCGCCACGAGGACGCCCAGGAACGGCTCGAAGCCCTTCGCCGGCGGCTCCGGGAAGCCGAAGCAGCCCGTTCCGCCGATGGGCTCGCGGCCGCCGTCAAGGCGGCTAAAAATGCCGTCTCGGAACAGCGGATGGCAGTGGCCGATCTCGAGGCCCGGCGGACGGACGAGACGCTTCCCCAGCTGGACGCCCGCATCCGCCGTCTCGAAAAGGCCATCGGCGACCGGCGCGATAAGCGTGAAAAGCTCAAGATCGACATCAAGGGGCTCGAATCGCGCATCGAGGCGACCGAAGGCGCCGGCCTGGATGAGGCCATCGCGCAAAAGGCCCGGGAAGTGGCGCTTTGCGAGGAAGAATGCAGGCGCTCGGAGCGGGAGGTAGAGATCCTCACGCTCCTGTTGTCCACCTTGCGTGACGCCGAGCAGACCGCCAAGGAACGCTACCTGTCGCCGGTGCTCAGCCGCGTGCGGCCATATCTTCAGCTGCTGTTCCCCGGTGCCGACATCCGCATCGACGAGAACCTTCGCATCACCGGCGTGGTGAGAGAAGCGGGCCATGAAGAGGCCTTCCACCATCTCAGCATGGGCACCCGGGAGCAGATCGCCATCCTGGTTCGCCTCGCTTTTGCGGAAATGCTGGTCGAGCAAGGCCATCCGGCGACCGTCGTGCTGGACGACGCCTTGGTATTTTCCGACGACCGGCGGATCGGCCGGATGTTCGACATCCTTAACATGGCCGCCCGCAATACCCAAATCCTCATTCTTACGTGCCGGGAACAGCTCTTCGAGGGACTCGGAGGCCGGCCCTTGTCATTGCAGGCCGGGGATACGGAGACGCTTATTTCGGCCTAACCGGCAAAATTCGCCTTTTGAATCGGTCTGGATTCAATGCTGAACTTTTCGTTCCAGAAAAATATGGCATTTCGGACGGTCATGGCCGATCATGGTCGCATGAAAAACAATGAGCTCATCCGCCGAGTGCGCCGATTGTGGCCGCTCGCCTTACTGTGCTTGGCAACGGCGATGCCGGCTGCAAGCCGACCGGATTCCCCGCCGGCCGGGGTTCCCAAGGGCGCCATCATCGCCTTCATGCCCGATCCCGATTCCAAAGACTACTCGGATGAACAAAGTCTGAGGCGCTGGCTGAAGGATCAGGGCTGGGCGATCTGCGACGGCGAGAACGGCACACCCGACCTCAATTATCGCATGTTGCTGGGGACCGACCGCCCTTCGGTCGCGGGGCAAAACCAAGGGTCGCGCACGCATACGCACCGGGTCCGCAGCGAAACCGGCATTGCTTACGGACGGGAGCGTTCCTTGCGAGGCGGCATCGGACCCTCGACCAGAATTCCCGCCAAGGGGCACAAGCACAGGCTCGATACAGTCTCGGAGCGGGCCGATCATCTGCCGTTAAGCACCCGGGTACTTTTCATCTTGAAGGTCCAATAAGCCGTCTCCGCGCTTGAACGGCAGCAACGCTGCGGCATCCTCCTTATATAAAACCACCCCTTCCCTTTCCTGCCGGAGAAAATCATAAATCGCCTCGCGAAACTGCGGATCGCGAATCCAATGCACGGAATAGATGGTGACCGGCTCGAATCCCCGCGCGATTTTATGTTCTCCTTGCGCGCCGGAATCGAATCGCTTCAACCCCCGCTCGATGCATTCCTCCAGCCCTTGGTAATAGCAGGCCTCGAAATGCAGGCTGTCGTATTCCTCCAAACACCCCCCAATAGCGACCATACAGAGTCTCGCTCCCGACGAAGCTCAGCGCCGCCCCCACATAACGCCCTCCATGCAAGGCCAGAACCATCAAAAGATTCGCCCCCATCGTAAGCGTTCACGAGGGGACCAAAGGCAACGGTTGGGATGCAGGGATAGGCAACCGAAAGGTGACCTTTCCTTCGGTCATGCCCTGGTTACAGATGGTCCGCAGCGTTTGATAGACACTGACGCCCAAGCGTTTGCAGGTTTCGATGAGCGAGAGGATCATGGGGCGAAACTGGTTGCCCCGATGGGACTGACAGAAGAAGCTGATCTTGCGCCAGATCACGTAAGGTCTGAGGGCACGTTCGGCGGCGTTATTGGTCATCGGAACGCCGGGATAGACGAGGAAGGTCCACAGTCGGGGGCTGTCGCGCAGGCGTTTGCGACAGGCATTGCCGGTGCGGCTTTTGCCATGGATTAGAACGGCTTGTTCCAGTTCGGCCTGGAATTGGGTTTTTAAGCGCCCCAAGCGTCTTCGGTAATGGGCGCTGGCATAGTGGCCCTGCCGCCAGCGTTTGCCGCACCGGACAATGAGCCGGGCCAATCGCACCCATCGTCGGCCGTCTTCTCCGGCCCGGCCCTTGCGGCCTGCGATCTTTTCCAGGTTGCGGATCACATGCGCCCAGCAATATGGATGCTTGGCCGGATCGTAGTCGTTGTAGCCGCCATGCCGGTCGGTGACGAGAAACCCGTTGAAATCCCCCAGCAGCACATTGGCGGCGCCTTTGCCTCGGGAATAATGGGTTAGGAAGTAGGCCGCCTGATCGGTCGATAAGGACCACAACCAATACCCGCTTCGGTGCCGGTAATGCCGGGTCTCGTCGGCATAGGCGACGCACGAGCGCCGAACCGCTTCCCCAATCTGGGTATAAACCGGCTGCAGCCAGGCCAGAATCGGTGCCTGGGATTGGCTGATCGCCCCTAAACTGAATGCCAAGCCCCATTGCGCTTGAAGCAATGTCTGAATTTGCCGGCGGGAAAGCGAATATTGGCCGTTGAGCAGGTTGATCCAGGCCACCAAACCAGGACCCATCTGACCTTGGGGCACCGATGCCGGCAACGCCGCCCGATGTCGCCAGCCACATTGCTCGCAGCATCCCTCGTAGCAGCGGTGTTCTTCTACTGTGTAACGGACTTCGGGCAAATCAAACACTTGATGCCGGCGATAACGATCCCATTGAATCGTGCCACCGCACCCACACGCATCCGCCGGATAGTAACGCCGAAGGACATCCACCTCCGTCTCCGGCACCCAGCTCCGTTTGTGCTTGGCATGGCCGGGCTGCGCGCCTTTCTTGCGACCCGTCGGGCGCTTCCGCTTCCGTTCGGCCCGCCGCTTGGGGCTGTCTTGGGAAGGCGGCCGGGAGGAATTATCCGATCCCGTTTGCAGCTGTTCCTCCAGTTCATCCAGTCGGGCTTTGAGTCCGCCCACCACTTCCCAGAGCCCATCAATGATCTGCTGGGCTTCTTCCAGCGTCTTGGGCCGAGGCGCAGGTCGAGTCAGGTCCAGCTTGAAATCATCCATGATTGCATTGTCGGAATTTCATCGTGAATTGGCAAGTCGTGAACGCTTACTATGTATCGGGTATCGGGCTGGCTCGCGCTGGTGTGAGCCAAGATCATCGCAGAACCCGACGCGGTCACAGGCTTGGGTTTTCTGATCCTGGTCGGTCAGGAGAACCTGCAAGCGCCCCTTGCGATTGGCGCGATGGCGATGATCGGACTGATCGGAGCATTGCTGGACTACAATGTCCGACGGCTCGAATGCAGCACGGCAAGATACAAGTAATGGGTTGAGGTCCCGCGAGAATTCCGCGATCCGCTTCAGACCGAATTGGCTGGCGCAGACAAGGGATCCATGTAAAGCCCGCGTCGAAATCCTTCCACCGAGTGAGCAAAGGGATGGGTCAACAAGGCACCGAAAGTCGTTTCCGAATTCAATCGCTTCAAGTGGTATTGGCATACGATGGTCAAGTGCGGGAAGTCCTGCAGCAGAACGTTCAGTTCACGCTCGTAGGCCAGCACCTGTTCCACGCCGGGCGCGCCGGTCAGGAACCAGGTCATCTCGCCGGTAATCATGGCCTTGCCCGATGGGTTCGCAAGCAGCGTTGCCGCCTGCTTCCGCATAAATCGCAGCATCCTGTCGGCAGCGAAGTAACCGTCCTGCAGGTAGCAATCCTGCGGCGGGCAAAGGACAAGCCGCCGGGTTCTCAATGCTTCTTCGACATCGATGCCTTCGCTGCGAAGACGGTCGATAATTTCCGTTCTATGAGAGCTGTCGTGCATGTACAGCACGGAAGCGCCCTCCGCCATGTGGCCGATCAAATAAGGACCCAGCAAACGCCATTGTTCCTGTTCATCGCGAAAATGCAGTGAAACGTGCCGCGGCGTTCCATGGCTCGCGCAAGCATCCAAGATTTCGCGCGGCGAAGATCCTTCGGCACGCTGCATGCTTTCCGAGGATTTCGGCGCCTTGCCCCGTGCGACGAGGAATGCATCCAGGTCACCGATATCGAAGCGTCTTTCTCCTCGCATACCCACACGGAAGGACGGAAGCACATTTTCATTCGACCAGCGCCGCAGCGACGACTTGCTGACGTTGAGATATTCGGCGGCTTCGCTAATCGTAAGCAACTTCCTGCTCTTATCCATAATAGATTCTGGCTATTGTTAATCGATGTAAGCATATTAGTAAATGATGCAACGCTACAATAGACTTATTCGTAACTACATTGTTTCATTTTCGTCGATCATCAGCCTTGCATGGCTCCCACCTGTTTTTTGAGGACCTCCCCGGCGACCTGCACTGGCGCCAGCACGGGTAAAAATGGCGGCGCATAGGCGAGATCGAGATCCGCCAGGTCCTCCACCGCCAGGTTCCCCCAAAGTGCCGCGGCTACCGTATCGATTGTTTTGTCCGCGGCGTCGTCTCCTGTGACCTGACATCCGAGCACTTTCCCGCTCGCACGGTCGGCGGTCAGATGAATCAAAAGATTTCTCGATTTCTCCATATAGCGCGCCCGGCTCGGCACCTCCACGACTTGCGATATCGGCCGGTATCCCGCCGTCACGGCCTCAGCTTCTCCCAGTCCAGTCCTGGCCACGGCCAGACCGAATACCTTGAAGATGGCGGTACCCAGCACCCCAGGAAATACCGCACGGCCTCCGGCCATGTTCGTACCGGCGACTTTGCCATGGCGGTTCGCGACATCCCCGAGCGGAAGCCACACCGCCCGGTTGGCCACCCGGTGGTACGATTCCGCACAATCTCCGGCGGCATAGACGTGAGGCAGATTGGTTTGCATCTCGGCATTCACGGTGATCGCGCCGGTATGGCCCAGCGTTATTCCCGCCGCCGCCGCAAGTTCCGTCGAAGGGGTCACCCCTGTCGCCACCAGGACCAGATCCGCCGAAATCCGTTCCCCGTTGTCGAGCACCACGTGTTTTCGGTCCAATCCGGAGACAGCGGAGCCCATGAACAGTTCGACGCCGTTCTCGCGCACCCGCTCCTCGACCGCCTGCCCGAGCGGGAGCGCGAAAGCGGGCAGCAAGCGCGGCATCATTTCCACGATGGCCACCTCGCGTCCAAGCCGCGAGAACGCCTCTGCCGCCTCCAGTCCGATGTACCCGCCTCCCAGAATCACGACCCTGCGGATATCCGGCAGCCTGTCGACGATCCGATCCGCATCGACGATGGAACGCAGATACGCGATGGGCGGAGCATCGGGCGACGCCGGTACGTTCAGTCGCTTCGGCCGCGCGCCCGTGGCCAGCAAAAGCCGGTCGAACGGTTCCGTGTAAACATGGTCGGCTTGAAGATCGCAGACCCTGAGGCTTCCCCGATCGAGGTCGATTTCTTCGACACGATGTCGGGTCCTCATGTCGATGCCATCCACCCGGAACGCCTCAGGTGGGCGGGCGATCAGCTTGCTTCTTGGAATACGATCCAAATCGGCAAGGTGATAGGGTAATCCACACGCCGAATAGGACACGTCCGCTTCCTCCTGAAGGAGGACGATACGAGCACCGGCATTTCTCCTGCGTGCGGTTGCCGCCGCCTTGGTGCCTGCCGCGACACCGCCTATGATCACCAACCGTTCGGACATCTGATTTACCGCTCAGGCATCGAAATTCGTTACAGGGAATGCGATGTCGGATTATCCGCTATTCACCGTACTTGGCGAGATGCTCCGCGAAGACGCTGTCCACGGTGATCGATCGCGGTTCGATGGGACGGGAGACCCAGGTCAGATTGAAGAAGTGACGGACGTTGACGTTCTCCGTGGTAATGTTTCCGCCCCAGGTACCGCAGGACAGCGACAACGTATAAGGCATTCCATTGCGGGGACTGCCGGCCCCTTCATTGAGGTTCTGGTTCACTATGACTCGTCCGGTTTTCGTCTCCATGGCCAGCGCGAGAATGTTCTGCTCGTTGCGGCTATGAATCCCGCAGGTGTGGCCCATGCCCTGATACCGGGTAATTTCGTTCACCCGCGCGATGGCCGATTCGATGCCCCCTGCATACCGGTAGAGCGTCAGCACCACGGACAGCTTTTCGCCGGAAAACGGGTGTTCGTGGCCCACGCCGGTTTCCTCGACGATCAGGAAGGAGCGATCGGCCGGGATCGACAGGTTCGCCAGGGCCGCGATATGCGTGGCCGGCTTGGCAATGACATCGATGCTCGGGATGTGCCCCCCATCGGGCCACATGGCCTTGCGAAGCTGTTCCTTCTCCTCTGCATCGCAAACATACCCGCCGGCTTCCACCAAGCGCCGCAGAAGCTCGCCGCAGATGCTCTCGTGGGCAACGACGGCGTTGTCGGCGAGGCAACTGGTCGCATAATCGAAGGTCTTGGCCTTGGCAATCATGGCCGCCGCATCGTCCAGGTCCGCCGTATCGTCCACCACGTGGACAGAGTTGCCGACCCCGACCCCGTAGGCCGGCGTACCGGAGCTGTAGGCCGCCTTCACCATAGCGGCGCCTCCGGTGGCGACGACCAGGTCCGCCTGGCGCATCAGTTCTTCCGTCTTGCTGATGGCCGGCTTGGTAATGACTTGTATCAGGTCCGTCGGCGCGCCCACCTGCTGGCAACCGCGCCGCATGGCGTCCGCGACGGCCTCGGTGGTCCGGCGAGTCCTCGGGTGGGGCGACAGAATAATGGCGTTGCGCGCCTTGAGTGCCGCCAAGGCCTTGACCGGGGGCGTCGCGTCAGGGCCCGTCACCGGTATCAGTGCCGCCACGACGCCCACGGGTTTGGCGATTTTGATCAGCCCTTTTTCGGGAATTTCATCGACGATGCCGCAGCTGCGCACGGGCGCCATGTCCGTCAATGTGCCCAGCACGCGATTCTCGAATTTCGACACCTTGTCGGCATAGTTGCCGAATCCGCCTTCATCGACGGCGAGGCGGGCAAGCGCCTCGCGGTTCTTGAAGACGTGCCAGCCGGCGGCCGTCACCAATTCGTCGGCCTGTTCCTGGGTGTAGTTTTCGATGGCCGCCTGAGCGGCTCTCGCCTTCGCGATCAAGTCGCCGATTTCCCGGCACGTGGCTTCTGTGTCCACGGTTTTTTTGACGTCATGGTTCATCTCGTTTTCCTCAACTCAAAAAAATGAATTTACATAGCCTGAAATAGGCGCTGGGCTCTCCGGTGTTTTCCGCCACCGATTCGCCGGAAACGCATTGCTTGTCGCGGCCTCAACGGCGGCTCTGCAAAAAGGGAAGTTACTCCGTCCGAACCTTTATCCGAACATCGACAATCGACAATTCCCGCTCCCCCGCAATTACCGGATTGAAGTCGAACTCCTCCACCCACGAGGATTGCCGAAACCAGATCGACACCCGCACCAGCAATTGCGCCAGATTTTGCCGATCGACTCCCGGAGAGCCGCGCACGCCGTCGAGGACTGTCCGCAAGCGGAGTTCGTCCATCATCGCGCAGGCATCGGCCCGGCCCAGCGGAGCCAGCCTCAGCGCAAAGTCCCGCAGGACCTCGATCCATGTCCCGCCGATCCCGAACAGGACGACCGGCCCGAAACCGGCATCCCGATATCCCCCGACGGCGAGTTCAACACCGTCGGGCATCTGCTCCTGGACCACCGAACCTCCGCTTCCCAGACGGCTGTCGAAATCCGTCCAGGCCGCACGTAGTTCATCCTCGTCGGCGATGCCCAGCCACACCGCCCGGGCCTCGGTCTTGTGCAGCAGCCCTGGACGATCCGCCTTCAGCACGACCGGATAGCCGAGTTCGCGCGCACTCGCCGCGGCCTCCGCGACGCTGCCGCACAGACCGAACCGGGCCAGCGGCAGGCCGGCATGGCGAATCGTTTCAAGCGCCTCCGCCATGGACAGCCAGCCGGACGAGCCGTCGTCTTGCGGCTTGGGGAGAGTTGGCGGTGGCGCTGCCTGCACACCGAGTCGGGAGCGGCAATGCGCCATCGTGCGAGCCGTCCGCTTAGCACTCCGAAAGCAGGGGATGGCCGCCTCGTGCAGGCGTCGGATGCAAAACTCGGCACCGGCCGAGGCGATCCAGCACACGAAGACCGGAATCCGTTCGCACCGCTGCCGGGCCGCGTGAATTTCCTCGATCAGTCGATCGATGAGTGCCTGCTGTTGCGCGGCCCGCTGGACGAGCACGACCACGATGGCGCCAACCTCCCCACCGGTGGACAGCAGGCGAACGCCCATGCCGTAGGCCTCCGGAAATCGAGCCCAATCGGTGGTCACATCGATCGGATTGGCCGCAGACGCGAGCGGCGGCAGGAACGGCAACAGCGCTTCCCGGGTAGGCTCCGTCAGCGCCGGAACCTCGAAGCCTTCCCTTTCCAGCAGGTCCACCAGCTCGACGCCGACCCCACCGGAATTGGTGATCACCCCGACCCGTCGATCGGCCGCCGGACCGCTCCGGTCCAGCGCCTCGGCCACGTCGATCAGGGTTTCTCCGTCATAAACCACCCGGACCCCCGCCTGGCGCAACGCAGCCTCGGCCACCCGCCAATCGTCGGCCAGGGCCGCCGTGTGGCTCGACGCCGCCCGTTGCGCGGCGCGACCTCTTCCCGTTTTCAACACGACGACAGGCTTGATCGGCGTCACCGTGCGGGCGAGTTCGAAAAATCTCCGGCCATCGGAGAAGGATTCCAGAAGCATCGCGATCACACGCGTGTCGTCGTCGTTCGCTAGATACGCCAGAACATCGGTCTCATCGATATCCAGCTTGTTCCCCACCGAGACGATCTTCGCAAAGCCGCAGCCGGTCGCTTCGGAACGAGCGAAAGCGGCCATTCCGTAAGCGCCGCTTTGGGTAACCAGGGAGATGCCGCCACGGCGCGGCAGGCCGATACCGATGGAGGCATTGAGTCCTACCCCCGTATTGACGGCGCCGAAGCAGTTCGGCCCGATTAGGCGTATCCCGTGGCTTCTGGCGGATTCGAGCACCGCCGCCTGAAGTCGTTGTCCGCCTTCGTCTGCTTCCGCGAATCCTCCGCTCACCACAACGGCGACGCGAATGCCGGCCTTCGCGCAATCGGCAAGGATGCCCGGCACCGTCGCGGGAGGCGTGGCGATTAGCGCGAGATCCGCATCGCAGCCGGACTCGGCGAGCGAGCGCACCGCTCCGACGCCGGCTATCGCTTGGGCGGTCGGATGGACCGCGATGACGCGTCCTTTGAATCCGGCCTCCGGCGCCGTGAGATTGGCCAAAAGAACGTTGCCGGCCTTGAGGCGCTGCGCCGACGCGCCGAATACGGCGACTCCAGCCGGCTCGAACAGTGCCTTGCTCCAGCTCAGGTCCATAGGTATTGTCCCGGCACGAACAATCCGGGCTGGCCGCCCGTATGCAAGAACAGCACGTGCTTCGAGCTGTCGAAATACCCCCTATCGCACAGTGCGATGAGCCCCGCCAGCGTCTTGCCGGTATAGACCGGGTCCAGGAACACGCCTTCTTCGACGGCCGCGAGGCGGATGGCCGCGCTCCCCTCCGGCGAGGGAGCACCGTAGCCGGCGCCGATGTAGCCGTCATGGATACGGACGCTGCCTTCGGCCACGTCGGTGTCGATGCCGAGCAGCTTTTCCGTGTCGCGTACCAATTGCAGAACCTGCCTCTTCGCTTCGGCCGCCGGGCGGCTCACGGTGACGGCTTCCACGCGCCACGGCGCCCGGTAGTAGCTCGTTCCGAGCAGCCAGCCCGCCAGCGTGGCGCCCGATCCGACCGGCAGCACGACCGTATCCGGCATCGCGGCGCCCTTGGCGAATTGCTTCAGAAGCTCCTCTACGGCCAGGAAATGGCCGACCACGCCCAGAGGCGAAGCGCCGCCGCGAGGGATCACATAGGGCTTTTGGCCGCGTTTCGCCAGTTCCTCCGCCAGAGACGCCATTCGCCTGTCCACGCTGGAACGGTCGGAGCAGCCGGTAAACGTCGTTTCCGCCCCCAGCATGCGTACCAGTGCGTAGTTGCCCGATTCGTGTCCCTTATCCTCGCCCCAGTAGACAGCGGCGGTGCGCAGCCCGTATTTGGCGCCGACGGCGGCGGTGGCACGCACATGGTTGGACAAGGGGCCGGCGCCCGTGATCAGGGTGTCGGCCCCTCGGACCAGCGCATCTCCCACCAGAAATTCGAGACCGCGAATCTTGTTGCCGCCGAATCCGAAGGCGATCAGATCGTCGCGCTTGATCCACAACCGCTCCCGGCGCAACCTTTTCGCGAGGGACGGCAGCGGATGCATCGGCGTGAGGTGGCGAATCAAAGGCAGCCAGGGAAGCACCGCCCGGCCCGCGGATCGCGTGCGAAAACCTCGGGCGCCCATCATGGGACCTCCTGCAGTACGCGATCGACCAGGGCCAGACATTGGCCGACGTGGGTCATCGGGTCGAACAGCTCTTCGATTTCCCCGGGCGTCAGATGGGCCATCACCGTTTCACTGTTCAGCAGCGCTTCCTTGAACGGCAAGCGCGCGTCCCTGGCCTGCATGGCGATCTCGTAGACGACCCGGTGCGCCGTCGCCCGGCCGATTTTTCCGGCGAGCCTCATCATGACCGCCTCCGAATAGACGAACCCTTGGGAGGACGTCAGGTTGTGCCGCATTCGATCGGTATCGACCTCAAGGTTTTCGACCAGGTCGGCGACGAGCTGCACCACTTTCGCCCCCGCCATCGTGATCTCCGGAACCGCATGCCACTCGGCCTTCCACGAACGCCCGTCGCGTTCGTGCTCATGGGCGCCGCCTTCCGCCAGTATCCCAGCGTTGGCTCGGACCACTCGCGCCAGCGTGCCCACATGCTCGGAAATTTCCGGGTTGCGTTTGTGCGGCATGGTGATGCTGCCGACGGTACCGGGCACGAAACCTTCCCGCACTTCGTCGATCTCGGTGCGTTGGAGATGGTAAATCTCGCGGCAAATCCGGTCGGCAGTCCCGGCCAGGTTCGCGAGAATCGCGGCCCATTCGAGCACGAGATCGCGGCTGGCCGTCCAGGACATGTCCGGCACCTTCAACCCCAACTCCGCACAGAACATCGCCTGGATATCGAGGGCCGCCCCGGCCTGGCCCGAGAGCGAGCCGACCGCGCCGCACAACTGGCCGACTTCTCCGTGGGCGGCGAACGCGGCGAGGCGTCGCTGCTGGCGTCTCGCCTCGGCCAGCCACGAGGCCGCCTTGAAACCTAAGGTGATGGGCAGTCCCTGCTGCCCGTGGGTGCGGCCTGGCATGACCGTTTCCCGGTGGGTTCGGCACAGCGCCTCCAGCCCCTGAATCAGCCGGTTCAGATCATCCGAAATGAGTTTTTTCGCGTCCCTGAGCGTCAGCATCATCCAGGTGTCTGCGACGTCCTGCGCGGTGGCTCCGAAATAGACCCATTCGCCGGCGTCCGTCCCGCAGCGTTCCCTAACCAGGCGGATCAGGCCGTAAGTCGTATGGCCGGTCGCCTCGTAATCCGCGCGCAGCTGCTCGAGCACCGTCCGGTTCACCTCCAGCGACCGGCAGACGCGGGCGATCTCGGCGGCGGCATGGTCCGGAATCAATCCGTAAGCCGCCTGGCACTTTGCCAGAACCGCCAGAATCTCGAGCCACCGGCCGATTCGTCGCTCGTCCCTGAAAAGGGCCTGTACCGCCTTCGTCGACCAGGCACCGCCATAGACTTCCGATCCCATCGTCCACAATGCCATCAGCAATCTCCCGTCAGCGTGCGAGCCGCGGCCAGCAAGCCGGCCTCGGCGATATCGATGGCGCTCGCGGCCTCGCGCATCCAGTTCTCGTGGCCGGCGACGCGGCCCCGCAATGCGGCGACGGCTTCGAGCACCCGCTTCGGCGCCGCGCCCCCGATCGTCGTTCGCGCCCGGATGGCCGCGTCGGCATCGGTCAGCGCCGGCAACATATCGTCGCGCAGGCCCAACGGACGCCCCAGTTCCTCCATGGCGATGTCGTCGATCAGATCGGCGTTCGCGTCGGAGAGGCGGCGGCCGGAACTCGCAAGCGTTCCAACCAGCCGCGCCGTGATCCGGTGCGCTTCCCGAAAATCCGCCGCGCCGAGGCTGGCCAGCCCCTCCGCGAGATCCGTGGCCAGGGCGAAAGAGGCCGCCAGCGTCGCCCGGCAGTTGATTTCATGGAGCTGGAGGCCGCCGAGGATTTCGGTCATCAGATTCACCCCGGCCGTGACCCGCTCGACGGAGGGGGGTAGCTCCCGGTACGCTTCCATCCGGTTGTCCATTTGCCCCGACGGCGTTCTAGCGGACGCCGCGATCGCGGTCTGCGCGCCGAGCAGATGGTTTGCGAGGCTTCTGAGGTAGCTCAGGGCAAAGGGGTTCTTCTTTTGCGGCATGATCTTGCTGGCACGGCAGTGCCGGTCTGCCAGATTCAGCAGTGCGAATTCGCGGGTCGCGAAAACCATCAGATCTTCGGCCAGGCGCGAGACGTTCACCGCGATTATGACCAGGCAGGACGCCAGCTCGATCGGCAAATCGGCCTGCCACATGGCATCCCGGGCATGCTCCACCACGCCATCGAACCCCAGCAGATCGGCCAGCATTTGCCGGTCCTGCGGCAGCCGGCTGCCGTTCGAGCTGCCGCAGCCGGCGGGACAACGGTTCAGGCGTGCATAGAACCCGCGCAGCCGCTGCAAGTCGCGTTCGGCGGGAAACGCAAAACCCGACAGATAATGGCCGAAGGTCGTCGGCTGGGCGGTCTGCAGATAGGTGTATTCGGGAAATACCGTCGAGCAATGGGCCTCCGCGAGACCGGCGATCTGCGTCACCATGGCGCACAGCGCCTCCGCGAGGCGCAAGACTTGTGTTCTCAGGACCAGGACGAAACCCGTGGTGATCGCCTCGCGGCGGGCGCGGCCGGCGCCGAGATGTCCGATGGCACCGGTCTTTCCGGCCAGCCAGGCTTCGCGATTGGTCACCACATCGCCCAGCGCGGGATCGAGTTCGCCACAAGTATCGGTCAATTGCAGTTCGAGCAGCGCCGCCATGAGCTCGGCGGCCGCCCCCGGCGGAATCGTGCGGAGGCGCGCCTGCATCAACGTATACGCGATATCCGCCCATCCCACCGCTTCGTGCAGACACTCCTGCGCCGCGATTTCCTCGGCAAAAGCCGTCTGCTGGAGGCCGGCCGAAGGCGGTTCGTCCAGCCGCGTGCCGACTTCCAAAACTTGACGTTGGAGAGATGGAATGTGCATCATGGCAAAATGGTCGGTTCGGCTGAGGTGGTCAGGGTCGGTGCCGGCTGCGAAGCCTCTACCGTCGGTTTCAGTGTTTCGAACCGCAGGCCGCGGCGCAAAGCTTCGAGCGCAAGGCATTGCTCCGCCTCGATGTTGCCGAGATTGACGTTGGCTCCGAGGCGATGAATGAGCTGGCACTGCTGTGATTTGCAGGGCGCCTCCCAAATGACTTTGTCCAGGCAATCGGCCAGACTGTCGACCAAACGTTCCAGGAAATCCTCACGGATCCGCCCCATGCCGTCGTAGATGCCGACATTGGCGCCGGACTCGCGCCCTTCCATGATCACCCAGGCGGCGCCGCATTCGAGGTCTTCGCGCGCTTGCTCCACCACGCGCCTCCAGGGGAATTGCCGTGTGGGGTCCTTGCTGCCCACTTCCGTGACGGGAACGATCCCGGCGTTGCGAGCTTCCTGAATGAGCGAGCGCCGCACCTTCTCGCCGACAGGCAGGGTACCCTCCGAAATTTCCACCGCCTGAAATCCGAGATCCTTGGCGCGCGCGATGAAGGCCCCGCCCGAGTCGTGCAGCAAGACCGCCTCCAGCAGGGTTCCGCCGGGATAGGTCAAGATGCCGTAGCTTCGCAGCAAATCCAGTTTTTGCCGCAGCAACCGCTCCGGCATCACCGCGGAGGTTCCGAATCCCAATTTCCAGTGGTCGATGTGGGCCCCCGACAGGTCCAGAATATCGTTCGTTGCACTCATACCCAGGCCCGTGTCGAGGACCATGGTCAAGCCGCTCTGACCGCGACGTCGGCTCCTGGACCTCGGTCCTTCGTCGATTGCCCGGAAGCCGTGCCAGGCGGTGCTATTCGGTATCGATGTCACTGGGGGATCTCCTTCGGTGTCGATGTCACTGGTGATCTTCTTAAGAGCCCGCTCGACCATGGCCAAATCGGCCCCCCAGGGCACGATGACGGTGTCCCCGTCCTTTTCGATGTCGAATTCCAGCAGGCAGCATTTCAGTAGCGTGAGCCCACCGGCTTGCTTGGCGAGCTTGCGCGGGCACATCTCGACCCGCTGCGGTTCGTCGCCGTAATAGTGCCGATGGAATTGCAAGCTCCGCTCGCAGCCGACCAGCACCCAGTCCAGCCGCTTTTCCGGACGCTCGTCAAGGAAATGGACCGGCGCGCCGAGATCGTCGAGCCCGCCGGAACGACAAGGAACCAGGTAGTGGCTAGGGTTCACGGAAGCGCACAGATCGCGCAGGTCGATCCGTTCCAACACGGGACGGATCGGCGGCAGGTCGGCATATGCCAGCACCTGCCGGACCAGCCCCATGAGCTTGGGCGGCTCCGGCGGTGCGACTTCGATCACTCGTATCGGAACGGGGTCCGGACGGTGGATGAAATTGATATGGTCGTACTTGCCTTCGCAGATCAGGGTCCGATCCGGACCTATGCCGTTTTCCACCGCGAGTTCTGCGAGGGCGGAACGGTTGGCGCAATCCGTCGCCGGGTCCTTGATGAAGACGCACTGTTCCGGCAAGGTCAGAACTTCGACATGTTCGATGGGCGAAAACAATATCTCCCGATCCGCCACCTCGATGGCCGCGAGCGCGTGGCGCCGTTCCGCGTCGTGCAGGATGACGAAATGCGTGCGGCGGTAGGCCTCCTTGCCAAGCAAATGCCCGACAATGGCGGCTTCCGTCATCTTTCCCGCGTACGGCTGATAGCTCACGCCGCGGTAGGGAATCTGGACCAGATTCCTGTGGCGCTTCAGCCTACGGATTTTCGGGGTCGTGGTCATGGCTATCCGTCCTCAGCCGGCCCGCATATCGAACCGTCGCTGTCGATCTTCCGGACGCAGTTCCTTCTCGTGGATCTTCAGCGGGTCCAGCCGGCGAATGATATCAACCACTTCCGGCGCGGGCGTGTCGGCGACCGTCAATTCGTCGCTGATAAGCGGCGCAAAGCCGGTATTCGCCAACACCTCCTCGACCGGGGTGTCCGGATAGAGCGCTTGCAGGCGCATATGGCCCGAAGCGTCGAAATCGAATACGCCGAGGTCGGTTACCAGCCACTCTGGACCGTTGCCGATATGGCCGAACTGCTTCCGCGAGGTGCCGTCAGCGGCGCGATGGCCGAGACTGGTCACGAAGTCGCATTTTTCGACGAGACGGAACCTGCGCACGCCGTGCTTGTTGGGCGGGCAGCGATGGGCCGCCGTCCACAGCGTCAGGTCGCCCACGTCGCAGGACAGGTTGCAGCCGCCGCCGCCCCCGGGCAGCTTGAGCCTGGTCAAGGACTCGCCCAGCCCGGTCACGTTGCAATTTCCCCAGCGATCGATTTGCAGGCCCGACAGAAACATCCGGTGGAGCCGTCCCGAGGCGGCCAGGTCGAAGAGTTCGCCGATATTGAGCGAGGAGGACGCGCCCCGATCCATGGTCCAATCGTTGGTCGTGGCCGTCAGGAAAGGCGGATCGGGATTCACGCCGTAGGTCGCCCCCGCGATCAGAACCATATGAGGCGCATGGGTGCGCTTCGCCACGTGCATGGCGAGCTGTACCAGTGGAGAGCCGAAGCCGTGAAAGGTCAGCGCGCCGTCCGGAATCGTTCGGGCGAGCCGGTAGATCATCATCTCGCCGAGGGTGCAGGTTGAAGACATGATCAGGCCTCCCGGTAGAGTTCGAGCCAAGATTCTACGCTTTCCGACCATCGCCCCAGGCGCTCGGTCACCGCCGGCCCGCCGATCCGTTCCAGGTATTCGGCCTGGTCGCGGCACTCGAAGACGTAGCGGTCCAGATAAGAGCGGGCGAACGCCTCGGGGCCGTCCTTCGCCGCCGCGTAATAGTGTTGGGTGTGGGTGCGGTCGTAGGTGTAGAACGGATAGCACGCGGTCGGATGGGCGCCGAACGGTACTTCGGCCAGAGCCGTTACGTAGAAGTAGGGAATGGAGATGCCGCCCAGCTCCTTGAGCCGCTCGGTGCTCACGATCTTTTCGACGGTCGCGACAACTTGCTTGGATGCCTGCGCGAACAGAATGTCGGCGACGGGCGGCCCCTCAATGCGGAGATTCCCCTGTTCGTCCCCGTACTGGGCGTGGATGAGCGCGATGCCGGGTTTCAAGGCCGGCACCAGGACCACTTCCTGCCCCGTGAACGGGCAGGTCATAATCTTGAACTCGGGATGCAGCTTCAGCATGTCGGTGCCGCGCACGGAGCGAATGGGCATGAACGGCAGCCCGGCGATGGCCGCCCGGAGCTGCTGAACCAGGGTGTAGCAGCAATTGTCCTGTACCTCGACCGAGCCGTCTTCGCAGGCGCGGCGGAAATTCGGAGCCATGCCGAAATCCTGTTCGAAGCCGACGTAGCTTTCCGAGGTTGCCGCGACGGCGCCTCCGCCGCAGAGAAGGTCGATGTCGATACCATGGGCCGAGCCGACGACGTGAAGGTCCTTCCGACCGACCCTCAGCAGTTCCCGGAGCAGCGCCATCGGCTCCCGCGACGAAAGCCCTCCGCCTACCGCCACCACATCGCCGTCGGCTACCCGTGTGGCGAGTTCAGACAGCTGCTTCCGCTTGGATTCGTCCGTGTAGATGCCCGTACTCCCTGGTCTTTTCATTTCATTTGCGGCGCTCATATCGCGGTCATCCCGCCGTCGACCGCGAATGCGGCGCCGGTCACGAAGGCGGCCTCATCGGAAAGGAGAAAGAGCACCGCGGCTGCGATGTCGCCGGGTTCGCCGAAACGGCCAATGGGATATTTTGCCAGGCGTCTGGCCTGCAGCTCCGGGCTGCTGTCGCTGCCCAGCAACTGGTGTCCCATGTCGGTCGAGGCCACCGTGCCGGGGCAGACGGCGTTGATCCGGATGCCCTTGCTGGAATAATCGGCAGCCATTTGCCGGGTAAGGTTCACCACCGCACCCTTGGCCGCGCAGTAAGCCGCCATCGTGGGGATGCCGACCATGCCGGCCACGGAGCCGAAGTTGACGATGGCGCCGTGGCCGCGCTCGAGCATGCCCGGAATCGCAGCCTTCGAGGCGAGAAACGTTCCGGTCACGTTGACCGCCATGATGCGTTCCCATTCGGAGCGTTCCGCTTCGTGCACCGATCCGAAGCCCGCGATTCCGGCGTTGTTGACGAGGCCGGTTATTGGACCCAATTCCCGTTCCGCATCATTTATCGCCTTGGTTATTTGGGCCTCGTCGGTCACGTCGGCGCGAAAGAAATTGGCTGTGCATCCCCGTGCGTTTAAGGCCTGGACCGCCGTGGAGCCGCGTTCCTGGGCAAGATCGATGACGGCGATGCGGGCGCCAGCCGCTGCGCAGCGTTCGGCGGTGGAAAATCCGATACCCGTGGCGCCGCCGGTGATGGCGACGACCCGGTCTGTCAGTGAATTGCGGTTACTGTAAGCCATAATCGATCGAAATATGAGTGTTGAGGGCGGATACCCGGTTTTATCGTTCCCGCAGAAACCATGAGAGCAACGATACGGATACGTGCATTTCTCGTAGGAGCAGGCCGGCGCCCGCCCCCGCTCTTGTTTCTATGCATTTTCGGCGGCGACCCGGCCTGTCTCGATTTCTTCGCGAACCATCTTGGTCCCTTCCACCAGCGCATGAATCTTGTCCTTGGCGATATACCGCTGCAAAAGGATGAGCCCGCAATCGGTGGTCACGCCGAGACGATCCGCCGGAACGTATTCGAGGAGTTTGCGAATCCGATCCGCCACCTCGTCGGCGGTTTCGGTGATCGTGCTCTTCACATCGATCACGCCGGCCCAGAAATCGACGTTCGGCGGAAGGGGATGTTGCCGGATGACATCGAGGCCGGACAGGTCGTCAGAGCGGCGGCCGCAGTTTTCGAGATTGAGGACCCTGATGTTCGCTTCATACGCCTTCGGGATGATCGAGGCCGTTGCGGACGGCGCTTTCCCCTTGCGCTTCGTGAGGTCGTACACTTCGCCCGAACTCGCGGTTTCATCGGGCTGGTAAGCCGGCGTGCCGCCCCAATTGCCCCAGCAGACGTGAACGATGATTTTCGCCCTGTGGATGCCTTCGACCGCGCGGTTGAACGCTTCGATGGCATAGTCTTCGAAGAAGTACGGCCAGGTGAACTCGTCGAGCTGGATGAAGTCCGCGCCGATTGCCTCGACTTCTTTCAAGTCTTCGTTGATGGCCGCCGCGATGGCCAGCGCACGCTCGCGGCCGGATGGGTAATAAAGATCATGGGTGCATTGTGCGAGCACCTGAACGCCGGTGTATTGCACCTTGATTGGCTTCCGGGTCGCCTTGCGCAAAGCCTTCGCCTGCTCGACCATCAGTGCGCCGTGCCGCTTGATCTCCTGTGTGACCGTGCCGGAATGGAGGCGGCTGTAGATGGGAAAGCCCAGGTGGCCGCCCTTGAGGTCGTAGCCGAGCCGCCGCATATAGTAATACAGCGCCTGGTCGGCATAGTTGTCGCTATGAATCCGGCCATCCGAAATGATGTCGAGACCGGCCGTCTCCTGGTCGCGCACGATGGCGCCGACCACGTCTTCGAGCGCCTCCTGCCACATCGCATCGGGCGGCTGCTGGTCCCCGGTAAAGTGCCGGGCAAATTCCGCATCCCACCAGCGCGGGTTGGGATAGTTGCCGACCATGCTGGTGGGAATCAGCACTTCTGCGCCATTCAATATCATCGCTTTCTCCTCCGATTCCGAGGAATCAGTTTCCGACGTCGGGCGTAGTGTCCATTACGTCCGGCTGGCGCCGAAACGACCCTCAAGGGTTGATGGAACCTACAAAGACCTTCAACTATCCATACTTTACAATATGCTCTCCCCTCGACTTTAATCATTACAATATAAATTATTGTTACTTGTCAATACTTGCCACCACGACACCGATATTACCGGTTTCCTGTATCACTAATTGACATCTATGGATAATAATGCTTATTCTTAAATAAGAAACTAATATAGAATATAGATAGAGAAGGCATCCCCCATGAGAAACGTATGGATCATGACCCATACGAAAGGCGCGGCGCCGATTGCCCCCGTCATGAAAGTCTGTCCGTCACCGTCCGGGCAGCCCGGCGATCATGTCGACGGAGACGGGAACTATGTCGGCACCTGGTTCAAGATCGAACAAGTACCGGACGATGTCCCGAACAGCCGCGTAGTTTCTTTATTGTTCGACTCCCAATCTGGCGCCGCCCATCACAGCATGACCTATGCCACACTCACGATGGCCGCGGTGATGGGGTGCCCCTGCTGCATGCATTGACCTCGCTTCCACAGGAAAATCCCGATGACCACGACGAAGTTCATCAATGTTCATGACGAGAAGCTAACCATCGAACAGTGGGGGAACCTCATTGAATCGCTGGACGGTAAAAATATGGACGCGGCAATATTCAACGTCGACGATAAGGACGATCGGGAATACGACGCTATCTTCTTGGGAGGCGGCGCCGGCGGCCGCTTCGGCTCGGCTTGTCTGCGCGCAATGGGGGGCCGGCAGCTCATCATCGATCGCTGGCCTTTCCTCGGAGGTTCCTGTCCGCACAATGCCTGTGTTCCTCATCACGTGTTCTCGGACTGCGCGTCGGAGCTCATGCTCCAGCGCACATTCAGCGGCACGCTGTGGTTTCCGAACATGGACGGCGTAGTCACATCGATCAAGGACGTGGTAGATCTGTTCCGTCGCGGTCGCACCGGTCCCCACGCTATGATGAATTATCAGAGCAAAGAACAGCTCGATCTCGAATATGTCCTCAACGCACCCGGCCGGATTGTCGACCGGCACACGGTGGAAGTGGCCGGTCGCAGGTTTACCGCCAAAAACCTCGTGCTTGGCCTCGGTGCCAGACCGCAGGCGCTGGACATTCCGGGAAGCGGTCTCAAGGGCGTCTACAGTAACGTCAGCTTGGTCGAAACCCTGGATTACGAGCCATCGGATACCATAGTGGTACTCGGAGGCGGTAAGACGGCAGTCGAGTACGGGTCGTTTTTCAGCGCTACCGGTCGGAGGACGATCCTGATCGTGCGCACCAAATGCCTGAAATTGATCCCCGATGCGGAAATCCGCACTTACGTTCTGGAGCGCATGAAGGAGCAAGGCGTCGAACTCTGGGAGGGTTCGGAGGCCCTACGCATCGAGGACGACGGAAAAGACGGGGTCGAGGCCGTGATTGTGCGAACACCCGATGGCGAAAAGAGGATCGAAACTAATTTCGTCTTCACGGCATTGGGCGAAGTCCCCAATTCGGAAATGCCGGCAAGAGCGCTAAGCGTCAAGGTGGGCCCGAGCAATGAGATTCTCGTTAATTCGCAATTGCAAACCTCGGTGCCGAACGTTTATGCGATCGGCGATCTGATCGGTGCACCCATGGAAATGTTCAAGGCGCGCAAGAGCGGGATGTATGCGGCCCGCAATATCATGGGTGTTGAAGCACATTACGAGCCGAAGGATTTTCCCGATTTTCTCCACACCCATTACGAGGTCAGTTGGTTGGGGCTGAGCGAGGCTGAGGCCCGCGCCAGATATAAAAATGTTGTCATCATCAAAATACCACCCAACAGCCCCGATGGATTGAACGCCGCCTTACCGGCTTCCGACCGCACCATGCTGTACGCCATGGCGAAACCCCACATGTCCGGCTATCAAAAGCTCGTCATCGACGGAGACTCGCGTCGTGTGCTGGGCGCCCACCATGTAGGCTATGGCGCGAAGGATGCGTTCCAGTACCTAAACGTGTTGGTGAAGCAGGGCCTCACAGTAGACGATTTGGGCGAGATGGACGAACTATTCCTAAATCCGACCTATTACATACAGCTTTCCCGCCTGCGATCAGGCTGCCAGCATTTAGCAGATCTTTGAGCCCCCCGTGGTGGCGATGCTGCGCAACAGCGTGCCTAAAACAACCGACTGTTCCGGACCATATGAAGAAGCTGAAAAATCCGCAGAACAGCTTTTCGTTACTGTGACTTGAGTTTCAGGGGTGCTGCTTAAACTTTAACCTCTAGGTGTCCACATCGGACAACCTTAGAGTCCGTGGGAGCCCTAAACTCGCCGCGTGCGCACCCTGGCCCGTTTCCTGCTATCCGGCACATGCCATCTTTATGTCTGCCGCCCCGCTTGTCAGAAAAAAGCGGCGACTTGCACGGACCTGACAAGATTGGTCGAAGAGCCGGCCCTCCCGGAGAGGAATCCGCGTGGTCCGCTATCGATAGAATAAGAAAATGCCGCGCTCGAACAAGGCCCTTGCATTCTTTTCGGGTAAAATGGCGGAAGAGAAATTATTGGCTTTTGGAAAGATGTCCCAGAATGTTGAAAACTTGATCCTCGAGCATCTCCGTCACATTCGCTCCGATCTCGACGGTATGAAAGAAGACTTGCGGGAGATCAAATCAAGGTTGACCAGTCTGGAATCAGCGATGGCCGGCCTGAAGCGGGACAATGCGGGTCTCTATGGAGACATGGCCGAACGGGTAGAGCGGATCGAACGCCAACTCGATCTTCAAGACGAAACCTGAATCAATCCGGCATCCGACAATCGCCGCTAAGAGCCTGTTCATGATCTTTTTAACAATAGTGCCAGAAAAGCTAAATTAATAAACTGCAAGCTGGTATTGAGTTTGCGTTCGCAGTTCTTCCACAGACGCCGGCATTTTTCCAACCAAGCAAAAGATCGCTCCACCACCCAGCGCTGTGGCATCACCGCAAAGGTGTGCAACTCACGTCGCTTAGCTACCTGCACCGTCGCACCCAGCCTCTCCTCGATAGCTTTTGCAAACGGCTTTCCGGTATAACCACCGTCCACCAGGACACTATGCACTCGATCCAGGCTCGATGCATTCCGCTTTAGGGCCTCGAGCGCTCCCTGACGATCCGTCACATTGGCCGTCGTCACCGCGATGGCATGCGGTAGCCCCTGGGTATCCACCGCAATATGGCGTTTGATCCCCGAGATTTTCTTGCCTCCATCGTAGCCTTTGTGCCGTGCGCTATCGGTGTGCTTCACGCTTTGCGCGTCGATGATCAAAAAGCGCGTTGAGGCGTTGCGTCCCTGGTGGGTCCGGACCTCGCCAACCCGTTTTTTTTAAAGCCTGCTCCAGCAGGCTCGGCCCCCCATCTTCGGGCTTCTCACTCCATTGCTGAAAGTAGGAATGCACCGTGCGCCACTTCGGAAAATCATTCGGGAGCATCCGCCACTGGCAGCCACTCTTGAGCAAGTACAGCACCGCACAAAACACCTCGTACAGATCCACCCTGCGGGGCTTGGTCTTCTTGCGGGCACTCTCCAGCAGTGGCCGGATTTTCTCAAACTGTTCTCGACTGATATCGCTTGCGTATTGCTTTCTCATAACCTGAATTATCCAGGTTATGAGAGATTATGAACAGGTCCTGAGCTCGACTTTCCCCATTTGAGGGGTTGTATAAGGGCCGGGAGATAACCACCTATGAAGAATCATCTTCGACCAAAAAGAGGTTCTTCAGATGGGCGGATTACCTCCCGACGTCTTGTCGATTATAAAGGTGTTTGCACCGCTGTTCAGCAAAAGGGTATGGCAACGGGCGCAAGTGTTACTGATAGGTGCGATCCTCACGCCTGGTCGACGCACGGTGGCGGCAGTGCTTCGGGTGATGGGGCTCGGCGAGGAGCGACGGTTCAAGAACTACCATCGGGTGCTCAGCCGGGCGCGGTGGTCTGGGCTGGCCAGCAGTCGCCTGTTGTTGGGGCTGTTAATCCAGGCGTTTGCCTGGCAGGGACCCTTGGTGATGGGATTGGATGACACGATTGAGCGACGGTGGGGGCGCAAGATTGGTGCTCGGGGGATCTACCGGGACCCGGTCCGCTCCAGCCGGGGGCATTTTGTGAAAGCCAGCGGCCTGCGCTGGTTGAGCCTGATGCTGTTGGTGCCGATCCCTTGGGCCCATCGGGTTTGGGCGCTTCCTTTTCTGACCTCGCTATGCCCCTCGGAGCGCTACTATCGGCGCTATCGGCGTGCGCATCGATCCTTGACCGAGCGGGCCCGGCAGCTCTTGCGGATGGTCCGGCGCTGGTTGCCCACCCGCTCGATCGTGGTGGTCGCCGATCAGAGCTTTGCGGCCTTGGATCTTTTGGCGGCCGTCACTGGGGACCGGTTCAGTGTCGTGACCCGGCTGCGGTTGGATGCGGCGTTGTACGAACCGGCCCCGCCGCCGCGACCGGGCCGCTCTGGACGACCGCGCAAAAAGGGGAAACGGCTCTCCACGCTGGCGCAAGTGGCCGCCGACCCGGCGACCCGTTGGCAACGCTTGACCGTTGCGCGGTGGTATGGCGAATCCGACCGCCCGGTGGAAATCGCCTCGGGCACGGCGGTGTGGTACCACGCGGGCAAACCGCCCGTACCGCTCCGTTGGGTGCTGATCCGCGATCCGCTCCAGCGCTTCCAGGCCCAAGCGCTGTTGTGCACGGATCCGAAGGCCGCGCCGACAGAGATCGTCCAGTGGTTTATCCGCCGTTGGCAGGTCGAGGTCACCTTCGAAGAAACCCGTGCCCACTTGGGACTGGAAACGCAGCGCCAATGGTCAAGGCGGGCGATCGCCCGGACCACGCCCATCCTGCTCGGCTTGTTCTCCCTGGTCACCCTCATGGCCGATCGGCTGGTCGCCAACCAGGCGATGCCGGTGCGTACCGCTGCCTGGTATCGCAAAACTCACCCGACCTTTATCGATGCGTTGGCCTTGGTACGCCGTCACCTGTGGAGTGCACACCTTTTTTCCAGGTCGCCGCCAGCCACCGACGTGGAAAAAAATCCCAACCCATTACTGACCCGCTGTATCGAGATAATGTGCTATGCCGCATAATGGGGAAAGTCGAGCTAAGGAGAGTCATGCCGACTTTGAGTTCCATGCTTTAGCCGATTTTCGCAACCACGGATTAACGATCCGTGATTATGTATAAATTTATTGATTTGATTTGGAAAGAATGGAGGCTGCGGTCGGAATCGAACCGGCGTACACGGCTTTGCAGTCCATTTAAACCCTTGGATTCATGGGCTTTCCATAGGCGAGACACAATAAATGCCACACATCTCAAGATGAGAAAAGAGAACGTTCTGCGCCAACTTTAGCCAAATAGCTCGCTATGTGAGCCCAGGCTGGGCCAATCGAAGAAGGTTGGTATCCGACTTACGATAAATCAGTAGCAGATCGGGTTTGATGTGACACTCCCGATAACCCTCCCAATTACCGCCGTGATCATGGTCGCGAAAACGATCCTCCAATGGTTGATCGGTCGCCAACGCCAGGAGTACAAGTTCAAGGTCGTGATCCAGCGTCTTTCGATACTTCCCTTTACTTTCACGCTTGTAGTCTCGCTTGAAAGCAGTCGAGCGTTCAATCACCCGCATGCAGATCCGCCATCAGATCATCGATGCTCTCGAACCGCTTACCATTTCCGGTCTCCAGTTCGGACAAGGCCTTTTTTGTTTTGGCATTCGGAACCTTGATTTCAAACGGCAGGCGGCGTTCATCGGCCACGCGAAGCATCAACAGTCGGATGGCGTCCGAGACGGTCAAACCCATTGCTTCAAGGGCGGCAGCGGCACGCTCTTTAGTTTCGACATCGATGCGTGCACGAACGTAAGTATTGACGGTCTTCATGAGGACACTTCCAGTACAATTGATGATGGCAGCTCGATTGTAGTCATGACAAGACTACACGGCAAATTTTATGTTCCCCCTTTTTCTTAAGATAGGGTGATATGAGAAGACGTCAGTATGTAGTCAGGTAACTCTTACTTCATATCGTATAAACAGAAAGATGTCCTCTATCATTTCCGGGTTTAACTGCGGCTGACCATCCACATCAATTGCAATATCCTCCGGCACGTCCGAGCGATTGATAGCTAGCATCCAATCTCCCATTAGGGAGCCTGACAACCCTACCGATGATTCCGAAGACGGGAAAGCCGCCGTCGGCAAGTTTCCCAGATCCTTTCGCGAAGCGATGCTGGAATCGTGCGAGGAGCCATTCTTCACAAGCGTAACCGGCATTTCTGCTTCTGCGAACGTTGAATAGTTGTTGATCGATCTGGGCTTAACCACTACCAAAATTTGCGGCGATACATCCTGAGCGAGCACAAATTCCATTCCGAGGAGAAAATGCGGAAAGTGCTTTTCCTCGACAGTCAGCAGGGTTTCATGCGCTGTATCGTCTGCTTTCGGGTGAAGGAACTGGTGGAACTGAGAAGAGAATTCCTGCCGAAGACTGAACATTCGGAATAGCCCGCGCCCCGATGCCGACAGGTCTTCGAGCCAACGGTTGAGGGCTTCCGTGAGGGAGGCGTTCACCAGTCCCGCGAAACCGGCGCCCCCGTCCCTGGCCGTGTAGTGGACGTGGAGGATGACATCCGAGATCGTGTCGTAGTCGAATTGGCGAAACTCCTGGGGCAATTCGAGACGCCAATTGCCGATGACCCCTGCGCCTTCAAAGGGTAGATAGCGCTCGTCGCGGAAGTTGAGTTCGAACAGGCCGCTGTCTTCCCGGGCACTGCTCGTCGCAATTGATTGAATACCGCCCAGATTATAGATAAAGCGGTCGTCATTCGTATCCCCGGTCCAGGCATAAGAGGGGGCGGTATTCGTATTCTTGCGGATGCGGTTGCTCTGTAGCGTAACGGTGCAACTGACGTTCGTATACGGTCCGGTCACCGAGGGGAGCGTGAGGCTCACCGACTTGATGCGTCGCATGTAGTGGCCGGGGTAATCCAGGTCGAAGATCACCTCGGGGAGGTGGAAGAAGCATTCGCCGGTCTCTCGCAGCCTGACCAGCGCCTCCGGCTGCAGCAAGACGAGCGAGACGTGCTTGGTGAGCTCGTACTCACGCTTGTTCTGCTCCAGGTAGGCTACATCCATGCGCTTGAGGTCGTGGTGGAGTTTTTCACCGGCGAGCAACCCCTTCTTCAGGCTGTCCCAGTAGCCGAACTGGATGAAATTCGAGTCCGTCAGCCCCAGCTCGTGACGGTACGCCCGTTCCGCCCGCTTGGCGAGGTCGTAGGCCAACTGGTAGCTCTGAAAGTAGAGGGCCGAAAGCTGCGACACCATCCAGCCATAGAGTTCTCGATTGGTGAATTTCTGACGCATGTAGGTGTCGACTTCCTGCGCGTTCTCGGTCTGGAGATCATGGTTTTCAAGCTCCTTTTCGGAGATAGCAAGACGAATCTCGGCGGCGGCGATTTGCTTGTCGATCTGCTCCAACTCCTTATTGGCCAAACTTTCTTGTAATTTCCAATCATCCCACCGACGATCATACCCACCTTTTATTGATGCCATTGTGGCATCGTGCGTATATTGTCGTGCAATCATCTCCAAGACTCCGGCGGCACTCTGGAGTGCGCTGCCAAGATTGTTGCCACCAAAAGAAGCTTTCACCACAGGAGTTGCCGCCCATCCTGCGGTACCCACATCAAAATTGGGCACTGTATGTGCAGCTGCAACTGAAGTTTGAATTCCCTGTGCTATCTCACTGAACACGTGCGCAGTTCCTAAGCTATCCATATGAACTTGTTCATGCTCATTGATTCGCTCAATATCTCTGTAGTAGTTGCGACGTGCTTTGGTAATCTCCTTAGATTTTTGCAACCCCTTCAGAGCCTCGGTTGCTTCCTCAATCTGCTGCTCTTTGATCTGTCGGACGCTATCAAGCAGCTTGAGTTCGTGCTTCGAGCGCATCAGCGCCAGTTCCTCGGCGTCTTTTTTCTCGAGAGCCGAGAGCAGAGCGCCACCCAAGGCGCGGACGTCACCGCATAGTTCGACCGCTTTCTGCAGCATCACCTGGAAGCGGTAATGGGGCAGCGGTGCATTTACATCGCTGAGGACGCTGCTGAGATCGACGCCCGCAGCGGCGGCTCGGACGAGCATACCGGGCTCGATGGGCGGTTCGAACAACGGCAGCTGGCGTACCACGCCTTCGATGTTCATGCAGTGGCGGATCTTGAAGAGGCGATCCGTGACCGTGTCCCAGTATCCGAGCAGCTTCTCGTTCGGCGGAACGCAGAAGTAGAGCGTCCTGAGCCTCGGCATCCCGTCGCTGCCGCCGGCAGTTGACAGTTCCCCATCTATAGAGGGAGCGATAGCGTTCTCAATCTCGACAAGGGCGTTACTAAATGCACCCAGATTCTCGTTTTTTAGTTGATTATAGGTTCTGTCCCGCACCCGCTGGGCCGGGAGCTGGACGGGGCGATCGCCAAGGATCTGAGCGGCGAGGATGTAGAGCTGCGTGGCTTCATTGATCGACTCGATCGTGTCGCGGCGGAAGAGTTGGTCTCCCCAGGCGATCAGGTTGTCGAGGTATTTCATCACCACCGCCCACTGGTAGGGCGAGGTGCGCAGCCGGGCAATCAGGTGCGGATTGAACGGTTTGTCACGCCACTCGTCGATCTGGTTTTCGAAATCCCGCTTGAGCTCGCGCAGCTCGGAATCGGAACCGTCGTAGTGGAGAAGGTCGAGCAGGAACCGGATCGAGTAGGGTCGTCCTTCCTCATCCGTCCGTTCGTTCTGGAAGAATGGTTTAACCTTCCAGAAACGTGCCGGCGATCGGCGGTCACTTGCATCGAGCGATGGGTCCTCTCCGATCGTGGGGTCGAAGATGTAGTGGAACCACTGCATCGCCTCTTCGAACCGCTGGTTCTTGCTGAGGCGGTCGGCGATAAGGAGCGGCGCGTGGAAGAAGAGCTCCCAGTTGTAAAGGGAGTAGGAGCCGCGATAGGAAAAGTCTATGTCGTCCTTGGGATATGGACGGAGAACGGTGAGATACTCTGGAGCGTAGAGATTTTCGCTTTCGCGTTCAGGACGCTCGGGGCCGAAGTAGTAATCATGGATCAATTGCCGTCTCAGATCGGAAGATCCTCCATCCTTGGCCGGATTGAGGAGGCCGCTGATCCCATGCCGATTGAGCTCCTTGATGAACGTGCAGGTGAAGGGATGATAGGACGTGCTAAATTGATAACCCGAATATCGCGCAGTCTTACCTGATCCCAATGGAATTGTTATCCGCCCGGCTTCACCTTCGTACGTTCCCTTAAATGAAGACAGTTGGACTTCGACCGGTGTGACAAAGAATGTGCGGTTAGTATCCTCATAGAAGAAAGGTGATTGAGAGACAAACACCTGGAGGTGAGAAGGATAATACAATGTTAGTGAGGTGGGTGTGTTGCCCAATGTTGGAATTCTGTGCACTCCAGTGCCCAGGAAAGCTAAATCCTCGCCTGCATCCCCCTGGACCATTTCTAGATCGGTGTCTCCTCCGAGGCGGATGCCCATGTACTCGTATTCTGCCCCCATAGGCCGTAAAAATGGATCGTCAGTAAAGACTGTATTCTCCTCATACGAATGTACGTTTTTGTCACAGCCGGCTAGCACAAACTCGCCGATTCGATTATAGCTACTCCATCGGCCGCTTTCGTTGACATTTGATTGTCGGACCCTTACAAATAGCGATCCTTGCCAATCGATAGGTAGGAAGAAGTATTGCCGAAGATGTGCTTTCGCCAGTGTGTTCAATTGTGACGATGAGACTTTCTTCGCGGTCCACTTGTTGTGCTTGTTCTCGCTCCAAGCGATCTGAATGTTCCAATACTTAACCGGCGGCGATCCCGTTTCATCTTCGGTCACTTCGCCAGGCTCATCCGCCTTCTCCGTAAAGATCGGCCAGAAGAGGTAGAGCCGGCGGTTCCAGATGACGGGGATCAGGTGATCGCCCTGGATATCCACGTCCACCCGCTCCCAGGGCGTCCAATACGATTGGTCCATCCACCGGCGGTAATAATAGATATGGGGCGTGTTTCGAGTCCGGCCGAAGACGTGGAGGATATCGAGATCTTCTTCCTTCTGGTGGTACATCCCGGCCATCTCCAGCCGGGCGACCTCGTCGAGCTTCTCCAGATAGCCGAGAAAGGCGTCCTCGACCGTATCCTCGCGGATCTCGTTCTGCAATAGCGCATTCTCGAGGTCCTTGAAGAAGGGGCTTTTGTTGTCGCGCAGCTCGGGCTCGATCCAGTTTTCCGGGTACAGGAAGACCTTGCGGTTGGCCTCCCAGACCCGGTAGTTCTTCATCCAGGTCTTCCACTGCCGCGCATGCTTGAGCTCGATCTGGACCTCCGGCTCCAGGCTCATCAGCGAGCGCTGCACGAAGAGCTGCACGGAGCTGTTCGCCTGCTTGATGCGCGAGGTCATCATGCAGGGGTCCATCTCGACGTCGATGAGGTAATGACCAAAGAGGTCGTCAGCGTCTTCGAACGTCGTCGAATCACCTCCGTCGGGACCGTGGGCGACCAGGTATGCGACCAGAGCGTTACGCTGACGCTTACGCAGCTCGTCCTGCAGCGGCGCGGCGATGGTGTACCAGCGTTCCCGGCCGTGCTTCGCCTTGGCAGCCCGGCGGATACTGCGAGCGATCTCCGGCGTCAGGTCCGCCTGCCCCCACAGCGCGGCTTCGTCAGCCGATACGCCCAGACGCTTCAGCAGCCGGAACCACTTTGTGAGCCGCACCAGCAACCGCTCGTCCCTGTAGTCGTTCGGGAAGGCGGCGCCGAGCAGACCGGTTGCGGTAGGGTCGACCGTCTCGCCGAGGAACGTTTCGAGGTCGGATTTCGACCAGTCCGTCCACGCAACGAGGGTTTCGATATATGTCTGCTTGCTCGGCGTGTCGGCGTGCACTTCCGCGAAAAGGTCCTCCAGAACCTTCTCGCCGAGTGGAAGATCGTTGCGGAGGTCGGCGAGGTCGGCAAGCCGTTCCCACGCGGCAAAGAGGGAGGCAGCCGAGTCGGTGGGCGCCAGCGGCAGCGCGTTCAGGTCCAGCCAACCTACGTCCGGCTCGTACTCGAAGAGCCAGGAGAGCTGGGGCCGCGTGAAATCGAGCCGGTTCGCTACCAGGGCGGCCTTATGCAGCCTGGTATAGGTCTGGAAAACCTCGGAGAAGGTCTCTCGGGTGAGCGTCAGGTGGGGGCTGCTCTCGCTGAACACCGGCGCGGTGGGTTCCGTACGACAGTCTTCCCGGTAATCCAGGAAGGCGCAGGCAGCAGGCTTCATCGAGTCGGACGGGAGCGTGATCCACCGGGTCAACAGCGGCTGCATCACCTCCATCTCCAGCCCTAGCGCATCTCCGAGCCGCTGCACAACCAGGCGCTCGCTCAGCCGATCCCTGAGATACGGTACGAGCTTTTCTAGCACGAGGGCAAAGCGAACGTTGCTAACTTCGTCCGGTGTCGTCCCCGCCGGAGCGTCAAAAAGTGTCGCGATGTCCGCTGCCGACAGGAACTCGTCCTCCGGCTCCGGAGCGAAAGAATCGGGCGCATCGAACAGGGTATTGATGGTGCTCTCGTAGACCGGATAATCCGGGGCTGTATGATCTGCCAGGTACAGGAGGGTCTTACGCTCGTTTACGGTCATCGCGCCGACGAACCTCAGTTCCTCCACGGCCCGATCGTAGTACACCCTGTCGTTGAGCTCCCTCGGAAAGGTCAGGCCGTGCGGCAGGACCGCTGGCGAGTCAGCCAGCGAGGCCGCGAGCGGGGCCGCGTAGTGCGGCGGTTCGAACGACCGCATATTGCGGGAGACGAAGGTCCTGGGAGTCTCGAACAGAGATTCCACCGCCGTTCGGTAGGCGCTGTCGCCCGACAGGTCCAACAAGGTGTCCCGCTCGGCGATGGTCATCGCGCCCTTGAATCGCAGCTCGCCTGTTCCTCCCGCGTTAGCGACGTAATAGACCGTTTCCCTGAGATTCGGCGGGAAGATCAGCCCCTCGGGCAAGGTCGTCAACGGGGCATTGTAGGTGACGGCGTCATTGAACGTGGCGATCACCTGCTCGATGAGCGCCTGATCCCAGTTCAGGAGCGCCAGCTTCGCCTGGAGCAGCTCTCCCGAGGGGTCCGTGGTCTCGGGACCGAAGGACTGCTCCTCCGCGACTGTCTGCAGTCCGGTGCGGATCTCCTCCAGTACCCGGCCGATCTCAGTGTCGGCGGGCGCGATCGGTGAAGGGAGCGGGAACCGGTGCCGGAGCAGGTAATCCAGTTCCGCCACCGAAAAGCCCGACGCCCGAATCTTTTCCACCTTCCGGGCAAAACGCCACGCCTGGGAGGTGTCCGCCGGATCGAACGGCTCGACATCCACGAGCTTGCGAGCCCTCAGAAAGTCTTCGATGGAAAGCCTCAGAGGCCGGGCGAACGATACGCACCGGTAGAGCACGGACAGGTTCTCGAGGTTCAGCGTGGTGTCGGTCAGCACCTGCTCGACCAGCAGCGACAGCTCCTTCTCCGTGATCTCCAGCGCCGCGAGGATGGTGGGCTTGTGATCCTCAACGGTGTCAGTGGTGGTGGCCAGCTCGTTGCCGGCGGCGTTCAGCTTGAAAGCGGGATCGACCGGATCTGAAACAGCCCGGTTGAGGAAGCGCTGCTCGTAAAGAGAGGGCTGGTCGCCGAAGCGTACCGTGTCGATGCCGCTCCACCAGCTCAGCATTTCGAGCACCGGAACCTTGAGCTTCTCGCGCAGCCGGACGACATAAGCGAGCTGGATCAGGAACTCGTCCGTCAATTCGTTGGGAGGCAGCGCACGCAGGGCGGCATTCAGCTCCCTGACCGGCCAGCCCAGCTTCCGCTGTAGCCGGACGAACCGTTGGATTCGCTCTAGCACCTCAGCCGCTGCTGCGTTCTCGGCGGGCAGAGTGAGCGTGGCTTTCGTGAGGTCACAGCTCGCGATGAGCAGGGCCTCCTCTTCGGTTTCGGGCACCGGAAACTCGACGGTGATCGCGCCGACGGGATTGATGTACTCAGCCGTCAGTAGTTCGGTCAGTTCGTTGAAGCTGAGCTCCGACCGCGCCATGAAGACCGGCACCCGGCGCAGCGCGTCGATCCAATCGAGGCTTACCATGTCCTCGGGGTTCTCGAGATCAGGCAGGACGTTATCCGTCTCCTCGAGACCCCAGCGCTCGTACGGCTCGCTAGCGTCAGAGCCGGTGACAAGTTCCCGTTCGCGCGTCGTCAGGCCCAGCCGCTCCCTCGACACGTGCAGCGGTCCCGGAGGAGCCCCGCCACCGAGCACCTCCATCAGCTCGTAGCGCGGGACGCCGAGGTGATTCAGGAAGATGCGGGCCTCCTCCGTCCACAGGTCGAATGGCAGGTTCCATGGATAGACCGCCTCGGCCAGCTTCTTGTAGGCAAGGCTATTAATATATTCCGGTTGCACTCGCAACTCTTCGGCCGTACCGCGGGTTTGCGGCGTACCGGCTGAGGCGATGATGCCCTCATCCCCGATATTGAGGATGTTGTACGAACGTTCTTCGTCAGTGATAGCCCATTCTCTGCCGGTAGATTTGATGATGACTTCGGGATTATCAGAGAGAGGGATGCCAATCTCGTTGAATTCGTCCCGAATCCGGGTCGGCATGGCGCCGCTATCCAGCTCACCGGCAAGACTTCGAATCACGGCAGGCGGCTCCTCGAAGTCGAAAAGCAACGGTGCCACTGCCCGTTCGAGGATTTCGTTTACCAGGTCGACATAAGGAAGAACCGTGTTGGTGTTCTTGCACGAAAGTTCAATTTTCCTGATATCCGGTCTGCGGTTGGTGAGAGCGCCGAGCGCCTCCACTTCGGCTTCCAGCCAATGCAAGAGATCCACCAGATACGCTGCCGGGCTGTAAACCGACCGGCAGTGCTCGCATTCGCAGAAGCTGAGAGAGCCGAAGAGCTCCGCCAGTTCCGGAATCTTTCCGCTCTCGGCTACCCGATCGGCCGTTACGGGCAGCGAGATCGGGTTGAACAGGCCTCCGTAACCGAGCATCAGGATCTGCGTCTCTGCGGTGATGTAGCCGGCCCTGCGGGCGATGGCTGTCGTGCGGCTCTCGCCGCCAAGTGCATCGCTATACTCCCGCAGCATCCGGGTTTCACCCACATCGCTGACCGCGTGTGCCGAATCGAGCCCGTTCTCCAGCAGAACCTGCATCGTCTCGAACCGATCGTGCTCCGGAGCTAGCTTGAAGACCCGCTGCACGCGCTTCAGCTCCCGCTTGAAAACCTCAGGGTCGTCGATGCCGTCAGGCGCGGGATGCTCCGCCATGTAGGCATTGATGTTCGTGCGGGCAAGGTCGAACTCCGGGGCCTCCAGCACAAAGCGGCTGATCTCCTGCTTGAGGGGCATCTCCAGTCCGCTGGCTCTCTCCAGCTTGTAGGCGACGGAGGCGGTCGGGAAGTTTGTCTCCACCCCCCGCGCCATGTGCAGGGCGTAGTTCCGGGCCTTCTCCTCTTCGTCCTCGCCCGGCGTGTCCGGCGGGAAGCCCGCTTCGGCGATATGCACTTGCCAGTCATTTACCGTCAAGCGTGCCAGGTGGCGCAGCTCAGTGATGCTGCCCTGCTGACGCTCTCGCTGGAAGCGCTGAACCAGCGGAGCGTGTCGGCTCAGCGCTCCGAGGCCGACGGTGAACTGGGCCGCGCGGACCGCCTCCTCGCTGAAATCGGTCTCTTCGCGCAGCTTGTCCCAGAAGTCAGCCTCGCGGTTGTTCTCGTAGCGGAGCGCGAAGCGGACGAACTGACGCTGCAGCTCCTTTGGGAGATCAGGCGCGGTGTTGAGAAGAACGCCGAGGGGCGGAGCGGCAGCTTCATCGTCCTGCTCAAAAGCGGCCTTCACCGCCAAATCCTGGAGCCGCTCCAGAATGCTGTCGACGTTGTTCTCCTGGCCGGGGATGATGTTCTGCCTGAGGGAGGCTACCAGGGCCTCGCGTAACCGCGAGAGCTTTTCGGCCAGCAGGCGGCGATCGTTCGCCGGAAGCCCCTGACGCAACAGGCCGTAGAACACCGCACGATCCACGTCGTGCTTCCGCCTCCACTGCGCATCCAGCCGGAGGAAGCGCAGATGCTCGGCCGGGATGCCGGTCTCGCCGGTGAGGAACTCCAGGTCTTTGTCGGTCAGGTCGGCGAGCGGCACGTCCTCGATGAGGGGAGCCAGCGCCTCCACGTAGCGCTCGTACTCCGATGGTCCCCGGTACCGGTCCGGTTGCAGCGTGAGGTCGATGGTCTGGACGGGTTCGGCATTGAAAATGACATCGGAGTCGCCGAGCTCGTTACCGTTCTCGTCCATCACCCGGATCACCAGATCGGCATGCTCCTTCTCGGCGCGGCGGAACTGGCTGCGGGAGTAGGTGATCTCGTAGAAGCCCTTGCTGTCGGTCTGCTTCTCGCCAAGCGGTTGCTCGTGCCGCATGTCGCGGTCGAAGGCGCGTACCTGCACGCCGGAAACAGGAAGTCCGCTGGCCGAAGTGATCGCGCCCCTCACGCGATATCCACCGCTTACCTCAGGCACATCGACTTTGATCGCAATCTGGTGGTCTTGGGGCTGCAGCGCGTTAATCGTACCACTGGAGGGAAGCACTTCGTTGCCGCGATAAACCTGAAAGAAGACCGCGACCGGCGGCTGGTTCGGCGACAGCATGCCGAGCGTATCTTCTGAAAACTCGAATTTGAACCGTCCCGCAGAGTCGCTGGTAGTACTCTGGTTGAGCACGACCTGCTGTTGGCGACGGTAGAACGCTTCTACCTTGAGGTTTGCAAGGAGTTGCCGGGTGCGGGCATGCAAAAGCTGCCCGTGAATCGTATAGGCCATGACGGACCTCCTTGAGTTGGCGGGTTTGGGCCGTTGCGATCGCTGAGGCGCGCCGATGTGGGATCAGAAGATCTCGGTTGTGCATTAGGCGTGGTTACTCAGAGACGCAAGCCGTGCGGTCATGAACTATTGCGCGTGATGAAACTCAATCTGCTCGACGACATGAAAGTCCTTGCAGTCGCCGTAATAGATTTCCTTGTCCCCGGCGTAAAAAGTCACCGGCAGGTTCCAGTAGCAGTGGAATTGAGTTTCTTCGGACTCACCGCTCCAATAGTCAATACGGATCGCATTCTTATCCTGAAAAGTAATTTTCTTAATCTGCTCCAGAGGTATATCGACTCTCGTACCTAACTGCGAGATGGTAAGTTTACTGTGCCCCATGGACATGCCCTTAATACGATCGAATGCGATACTCCCGGAGGATGTCTTCAAAGTTCCTATCCCCTGTTTTTGTGGTGTGGATTGCTGTGGAAGATTCCGGCTTCGACTGGACGACGTCTCACCCGTCGGTTCACCGGAACCTGAGTGAGCATCGGCCTTTGGCTCTGACGATAAGGTTGTGTCGGGGCCGGTAACAGGACTACTCATGTCAGTTGGGTGTGGGATATCCTGCTTGTCCGAGAAGAAACCCGCCTGTTGCAGCCCTACGAACAAGCCGGTAACCGCCGTGATGAGGCCGGCGATAGCGGTAAGTACGCCAGGAAGGGTATGCCACCAGCTTTGTTTGCTTGAACTGTTGTGTTCGCTCATGTGTTCAGCCCGCGCAGGTTGGGGTGACCAAAGCGAACCCCAACATATTAATGGCTCAGTCAAGCTCACCCGCATTAAAATCGGCCTCGGGCATACCTGCTCAGTCTAGCGGATAGATGCCGCGTTCCACTTCACGATGGAAGGTCGAATAAGGCCAATCCATCACCCGCTTGACGTACCCATGTTTCACCGGGTTGTAGTGGATGTAATCCTCATGCCGCCCGTAATCCCGCTCGTTGCGGATCAGGTGTTCCCAATAGCGGCGTTGCCAGATACCGCGTTCGCCTTTTGTCATCCGGCTTTGGTTACGCTGCTCACCTGCCGGTATCCGTCGCGAAAATCCTGTCTTGATCAACATCCACCGCGTGGGATGGTCGCAATCGCCCTCTGGCAGCGTCCACACAACGTGGAGGTGGTCGGGCAGGATCACCATAGCGTCGATATGGAAGGGATGCCTCGATTTGACCTCCCGTAATACATTTCGAAGTACGTCCACATGATCCACCAGCAAGGTTCGTTTCCGTTCGGCCAGATTGACAGTAAAGAAGTACGTCCCACCCGCCACATCCGCCCGCCGATAACGCATCGTTCGCCATTCCCATCGTTTACGTCACATCAAACCGTAGGTTGGGGTGACGAAGGAACCCCAACAATTCGGCTAGACCATCGCGCAATGGGTTCGAATCAACCGACATCAGGCACACGGGTTTGTGTCGCCATATCGTGATGCCACCCCCGTCTCCGTTGGGGTTCGTGCCTCACCCCAACCTACGCGGGCTCTTCATGGTACTTGACGAACATAACAGTATCTACGCAATGAGCTGTCCCCTATTGCTAATCTGAGAGAACCGTGGTCTGTCCCCTATTACTCCTAAGCCAATTTTGCCATTGCTCCTCGGTAAAACCGTAGTTGTTTGACTCGTTGATGGCTCTTACGGCGACCTCGAACTGTTCATCAGATATTTGTTGTCTCACCAACACGTAACTATCGCCTTCTCTTCTCGCGACAAAAAGTCCAAATTCTTTGAAGAAATAAAGAACAGCCAGCGCGACGTCCCGGGCAGGCATATCTTCCAGAGACCTCCCAATCAGCCGACCATAGAAGTTGTTTCTCAGATCAGCTTGTGTATCTGCTTCATACAACCGCTCGAAACGACTTTCCTGCGAAAGCGCCGCCCCCCCTTCGTGAGCATTACCAACTTCGCGCGCAAATTCAGCCCCAAACTCCTTCGTAATAAGCGCCTGCCACAAGGCATGTCGAAATGCGTTAACTTGTGATGCGTCACCGCTTCTGTCTCTTGTGTCAATTTGAGTCAGTAAGCCTTGGTGTGGGTCACTGTTTCTTTGCCCACGATAAGTATTCGCTGAGAATCGCGCCGCGACAGTAGAAATGTTGATATCCCCTTGACCTGTTGTTGGCTCACCAACTCTTCCGCTTTCAATTGGTCTCCGTAGATATAGCCTCAAATGAAGCGTCTCTCTGTCTTCGACATTCGAAATCCGCTGCAGCGTCCTGGGAGGAGAGACTTCACCTATCCACTGGATGCGCGAAACCAGAGCTTCTGACAGGCCGTTAGAATCAGCAAGTCCCTCATTAGGTGCAGGAATCTGGGGCGCTAGGGGCATCGGTATTTCGTAACTATTTTCGACACCGCCCGGTAAAGGTAATCTGCGCGGCTGTGCTCCATCTAGATCAACCCAATTAATGGGATTGCCGACAAAGACGACGTAGTAATTTATTCCGGCCTTTATCCCTTTTGGGTCGGCGTTACACCACGCTCCAATCGCAGGCGCGTAATACCGCGCTGTGTGATAACTCAATCCCGTCTCCTCATCCCGCTCCATTCCCGTATAGCGATACCGTTTCGCCGTCGCGCGCACGCCCCGTCCCCGCGCCTGATAGGCCGTCGTACCGTAGGGGTGATATTCTTCATAGGAAATGATCGCTGCATCAGCATCCAACTCCAGTACCACCGAGCCCAGATGATTACCGTATTGGTAACGGAACAGGGTGCCGGTCCCAAGGCTGGTGTTATCGGTCGTCAGGACATCGTCCACCAGCAGCAGTCGCTGATCATCGACGAAGAGATGATGGGTCTCGATTTCCTCCACCAGGCTGCCGCCAACCCACCGGCGATATAGCTCTATACCGCCTAGATAGAGCCGCTCTTCCACCGTACTGCCATTGCGCTTACGCTTACGGGTGCGCTGTTTGCCGGCGTCGTAGTTGTACCAGGCCTGTCCGCCGCCTCCCATATTCACGTGGTGGATCATGTCGCGGTAATCCCACCGCAGGCGGTATTCATCCGGAGTCCGGTTGAGATTCAGCATGCTGCCGTGAATGTCATAGTCGTAGCGCACCGAGAGGCTGGGGGCTGCAACGTAGTTCGGCGGACAGTCGTCTTCGGGCGATGGCAGGTCGGACGGTCTGCCGGTTGCCAGCACACGGTTGCTGTCCAGCGCGTACTGATAGCAGCGCTTCCAGCGCAGCACGTGCCCTCCGCTGTGGGACAAGCTCAAGATATTGCCCACCGGATCGTATTCGTAGCGCTCGGTATAAGGCTGCAATGCTTCCGGGCTGTTAGGGAATGGAATGCCGATCACCGGCTCAAAGTCACGTCCGTCGCGCTGAATATTATTCTGTGCCGCATGCTCCCGCCCGTCCGCGCGGATCAGCCGATACAGCGCATCGTACTCATACCGGCAATGCGGCTCGACCGCCGCATTGGCGAAATAAACGGTCTGCTGTGCGTCGTCCCGGATACCGGTGATGTTGCCCACCGGGTCGTAGGTGTAGTGCAGATCCTGAAGCAGGGCTAAATCTGTGCGGGGGATTGTACGCAAACCGATCAGGCGAAAGGTTTCCCGGTCGTAGTCATAGGTTGTCGTGGTGCCGTTGCCGAACTCGATAAACTCACGCTGGCATTTCGCATTATAGGCAATGCTTACGATCGCGTTGGTCGGCACGCCTCGTACCGAAAGCGTTTCGCCGGCCAGCAGGCCGCGTTGGTTGTAGCGCGGCCTATAAACCGCGGGGGTTCGCTCCTCCAGATGCCAGTTCTCCTGCCGCGTCATTCGGTTGAGGGCGTCGTATTCGGTTCGTTGGGTAAACATTTCCCCTTCCAGACCGGCGTCTGAGAAATCTTCCGGCCAGTCGATCACCGGGGCGTTGTAGGCAGTGGCCAGCCTGCGCTTGACCTCCAGCAGATTGCCCTTGAAGTCGAAGCGCTCGTTAGTGATTCGCCCGCTCGGGTCATAGTGGTGGTACACCTGCCCGCGTAGGTTGCGTTCCTGCGCCTCCGGGGTCTCATGCGCAGGTCTTACCGGGAACAATCCAGCCTTGTCACCGTACACGAATCGTTCGACCACCTGCCAGGTGCCATCATTGATACGCAGCCGGTGTTCACGCGGGCGGCGGAGAGCATCGTAGGTCGTGTGAAAAATTCGATTCTCGAGCAGTCTTTCACCGTCACGGGTGATGCGATCGTTGAGATCCCAGGCATAGAATGGGTTGCCGGCGGCGTCGTTGAGCATCCAGCGGTCTCCGCCGTCCATGCTGTGCTGGAAGAGCAGGTTGCCGGCGATGTCGTAGCAAGGGACGGAACCGGATGGTATGTCCTCATTGGATTCCGCCGACCACATGGTCGGCTTCTGGGGCGTGATGTACTGCATGACCAAATTGCCACGCGCGTCGCGTATCCACAGCGGCTTGCCTTCGGCATCGAGCTTGGTGAAGGTGACATATTTTTCGTCACGCAATGCGCCTGATCCGTCTTTGACACGGTTATGGGCAACGCTGACGACCTCGCGGCCAAGGCTGTCGAGATACACCGATGCGGGCGTATCAGCATGTTCGGCCGCCAGCCGTGCGGCACGCTGATTCTCGGCGGTGCCGTAGTCTGCAAAATCCCTATGAGCCGGATCGGTACGGCGCAAGTACCAGTCGTTTCCAGCCTCGAGCACCGTATCGTTCGGGTCGTAGCTCGTGACGTGCCACGGCGAGAATTCCACGCGGCTGAAGCTGCCGTCCGGCAGTTCGGTGCGCACCAGCCGGCCGGGGGCATCGTAGTACATGATGGGCGTTACGCCTTGTTCATGCGGGTCCTCGAATCGGTGGTTGGGTTGGCCAAATTCGTCAACACTGAAATACGGCTCGTACTGCTTGACCGGCTTGCCCTTGTTGTTGAGCACGGTCTTGCCGTTTGCAATCCAGCGCAGCGGACCGCCGGCGGTCTCGGGTTCCGCTTGTACCTTCTTGACCAGTACATTGCCGCCGCCGTCGGAATATTCGAACGCCGCCTGGATATCGGAGCGCTCGCCTGACGGGAGATCCGCCACATGGCGCTCACGCAGGATGGCGGCGGCGCAGGCGGGATGCGCCCCCCACGCAACGACATTGCCGGTGTCATCAACCTCTTCTCCGAAGTAGTAGACATGCCGCGCGGTGGCGCTGCCGAGCCAGCGGCGGGCTTCATCCTCGTCATAGGTGTCGGTGAAGAAGCGGAAGCGGTCGGTCGGCGCGGGATCGAGCATCTCGGGGGCGAGATCTTCGAGATGATCGCCTTCGGCGCCCTTGCCCTCGATAGCCATCGCCGCCGGCAGGCCGAGGATGTCGAACGCGACTTCCGAGAGATTGTTGTTGATGTCCCGCATTGCCCGGGGAGCGAGTATCCGATAGTCGAATGCCTCGACCGCGACGGAGTTCCCCACCGGATCGGTACTCGACCGAATGAACAGGTCGTGGTCGTCGTAATCGAGGATGGTGGTATGTCCGAAGGGATCGGTGTAGCGTTCCGGCAGGAAGAAATGCTCGGCGGCGTCGGGTTCAAAGCCGGCGATGCCGGAGCGGATCCAATACTGGCCGGTGGTGTCTTCCTCGGGGAAGCTCGCCGCCAGCGCGGCGCCGGCGAGATAGCCGCTGACCGACGCGTCCCGGAGTTTGTCACGCACAGTGGTAGCGCCATCGACGATGTCTTCCAGCTTATTCCTTCCGGTCGTATCCGTGAACACCGCATCGAGCAAGGTATCGGTAAGCGCGAGCTTGTAGGTTTCATAGGGCAGTCCAAGCCGGCCGAGATGGCCAAAATCCAGCGGACCGCCCAAGTCGTCCCGGAAAAAGAGCATCCGCACGTGTTCGATGCAGCGTTTCGCCGTGCGACCGGCGGCAATCTCGTGATAGCCGATGTCGGTCACGGCGATGCCGCTCGGCTGATACCGGTTGCTGAGCCGGTAGCCGCGCAGATCTTCGAGCGTGAAGTATCCAACAGGAGCGCCGGAGCCCGGCGCGATCCCTGTCAGCTCATAGGTCTTGACCTCGCAGGGTACGCGCAGGCGATAGTCATCCGGCGTGTCGATGTCCTTCGTGTAGCGGGTTTCGGTATAGGCGAGATGGCGTTCGGACTGCACTGCGCGGATGCGGGTCAAGGCATCGGATGGCAGTGTCGAATCTTCGTGATCACGCTGCCGCGGATAGGACACCGCAACCGCTTGGAGCACGTTGCCGTACTCGTCGACGTTGAGATTCAGCGTATGCGCGATGCGCGGGTCCGGCGTGAGCGTTCCCGGTCGCAGGTCGAGCTCGTAGTGATAGGTGATGGCTTCGCTCTCGGTGACGAGAAAGACCGCGTGTGGGTTCATCGCCCGCGGCTGCAGCATACGGATGTGGCAGTTATGGTAGGCGGTCGTGAAGAGCTTGACCGGCCGCTCTTCGCCGCGCTCCAGCGCATCGACATCCAGCTCGTAGACTTCCTGGCGCAGCATCATGCCCTTGCAGGCGCGCAGGGCCTGACGCAGTTCTTCGCCGCTGAGATCACCTGGATGCAGGTCGGGTTCGGGCAAGCTGTCCTCGCGGAACGCGCCGAGCACGTTTGTCTCGGCTGGATTAAGCGCCTCGAACCAGGTGGGGAAGTATTCGGCGTGGTATTGCGAGAGGATGTGCTCGCGGTCTAGGAAGGCACCGGTATGGAACCACGTGATGGTCTTGACCGGCGGCTGATAAAGCGTTTTGTCATCGGTGATGTAGGGGCTCCCCGCATTGCCTTCGGCGAATTCGCCGAAGGACTCCGCATCGATCTGATCCACTCGGCCGAAGCCGCGGAACTCGCGCTCGATCCCGTCGAAATAGCCGTGGTGGTAGCTGTAGGTGGTGGCGAAACGCGTGCCGCGCCATTTGTCTTTCACGATTACCTTCTCGACCACATGCACCGGAAACGGCAGGCGGGTGATCCAGGGTTTACCGGCGAGCTTGTCGGCGAGATAGAACTTGGTCGAGGGGGCGTACTGGACTTCGGTCTCGGCGCCTAGGTTGTTCCTGGTCTTGATCAGCAGGTGCGGCTTCTTGCCACCCATCAGATTCACGTAGCGCATTGGTCGGCCGGCATCGCCCGGCAATGGCGAACACCACACTAGGCAGGCGGTGCCGTTGCCCAGCAGATCGGTGGCGGCGATCGAGACCAGCTCGTCCACCCGCGGAAAAACGCTCAGCGCCTGCGGCTCACTCCAACTGTTGCCGGACTGGTTGAAGTAGATCCGGACGCCGTCGCGGTGCAGATAGACGATGTCGGTGGTGCCGGTGCCGTCGATGTCGGCCAGCCGGATGCGTTTGTGATCGAACTGGTCGGGTGAGTCGAACCAGGGCGCCTGATCCATGGTGATCTTGGCGCCGAAGCGGCCGTAGCCCCGATTGGGCCAGTAGCAGACCTCGCCATTGCGAATGCGCACCAGGTCGGTCAGCCCATCGCCGCTGAGGTCCGACAGATAGACCGATTGCGTGCCATCGGCAAAGACCAGGCGCGGGCCTTTCTCCTCGTCCAGGGCCTGCTGTACGCGGCGGGCGGGCCCGAACCCCTCCTCGGCCAGCGAGGCGTGCCAGACGAAAGCATCGTCTTCCGTGATCAGGACATCGGCATGTCCGTCTCCGTCCAGATCGACGAACCTGAGGTTGGGATCGCGCATGTCGCGGGTGAGCCGGGCGGTGAAGGCACGGAACGGCTGCCAGCCCTCCCCGCCATCGTGTTCATACAGGCCCGGTGTCGGCCCCTCGAGCATCACCAAATCGGGCTGCCCATCGCCGGCCAGATCCATGAACCGAGCGCCGTCCGCGAGGCCGAGGTTCGGATTGAGCGCAACCCGTTCCGATGGCGCGAACTCGGCTTCGCCTCCGTTGATGGGGCTCAGATTGCGTTTATAGAACCAGGCACCGGCCTGTTCGGTAAGGATGCCGGGTATGCCCTCGCCATGCAGGTCAGTCCATTGGTAGGCTGCGCCGTCAACACCGATGGGGAGGTTTTCCAGACTCGTCTCGTCCACTTCTTCCACCGTGTCCTGCACGATGGGCTGGCTGTACTCGAACTCGACCGGGGGGAGACTACGCTTCAGGTAGCCGCTGCCGCGACGCTTGTAACCGAACTGCGAGACGGCGCGCAGGAATGTGTAGACGGGGTTGCGGGCGCTGTCGGGGTCCTCCTCGTGCGAATACGTGAAATCCATGGAGCGCACCAGGCAATTTTCGCCAACGCCCTCCTCGCCGGGGAAATGATGGAACATCAGCACCCGCTGGCAGAGGCGGGTCGTGCGCACCTCGAAACCGGAGCGGTAAGACGAGAACGGATCTTCGCGGAAATCCCATTCGCCCGAGTCTTCGGGCGTCGGCACCTCAGGGTCGTGCTCGCCGTAGTCGAAGACCACCTCGAACATCCAGCCGGCATTTTGGATTTGGGCGTCAGTTAAAAATCTCGGGCGACGCCCTCGGGCATCTAGTAAAGTTTCTCGGTTGCCGTAGCGGATGCATTTGATGTAGCGGTTGGTTTTGCGGCGTTGATCGTGACGGTCACCGCGATTACGCTCGTGAATCCGGGTAAGATCCACACCCGCTCCGTCGTCTTCCTTATACTGGTAAATGACGGCATTGCCCTTGTCGTCGCGCGTCTCGCAGATCAGCCAGCTAAAGATACGGCTCGGGTCTTCAGGATCGGCGATACGCGAGTTGGGTTCTTTGCCGTAAACGGTGAGAGTATTGTCTTTAGTAATGGAGCGCCAATGCACATCGCCGGGATCGGCGATGTTTGTCCACCGCTCGATACGTGCGAACAGCCCTTCTATGCGCGGGCGGTAACGATGGATGCGATACTCGATGCCTTCGATGTTGCGCGTACCGCTCCAGCGTGCACCGTCATCGGCCAGTACCGGCACAAGGTCTTCGGCGCCGGAGAGGATGAAGACATCCGATTCGTCGGTATCGCGATAGTGAGGGAGGCCTTTGTCCGTCTTGCGAGTAATCGAAGGGAGCGACAGATTCCAACCGAACCCGAATGTCCCGTTGCCACCGCCCGAGTCATAGGAAAGAGATAACCGTGGTCCGAAACCCGAACGGCCAGGGCTGGTAGCGATGGGCACCGTTAAGGACCCTGTGCCGGTAACAGGATTGGCGGCGAACTTCTCGCCGATCCCCCGGATGGCACCGCCGCCTTTGGGAAGAGAAATCGAAGGCGCAGAGACGGTCTGCCCCGCTTCGTCGCGCGTCTGGGGCTGCTTTCCAGATGAGATGGTTCGATCTTCCATCTAACCCACCTGCCGATCCAGCCAAAAGCTTTTGTAAAACTAACACCTGACGGAGAGGTCGCGCAACATTTTTTCTAGAACACAAAATAAAAATAAATCAAGCCCTGGGCTCAGATTTTACGCGTAGCGCTTGATATCCCTACTTACACACAAGAAGCATCCCCGAAAGCTTAATAGCTTTGGCAGCTAAAGTTCTATTAGCGGAGCATCGGAGGCTTTTTTTTCCCGGACAATCTCGTCCACGCCGGACCGCCTTAGAGTCCGTGAGAAGTCTCAACTCGCCGCACCCTGCCCGCTTCCTGCTATCCGCCGCACGCCATCTTTATGTCTGCCGCCTCGTTTGTCAAAAAGAAGCCGGTGAACCGCCCCGGTTTTGCCGGAGACTCCATGTTTTGAGAGGATGGAGTCATGAACAAGCGAATAAGATATGCGCCGGAAGTCCGAGAACGGGCGGTTCGGCTGGTATTGGATCACCAAGCGGAGCATGGTTCTCAGTGGGCAGCGCTGACTGCCTGACAAAACTCATTTTTCCATGCAAAATCAGTCATGTAGTGGAGTCAGGGATACAAAAGCTATATTGCCAAGGTAATTCCTCCATCCTGCGCGAACGATCCGAGGCTGTAGGAAGGGGAGCGGGATCGTCGGCGGAGGGTAACCACAACCGATCGATAAGTGTCTTCCCGCAAGCCAGGGCATGGTGGATCCAATTCCAGCCGATACGGGCATAGCTCAATCCCCGACACCAATGCGGATCGACGGTTCTACGCTGCCCCTCGGTTACCACCGCCGTTCCTTGACAGGTCACAATCCAGGTGGCCACCGCCATCACAAAGCACAGCCGATCCAAGACCTCGGCTTGTCGTAGCCGAGAAGACGCCCATTGAAAGCCGTTGGATTTGTGATCCAGAAACCCCTCTTCGATGGCAAAGCGCTTGCCGTAATCGGCGAGGGTCATTTCATCGGTCCATTCATCGCTCAGGATCAACCAGGGTTCCTTGGCGCCTTTTTCCCAGCCCACGGCCACGTTCACCGCTTCATGCAGCTTCCAGAGATAAACGGTGTGGTAATAACGCACCTGGCCGGCGTCCAGGCGCCATTTCAGCGGGCGGTAACCGGCGCCGCTTCATCGCCAAGCCGGCGTATTGCGCTTCATCTGAATCCGGTGAATCCGGCAGTGCCAATCCGGCGTCCGTTTGATCCAGCACAGCAACTGCAGATGACAAAATCCACGATCGGCCAGCAAAATCACCTCAAAACCTTTCAGGCGGGAGACACTTTGCGCCAGAACCGAGTGGTAGGCCTGAAAAGCCACGCTGGCACTGGGTTGCCGTTTCACCTTCCAGGCCACCAGAAGCGCCCGACCCCGATACACCAACGCCACTTGACAAAGCGGCTGGACAGCCAAGGGCTGCCCCGAAGAAGTCCTGAGCGCACCCCTTTGCTCCTCATGTACACCTACTCGAGCAAAAAACTATTATTAACCCGGAATTAATTTACCGTACAGTTTGATGATAAACTTTGGACATTGAAACGCACAGCATTGATGTTCGCAAACTGACCTCCTCGGCACGAGAACAACTGCGTCAGGTGGTGATTCGGCTTCATAATCGTGGATACAGTCAGAGCACCATTGCTCGGGATTTGGGGCTTCGGCGCCCGACGATGGTGGTATGGATCGCCAAGGCGCGTTCGGGACACTCAAGCCGAGAGCGAAAACGGGGTCGGCGTATGGGCTCGGGTCGTCTTTTGACACCGGCCCAGGAAGCGCGGTTGGGTCAGGATCTCGTTGCCCAGACGCCGGACCGGTTGGGTTTGCCGTATGCCCTGTGGAATGCGCAAGCGGTGCGGCGTTTGATCCATCGATACTTTGGCCTGTTGCTGCCGAAACGGACGGTATGCTTGTATCTGAGACGTTGGGGGTTGACCCCGCAACGCCCGATTAAGCGAGCGTACGAACAGAACCCTGAAGCGGTGCATTAATGGTTGGAGGGGGTTTATCCCCGCATTCAGGTCCGTGCCCGGCAAGAGAAAGCTGAAATTCACTGGGGCGATGAAACCGGTGTGCTGTCGGTGGAACATCACCCCCGGGGGTATGCGCCCGAGGGCAAAACGCCGGTTCTGGTGCTCCCCCAATCGGGCAGGATCCGGATCAACCTGATTGCTTCGATTACCGCGCAAGGCAAAGTTCGTTTCATGTGCTATACCGGCCCCTTTAGCGCCGATCCCATGATTCGGTTTCTTCGGCGCCTGATCCGGGGCGCCGAGCGCAAGGTCTTCCTGATCCTCGACAACCACAAGGTCCACCACAGTCGCAAGGTACGGGATTGGATTGCCAAGTATCCAGAGCGTATCGAACTGTTCTTCCTGCCGCCCTACAGTCCCGATTTGAATCCCGACGAATACCTCAATGCCGATCTCAAGGCTCGGTTGCATGCCGGCGAACCGGTGAAGGATGGAACCCATCTCAAGCGTAAAGTCCTTTCTCATCTACGTTCCATCCAAAAACAACCCCACAGGGTGAGAAAATATTTCAATGCCGAGTGCATTCATTATGCCGCTTAATCATTGTTCGATAAATTCATGCCGGGTTAATAAGAGCTTGTTTACAAATTGCTGTGGGGTATCTGTCGTGTCACGGATGATTCCCTAATAGGCCGTCGGTGTGGTTTACTGATGGCCAGAGACATCATGCGAGAGGTGACAGGATGCAAGTAAGACTGCACAAAAACGCGACGACCACGCCCCGAATCCGCGCTTTGATCCAGGCGAGTACGGAACCGAATACGGTGTTGGCCAAGCGCTTTGGCGTCACGGTGGAAACCATCGCGCGCTGGAAGGGACGCGATTCGGTGGAAGACTTGCCGCATACCCCGCACCGGCTGCCCACGACCCTGACGCCGGCTCAAGAGCAGGTGGTGTTGGTGCTGCGCCAGCAGTTGGACTTGTCCCTGGACGACTTGCTGGCGGTGGTGCGGGAATTCATTCATCCGACCCTGACCCGCGCTTCGTTGCATCGGATGCTCAAGCGACACGGGGTGTCTCGCAGACCTCCGGCGGATAAAAGCCCACCTAAGGCGAAAGCCTTCAAAGCTTATGTCCCCGGCTTTGTGCACATCGACGTCAAATATTTGCCCCAAATGGCCGATGAAACCCGGCGGCGGTATCTGTTTGTGGCCATCGATCGGGCCACGCGTTGGGTCTTTGTGCGTCTCTATCACAGCAAAAGCGCCCGCCATGCGCGGCATTTTCTGGCGGCGCTGGCCAAGACCGCGCCGTTTAAGATCGAAAAGATTCTTACCGATAACGGAAAAGAATTCACCGATCGCTTTGTCACCCGGGGTGAACGGACCCCGACCGGACAGCACGTCTTCGATCAACTGTGCACGGAACTGGGCATCGAGCATCGACTCATCCGCCCCAAAAGGCCTCAAACCAACGGCATGGTGGAGCGATTCAACGGGCGTATTGCCGATATCCTGCGTACGTATCATTTCCGCTCCGGAGAGGAACTGGAAACCACCCTTCGACGATACGTCTGGTTGTACAATCATCAAGTGCCTCAGAAAGCCTTGGGGCATATTCATCCAGTGCAAGCCCTGAAAAATTGGCAAAGGTCACACCCACACTTGTTTCATAAACGTGTCGTCAATCATCCGGGACACGACACATAGACACGGGTTGTCGTTATCTATAAAATAGAAAGGTTTTACTTCTCAATGAGTTAAGTATAACTTATTGATTTTATTTGATTTCTATTTCTGGGCTAGCCGGATTCGGCCGGTCGAAGTCCTTTTTCCCGCCTTTTGACATGGATTCTCAACTTCACCCCATCACATTGATATTGTTGCTTTTTCAGCCCATCTGAAACGGCAAAAAACGTATATCCACTTTAAACGTTTTTTTCTGTTGCCGACGACCTCCCTCCTTTACCGTGTTCGCCACCGAATCGATACAGGAGATTCACATGCGAACCGTCACACCCATTGCCGCCGTACTGGCCCTGAGCGGCTGCGCCGCCCCACCGACCGCTGACCCGCCTGCCGGCGAATCCGTGGCCATTCCCTCCGAACCCGCCATACTCGAGGCGGATACGGAGAGGATGGCGGAAACCCGCACTCCTCTTGCGGGAAGGAACGAGAAACCCATTTCACGGTCCGCTAACACCCCACCCCCACCGGCCGAGCGGGTGGGACGCTACATGGAAACGACCGCCACACCCGACCCCGGACAGATGGACCTGCTTTCGGTCGTGGTCCGGGTCACCTTTCCCGAAACGGTGACCACCGTCGGCGAGGCGGTCCGCTGGCTCCTGATACGGAGCGGCTACCGGTTGCTTCCCGGCGATCCCGCGGTACGCCATTTGTTCCGCCGACCGCTGCCGGAGGTCCACCGCCAAATCGGTCCGGTGCCACTGCGCACCGCGCTGGCGGTTCTGGCCGGCGAAGGGTTCCGTCTCCGCGAGGATCCCGTTCGAAGGACAATCAAGTATGCATGGGAGGATTGATGATGACCGAGAGAAATCCCAGACACGATAAAGCCTCCACCGTGGACCGCATTCCGCCGCCGCGGACGCGCAAACGTCCGCCTTTTTGGTTGTTCGGTCTCGTGATCGGCGTCCTGGTGTTGACGGTCTTCGGCGGCAGGGCGTTGTGGATCCAGAAACGGCAAGCCGCCGATTCCGGCGTCGATACGATGGACACAGGCGGCATGCCGAACCCCGAAGAAACGGTGACCGGGGGCGAGCAGGAGGCCGAACTGTCCCAGCGCCTGGTGAACGATGCGCTCGCCGAACCTCAACCCACCGTCCCGGCACCGGACTTCGACCGAAAATTGAACGGGATCGGGGAACGCTTGAACGATCTTGAAAAAAGAATCGTCGTCCTCGAGAAACGACCGGATACCTTGGAAACCGGGATCGAGGCACGCCTGAACGGCCTTTCGGAACGCATGGAACGGGTCGAGGCGTTGAAAAAAGTGGTGGAGAAGGCACGGAAACAGGCCGAGCAGGCCATCAAGGAAGCGAGATGGGTCGCTCATAAACAGCGCCGTCGAAAAAAGCAGGCACCCCAGGTGGAAGTGATCGCCATCGACCGGTGGGGTGAAAAATGGCAGGCGGTGGTCGAATCGAACGGCATCCATATCCTGCGCCCCGGATCGAAACTGGCGGACTGGCAGGTCGCCTCCCTGCGGCCGGATGGACTGACCTTGACGCGGGACGGGCGAAACGTGGAAATCCCCGCCACCATTGAACGATAGGAGGTTTTCATGACTGACGGCAAATCCGAAATGGATAGGTCGAACGAACGCCGCGGCCCCGCCCCGTTGCGTGGCGAGGCGGTGCTGTCGGTGCAGACCTGGCAAGCCCAGCGGCTGGTCAACGGCCGCAAAGGCCGGGACGGCAAGCCGGCCATCGTCGGCTTGACGGGCTTTGCCCATCGCACGCAACTGGTATGGCAAGCGGCCCAGGAAGACGATCCCTATGCCGATTGGTTCCTGATCCGCATCGAGGACGCCCTGGACGAGGCCAAGATGGAAGTGCGGCGACAAGAGGAAACGGTGCGCGAAGTGCTGACCGTCATGGATGGCATACGGCTCGAGGTGGCCGAATCCGTCCAGCCCGGGGAAGTGCCGCTTCGCTTCCCGAATCCCTACGGTTACATGGGCGCCTACCTGCTGGCCGATTTCGACCGGCTCACCCGCACCATTCTATCCGCCCGTCATTTCGCCCTCCTCGACCGAGATCGGATGGCCGCCATCCTGAACGGAACGGGACGGAGGATACGAAGCACGTTCATTTTGCCCATGGGTTGGCGGCACACCGGCGTCGTCCGCAAGGATCTGGCGCAGATGAATCAGCTCGCCGCACGCGCGATCGAGGCCATGGGTAAACCGCCGCAAGAGGTGATCGAACGGAAAAGGCGTGCAAGACATGCGCCGCCGATCCGGGAGGCGTCATGGACGGAAGCGGCGGAAAACGAGGATATGCGGGACGTTGAGGAGGCTAAAGACCCCGATCAAGCGGATGGGGAAATCGAGACCGAGGATTCGGAAGAACCGGAGAGAGGTGCGACATGGAAAGAAAAATTGTTCAAGTAAGCGCCCTGCTGGCGATGCTGGCCGGCTGCGGCGAGCCCGCGGACCGGGTGGAGGGCTACTACGTGAGTTACCACACCAGCGGTTTCACTGGTCCCGTCGAAATCTCGATGGAAGTCAAAGGCGATCAGGCCTTGATCATGGGATTGAAAGGCCCGGTGGTGGTCAATGTCGAGCGCAGCGGCGATCGGATACGCCTATACACCGACGATCCCTCGGAGAACATCACGCTCACCGTGGAGGATGAAGGCGAGATCCTGGCGTGCCGATTGTGTAAAGGCACGGGATTCCCTCCCGTCTGGGAGCGCCGGGAAAGAAAGTAAAGGGGGATTTTCATGTTCGCACGGAAAATCACGCCATTGCTGCTTGCCGCGAGCTTGAACGGTACGGTTTCCGCCGATGAAAGCGCCGATACCCGATTCACGGATATCCGGCAGGCACCCCTGCATCAATCCCGTGTCCGGACGGCGAAAACCGCCCAAGCCCCGACCCGGTTCAGTCGTGAGATGTGGAACCTGAGCGAAAAGGAATGGGCGCGCTATGAACACTTGATGCGGGGCATCCGCAGCGCCGTCAGCCCCGCCAATCTGTCCCCGGTCGAAGTGTTGGGTATTCATGCGGAAAGCGAGGCCGAACGGCGAAAATACGCCCGCATGTGGGCCAGGATGATGCGCGAGGACACCCGGCGGATACTGGCGTTCCAACGCGCCTACGACGAAGCCTGGCGGGAGATGAATCCGTCCGGCGAGATCGTCGACGTGGATCGTTTGCCGGGACGGGAGCAGGCATTGAAACGGGGCGACCGATTGCTGTTCTTCACCCGCCTGGAGTGCCCCGATTGCGATGCCGATCTACGCAGCCTGGAACTGCTGGCGCAAGGCATGGATCTCCAGCTCGACGTGTACTTCGTCGACCGCCCGGATGCCGCGCGAATCGGGACATGGGCGAAGCACGCCGGTCTGGACAGGGATCGTCTCGAGCGCGGCAAGACCACCCTCAACCGGGATCGCAAGCTGCTCGTGCGGCTGCTGGGTCCGGCGGCCACCGTGCCCCGGGCGCTGCGCATCCGTGAAGGACGAATCGACCAACTTGAATTGTGATGGGAGAAAAATGGAAACACAGCGTAAGTTGTTGGACGGAGAACCGATGCCGCTTACTTGCCCGGCCCCCGTCGTGGACGAATTGCGCCGGCGGAAGATCGGCCGGGCCAAGCTGCGGCGCCTGATCGACGATCTGTATGGCAAGGCCATGGGATATGCCTATCCCTGGGGACAGGTGGTCGAACGGCGGATCTACAATCTGGTCGTCTGGGAAACGGTGTTCGACGGTCCGCTCGGGAAATTGCACCGAATCGGTGTGGGGTTGCCCGAGATTCAGCGCGTCGCGGAGGAGTTGCTGCTGCGCGATCCCTGCTTCACACCCGACCGCTGGAGACCATCCGACATGGTGGGCGAGTTCGCCGTCCTGCCGGGGGGGCTGCATTCGGTATTCACGGTGGCGAGCCACTTTACCGTCGAACCGGAGGGCCGGGCCTGGCTGCATCGTGCCCTCGAACCGGACAACGTCGTGGACCGCATCGCCCGTGAAGTGGCTAGTCGCTATTATTGAATCCACCCTGGCGATCCTGCTTGCGGCCGCCCCGGCGGTCGGCGGAGCGTCGGACACGATGAAAGTACCGCCCGCCTACCGGACGGTGGGCGAGGCCATGCGGGTACCGCCGGCCCTGCTGTACGCCGTCGCCCTGACGGAGAGCAACCTGGAACTGCCGGGCGGGCGGATGCGCCCCTGGCCCTGGACGCTGAACGTGGCCGGACGTGGCGAGCGATATGGCACCCGGAGTGCCGCCGTCCGGGCGCTGATGAACCATCTCGGCACCGGGAAACGGCGGGTGGACGTGGGGTTGATGCAAGTCAACTGGGGGTGGCACGCCAAACTGCTGAAGAATCCGTGGCGGGCGCTCGATCCCTGGTTCAATCTGGCGGCGGGCGCCAAGGTCCTCAAACGCGAATACGCTCGAACCAGCGACTGGATGGAAGCGGTGGGCCGCTATCACGCCGGTTCGCCCGATACGCCCGCGCGAAAGCGCCGGGCAAATCGTTACCGGCGGCGGGTGGCCGCCTGGCTGGAGCGGCTGAGCGACCCAACCGATGCGAATTGATCTCCGACTTTTCACCGTACCGCTGTTGGCATGCTTGAGCGGGACACCAACCGTGGCGGACGAGCCGGTCGTACTGCTCGATGAAGGCGGGGAACCGCCGCCGTATTCGATTCCCTCCATGGCTTCGTTGCCAAGCCCTGCGCGTCCGCCGGACCCGGCAGCCCTTTTATTCCCGGTGCATACCGCGCGCATGACGCCGGGACCGGTTAGGCGGCGGCGGGTCCGATTGCCGGACGGATGGCGGGGGTGTCCGCTGTTCGTCGTGGGGGACGACCCGCGCTCCTTGCGGTGGTTGAAGCGGCATTACCGGCGTCTGGCCGAGTTAGGCGCCAGCGGGCTGGTGACCGAGGTCGAAAGCATGGGCCGTTTCCTCGCGCTGGCCCGGGCCTTTCCGGCGCTGCGGTTGACACCCGCGCCGGCCGATACGATCGCGGAGGCCTACGGCATCCGGCATTATCCGGTGTTGATTTCCGGAAGGTTTGTCGAGCAATGAGCGACCGGCCCATCGAAGCGCTGTTGCGGCCGCCCGTCGAATTCTGGTCGGCGGTGACGGCGGCCTGCTGTGCCATGGCCGCCGTGCTGTCGCCCCCGCTCCTGCTCATGACGCCACCCATCGCTTATGGTACCGCCGCGGGGCTGGCCTGGCTCGCGGTTTGGCGATTCCGCCAGGGCATGCAAGTGATCCGCTATCAAAAGGCATTGGTGCGCCTGCCCCGCTATCGCCTGGCCGCGGACAAGATTCCCACCGGACGCCACCATCTTTTTCTGGGCCGCGGGTTCCGCTGGACCCAGAAGCACACCCAACGGCTCAGGAACACCCAGACCGATGAGGGACGGCGGTATGTCGAGCCAAGTGCGCTACATGAACAAGTGCGGGCATGGGAAATCGAATGGGAGAACCATGCTTTGCTGTGCCCCCTGGCACGGCTGACGGCGGCCGACGTGCCTCTCAATCCGCTACGCCCGCTGCCGCCCGTCGGCGGCAAGCCGGAGCTGCACGGCGTCGGGGCGTTGGAGGAAAGGGATATGTGGATGGATCTGCGCGACCGCGAGGGCAACATGCTGGTGCTGGGGGCCACCGGCGTGGGCAAAACCCGGCTCGCCGAAATTTTGATCACCCAGGACATTCGCCGCGGCGATACGGTCATCGTGTTCGATCCCAAGGGCGACGCGGACCTCATGCGGCGCATCGTCGCCGAGGCGAAACGGTCCGGCCGCGAGGATCAGTTATATTTGTTCCACCTGGGCTATCCGGAAATCTCCGCCCGCTACAATCCCATCGGGGAATACGATCGGGTCACCGAGGTGGCCACGCGGATCGCCAACCAGTTGCCCGGCGAGGGCAATTCGGCGGCGTTCCGCGAATTCGGGTGGCTGTTCGTCAACAACGTGGCCCGAGCGCTTCAGGCCCTCGGCAGGCGCCCGGACTATCCCACGGTATTCAAGTACATCGTCGACATCGAGCCGCTGTTTCAGGAGTACTGCGCGCATTGGCTGGACGATCGCCGTCCCGGCTGGGAGGCGGAAATCCGGGAACTGGAGGACACGCTCAACGAGCGCACCCTGCCGCCGAACATGCGCGGCCGCGGGCGCCGAACCGCCGCCTTGGTCCAATACCTGAAGGAGCGGCGGCTGCTCGATCCCGTCTTGGCCGGATTGACGGCCGCCGTCGAGCACGACAAGACCCATTACGACAAATTGGTGGTGTCGCTGCGCCCACTGCTGGAAAAGCTCATCACCGGCAAGACCGCCGATCTGCTCGCCCCGGACTACGACGACCTCGACGATGACCGCCCCATCTTCGATTGGATGCAGGTGATCCGGCGGAAAGGCATTGTCTACGTGGGACTGGACGCCATGGCCGACATGGCGGTGGCGCAGGCGGTCGGCAATTCCATGTTCTCCGACCTGACCTCGCTCGCCGCCCGGATCTATAAGCACGGGGTGGATCAGGGCTTGCCGGGCGCTCGCCGCCGGAAGGCGAACGTTTCCCTGCACGCCGACGAATTCAACGAGATCATCGGCCCCGAATTCATTCCGCTCGTCAACAAAGCCCGGGGAGCGGGGTTCCAGGTGACCGCCTACACCCAGACCTGGTCCGACATCGAGGCGCGGATGGGGACGGCCGCCCGGGCCGGTCAGGTGGAGGGCAACTTCAATTCGCTCGTCATGCTGCGCCCCCGGCAATTGACCACCGCGGAATTGTTGACCAGCCGCCTGGAAACGGTGGACGTGAAGACCAAGATGCTGGTCTCGGGCGTGCACGATTCGTCCGATCCGGTCTCCGACGTTCATTTCACCTCCAATAACCAGGACCGCATCTCCAACGAGAAGGTACCGTTGGTTCATCCCGCCGACGTGATGGCCCTGCCCCGGGGACAGGCCTTCGCCCTCATGGAGGGCGGACGGCTTTGGAAGCTCCGCCTGCCGCTGCCCGGTGCGGCCGACGATCCGGCCATGCCGCGTGACCTGGACGAGGTGCTGACGTCCATGCGCACCCGCTACGCCACCGGCGATTTGTGGTGGCGGGGAGCGGAATGATGGCGCAGGTCCGCGAACGCTCCGACCATCCGCAGCCGGCGCAACGGGGGATCGTCCTGAGATCCCTTGGGGGGATTTTCCGGCTGGCCGGCTGGCTGCTGCTGGCCCTGGTGTTCTCGATCCTCACCGAGTGGGTCGGGTTGACGTTCTTCTGGCAGGATCAGGGCGTCGCACACTGCCACCGGATGCTCGAGCACGAAGTGAGTTATCTCCAGAGCGGATACCGGCCGCACCCATTGGTGCACGATCCCGCCCGGTTCGCCGCCGGCTGGGCGGAATCCGCAAGGCGCTTGTTCGACAAGACCGGTCTGCCGGATTGGGCGGATCGAGTCGCCGATTCGGGAGGTGGCAGACTGGGTGCTTGGACCGGACGGCTCTACCGCCTCGTCGAGCCTTATCTATGGTCGGCCTGGTACATTGTGCAGGTGTTCGCGGTCCGCCTGGCGGTGCTCACCCTCGCCCTCCCCGCGTTCGCCCTGGCCGGGATGGCGGCGGTTTCCGACGGTTTGGTCCAGAGGGATCTGAGAAAATACGGGGGCGGACGGGAATCGGCCTTCGTCTATCATCACGCCAAACGCCTGATCGGCCCCTCGTTGATCCTGCCCTGGATTGTCTATTTGGCTTTGCCGGTGTCGGTCCATCCAAACTTCGTGGTATTGCCGTTCGCGGCCCTGTTCGGGATTTCCGTGGCGGTGGCCGCGTCGATGTTCAAGAAGTATTTGTGATTTAGCTATTGACCTCATCTAACAAGCTTGCGTCGCGTAACGTTACGCGATATATTCTCGCTCATGATCATCGACTTCCGGCACAAGGGTCTAGAAACGTTTTATCGAACCGGATCAACGCGGGGCATTCAAGCCGCTCATGCCAAAAAGCTGGGTATGATTCTCGCCATGCTTGATGCAGCGAAAGAACCGCAAGACCTAAACCAATCAGGTTTGCGCTTGCATTCGCTCAAGGGTGCACTGAAAGGATACTGGTCGGTGAGTGTAAGCGGTAATTGGCGGGTGACATTCCGCTTCGCCGGAACCGATGTCGAGATGATCGATTATCAGGATTACCACTGAAGGTAGAATTATGATCCATAACCATCCCCATCCGGGCGAAATTCTCAAAGAAACGGTGCTCGATCCGTTGGAATTGTCCATTACGGAGGCAGCCGAACGTTTAGCCATGTCGCGGGTTGCGCTTTCCCGGGTGCTCAATGGCAAAGCAGGGATCAGTCCGGATTTGGCCATCCGTTTGGAGAAGGCTGGCGTCAGCACGGCACGTTTTTGGATCAACCTTCAGGCGAATTATGACCTTTGGTGCGCCATGCAACACGAACAACCTCCGATTCGAACGCTGGATGAGCACGCAGTTTAATCTAACGGATTCATTCGCAAAGCCATGTGAATTCAACTCGGCATTGACCCCAACGATTTATAAGAAAATTCAATATGCGGTACGTCTATTCGCTCACTTTGGAACGCGACGAGGATGGGGGATACATCGCCAGAACGCGGGATGTACCCGAAGCCAACACCAATGGTGACTCCGAAAAAGAAGCATTGCAGGAGATGAGCGAAGCGTTGGGTGCGGCCCTCGCGGGATACGCATTGGAGGGGCGAGTCATACCACCGCCGTCCGATGCTTTACCGGGAGAATATCCGGTCCCGGTGGCTCCATTGGTTGCGGTCAAACTGGCACTTCGATCGGCTATGCACGACGAACATATCACCAACGTGGAATTGGCCCGGCGTTTAGGTGTGTCCGAGGGAGCGGTGCGACGTTTGCTGGACTTGGATCACGCATTCCGCCTGGACGTTGTGGTGACCGCCCTGGCCGCCATCGGCCGCGGGCTCATCATAGAGGATCAAGAACAGTTCGCCGCTTGATTCCTAATGGCATGGATATTCAAAGGTCATAAGATTTATATGCTTGCCAAATATGTAGTTTTTACACTACATTTTCAGCATGATTGAAATTGAGCAATCATCGACATTTCGAAAATGGGTAACCCGTCTGAAGGACCGCCGCGCACGTATCATCATAGCTTCGCGCATCAACCGATTGGCCGAAGGTTTACCGGGTGATATCAAGCCGGTAGGCGAAGGGGCATATGCGCCAACTTAAGCGCACAAGTGGTTGAAATTTGGAGGAAGTGACGGCAAGTTACAGGCTTTTTTCAACCGCCAAGTCGAAGGAGCCTGCCATGTCGCCACTTCCGAACAGTGTTGATATCTCATTTGGGCGTTTTCTGCAAGAACTGCCTTCAGGCTATGAGGAGATGGCCTATGAATTTCGCGCTTTTGCCCGGGGGCGCAAGATCCGCACCCCATCGGAATTGCTGCAGGTGGTGCTGCTCTATTGTGGTTTGGATTTGAGTCTGAGGGGGACGGCGGGACACCTGACGATGGGCCATGCCCGGATGACCGACACGGCGATCCATCGACGCTTGAAGGCCTGCGGTCCGTGGCTGAAGGCGATGGTTCAGCATTTGTATGGCGGGCGATCGGCGTCATTGGTTCCGGGCCACTTGCGCTTTGTGGCCATCGATGGGAGTACGGTCCAAGCCCCCGGAGCGGAAGGGATCAGTTACCGACTGCACCTAGCGATGGACCTGGTGGAGATGACCTTGGTGCATGCGGAGGTCAGCGATGCCCATTGCGGGGAAGGGCTTCCACATTTTCCCCTGCAGGCGGGCGATGTGGCGGTGCTGGATCGCGGCTACAATCAACCCGCCTCGCTGATTGCGGCGGCCGAGGCGGGGATCGGTTGGGTGGTGCGCCATAATCCTCACGGCATGAACCTTTATGACGACCGGATGCGGAAAGTGGACCTCCATGGCTGGTTGAAACGTCGACAAACGCCCGCCCATCGCTTGGTCCGCGTGGCCGACCGAGCCCGAGGTCACTACACGGGGGCGGTGCTCCACGCCATTCCCTTGCCCCCCGCCGAAGCGGCCAAGGCCCGCCAGAAACTTCGTCGTCAGGCAAAAAAAAGGCTATACCCCGTCTCGGCGGGCGTTCCATCTGGCCGGCTGGGTTCTGATCGTCACCACCGTGCCAGTTGCCGTACTGGATACCGAAACCGTGGGCGAACTCTACCGGGTGCGCTGGCAAGTCGAACTGACTATCAAACGCCTCAAAAGCCTGCTCGATCTGGACAAGCTGCGCGCGCAGGCAGGGGGTGCCCTGGCGGAAGTCTACCTCTATGGCAAACTGCTCTATACCTGGGTGTTGGAAAAGATCGCCGCCCGACGATTTGGCCCGCACTGGACCCGGCTCGACCAACCACGAGCGGGGACGTGGTGGCGACTGTGGGCGATGCTCAAGCAAGCCTTGGCGATCGCCATTCAAGCGGTGGATCGTTGGCGGACGGAAAACTTCGAGGCTTGCCGGCAAGTCATGAGGGAACGTTCCCGTCGGAGAAAACTGCAAACACTGCCCGATCCGGTGATCCAGCTATTGGAATGGTGTAGAGAAAAAGGTTTAAGCAATACCTGATCTATCAACAACTTGCAGCTTAAGTTGGCGCTTATGAGGCGAAGGGGTCAGTGAGTTGCGCATTCATTACGGCCCCGGTTATCGAGTCTATTTCCAGCAACACGGTAATACCCTGATCCTCTTATTGTGTGGTGGAGATAAGCAGTCGCAAAGCCGGGATATCGCCGCCGCAAAGAAAATCGCCAAAGAATGGAGTGCTCGAAATGGCTGAAAAATTTACTAAATTCGATCCGGCCGCCATGTTGGAAACCGACGAGGACATCGCCATTTTCATGGCCGATGCTTTGGAAACCGGAAATGCATCCTATATTGCAAAAGCGCTTGGTGTCGTGGCTCGTGCCAAAGGTATGACAGAAATAGCGAGAAAAACCGGCCTATCCCGGGAGCAGCTCTATCGTTCCTTCAGCGAGGAAGGCAATCCCACCTTGAAAACCACCATTGCCGTGATGCGGGCGCTTGGCGTGGATTTGTCGGCCAAAGTCCATGAAAGTGAAAAAGAAGCCGAAACCAACGATACGGTTTGATATTATTCGCAAAGCCGCTATTATTTGCACGTTTGCATCGGATCGAGTTTTTCCGGAGCGAGACGGTAGCCTAAAGAATGCATGATTGCATTGATGTTCTCCAAACGCGGATTTCCTTTTTCGGATAGCGCTTTTTGCAAGCCTTGGCGGGTCATGCCTGCTTCTTCTGCCATCCCTGAAATGCCTTTTGCCCGGCTGATGATCCGCAAAGCGGACAGCAAGACCCCAATGTTCTGATCTTTGGCGTATTCCTCAAATGTAATTTTGAGGAATGCATCAATTTCTTCGGGGTGGTCGCGGTAGTAATCCGCTGCGGCGTCGCTGAATTTACGCATGATTTTTGTACACTTTCCAATAACTCTTGGCTATTTCAATATCCTGTGACTGGCTGCTTTTATCTCCGCCACACAGGAGAACCACAATGTTGTCCTTATCCTCCCCGAAATAAATGCGGTATCCGGAGCCGAAAAACAGGCGCAATTCGAAACCCCCTTCACCGAGTGCTTTCCAATCACCGCAATTTCCCTGCTCCAACCTGAGTAACCGCAATTCAATCCGTTTTCGGGTCTGTTTGTCTTTTAGACCGTACAACCAGTCCATAAATGGTTCATTTCCCTGGTCATCGGCATAGATGATGATCTCTTTCGGGGCGGCCGCTTGTGCCATATTTTCAACCTCCATGTTTTACAAATTTCCTTCCTTACAAAGATATCAGTGCAAACTATAGTTTGCAACTATTTTGATTTAATCGGACGAAGCCCGATACGCCATTTTCGGGGAACGGCCGATCCTCGAAACGCTTTTCCCGCCGTCGGGGCGGGTCCAAGACCCCCGAAGGTGCGGTTCCCAATCGGGCCATTCCCCCAGGGCCGCCGCGCAGGCTCGGGCGGTGCGCCAATAATGATAACGGGTGCCGGGGGCCAGATCCGCCAAACCATGCTCGAGCGCCCATCGCAAATGCTTGGCCCGCCATTGCCGGGGGTGCGTTACGCCGTAACGCGACTCGATGAGGGTTCTCAATTGCTCGCCCCGGCGGATATGCCGCTCGACCCCGCCCCGGCTTCCCGGCTGGGCGCGTTCCAGTAGTCTCCTTATATGACTCATCTCGACGACCCCAAATAGGCGACGGTCACGTCGGTTCGGCCGTGACCCAATTCGTGTGCTATAACTTGTCGGGCCTGGCGGTCGGCATCCTTGCCGGCAGTCCTCCGGCCTGCCACCACCGGCGCCTCACGGCCTGTCATCTGTTTGTAGCGCTCGCAGGCGTAGCCCGCCCGGGCGTCGTGATAACCGCGCAGGCCGAATTCGTGTAGGCGGTCGCGGCCCTCGCGCAACTCCCCGTGGAGCCAAATGGCATAGTTCTCACCGGGAGCGATGAGGTTGCGCCTTTCGGATCCCGGCGGGCGCACCTTCAGGGCGAACGCCAGGGCCTTGCGTCCTTCTTCGGTTACCGGCACCCAACGGGGGGCACCGCGGCCGCCCTTGGTCCCTTCCTGAACGTTGATTTTGCCGTATCGTTCGGCCTCCTTGGCCCACCGGGTGAGATCCGCCAAGGTGGCTTCCTTGCTCCGGACCCCAAACTCGCGGGCGAGCGCCAAGGCCGCCGCGGCACGATCCAGCCCCGCCTCGCGCAGCGAATCGCGGGCTTGTCCGTAGGTGTGGCGGTCCAGGGAGACCGGCGCTTCCTGGCGCACCTGGGAGCGCGCGGCGCCGGCAAGCGCCCTCGGACTGACGCACTCCCAACGGCCCTCGCGCGCATGCCGCATGACGACGTTGACGGTACTGATCCGGTTCTGAACGGTCGGGGCGGCCAGATCCTGCGTCCGAAGATAAGCGGCGTAGCGCTCGACCAGATCCCGGTCCACCTTGCGCATGTCGCGAATGCCCTGGGTCTTCAGCCAATTGTCGAACAGGCGCCAGCGCTCGGCGTGGGACTGGACGGACCCGAAATGGCCACCGCCGAACCGGTCAATCAGAACCTGGCGGCCGGCCCAGGCCACCCGCTTTCCCCAACCGTGATTGCGCCTTTCGATCCCTCCAAATTTTCCCATCTTTATCGATCGTTGCTGCGTAACAGGTAATAATCCTCCAGTTCCGGTTCCGGCAGCGCATCCGAAACCCGCTCGTCCTCGGCCTCGATCACCCTTTCGAGCATGGCCCGTTTCGTTACGCCGTAATGCTTGGCCAGGCGGTTCAATGCGTGCCAGGCCGATTCGCCGACGAACAGATTGATCCGGCGCTCACCGCCCCTGCCCGCGACCCGCTTATCCCGGTACCGCCGCTGCCGTTCAGCGTCGCTCAATGCCATGATCCTGTTCTCCATCGTTCGTTACTGCGTAACATAACTTAGCATCGTACTGCCGGAACGTGAAATCCCCAACGACCCCGCCTGGAACGGTGAATATTAATATAGAGTTTAAAGGCACTCTACCGAGCCTATGGGGACGATGCCGTCTCGCCGCATCGGGCGGTCCCTACGGTCCGGGACTCGGACAATGCCGATCGCCACTGACGCCTGGCGGAAGCGGATCCCTCCATTCCGGGATCTGGAAACATCAGCAATTTTTACAGCGTACCGCGATCTCAAATCCTCGAAAGGACGGCGGGGGATCGCTGCGGACCGGCCGTCCGCGGGTATCGCCGTTTCTCCGGCAGACAGATTGCCGGGTATTGGTATCGCGCGCGCTGAGCCATGCCTGCCGGAAGATGCCGCTTCCGGTGACCGTCCCTGGCCGCCTGGCCCGACCGGTGACGCCCCTACAGTCCGGAGCCGGACGTGTCGGTTGCGCGCGAAAAATGGCCGCCCTTTCTTCTGGAAAGGGGTTTTAGTGTGAGTTTTGACCCGACTTTTGAACCACGCCGATAGCACGGCCTTCCCCTCGATACCGCTTGGTACGGGGGTTGCCGGGTCGCCTGCGGCGCCCGTCTCTGTCGCGAGCGGAGCGAGCACAGAGACGGGCGCGTGCTGGTCGATTCGGTTCCCGCTCGGATGTTTCTCCGCAACATCCTCGCAGTGCCGATGGTCCGCCTGTTCCTTCGTAACAGGCTGTTGCGGCAGCGCCTTGCCCGCCGTTTCTCCGCAACGATCGGGCGGCGGCGGTTTGCCGTTGGTTGAGGTGGATTCCGCTCAAGCGTTCCTCCGTAACGCTCTCGCCGTGCCATTGGATCGGCCGTTGCTACGTAACGGCCTGAAGAGGAAACACCTTGTTCGCCATTTCGGCGTAAACGCGCCTTGTCTCGATTCCGGGAGGAAATCGAGGGATGGCCGGCTTCTTCCGCCGGCAATGCCCTGTCAAGGGGATGGCTAGGGCGGTGGGTTTCGGTCTTTTGACCGGTATGGCCAGTCGAGGCGGAGCCCCGGAAGGGCCTGTGTTGATAGATACCCGCGTTCGGAACCGAGGATCCGGCCGCAGGAAAGTGCGGGTTGCGCTGCGGCTATGGGTCCGCGAGGTTTAATGAGGCGCGGGCCTCATGGGGTTCCCGCTTTTTATAGAGGCGGGAGGCCTCCTGGGTTCCGACTTTGCCCAAGTCGGCAGGGTTACGCACCACAAATTATGTTTACCCAGGCTCGGGGTTGTCAACCTGGATCACCGAAAACCGCTTAAGACGTACTTTTATTGAATATTAGTTCAATACATATCGCCAGTAATATCAGAAAGGAACGAGTAATTCTATTTCTGAAAAATTAAAAAACATGTTAATTCAAGTAATATTCAATAATTGTGAGTTAAAATATCTTGTTGCAGTGATCATTAAGTTGATATCCGGGAAATATGTTTTATAATTCAACTTATATGCAACTAAAGTGCAGACAGGAGTATTTATGTTCGTTTTCGGTCTGGATATCGGTTATTCGAATCTGAAGCTGTGCTTCGGAGAGACAGGAGAAACCCCCAAAACCGCCATACATCCCGCAGGAGCGGCACCCGCCGAACGGCTCCCCGGCAATATCAGACCGGGTTCCGGAAACGAAGGGTTCAGGGTCCAGGTCAACGGCAAATCATGGGCAGCGGGCATACATCCCAGCCGTTTCGAGATATGGGAACGGTCGTTGCATCCGGACTACAGCCATACCGATTCCTACAAGGCGCTGTTTTACACGGCCCTGATCATGGGGGAACGGGACGAAATCGATCTGCTCGTCACTGGATTGCCGGTCACTCAGTTCGACGAAAAACGCGAATCACTGACCGGGGAAATGCAAGGAGAACACACCGTTGCCGGAAAACGCACGGTCAAAATCAAACGCGTGGAGATCGTCCCCCAACCCGTCGGCGGTTTCATGGACGCCTTGGCAAACGCCGACGCGGACACCACCGAAATGCTGGCCGAAGGCCGTGTCCTGGTGGTCGATCCCGGTCACTTCTCATTCGATTGGGTGCTGATCAACGGATCGGCTCTCCAAAAACAATCCAGTGGTTCCAGCACCGAGGCTATGTCCGCGGTCTTGGAGACAGCCGCGGCCGAAATCAGCGACGACTATGGCGGGCGGATCGAGCCAGACCGAATTGAACAGGCGTTGCAGCAAGGAAAGAATCACGTACTCCTGTTCGGGAAAAAAGTGGACTTTGCCCCCTATCTGGACCAGGCATCCCGGGAGGTATCCCTGGTCGCCATCGAAAAACTCAGAACGGCCATGCGCAAGGAAGTCGAATCCATCGACGCGGTGATCGTCCCCGGCGGTGGCGCCAAATGGTGGGTGCCGATCACCAAGGAGCTTTTCCCCGAATCCCGTGTGATATCACCGGACGAACCGATATTGGCCAACGCCAGGGGATTCTTCGAATTGGGAGCCTCCGGCTGATGTCGAAAAAACTTAGAATCACCCTGTTTATCGATGAGGATTCGATGCCGGAACTGTACCAGGAGTTGGTGAACATCCCGCCCAGGGCCCGGGCGGTACGCTGCCGGAATCTGGCGATGAGCGGGCTGCTGTTGGTCCGGGGGAACATTCCCCTGGTCAGGGAATCCCCTAAAATGGAATTGGAGGATGATATGGAAGAGGAACGATCGGCCAAGCGTGAAAAAATGCGAAAAACAGTTAAAAAACTGCTCTCTTCGACTGATTAGATTCGACTGCTATTGAAATCCATTCTGATGTCACAAATTCAGAAACAACGAAAAATTACGTATTGGAAAGATTGATGTCAGCGTGTAAACATGCTGAGCATACGGAGGACCCGAAAGCTAAAGCATGGTAAATGTATGGGCAAAGAAGGCAAGAATAGCTTATCCAATGCGCCGTAAAACCCCGGCTGCATGTTTGACCAAGAGATCTGTCACTGCTGTGCAGTGAAACACTGGGGCATTATTGGTACCCGCACGGGTGGATCGCCTGTTGTCATCAGTAAGATCCCCATTGAGAAAATGATTACATGACTGATAAGCAACCCATCAACCCTCTCGACATTCTTCTGCAACTCGACTGGGCAGAGGGCGACGACTTAGAGTTTAAATCCGCCAAAGGCGGACTGCCTAAAAGTCTGTGGGAGACATACAGTGCCATGGCTAATGCCCATGGCGGGGTAATTTTGCTTGGGGTGGAAGACGACGGCCGAGTCAGCGGCGTGCATGAGCCGCGCAAACTCAAAAAGTCTTTCTGGGATACGGTCAACAATCGAGGCAAGGTCAGCCTCAATCTGTGTACCGATACCGATCTCGCCGAGGTAACGCACCCGGGTGGCCTGATACTCGCCATTCGTATTCCACAGGCGACGCGTTACCAGCGCCCGATTTTCCTGGGTCAGAACCCACTAACCGGCACCTATCGACGCAATTACGAGGGCGACTACCGCTGTACCCCACAGGAAGTCGGCCGGATGCTATCCGACCAAGCCGAGGAGCCGGCAGACAGCCGGATACTGGAAGGCTTCGAGATGGAGGATCTCGATCTGCCCAGCCTACACCAGTACCGCCAGCGTCTCGCTTCCCATAAACCAACCCACCCTTGGCTGAGCGAGGACGATGTAAACTTGCTCGCAAAGCTCGGTGGTTGGCGGCGCGACCGCAAAACCGGCACAGAAGGGTTAACGGTGGCTGGCTTGCTGATGTTCGGCCGCGACGAGACCTTGCGTGAAGGCGTACCCGGTTACCATGTGGACTACCGTGAACGGCTGTCTGATGATCCCGCCGAGCGGTGGAGCGACCGACTCACTGTCGATGGCACTTGGCAGCCCAATCTATTCCAGTTCTACCTGCGAGTAGCACAGCGCCTGGTCGCTGACCTGAAACTCCCTTTCCAGCTTGATGCCGACCTCTTCCGCAAGGGGGAAACTGAAGTCCACGAGGCAATCCGCGAGGCCTTGGTAAACGCCCTGATTCACGCCGATTACAAAGGCCAAGGTGGTATCGTAGTAGAAAAATTCCGTGACGCCTTCGAGTTTTCAAACCCTGGGACCCTGCTTATCTCGTTTGATCAGCTGCTGCAAGGCAATGTCAGCGAATGTCGCAACAAGGCACTGCAAATCATGTTCATGCTAATAGGCGCAGCCGAAAAGGCTGGCTCCGGAGTGGACAAAATGCGTAAAGGTTGGGCCTCGCAGCATTGGCGATCGCCGATGGTCCGAGAGCAAGTACAGCCAGAGCGAGTGACTTGGCGATTGCCGATGGTCAGCCTGATCCCCGACGAATCTCTGACTCGGCTCGAAGGTGTTTTCGGCAGAAAATTCAACCAGTTCAGTCCAAACGAAGTCCAGGCGCTGGTGACCGCCGATGTCGAAGGGACTGTCGACAACTCGCGGATGCGCCAGATCTGCACCATCCACGCAGCGGACGTGACTCGTTTGCTCCAGGGATTGGTGGCCAAAGGCGCCCTGGTACAGGAGGGGCAAGGACGGTGGAGCCGCTACCGCCTGCCAGAACCCGTTCCCTCCGTACATAAGACTGGGAGCTCCGTACATAAGACTGGGAGCTCCGTACATAAGACTGGGAGCTCCGTACATAAGACTGGGAGCTCCGTACATAAGACTGCAGACTCCGTACATAGTGAAAAACTAAGACTGATCGCCCAGCCAGCAAGAGACCAGCAGCGTTTGCAACCTGATGCAATGGAAAGAATCATTCTCGAACTTTGCCGGGGACGATGGTTAACCCGAAATCAGCTTTCAGAGCTAGTGGATCGCCACGCCGATGGCCTACGTTCACGCTTTCTGACTCCCATGGTCGCACATGGACGCTTGCGGCTGCGATATCCTGATAAACCTAACCGTGCCGATCAGGCCTACACTTCCGATGAAGGGGTTAGAGAAAATGCCGTTTCATCAACCAAACAAGCCGGTCACCATTGAGTGTGACAAAAGCCTCGCTGGGATAACGTTTGCCGGTGAGGGGGACGAGACCTGTACCCGGTTAAGGTGGCGGTTGGCTGCATCGTTGCTGACAACGACAGCCGGCCGGGTCTTTCTGATCTCCCCGCCAAGGGAAGGATCGAAGCTCACCCACCAGACCCTCACCGCGCTTCACCGGCCACGTCCCCGATCACCCCCTCGGACCATTCCAGGGCTTCCTGCTCACGCTCCTCATCCTGAGCCATCTCCAGGTATGCGGTTTCCATGTCCTCCGGAAGCACAAACGGGCGGGCCAAATCCTCAATGAAGCGACTGATGTGGCCCCGACCGATCTTGCGGTGCAGCCCCTCATAGATGGCTTCGTCGATGTTAATGGTCAGTTTTTTGTTCATGGCCGTATTTACGTGTTTATAGAAAAAATTAAATGGAGCCTTACCGATGAGTGCCGCAGAACGCTTCGATAGATTGCCGGACAGTGAAACCGCCGATCTAGCCCGTGCCAGCGCGACAGAATTAAGCAAACTGCTGGCACATAAGCCGGAGGCCGATCGCGCCCGTGTGCAGCTCGACGATACCGAACTGATCCTGCCGCGCCACGCTTTGGCGTTGCTGCGTGATATTTTGACCGAAATGGCTCAAGGCAACGCCGTGACCATCGTCCCCACCCATGCCGAGCTGACCACCCAAGAAGCGGCCAATATTCTCAATGTCTCCCGGCCATACTTGATCCAGCTTCTGGAAAAGGGGGCCATCCCCTTCACCCGCACCGGCAGTCACCGGCGGATCCGCTACCAAGACCTGATGGAATACAAGGCCGCACGTGACCGCCAGAGCCAGGAAGCGTTGGAAGAATTGGCGAAGCAAGCTCAGGAATTGGATATGGGATACTGATGCCGTTTGTCGTCATCTACGATGCCTGTGTCCTCTATCCCGCTCACATGCGGGATTGTTTGCAGCCAAGTGGACGGTGCAAATTCATAATGAATGGATTCGAAACTTGGTCGCAAACCGTCCTGAACTGAAGCCACATGTTAAAAGAACACGTCGGCTAATGGATCAAGCGGTTGAGGATTGCCTGGTAACGGGACATGAGCAGCTAATCGATGGCCTTGAGCTACCCGATCCGGATGACCGCCACGTATTGGCAGCAGCAATTCGGGCCGGAGCGCAGCTCATTGTAACCCAACTAATGAGCGATGAGCTCAACAAGCTTGATTACGAATATGCCTCCCGTCATACAGAGGGCATAGGGCGCCTGGCGGAAGACAGTAACTGGCAGCAACTGGAACCGGAGCAGCGCCACCAATTGCTGTCCGAGCAGAAGCTGACCCAGGCTGACCGGCCGAAAGTTGCCGTGGAGTCCACCGACGAAGTGCTGAACACCCTGGACCACTGCTCACTAGCGATGTTTGCCGACCGCGTGGCAGCCATGCCCGCCCGATTTGATCATGTCGCCAGCGCGGCTGCCGAGCTGTGTGAACCGGAAATCCAGTTTGTATCGGTACCGCGCCGCACTCTAAAAACCGAGGCGAATATTGATGCCCGGGCCGAAGAAGTGAAGGACCAGTTCAAAACAGCGCTGGAAAAAGGCCCCATTTCTGTCAAATAAAGGCCCGTCAAAGAAAGGACTGCCAAAACCATGCGAACCCTCGCCAACATCGAGGCATTGCTGCCAGAGCTGGACCACTGCATAGCAGGCGACTTGGAAGACCAGGACCTCGACTTCAAACAGTGGGACCATACCAGCCACGACAAGGCAATCAGAACCGTCGTGCAGATGGGCGTCTGCATGGCCAACGGTGGTGGCGGCACGGTGGTGTTTGGCGTGGCGGATCGCATACAAGGGCGGAGCAAAGCCATCCTGGGCGTACCGCCGGAAATCGATGTCAACCTGCTTAAAAAAGCGGTGTACGACCAGACGGATCCCAAGATCATGCCGGTGTTCGAAGAGCTGGCGGTACCGGATGGCACCGGCCGCCTCCTGTTGATGCAAATCTATCCCGGCATGCCCCCCCTATACCGACACCGCAGGCCGGGGCACTATCCGCGTCAGCAAAGACTGTATACCCTTAACCGGCACCCTCCGACGCAAGATTGGCGTGGAAACCGGCGAAACCGACTACACCGCAGAGGCGGTCGCCCCTGTGGATAACGCCTTGTTGTCCGCCACCGCACTGGAAGCCCTGAGTAACCAGGCCCGCAAGGAGCGTGCGCCGGTCGACCTTGCTGCGGCTTTCGGATATCGAGCTCCTATCCACCCTGGAGCTGATCAAACAGGGCAAGCTCACCCGGGCGGCCATCATGTTGGCCGGCACCGAAGCCGCCATTCGGGAATACCTGCCCGGCCACAACTGGACCTTCCTGCAGATGACCTCCGATACCGACTACGGCATCCGAGAAGATCGGGTAAGCGCCCTACCGTTGTCCGTTCAGCGCATTGAAGAACTGTTGGTACCCTTCAACCCCATCACCACCTACAAACAGGGCATGTTCCACTACGAATACCGCACCTGGCCGGAAATCGCCGTGCGTGAGGCCCTGATGAGCGCTTTCTGTCATGCCGATCTGCGCATCGCCGGGCCGGTGATGGTCAAGCTGTATGCTGACCGGCTGGAAATCAGCAACAACGGCGGCTTTATCGCTGGTATTACACCCAACAACATCCTGCACCATCAACCCGCGGCCAGAAACCCCTTGCTGGTCGAGGCGCTTACCCGCCTGCGCCTGGTTAACCGCAGCAATCTGGGCATCAACCGCATGTTTGCTGCCTTGTTGATGGAAGGCAAAGAGCCGCCCCAGATCCGGGAAATCGGTGAATCGGTGCAGGTCAGCCAGGCAGGCCACGGCGCGGGTTCGCGCGATTACTGGAAGGCTGACAGTGATCAATAACCCCTCCAATACACTCCCTGCAATAGAACGTGCAATTCAGACTATAATTGCACAGGTAATTGCATCGAATGCTATTGAGCACCCGATGGTTGATCACTATTGGCTCAGGAATTGGCCCCGAGCCATTTTCCGGGCCAATAGCACAGAAGTTGAAGCAGCATGATCCCCTAATGTTGCAACATTTTTCCCTACCCAAGAAAGCAAACCGATGATCACCTGGCTCGATTACTATGTTCATGGGGCCGCCGGAAAGATGCGAATGCTTGGTACGGAAGCCGCTTCCGACCGCGAAGCGGCGTTCCTGATGGCGAGCGCCGCCACCGGATCGCTTCGGGTAGCCGTTGCGGAGAAGGAAAAAAAACGGTTGGACAGCGATACGTCGCCGTTTTCGCCGCACCGGACGAGGCCAGACAAAGGGCGGCGGAAACCGGCGACTTCTTCGCCCGCCTCTATTCTCACCGGGCGCTCAGGCCTTCCCATGAGCTGATCGATCTCTTCCGCGACGCGAAACCGCCCGAGACCCCGGACTGGAAACCACCTCTGCAAGAGGCCTCCTGGTATTTCGATATCCCGTACCGCTGCCTATTGGTGGGCGAGTATCAGGTAAGGGCCGTTTTTACCCAGCCGACGGCGGATGGAAATATCGCTGTCTTGTGCGTCCTGACGCCGCCGGGCGCGAATGGTATCGCCGCCCGGTTCGCCTGGCTATGGTCGGAGGAAGACGACAAGACGCGATTGCCTTACGGGTTGCGGGTGCCCGGAGTCGATCCCGTGTCGGTGCGGGACAACATCGAACGTTTGCTCCGACTTTTGGTGCTTTACCACAAGACGGCCGCCAACGAGCTTAGTGTTCCGCTTCCGCGTTTCGACGAAGCCAACGCGGCAGGGATGAAGCCCAAAAAGCGCAAGGCCAAACTCAAGACCGCCACCTTGTTTTCGATTCGGGAATTGCGGCCCCCGAACGACCGGCTGGGCCGAAGAGAAGCGCCCGAAGGTGGAGGCGGATGGCATCTAGAGCACCGGGTGGCGGTCAGAGGCCACTTCCGGTGGCAGCCTTGGGGACCGAAACAGGCCAAACGCAAGCTGATTTGGATCGAATCCCACGAACGTGGACCACAAGAATCCGAAACAAGACCTATATTGCACAAAGCCGGCAAGCCACGGTGACGAATCGGCGGGAACTGAAGCAACAAAGGACCGGATTGTCCCTTACCCTTGGCGAAGTCCAAAGGATCTCGCGTGTAACGACCGCTCGCCGCACAACATCTCGCATTCTGTCAACTCAGATCCAATCTGTTAGCCCAAAGCAGTAATGTCCCCTTTTGTTTGCGGGAGGGGCAATGACAAGGGAGACGATTACGATGAGTCAGCAAGAAGTGGATCGGCTACAGATCACTCAATCGGTGGTGGGTAAGCATTTGAAGCAGTGGGAGGCGGCTGATCGGTTGGGTGTGAGTGAGTGTTCGTCAGGTCAAACGGTTGGTGCGGCGCTATCGGGACGAGGGAGTGGCGGGGCTGGTGTCCGGTCACCGGGGTCGGCGTCCCAATAATGCGCTTGCCGAGTCGGTGCGGCGGGAGGTGGTGGGGCTGGTCCGGGACCCACTATGCCGACTTCGGTCCGACCCTGGCTTGCGAGAAGCTTGAGGGGGACCACGACTACCGGTTATCGGTGGAGACCCTGCGCCAGTGGATGATTGCTGAAGAGTTGTGGCAGCGCCGTGCAGCTGCATGTGATGTGGGATGTATAGCTTAAACTCGGGTGGATTTTGTCTTGACTATGGGGTAGATATTGAGTCAAATTCCTAAAAAAATGACTTTATCGCCACAGCCTGCTAAACAATGAGGATCACCGGTATGAAGCTAAGGTTCCTTACATATGCACTAGTTTTCGCAATTTCTAATTCTTGGGCTGCAGCTGTTTATAATTCTCAAACGGAAGAACTGACTCTCTCGACGGTATCTGTTGATGGGAAAAATTTTTTTGATGTTGTGCTGCACCTGTCGTTCGCAGATGGAACCTGGAATGTAGTCGAAGCGAGCACTTCCACGACCAACGTTAGTTCCATCTGTGCGCCCGAACACATAACTTTAGAAAAATATAATGATGTTCCGCTAGGGGTCACTTACGAACAAGCCATTGATATTATAGGTTGCAGCGGTGAGTTGATTGCGGAAGGCATTGATCCTGAAGATGGTAGCGCTTTTCGAAGCTATCACTTTGAATCCGGAGCCAGTAATTTCGATTTGTCGTTTAAAAACGACTCGCTCGTATCGAAAAGGCAAACTATTCAATAAATCTGAAGCTGTCAAATAAACCGTGTAACTGACATTCACATAGGCACCCGATCCCCAAATAGAATGACAACTGGTTGAGCGGGCAGCCATGGGGGCAGGGCTGATGCGGGTTCACGTGGATCGGCTCCCGTTGCCTCTTCGCCACATGGGCAGCTCATCCACAGAACCCGTAAGATTTTTCTGGTCAAAACCATCAAGCTTCCCGCCCTGCCTACCGCTCCAAACAGCAAGTCATCATATAATCATCGTAGTAGTAACCATTTCCCGCATCGCTGATTTCGGCCTTGGCGATGATAAAGCCGGCTCGCAGATAGGCGCGGACGGCCTGGCGGTGAAGTGGTTCAATGGATGTGACCAACCCAGTTAAAGGATAATACGATGAAGGAGAACTTCAGGATCGATCAATACACCGGCAGACCGTCCTTTCCGACCGCTATCCGCAATTTCAATCCGGTACATGTTGAGACCGTCCGACGTCCGCTGGTGGAGACCAAGCTTGAGGAAACCTTTTTGCACCTTTTCCCAATCAGGCGCTTCCATCCCGTACGACGCCGCGCACTCTGAAAACTTCCTGAAAATCCCCGGGCTGACCAGAAGCATCCCTTCGGGAACCATGCGGACGAGCGCATCCGGGGCGTTGCCCTCGAATTCGCCGGATTGAACGCCTTCCGACAACCAAGCCAAAAATCGCCTGCCCAACTCCTTGTTTGTAATCTTTCCAGATGCAGACACCGCAGATGCCGCCTTTTCAATGGAGCCAGGCGATCGTGAATCGTTCCGATCGTCATTCCCGCCGGATACCGTGGCGATTCGACCGACATCTTGCCCGGGTTCCGTTTTGGCCGTGACTGTATCGCTAACCGGTTCCGGCGCTGACAGCGGCGGCAGATTCAACCGGTGGCAGGCCCTGTCGAGAATTTCCCCCAATACGCCGGCCTCGGATAAATCGCCGCGAACGACGGCGCACCATTGGGCATACGCTTCGCGATCCGAAGACAGCCAATCGGCGCCCTCCTCACCTAGAATGCGGAAGGCATACTCGTCGGCCGGGGCGGGTTCTCCCGCTTCAATCCAAGCGATTCCGTGTATCACAGAAGCGCCGAACACCGCATAGGTCCATAGATCACGCCGATGGCCGGCGGTTTCGGGCGGTGCGCCGGGCGGAAGCACGTATCCCAAACGCAGTTTCAGGGCCGTGGCGGCAACCGTGAGCGTCCGCTCGAGAATATGGCCCGGTTGAATCCTTCGAGCGGCAGAGGAACCTGCCCGACCGTACTCCGCGATCCGCCGCAGCGGCGGGAGATAATAGCGGTCGAAGTGCTCGGGAGTGGTCCCGACCAACGCCTCGATGCGGTCGATCTGCCGCTGATGGACATGAAGCGGTTCGGCGGACGAATCGTTGTTGGCACCGACGGGATACTTCACCCTCAATAAACGCAAGCGCTTCAATCCAGCACCGTATGGCCACGGTTTTGCATGCAGCGCCGGTACACTCTTTTGTAGCGTTCCTCGGCACTCAGGCCCTTTCCGATACCACCGCCCATTCCGGCAAGGCCCGCACCCCAGGCCGCTCCCGTTCCCGGTGCGCCCGCCAGGGCTCCGACCACGGCGCCCGTGGCCGCTCCGAGAGCGCCTCCGACCAAGGCACCCTTGGCGGTTTCCTGGGCCGTCCCGCCAGAAGCTTGGCTTGCCAATTGCCGGCATTCGGCCTGATCCTGGTGGATATAGGCGGCTCGCGGATCTCCGTAGGGATCGACGGTAGGCTGCCAATTGCCGTAGCTGGCGCAGCCAGCAATGATCAACAGGACTAAAAGCATCAACAAGCGCATGGTTTGTCTCTCTTGATACGATTCGTCATAGGAATTTAGACCATTCATCATGACCCGCCGCTTAATCGTTCGATCCATTCGCGGATCTTCATCGGCGACACGATGTTGATGAAACGCACGTCCACGCCGTCCGTGCCCGCCGCGGAAAATTCGAGCGTGCCGATATTGAAAAGACGGGCGATCAGCCCCTGTTTCAAGCCGATGGAACGGATGTCCTCGAACCGAACCCGGTGCGTTTCCCGGGCGATGATTCCGATGCTTTGCTCGACGCCTTCCGGTGTGACAGCATATCGGTGAGCAACCCAGGGAAGGTACAACGCCAGCGCGGACAAGGCCGCCACGCCCCAGCCGGCAAGACGGAGGAAACCGATCACCAGCGCCGGATCGAGCCAGGCGGGCAGGCCGGGCAGGTGCATCGCCTCCAGAACGGTTCGGACCGCCAGGACCGGCGCCAACCCAAGCAAGGCGCCGAGCAGCAGGAACGGTAGATAAAACGGCAGCGATACCCGCAAAGCTTGACGTATCATCACCGGATCGAACGATGTGGTTTCCGGGGCGTTCGTCCCTTCGGGCACGGCCTTACCGGACCCGGCCACGGCGAAACCGCCCTCGACCTTTTGTATGCGCCAAGACTCGCCGGTCCGCTCGGCGAGGACGTCGCGCAGCCAGGCCGCCCGTTCGAATCGCTCGAACGGTCGTTGCCCGTGATCCAGAATCACATCAATCTCAGACATTTTGAAACGCCTCCCAATCGGGGCCGATCGCATTCACGATCCGCCCGACGGACAAACCGGTTACACGGTGCACCGACAAAATCCGCAGGGCGGGGTGCGGTTCGCCGCTGCGCCGCCAGGCATGCCATACCTGGCGTTCCTCGGCTTCCGACAACGCCGACTCCGGGCGGCCTTTTCTCCCCGGACAGCCGAAATACCGCCGGATGGCCGCGCAGTCGCTGCGCTGCAAACCGTAGAGATCGACCATCAATTGCGTCGGAGCGCCTGCCTGAAACAGTTCCAGGACCGCCTCGCGGTCGCGGCAATCCAGGTCGGCGAGCGCCAGGGCCGCGTCGAGGCTTTCGGATGTGACCTCGATCTTGATCTCTAGCACCTGGGCCAGCGCGAACAGGACCTTTTGGAATTGGTCGGGGCGCAATCGCCGGATCCGCCGAATCTGGCGGCGATCCAGACCGAGCCCTTGCAGTGCCTCGGGACGTCCGATATCGCTCAAGCGCGACATCGACAGCAGCAAGTTCAGGTTGAGGTCCTTCCGGATTTGCGCTTCGTTCATTCAACAAAATCCTCCCGGATCAAACAATCGACGAGCCCGTCCACCAATTCACCTAGAGCGCCCGTCTGGTTTTCGAACCAGGCGCACAAGCGCTGCACCTCCTCGTCCTTCGGATAGCGCAAACGGATCGCTTGAATCAATCGTTCGGTTCCGGCGTCGCAACCGACCGGCAGGTTGCCGGTCGAAAGCTGATCAAGTATATCGAGCAGAATGTCTTCCACGTCCTGATCGACCATGGCATGACTCATCGGCCACCTCCAGCATCCACGAGTGAAATTCCCGTATCGAGCGGCTTGCCCCCCCACGGCCAGGCTGGTGCCCGACACATCCACCGGCAACCGCCATCCGCAAGCGATCCTGTCCGCGCAGACACGGGCTTGATCGGGATCGTCGAACCACGCGAGGATCTGGCCGGTGGCTTCGTAAGCCTTGCCGTCGAAGGACCATATCAAGTCAACGATTCGAGCATTCATCAAATTGCCTCCAATTGCCGTTTTTCGAGCCTCGGGCCGTCGATCGTTTCGACGGTTCCTTCGATAACTTGCCGGGCCTTTCGTTTGTCGCCGTGCAACCTGATCGAAGGTTCGCTAGCAAATCCACCGATTCGGTTCGCGGATTCGGCAATGCCCGCCAAATGGGGCGGATATTTCGGTCTCGCGCTTCGCATGGCGTAACCGCGATAACGGGTCTGGAATTCATTGGCGACGAAGGGCCACTCGTGTTCGGTCTTTCTGCCCAAGGCGATCCAGCCCCCCATATCCTCGATTACGCGATGAATCAGGATGTCGTCGAACGCCACGCTTTGGTGAGGCCCCACGCAGCGCACGGCCTTGTCCACCTTGCTCCAGGCCAACAAGGCGCTGTCCGCGGTCGACCCGCCCAGCATCCTGAACGCATCGGCGGGTTTGGGCAGATACTGGCCGGTGTCCGGGTTCACCACATGGCGGCTCAACGCTTCACGGACGGCGCTCAAGTCGAACGGGCGCATGGCCTGCCACCACACGCTCAGGGCGAACTCGGAAATCGCCTTGCCGTAGAAATCGTAGACCCCGGTCATCAAAACGCGGAAATCTTGAAAATCCTCGGCGGTCATGACGTCACCTCTTGTCGGAATCGTCCAATTCGGGCGGCACCCAGTTGAGGGCGATCCTCATGTTCCTGGACAGGGGGGCATCCGGGGCCCGGTAATTGTCCGATCGCAATTCGGGCGGGATCCAGGCTTCGGCAACCGCCGCGTTATGGGCCTCGAGTTCGGATGGGTTTCGGGAGCCGCTCCCTCCACTATCCCCCGGCGATGGGGTTTCCCACGCCTGCGCATAGGGCTCGTCGGGACCGAAAAACGTCGAAGCCCGCATGACGTAGCGCGTGCTAACGATCCCCGTGGTTTGGCAATACCGGGCGTAGCGTATGACACCGTCAAGCAGCGCCTCCGCTGCCACGCCGGCCTTGCGTCTGGCGGCCCATGCCCGGTAGGCGGCCTTCTTCGGATTGTTTCCCGATCGGCGGGGATAACACCGCCACGCTTCTTCGAACATGGTCGGGTAGGAAGTTTCCGGTAGGGATTTCTTCGGGTGACCGGAAGGGGGGCTGGCACGTGGGGGGCGATCGCCGTCAGGTGATGGCCCCTTAACATCTTTTCCCCCTGTTGTAGTCTCTGTTGTAGTCTCTGTAATAGTTTGCTGTCTCACAGCAAACTTGTTTGTGGTATCACGGCAAACTTGTTTGTTGAATTCACCAGACTTGTTTGTTGAATCCAGCAAACTGGAATCTTGCTCTTCGCATTCTTGTTTGCTGGATTCAACAAACTGGCATATGGCTTGGTTCAGAGCGGTTTCGTCCAATTGAAAGTACAATCTCGCGGGGACGCCTTTTCTCTCGACGTGCAATATGCCCCGCTTGGTCAAAGCTTTCCGGGCCGCCTCCTGTTCGTAACGGGTCAGGCCGGTTTCCTCGGTCCAATCATGCATGCTCTTGTAGAACCGCCGTCCCTCTACCCGCCGGTGCCAATAGACCATTTGGGAGAGAAAAACCGCGCCCGCGACGGATCCGGCAATGTCGACGAAGACGCGGTGATAGGCAATCGGCCTATCCAGGGCATCGATGTAGTTGATGCTATTCATTAAACTGCCTCAAATTGCCGTTTTCCGAGCATCGGGCCGTTTCTTCACGACTGGAGTTTCCATTTCCACTGCCGTTGCCGCTAAATGTCTTCCATTGGTGGAAGTCTTCATCGAATTTACTCCAGTGAAACCGGTAGTAGTTTTTCGCGGGCAGGTCCTTCTTAACGATCTCGAGGTATCCCAGCTTCTTGAGCCGTTTGCAGGCCTCGCGCTGCTGGAAATGGGACAGGGCGGCTTCGTGCTCAATCTTCTCCCGGGTCTTGTAGATCTCCTGCTCGCTCACTTTTTCACGCCAATACAGGAATTGGCACAGAAAGACCGAAGTCTCGATGCTCCCGAAAAATCGAGCAATTTCAGGATAAAAAGCAATTGGTTTGCCCAGAGCGTTCTTGCAGTCCACCCGCCCGGCAGGTTTGACGCGGGAACTGCGGATATAGGAAGGCAACCAATTTGGATCAGGGTAAATATCCGGTCGTACGTCATACGGTTTGATCCTGCCTTCCATGATTTCGACGAGTTGAAGCACCCGTTCGGCCGGGACACCATTCCTTTCCCATTTCCTGACGGCCTGATAACTTACCCCGAGCCTGTCGGCAAGCTTGGTTATCCCGTTAAAATGCCGTATAGCGATTTGGATGGTATTCATGCCCCGAGAGGTTAGAACCGCATGTTACACATGTCAAGCACCTTAAATGACTGTTACCCGTCATATAATGGAACCTATGGTTACTGACCAAGAAAAAAGATTCTCGGAAAGACTGAACAAGGCGCTGGACGAAATCGGAGTGCCCCCCAAGGGGAAGGGTCGCCAGACGGCTGTCGCCAAGATGTTTGGCGTGTCTCAGAAAGGCGCGAGGAAATGGCTCGAGGCCGAAGGGATGCCGGAACCCAAAAGGTTGGAGCAAATCGCGAAAAAATGCGGCGTCAATATCGAGTGGTTGTGGGGAGGGCGCGGCCCCATGCGGCCAAAATCAATCCACGAAGCAAGGGACATTGAACCCGGCCCCGATATCGGTATCATCTTGTCTATTCCTATCGTCGGCAATACCCAGGCAGGACCGGACAAAGCATGGGAAGAGCTGGGGTATCCGGCCGGATATGGAGAGGAATACGTGGATATCCCATCCAAAGACGTCCATGCCTATGCCTTGCGAATAGCGGGAGACAGCATGGAACCCCGCATGCGCGAGGGAGAGGTCGTGGTGGTCTATCCCAGCGAAGAACCCATGCCCGGAGACGAGGTGGTGGTGCGAACGAAATCCGGGGAAGTCATGGTGAAAAGCCTGGTTTACATCCGCGGCGGGCGTGTCGCGCTGGATAGTGTGTCGAACAAGTATGGCCGTATCGTGCGCCACCTGGATGACATCGAACTAATGCACCCGATTGCGGGAGTTATGAGACCGCAATCGATCAAACACCGAAAGCTTTGACATTCTACAGCCACCAAAGCGGAAAAATTACAGTCCAGTACTATAGCGGTTGAATCCCGCCCCGGACGTGAGTCGATCCAAATAACCACCCTTTCACCAATCCACGAAAAGTAATCGCTCGCCAAAACAAGTTACTTATAGTTATTGACATAAAGTAACTGTGGGTTCTATTATTTGCTTGCATCAAGACAAATTAGGAGAACCCGAACATGAATCCAGCAGAAATTCGCAACAACAAGTTGAATTTCCAGAAAGCCAATCACTGCGTGAGAAGGCTATTCAAGCAAGGTTTCGATGTGACGGCGATCGATTTGCATGGAGGTCGTCCCAAGATCGAGATTGCATTTCAACCGAAATGCAGGCGTCTGGGTGGTGTCTGGTACCGCCGAAGATCGAATGGGGCAGGCAGCATCTATCGCATGGCCGCCCTGGTCTCGGGGTGCCAGGTGGAATGGGAAGAAGCCACCCATTAAGGCAAAACTCGCAATTCGACCGCAAGAATGAACGATACCTTGACCACTCAAGAAGCCGCCGAGCTTATGAAAATCTCGCCGGGCGAACTTCTTAAATTGGCAGTTGACGGCGAGATTCCCGGCATTTGCTTTGGAGACGAAGCAAAGGGGATCCGTCGCAAAGGGCGCCCGTCCACATGGGTCTTCTTACGAGAAGACTTACTTGCCTATCTTAAGGAACGAGCCAGAAAAGAACAGGCCAGGCGGCTGGCCAGGGGCGGGAGCGCTATCGAAACTCCTCGCACACAGTCAGGGCGACGTCGTGGATCTGTCGATCTGAACCGTTTACCATAAATTTCCAACAAGGTCGGATCCACGCAGGCTGGCATAGCGCTTCAGAGTGGCAAGAGTTCTGTGACCTGTAATCCTGGCGATCTGAACATCGGTCAAGGTGGTGCGCTCATAAAGTCGGCAGGTCGCTTCATGACGCAGGTCGTGGAAACGAAGATCATCGCAACCAGCCAAGTGAGCGATTCGTCGCCACTTGGCTGAAAGCATTGAAGTGGTCCGACTTAGCGAGCCTTGGCTACCATCCCACCACGGGAATAAGCGTCCATCCTCATGATGAAAGCCCTCCATTCCCCCCTCCTGAGCCTCCACGACCGAGAGGTAATGCTTGATGACGGCAACGGCCACAGAAGACAACGGAACCTGCCGCTTATCTCCGTTCTTCGTTTTATCCAGGAACACGGTCCGCTTTTCCAAGTCCACCTGATCCAAACTCAGAGTGTACATTTCCCTCAACCGCATGGCGGTTTCAATCGCCAATTGAAATAGGCCCTCCCAGGCGGCAATCCATTTTCCATCGATAGGACGTTCACGGCCTGATGGTTTTTCGAGGGACAAAACACGACGAATAGCATCCTCTTCACCTGGTTCCAATCGCCGATCCCGCTCAACGTCCGCTCGTAATTCGCCGTCATGAGATGTATAGCTGGCATATTTTTTGGGCAACTGCCGGAACGGATTGGATGGAGCGAGCTCCGCCAACACACACCAATCCAAGCACCGGGCCAGTGCCCCGACCTTTTTCCGAATAGTCCCCGGTGCCAACCTGTCTTCCCGCTTCATCGACTGAATCCAGGCTAAAACCCAGTGCACATCGAGCCGTGTCACGGGAAGTGTACGAATATCCTGGGCAAGGCGTCCAAGCAGTTCACTGTCGTGAACCGACACGTGAGAACCGCGGAGGTAGCGATCCACCCATTGGCCGACGGTCGTTTCTGATTCCCTGGCTTGTTGCAGCCCCTCCGGAATCACTCCGCGGTCGAGCAGTTGCTCCAGGCGACGGGAATAATGCCTGGCTTCTTCTTCAGTATCGAAGGTGGCGTAATGAGGTTTCGGCAGGATGGACCGACGGATCGTCACCTGCCAGGTACCATTGGCGCGCTGTCTGATGGTGGCCATTCGCGTAAACGGACTTTTTGGCTATCAATGCGTGGCATTTGCCACACTTTTGCCGATTTTTTGGGTATTTTTAACCGTTTTTCGCGATTTTCGCAACCACGGATTAACGATCCGTGATCGTGTAAATTTTACAATCTATTGATTTTGCTGGAAAAATATGGAGGCTGCGGTCGGAATCGAACCGGCGTACACGGCTTTGCAGGCCGCTGCATAACCACTCTGCCACGCAGCCTTAAGGGAATCGAACAACCGCCCTGGGCGCGGCTTTGGAAGGATTGGAGCGGGAAACGGGATTCGAACCCGCGACCCCAACCTTGGCAAGGTTGTGCTCTACCAGCTGAGCTATTCCCGCGTTGTTAGATGCGTTATTTTAAGCAGCTGAATCTGGCTGTCAAGGGAAAATTGGACCGAGGGGTATCGAATGGCGCGGTTGAGTCGGGATACACCGCCTGATACGCTAGCTCCCAAGATTTTGTCGGTGTATTTTCAGAGGACCTCCAACCGGTCAGGATTATCTCGCCATGCCTTCCAACCAACGCATCGAAGCCATCCGGGCCGACATCACCCAATTGGAAGTGGACGCCATCGTCAACGCCGCCAACCGCTCGCTGCTCGGCGGCGGCGGGGTGGACGGAGCGATCCACCGAGCCGCGGGTCCCCGGTTGCTGGAGGCGTGCCGGAAATTAGGCGGGTGTCCGACCGGCAAGGCCAAGGCGACCCCGGGATTCAATCTACCCGCCAAGTACGTACTCCACGCGGTCGGCCCTGTCTGGCACGGCGGCGATCGAGGGGAAGACGAGCTGTTGGCTTCCTGCTATCGGGAATGCATGCGCCTGGCCCGGGAATACGATGTTCGCACCCTCGCTTTTCCGGCCATTTCCTGCGGAGTCTACGGCTTTCCGCTGGAACGGGCGGCCCCCATCGCCATCCGTACCCTGACCGAAGCCCTGGATGCCAACCCCCGAATCGAAAAAGTTTATCTGGTCGGTTTCGACGAAACCGTACGCCACACGTATGAGGATTACCTGAGCCAGCTGAGGGAAAGCGATGATTGATTCGAACCAGCGCCGTCAAACCGAAGTCCTGCTGCGTTTCATCGACGCCTCCCCGAGCCCCTGGCACGCCGCCACCACCATGGCGGAATGGCTGGAAGAAGAGGGATTCCAATGTCTGGACGAACGCGAGTCGTGGGTGCTGGAGCCGTCCGGTCGTTATTACGTGATCCGAGACGATTCCTCCCTGATCGCTTTTATTGTCGGCGCCGATCCTTTGACCGAAGCGGGTTTCCGCATCGTCGGCGCCCACACCGATTCGCCCGGTCTGCGCCTCAAGCCCAATCCGGCCCATGCCGCCGAACCCATGCTGCGGCTAGGGGCGGAGGTTTACGGCAGCCCCATTCTCGCCACGTGGACCGACCGCGACCTGAGCCTGGCCGGCCGGGTGGCCTTGCGCGGCGAGACGCCTACCGTCTGCCTGGTGGATTTCGAGGAGGCGCTGGTGCGCTTGCCCAACCTGGCCATTCACATGAACCGGGAGGTGAATGAAAACGGCTTGAAGCTGGACAAGCAAACCGAATTGCCGCTGCTGCTGGCGGTGTTGGAAGAGGAACTGCCCCCCGCCGAACGGTTCACGAATCTTCTGGCCGACCGCTTGGATTGCCCCCCCGAATCGATTTTGAGCTGGGAATTCAACGTTTACGACACCCAGCAAGGGGCTTTCTGGGGGCCGGAAAGCGAGTTCATCGCTTCCAGTCAGCTGGATAACCTCGCCTCCTGCCACGCCGCGCTCGAGGCACTGGTGGCCGAGGACGAAGCCTCCGCGACCCGGGTCTGCGCCTTTTTCGACCACGAGGAAATCGGCTCGGAGAGTTTCAAGGGGGCGGCGGGCAGCTTCCTCGGCGATATCCTGACCCGGATCGGCGCCGCGCTGGATTCGGAATCCGCCGACCGGCAACAGCGCGCCCTGGCCGCCAGTTTTATGATCAGTGCGGACATGACCCACGCCTATCAACCCAACTTCGCCTGGGGCTACGAATCGGAGCACAAGATCACCGTCAACCGGGGACCGGCGATCAAAATCAACGCCAATCTGCGCTACACCACGGAAACCTTTTCCCAGGCCTTATTCATCGGCTGGTGCGAGGAGGCGGCCGTTCCCTGGCAACGCTACGTCCACCGCAGCGACCTTCCCTGCGGCTCCACCATTGGCCCCCTCGCTTCCGCCCGCTTGGGGATGCGCAGTATCGACGTGGGCAATCCCCTCTGGGCCATGCACAGCGCGCGCGAAAGCGCCGGCGCCTGCGATCACCCCTGGATGATCCAAGTGCTGGCGCGGTTTTTCGCCTGCCCCCGGATTCCGGTCAACGGCTAGGATCTGCTCACGTTCCAGGGGAGAGGCGGGCGGAGCGCTCTGCCCGGCTTTCACGTCACCCCCCCCTAATCTCACGCGCCACTGCGCGCCAACCGATGTCGCGGCGGAAATAGGCGTCGGGCCAACGGATCTTTTCCACCTGCGCGTAGGCCTTGCGCTGGGCTTCGGCCACCCCGTCTCCCAGGGCGCAGACGCACAGCACCCGACCGCCGGCGGTGACCACGCGCTCGTTCTCCAGACGGGTGCCGGCGTGGAAAACCTTGACGTCGGTCGATTCCTCGTCGGGCAGGCCTTCGATCGCATCGCCCTTGCGGTAATCGAAAGGATACCCCCCCGCCGCCATCACCACTCCCAGCGCGGCGCGCCGGTCCCATTCCGCTTGCCGGCCACCCAAATCGCCTGCCACGGCGGCCAGGCACAGCTCAGCCAAATCGCTTTCCAGCCGCAGCAAGATGGGCTGGGTTTCCGGATCTCCCATGCGGCAGTTGAACTCCAACACCTTGGGTTGGCCGTCGGGAGCAATCATCAAGCCGGCATACAGAAAACCCGTATAAGGCGTACCGTCGGCCGTCATCCCTTGAACGGTGGGCTGAATCACCTGATTCAAGACGCGCTGCTCGATTTCCGGGGTAATCACCGACGCCGGAGAATAGGCCCCCATGCCGCCGGTATTGGGACCCTGGTCGCCGTCCTGCAGCGGCTTGTGATCCTGAGAGGTGGCCAGGGCGAGGACGTTCTCGCCGTCGGCCATCACCATGAAGCTGGCCTCCTCCCCTTCCAGAAATTCCTCGATCACCACCCGCCGGCCGGCTTCCCCGAAGACGCCTTCGGCCATCATCCGTCGAACGGCCTCAATCGCCTCCGACTCGCTTCGGGCGATCACTACCCCCTTGCCCGCCGCCAAGCCGTCGGCCTTGATGACGATCGGGGTTCCCTGGCTGCGAATGTAGTCCACCGCCGCTTCCGCTTCGGTGAAAGTGGCGTAGGCCGCGGTGGGAATGCGGTGGCGCTGCATGAAATCCTTGCAGAACGCCTTGGACCCCTCCAATCGAGCCGCCGCCTGACTGGGTCCGAAGCAAGGCAGCCCACGGGTTTGGAAAAGGTCGACCACCCCCGCCACCAAGGGCGCTTCCGGCCCCACCACGGTGAGATCGACTTTCTCCTCCCGAGCGAAATCCGCCAAACCGCTAAGGTCTTCCGCGGGAATGGCGACGTTTTCCACTTTGGGTTCCAAAGCCGTGCCCGCATTTCCCGGCGCCACGTACACTTTTTCCACCTCGGCCGAATGGGCCATCTTCCAGGCAAAAGCGTGCTCGCGGCCGCCGCCGCCGATAATCAATACCTTCATTTACCGTCCTTTTCAGTAACGCTGTTCGGTTTTTTCACCTTCACAAACTTCGCGGATATGGTCCTCGACCAAGTTACCGCCTTGCCAGATTTTTTCGTGGACCTTGTGGCACCGGGTTCTGGCGTCGTAACCCAACGGTTGCGCCTCCACCCGCTGCCAACCGTCGTTGCTCTGGTAGGCGACCGACCGACCGCTGAAAGCGGCTTCTCGGGCGGCGCGGGCGGCGATTTCGGTGGTGATCGCCCCCAAGGTGCCGCCCAACGCCCCGCCGATCAACGCGCCGCGCCAACGGTTGTTCTGGTCGATCAAGGCCCCGGCCGCCGCCCCGATGGCGCCGGCGGCGGTCGCCCCCTGATAGCTGTAGGGACTGTTGGTGCAAGCCGTCAAACCCACCAGAAAACCTGCCAGGATCGCTCCGGCAACCATACGCTTGATGTACATGACTATCACCTCAAGATTCTATTTCGGAATCACCCCCCGTTTATACCACCTCAAGCTGAAGCGATCCTGTACGCTCGTTCCCTCTCCTTTGCCCGCCGCTGGACGAAAGCCGCTGTTGTTCTAACCGCTACCGAACCATCCCAACGCAATGCCAGCTCAGCCGCCTCCCGGGCCGCCTCTAAGCGCCCCGCTCGCAGGGCCCGCAGTGCCCGGGCCAAATAGCTGCGGGCGCGCCTCTCGGAGGCGATCGCCCTATTCAAATCGCAACCGCAGCGGCGGCATCGAGTACGATCCCTTAATCTCGCCCGGCATACGGGACAACGCTCCATCAGTGCTCCAGATAATAGAGAATATCGCGCAAGGTCTCCAGGGGTTCGGCGACCGCATCGGAATCTTTTCGCTCCATCGCCTCCCGCAGCGCTTGCAGCAATTCACCGATTTCTTCCCGATCCTCCTCGCCGACCTCGGCGAGCATGCCTTCGGCTTTTGCCGTCAACACCCGTGCCTCTTCGAATTCAGAGGCTTCGGCTCCGGCGCCGAACAATTCTCCGATCCGCGAACGGGCGGCGGAGATTTGGCCCTGATCCATTCTATCGATCGCATGCTCGATTCGAATACTCTTCTCCAATCCGGTGGCCTTTTCAGTGGCGGTGACGTTTAAGATCCCGTCCAAGTCGAGATCGAAGCGCACCACCAGGGGGTCGCCCGCCGGTGCCTTGCGCAGCCCTTCCACCATGAACTCACCGACCAAGGTGTTTTGCTGGGCGTCTTGATGCTCCCCTTGATAAACCCGCACATCCACCCGTTCCTGCTCGTTGATCATGGTGTGAAACACTTGGGCCTTGGAAGCCGGCAGCGGGGTGTTTTTCTTGATGATGGGGGCGAAAACGAAAGGGTAGAAGGTTCCGTCTTCCAACTCCCCCAGATAGCTGGTGCCGAACGTGTAAGGGGTGATGTCCACCAGTACCGATTGGACCGGCTCGCCGGCGATCATCCCAGCCTGCATCGCCGCCCCCAGGGCGACGCACAGATCCGGGTCGATCGCCGCTTGAGGGGAGCGACCCAGTTCGTCTTCGAGCCGTTCCTGAACCAAAGGCGTACGAGTGGTGCCGCCCACCAAGAGAACATCGTCGATCTCGGAAACGGTCAGACCGGCGCTGCTCAATGCGATATGGAGTGCTTCGATGGTGCGGTCGATATAAGGGGAAATCAGCGCCTCGTATTCAGCCCGGGACAACTCCAGGGAAAGGTGGATCGGCACGCCGTCCTTCTTGGTCAAAAACTCTTCCTTGATCGCGGCATAGGGACGATCGGACAAGGTCAGTTTCGCCGCCACCGCCGCCCGCCAGAGACGCGCCATGACCTTGCGGTCGCTCCGGACATCGAGCCCATGCTTCTCCTGAAGCCTTTCCACCAGCAGTTCCACGATCTCACGGTCGAAATCGTCGCCTCCCAGGTAATTGTCACCGTGGCTGGCGATCACTTCCACCACCCCCGCTTCGATTTGCACTACCGAAACGTCGAAGGTCCCCCCGCCCAGGTCATAGACCAGGACTTTCATGGGTCGGGTGAGATCGGTTTCGTACACCAAGGCCGCCGCGGTGGGCTCGTTGAGAATGCGCACCACTTCGAGGCCGGCAATTTCGCCCGCCTCGCGGGTGGCCTGGCGCTGAGCGTCGTTGAAATAGGCCGGCACGGTGATCACCGCCTTGCGGATCGGTCGGCGGAGGTGGTCTTCGGCCTGCGCCTTCAGCGTCCGGAGGACGATCGCGGAAATTTCCTGGGGGCTATATTCGCGGTCGCCCAGGGAAACCGTCTCCGCGGTTCCCATGCGGCGCTTTATGGAACGCACCGTCCGCTCCGGATAAAGGAGGCACTGGTTGAGCGCCGCCTCACCCACCAACAGACCGCCGTAATCGTCGACACCCACCACCGAAGGCAGGATCCGGTTGCCGGATTCGTTCGGAATGATCACCGGTCGGCCGTGATCCAGAATCGCCACCTCGGAGTTGGTGGTGCCCAAATCGATGCCGATGATCGTCTCTGGTTCGCTCATATTTCCTCATCGGGTTTGTTCACTTTCACTTCCGCCAGCCGCAGCACCTCGCCGCGCCAGCGCCAGCCGCGCCGCAGAATCCCCACCACCTCGCCCGGGGCGCGGTTGCGAAGGGAAACCACCTCGGCCGCCCGCATGGTCGCCGGATCGAAATGCCGTCCCTTCGCTTCCAGCGGCTCGAGGCCCAGTGAAGCGAGCAACTGATCCAGGCGCGCCAAGGTCATCTGCAAACCTTCCACAACCGAACGAAACAATCGTCGGCGGCGTTTGCACAGCAAACGCACCAACCAGTTGGGACGCAAGGCCACCACCGCCTGGATGCCCGCCTCCTGACGGTCGCGCAAGTCGACCAGATCCAGCAGTACCGGGCGCAGACAATCGCGCTCACCCTCTTTGAGACGCGTATGGAAATCGGCTTGTTCCCGCTCCGCCCATTGGAGCAGGCGGCGGTATTCTTCCAAGGTCTGGCTGAATTGACGCCCTTCGGTCCGGACTTCGACCCGCAGGGCGGCCAATTCGGCAAACAGTTGGGCCAGCCCGACCTCGGACGTGTCTTCGTCTTCCGGCACCTCGTCCAAAAACTGTTCGAATGCCGCCAGCAACTCCTCTCTAGTGTTCATCGAGGCACTCGGCAAACAGATCTCTCAATTGATCCGTTGTGGGCCGGGGGGAGTCCGCTCCATGAGCCATCCGTTCAATCTCGGCCAGGGAAGGACAATGAAACAAAGCGTATTCGATCCGGGCCCGCCGGTCGCGGATTTTTTCATAGGCATGGCGAATCGTCTGAAACCGCTGCGGCGCCCGTTCGGGCGGATAAGTTTTCACCCCGGCGAGGTAGGCACGACGGATCGCGGTATCGTCGGCATCGGGAGAGACGTCCAGAATCTCGAAGGGAGAAAGCGTCATTTTTTACCTCTTTGGGGAAAAAAATTTTCCAGCAGTTTGGCGAGCACCTCCTTGGGCGAGATCTGAGGCGACACGGGCGCTTCCCGGGGAAAGCCCCCCTTCCAAGGGTCGAAAATCACTCGACTCTGCTCATATTCTTCCAGGAAATCCTCAATCCGGGCCGCCCATCGGTGCTGCCTCTTGTGCTTGGCTGTCTCCAGTGCTTGTTGCAAAACGACGATATCGTGCGGATTGAGGTCGGCGGCGGACCCTCGCCCCCGAGCCACGGCGTCGAAATAGACCAGCGCCGGGGGGCGATGTCCCCAATGAAAGCTGGCGCGCACGTAATCGCAGATCAATTGATACTGCTCCAAGCATAAAAACCGCTCGCAGACGGCGATCAATTCCTCCTCGAGCCAGTCCAGGGAGGCGCCTTTTTGCAAATACGGGCGTATCGGCTTGAAGAGATCGGCCGCGGGGACTCCTTCGGCGACCGCCTCCACCAGCAAATCCAATAAACCGGTCACCGCAGCCTTGTCGATCTGCATCGCGGAAACGTCCAAAACCTGTCGCAAGCGCTTCAGCTGCGGCCGGCTGAGCCGGGGGGGCAATTCGAGACGAAGCACTTCGGCGGCCACCAAGCATTCCCACTGCGGCGAAGGCAACGGCGGCTGCATCCCGGCCAGGGGGTCCATTTCGCCCTCCAGCAGACGCAACCCGGCTTTTAGCGCCGCCGCTTTGGCCGCTTCCTTGGGAGTCCGGGCCAAGTCCGCGGCCGCCTGGATTTCCTTCACGGCCAATTCATGTTTGCCGGCGGCGATTTGTTTACGGGCGTGGCGCAGATGGGCAACCACCAAGCGTCGACGGGCCGACGAGTTGATGGGATCGAGCTTGAGGAGTCGGCGAGTCAAACGCGCCGCTTTCTTATAGACCCCTCGATCGATCGCCGCCTCCGCCGCCGCCTCCAGCACCGCCGAGTCATCGGGAAAATGCTCGAGCGCATCGTCCAACAGACGGCCGAGATGCTGGCTCTTTTCGGCTTTACGGTACCAATGCGCCAGCTGCAGCCAAGTATCCCGATGGCCCAGATCGAGCGCCAGCGCCTTGTGCAGGTACTCTGCGACCTGGGAATCCTCCGGTCCCGCCAGTCGCTCGGTCAAGCGGGCAAGGTGACGATTCACCGCCGCCGCTTCCAAATATTGACTGTTTTGCCGGTAAGATTCGGCGGCGTCGGCCCAAATCTTTATCGCCGCCTCCCACGCCTCCGCTTGCTCGGCGGCCAGCGCCTGGCGGCGATTTTCCTCGACCGGGGAAAGCGGTCCGAATTGTTCGCTGTAGGCGGTCAGTCCGGCCGGATAATCGATCAACAACGCCTTCAGCGCCTCTCGAATACCGGGGTCTTCCCGCCCTTTCGCCGCCTCGAGCAACTCCGGGAAAAGCTGCTCGGGTTCGACCGTCGTCTTGGCCCGCCCCCGTAGCGTATCGACAAAACTCCTTGCGGCAGGCTTGAGCACTTTTTCGTCTTCGCCGAACAGGACCGCCACCGCTTGCGCCGGGCAAGCAAAAGGCGAATCGCGAGAAATTCGGGCAAGCAATGCCCGCCCTTCCTCGATCCGCTCCGGATAGGCGGCCAGCGCTCCCAGCAAAAAACGCAGGTCCCGATAGGGAGAGCGAAACGGAATCGCTGCAAGGGCCCGGCGCATGGCTTGTATCTCGCCGCCGCAATACGCCTCGATGGCCGCCTGCGCATAGGGCCAATGGCGGCGCAGGAGCGAGTCCTCCGGCAGGGCTTGGAGGATGCGCCGATCGCCGGCCAATACCGCCAATACCTGCCGTTTTTCCGCCATCGGGGTTACTGTCCTTTCAGCTTGGCCTTGAGCAGTTCGTTCACCTGCTGGGGATTGGCCTTGCCGGAGGTCGCTTTCATCACCTGGCCCACGAAAAAGCCGAACAGTTTGTCCTTGCCGGCGAGATATTGAGCTACCTGATTGGGGTTGTTGGCGATGATCTCGTCGATGATCCCTTCAATCGCACCGGTGTCGGTGATCTGCTTGAGTCCTTTCTCCTCGATCAGCGCATCGGCTTCCTTGTCGCTCTCCCACATCAGTTCGAACACCTGCTTGGCGATCTTGCCGGAAATGGTGTTGTCGGCGATGCGCTTCAGCAAGCCGGCCAGTCGCTCGGCGGTTACCGGGGTTCGGGTGATGTCCAGGCCGGCCTTGTTGAGGGCGCCGGCCACTTCCACCATCACCCAGTTGGCGCACAGTTTGGGGTCGCCGCCGGACAGCTCGATCGTCTTTTCGAAATAATCGGACAGCGGGCGGCTGGCGGTCAGTACCTCGGCGTCATAGGGCTTGAGGCCGTACTGATCGATAAAGCGATGGTACTTGGCTTCGGGCAGTTCCGGCAACTCCCGGCGGACCGCCTCGACGAAGCCGTCGTCGATCACCAAGGGCAGCAAGTCCGGGTCGGGGAAATAGCGGTAATCGTTGGCCTCCTCCTTGGCGCGCATGGAGCGGGTCTCGTCCTTGACCGCGTCGTACAAACGGGTTTCCTGAACCACGGTTCCGCCGGACTCCAGCAATTCGATCTGACGCTCGATCTCATAGCTGATCGCCCGCTCCACGAAACGGAACGAATTGACGTTCTTGATCTCGGCCCGGGTGCCGAATTTTTCCTCGCCCGTGGGGCGCACCGATACGTTGGCGTCGCAGCGGAACGAGCCTTCCTGCAGATTGCCGTCGCAGATGCCCAGATAGACCACCAGTTGGTGGAGCTTTTTCATGTAGGCGACCGCCTCCTCGGGCGAGCGCATGTCCGGCTCGGAGACGATTTCCAGCAGCGGCGTCCCGGCGCGATTGAGATCGATGCCGGTCATGCCGTGGAAATCCTCGTGCAGGGATTTGCCGGCGTCCTCCTCCAAATGGGCCCGAGTGATGCCGATGCGCTTTTCCAAGCCGTCCAAGTGGATCATCAAATGCCCCTTGCCCACCACGGGCAGCTCGTACTGACTGATCTGATACCCCTTGGGCAGATCCGGATAGAAGTAATTCTTGCGCGCGAACACCGAGCGGGGGGCGATATGCGCCTCCACCGCCAGGCCGAACTTGACCGCCATCCGAACCGCGGCCTCGTTCAATACCGGCAACACTCCGGGCATCCCCAGATCGATGGCGCAAGCTTGGCTATTGGGGGCGGCGCCGTACGCGGTGGATGCGCCGGAGAAGATTTTGGATTTGGTTTGGAGCTGGACGTGAATTTCCAGCCCGATGACAGGTTCCCATTCCATTTTGAATCGATACCTCAGCAGTAGAAATTGGATTGAAATTCCACAGGAGCGAACGGATTGTTCGCCCTTACGCAAACCGCTCCGGCCGGCGCCGATGCCACTCGGTCACCTGCTGATAACGGTGGGCGACGTTCAACAGCCGCGCCTCGTCGAAATAATTGCCGATCAACTGCATTCCCGCCGGCTTGCCGTCGATGAAGCCGGCCGGCGCCGACAGGGCCGGCAACCCCGCCAGGTTGATGGCGATGGTGTAAATATCGGACAAATACATGGAAATAGGGTCGTCGGTCTTCTCGCCGATGCCGAACGCCGGGGTCGGCGTGGCGGGGCCCAACAGCACGTCCACGGATTCGAAGGCCCGCTTGAAGTCGTCGGCGATCAACCGGCGGATCTTCTGGGCCTTCAGGTAATAGGCATCGTAATAGCCGGCCGACAGCGCGTAGGTGCCGGTGAGGATGCGCCGCTTGACCTCGGCCCCGAAGCCCTCGCCGCGCGAGCGCGTGTAAAGATCCTCGAGATTTTTCGGATCTTCGCAGCGGTAGCCGTAACGCGCCCCGTCGAAGCGCGCCAGATTGGACGAACACTCGGAAGGCGCGATCACGTAATAAGCCGGCACCGACAGATTGAGGTTGGGCAGAGAGACTTCTTTGAATTCCACCCCCAGCTTGCGATATTCGGCCATCGCGACTTCCAGCACTTGAGCCATATCGGCGCTCAAGTCGGTGAAGAATTCCTTCGGCAAGCCGACCTTGAGCCCGGTCAGATCTTGATCCAGGGCGGCGGCGTAATCGGGCACCGGCCGATCCACGCTGGTGGAATCCTTGGCGTCGAAGCCGGCCATCGCCTGCAGCAGCAGCGCGCAGTCTTCGGCGCTGCGGGCCAGGGGACCGCCCTGGTCCAGGCTGGAAGCGAAGGCGATCATCCCCCAACGGGACACCCGCCCGTAGGTGGGTTTGAGGCCGGTAATGCCGCAGAACGCCGCCGGTTGGCGGATGGAACCGCCGGTGTCGGTGCCGGTAGCGGCCGGCGTCAGACCTGCCGCCACCGCCGCCGCCGAACCGCCGGAGGAGCCGCCGGGTACGCAGTCCGTATGCCAGGGGTTCCGCACCGGACCGTAATAGCTGGTTTCGTTGGACGACCCCATGGCGAATTCGTCCATGTTCAGCTTGCCCAACAGCGGTGCGCCCGCCCGATTGAAACGGGTCGCCACGGTGGCATCGTAGGGGGCGGTGAAATTGTCCAGCATTTTGGAACCGCACGAAGTGCGAATACCGAGAGTGCAGAAAATATCCTTCTGAGCCACCGGGATACCGGTGAGGGGGCCGCCTTCGCCACGCTCCAACACGGCATCGGCGGCGGCCGCCGCCTCCTCGGCGGAATCTTCGGTCACCGTAACGAAGGCATTAAGGGTATCATTATGTCGGGCGATTCGATCGAGAAAATGGCGGATCAGTTCGCGGCTGGAGAATTCTCGCGCGCGGAGCCCGGCCGCCAGTTCAACTAAACTCTTATTATGCATGGATTCGGGTCCTCAATACTTATGCCTGCTCGATTACCTGGGGTACCAGATACAAACCGGCTTCCACTGCGGGGGCGATGGACTGGAAGCGGTCGCGCTGATTGTCCTCGGTCACTTCATCCGGACGCAGCCTTTGGGGCAAATCCAAAGGATGGGCCATGGGCGCCACCGTGTCGGTGTCCACCGCATTCATCTGAGCGACGAAATCCAGGATGCCGGATAAATCGCGGGCATATCGTCCGGCGTCTTCATCCTCGACCCGGATACGGGCCAGATACGCGATATTCCTGACTTCTTCGACGGTTAATGACATCGTTTTCTCCAATGACGGTTAAATACATATCCATTTTTTACCCGATTTATATCATAATCGATCGCTTGCCCGATTCCCCATTCGATTGCTAAAGTAACTTAATTTAGAGATTTAGAAATCCATGTTCAAACGCCTGCGCGGACTTTTTTCCAACGATCTCTCCATCGACCTGGGTACCGCCAACACGCTGATCTACATCCCCGGACAGGGCATCGTTCTGAACGAACCCTCGGTGGTGGCGATCCGCGAAGACCGCTTGCGCGGCGCCAAAAGCATCGCCGCCGTGGGGCAAGAGGCCAAGCAGATGCTGGGCCGAACACCCGGCAATATCGTCGCCATCCGCCCGCTCAAGGACGGGGTGATCGCCGACTTCACCGTCACCGAAAAAATGCTCCAGTACTTCATCAACAAGGTACACGAGAGCAGACTCCTCAAACCGAGCCCCCGGGTATTGGTCTGCGTCCCTTGCGGTTCCACCCAGGTGGAACGCCGGGCGATCAAGGAATCGGCGGTGGGCGCCGGCGCCCGAGAGGTTTACCTGGTGGAAGAGCCGATGGCGGCGGCGGTGGGCGCGGGTTTGCCGGTAGGCGAGGCCTGCGGTTCCATGGTGCTGGACATCGGCGGCGGTACTTCCGAAGTAGCCGTCATCTCCCTCAACGGCATCGTTTATTCGGCGTCGGTCCGCATCGGCGGCGACCGCTTCGACGAAGCCATCATCAACTACGTGCGCCGCAACTACGGTACCCTGATCGGCGAGGCCACCGCCGAACGGATCAAACACGCCATCGGCAGCGCTTATCCCGCTTCCGAGGTGCGGGAAATCGAGGTCCGCGGGCGCAACTTGGCCGAAGGCGTGCCGCGCAGTTTCACCCTCAACAGCAACGAGATTCTGGAGGCCCTGCAGGATCCCCTCGCGGGCATCGTCGGCGCGGTGCGGGAGGCATTGGAGCGAACCCCCCCCGATTTGGGCGCGGATGTGGCCGAACGGGGCATCGTTCTGACCGGAGGCGGTGCTTTGCTCAAGGACTTGGAACGTTTGATCGCCGAAGAAACCGGCCTGCCGGTGGAGATCGCCGACGATCCGTTGACGTGCGTCGCCCGAGGCGGCGGCATGATTCTGGAGTTGCTGGACGAAAAAGGGCCGGCCGCCTTCTCGCTGGAATAATCATCTCCAGGGGGCTTGATTATCAAACTGATTTTCACCCGCGGCCCGTCGCTCAATGTTCGTGTGGTCTTGTGCTTGCTCGCCGCCAGCGTTTTGATGACGGCCGACCATTACCACCGGGTGACGTGGTTGCGTTCGGGCTTGGCGATCGCGGTTTATCCCGTTCAATGGCTCGCCCATGCGCCGCAGGAACTGGGCAATCAAGTCTGGAGCAATTTCACCGGCCGGGCTCAATTGCTGAAGGAAAATCGACAGCTCAAGGCGGAGATCAGTCGACTCAAGCGACGTACCTTGAAATATGAAGCCTTGAAAAAAGAAAACGATCGGTTGCGCGCCTTTCTCGATAATTCCTTCAAACTGGGGGAGCAGATGCTGGTGGCGGAATTGCTGGCGGTGAATCTGGCTCCTTACGAACACGTGGTGCTGGTCAATAAAGGCGGCCACTTCGGCGTTCACGTGAGCCAGCCGGTCATGAGTGTGGACGGCGTGGTGGGTCAGGTGATTCGAGTCACCCCGGTGAACGCCGAGGCGCTCTTGATCACCGATCCCAGCCATGCCATTCCGGTCCAGGTCAACCGCAACGGATTGCGCGCCATCGCGGTCGGCAGCGGTCATCTCGACCGCCTGGAGGTTCCCAACCTTCCCAACAACGCCGACATTCAACCCGGCGATTTATTGATCACCTCGGGATTGGGCGGGGTCTTCCCGCAGGGTTATCCCGTGGCGAAGGTCACCGATGTGGCACCGCAACCCGGGAAACCGTTCGCCCGGATCAGCGCCAAACCGACGGCGAAGTTGGACCGAATCCGGGAGGTTCTGATCACTTGGGGGCAAAGCACGCCGAAACCGTTTCTGCCCGCCGTCACCCCCGCCGCGACTCCCTCGGAGGGCACCGCCGATGCACCCTGACTCCGGTTCCGTGGTCATGTTTCTCAGTTTGGTCGGGGCGTTTTGGTTGCGCTTGTTCGCCTGGCCCGACCTCATCGCCCCATTCAATCCGGATTGGGTCCTCCTGGTTATCATCTACTGGTGCCTGGCGGTTCCGCAACGCTTCGGGGTAGGCCCCGCCTGGCTGACCGGCCTGTTGGTGGATGCGGCCACCGGGCGATTGCTGGGCCAGCATGCCTTCATCTACGGGCTGATCGCTTTTATTTGCGTGCGCTTCCATACACGCCTTCGGGTATTTCCATTACATCAGCAATTATCCTTCATTCTCCTGTTTTTGCTCGTCACCCAATTCCTGATGTTCTGGCTCGAAGCCCTTCGCGGCAAAACCCACCTCAGCTGGGAATATTGGCTCCCCTCGCTGACGGGCACGCTGGCCTGGCCCGCCGTGTTGACCCTCTGCCGTACTTTGAAGCAGCGTTATCTGACGTCTCCCTGACCCCATGGCAGTATTTCGCCTCAAAGACGCCGCCCACGAAAACCGTCTGTTTCTCACCCGCCTCGTGACGGCGGCGGCATTCGTCGTCTTGCTGACCGTCGCGTTGACCAGCCGCCTGACCTATCTCCAGATCCTCCATCACGAGCGTTATGAAACCCTGGCCCGGGATAACCGGGTAAAAATCGCGCCGCTGCCGCCGACCCGGGGGTTGATCTACGACCGCAACGGCCAGGTACTGGCCGAGAATGTGTCCGTTTACAGCCTGGAAATCGTTCCCGAACAAGTAAAAGACCTGGACGCCACCATCGCGAGGTTACAGGCTATTCTCGATATCACCCCCGGCGAAGTCGCCCGGTTCAAACGTCAAATGCGACGCCTCAAGGGCTTCGAGAGCATTCCCCTCAAATTGCGCCTCAGCGATGTGGAAGTCGCCCGATTTGCGGTCAAACGACCTTTTTTTCATGGCGTCGACATTCGCGCCCGCCTAGTGCGCCATTACCCTTATAAAGAACTGGTCTCCCATGTGGTGGGCTACGTGGGCAGCATCAACGAACGCGAGCTGAAACGCCTGGACCCGGCCGAATATCGGGGAACCACCCACATCGGCAAAGTGGGGGTGGAGCAAGCCTACGAAAGCGTGCTTCACGGCCACACCGGCTATGCCGAAATCGAGACCAACGCCCGCGGCCGGGAGCTTCGGGTTTTGCAGGAGGTGCGCCCGCGTCCCGGTGCCGACCTGCACCTGACCTTGGATATCGAACTGCAACAAATCGCCCATGCCGGCCTGGGCGAGCACAACGGCGCGGTGGTGGCCCTCAACCCCAAAAGCGGGGAAATCCTGGCGCTGGTCAGCAAACCGGGGTTCGACCCCAACGCCTTCGTCTACGGCATCAGCCTGAAAGATTATCGGGCATTGCAGCATTCTCCCGATCGCCCGCTCTTCGATCGCACGTTGCGCGGCAGCTATCCCCCCGGTTCCACCATCAAACCCTTTATCGGCCTGGCCGGCTTGAACTACGGCGTGACCGACGCCCACCGAAAGCTTTACTGCCCGGGTTATTTTCAGCTTCCCGGCGTCCAGCACCGCTATCGGGATTGGAAGGAATGGGGGCACGGTTCGGTTTCCTTGGACGATGCGATCATCCAGTCCTGCGACGTCTACTTTTACGACCTGGCGCGCAATCTGGGCATCGACCGCATCCACGCCTTCCTGTCCCAATTGGGCTTCGGCACCCGCACCGGCATCGACCTGGCGGGTGAAAAAAACGGCCTGCTTCCCTCGCGCCAATGGAAGCAGCATGCCCTCCATCAGCCTTGGTATCCGGGAGAAACCGTGATCACCGGCATCGGCCAGGGGTTCCTCCAAGTCACTCCCCTGCAACTGGCCAAGGCGACCGCCATTCTTGCCAACCACGGCAAGCTGGTCACCCCGCACGTGGCCGCCTACCAACAATACCCGCAGGAAGCGCCGATTGCCTCGGACCCCCAAGCTTCTTCCGAAGCGCTCGATTTGGATCGCCGTCATTGGCAGACCGTTATCGACGCCATGATCGCCGTCATCCACGGAGCACGAGGTACCGCTCATCGCATCAGCCGGGGGCTGGATTATTTGATGGCCGGCAAAACCGGCACCGCCCAGGTGTTCACCGTCAAACAAGACGAGAAATATCACGCCAAGGAAGTGAAAGAAAAATTGCGCGATCACGCCCTGTTCATCGCTTTCGCCCCGGCCGATTCCCCTCGTATCGCCGTCTCGGTCATCGCCGAAAATGCCGGTCACGGCGGCTCCGAGGCCGCCCCCATCGCTCGGGACCTCATCGATCGCTATCTGTCGAAAGAAAACCTCCACGCGCAAATTTCGCCATGAGTACCGCTTTACCCCATCAACCTGCTCAAGCCCGCGATCTCTGGCAACGCGTCCATATCGACCCTTTTCTCCTGCTGGGTTTGTTGGTCCTGTCCGGCATGGGCTTGGTCATCCTCTACAGCGCCACCGGCGGCAATCTTTCTCTGATCTACAAACAACTCGTGCGGCTGGGATTGGCTTTCGGGGTAATGGTCGGTTTGGCCCAGATCCATCCGCGCGCCCTATACCGATGGAGCCCGTTTCTGTTTGGCGGCGGAGTCATCCTGCTGCTGACGGTGTTAATCCTGGGGGACATCGGCAAAGGCGCTCAGCGCTGGCTGGATTTGGGTGTCATCCGATTTCAGCCGTCTGAATTCATCAAGATTTTCACCCCCATGATGGTGGCCCGATTCCTGGCCGATCATCCCTTGCCGCCGCGCCCTCGAACCATCGCCTTGAGCGGCGTGTGGATCGGGGTGCCGGTCTTGCTGATCGCCAAGCAACCGGATCTGGGAACCGCGCTTCTGGTCGCCAGCGCGGGCTTCGCGATCCTCTTCTTCGCCGGCATTTCCTGGCGCCTGCTGGGCGGGTTGGCGCTCGGGGCGGCGGCGGCTCTGCCCGTGATCTGGTCGCTCCTCCACCAATATCAGCGGGATCGAATCCTGATGTTTCTGAACCCGGAACAAGACCCTTTGGGGCGCGGCTACCACACCATCCAAGCCAAGATCGCCATCGGCTCGGGCGGTTGGACCGGCAAAGGGTGGCTGCAGGGAACCCAGGCGCAATTGGAATTTCTCCCCGAACCCCACACGGATTTCATCTTCGCGGTCCTGGCGGAGGATTTCGGGTTATTGGGTTGCATCGGTCTTTTTCTGCTCTACCTGGCCATTATCGGCCGCGGCCTGCACATGGCCCTGGTCGCCCAAGACACGTTCAGCCGTCTGATGTGCGCCAGCCTGGCCTTCACTTTTTTCGTTTATATGTTCGTCAATATCGGCATGGTCATCGGAATCCTGCCGGTGGTCGGCGTTCCTTTGCCCCTGGTCAGTTACGGCGGCACCTCCATGGTCACACTCATGGCCGGCTTTGGTATCATGATGTCCCTACACACCCACCGCAAGCTGGTGCCATCTTGAGAAAGAAAACCGCTATCCGCCTGTGCCTAACGATGTGCTGGGCACCGATCGCCTGGAGTCTGCCCCTGGATCAGCATCCTCAGGCCGCCCAATTCATCGAACGCATGGCGACCGAACACGACTTCGATCGAACCGAATTGCGATCGCTTCTCACCGATGCGGCGATCAAGCAGACCATTCTGGATGCCATGGATCGCCCCGCCGAAGCCAAACCGTGGCATGCATACCGGCAAATTTTCCTGACCGACCGCCGGATCCGGGAAGGCGCCGAATTCTGGCGCCGCCACCGGGATCTGCTGGAACAGGCGGAACGAACCTACGGCGTGCCTCCGGAAATCATCGTCGCCATTCTAGGCGTGGAGACCCTCTACGGCACGCATACCGGCTCTTTCCGGGTGTTGGATGCCCTCGCCACGCTCGCCTTCGCTTATCCTCGCCGGTCTCAATTCTTCGCCCGGGAACTGGAGCAGTTTCTTCTCCTCAGCCGGGAGGAGCAAATGGACCCCCGCAGGCCCCAAGGCTCCTATGCCGGCGCCATGGGCTGGCCCCAGTTCATGCCTTCCAGCTTTCGCCGTTACGCGGCCGATTTCGACGGGGACGGCAAACACGATATATGGTCCAATCCCGCCGACGTCATCGCCAGCATCGCCAATTATTTCGCCGAACACGGCTGGCAAAACGGCCAACCGGTTGCCGCGCCATTGCCTTCCGCTGCCGCTTCCCTGGCCGATACCGAACTCAAGCCCCAGGATACCCTGGCGAATCTCAAAAACCGCGGCTTGACCTTGGACACCCCCTACCCTGACGAACTGAAAGCCAACGTACTTCGTCTGGACGGCGAAAACGGTCCGGAGGCATGGCTCGGCTTTACGAATTTCTATGTCATCACCCGCTACAACCACAGCCCTCTCTATGCCATGGCGGTCTACCAATTGAGCAATGCGGTCAAATCGCGAATCGAACGGGAAACAACCCATGCGCGGAATGAGTAAGGGCTGGTTGGCCGTCGCCTTCTTGCTCGTCGGTGGATGCAGCCTGGAACCCAAGGACGGCCCGCCCCTCGAACCGGTGGATGTGAGCCGGATTCCCGATGCCGTCCCCCGCTTCGAACCCCGCAGCCGAGTCGCCAACCCCGACAGTTATGAAGTATTGGGGCATACTTACCGGGTGATGAAAACCAGCCGCGGTTATCTCGAGCGCGGCGTCGCCTCCTGGTACGGCAAGAAATTTCATGACCACCCCACCGCCAGCGGCGAGCCCTACGACATGTTCGCCATGACCGCCGCTCACCGCACCTTGCCGATTCCCAGCTACGTCCGGGTGACCCACCTGCTAAACGGCCGCAGCGTGGTGGTCAAAGTCAACGACCGCGGTCCCTTCCATTCGGACCGAATCATCGATCTGTCCTATGCCGCCGCGGTCAAATTAGGGCTGGACAAAACCGGTACCGCCCGGGTGGAGGTGCACGCGGTGGAGCCGGACCCCGATTCCGCCGGCGGAAGCGGCGTCTACCTGCAAGTGGGCGCCTTCACCGACCCCGGCAACGCCCAGCGCCTCCTGGCGCGCCTGGCCATCCCCCGGTTTCCCAAACCCAGTCTGCACCCCGTCAAGCGCAATAACGGAACCCTCTATCGGGTTCGAATCGGCCCCTTGGCCTCCCAGGCGCAGGTGGACGCCTTATCCCGGCAACTGGAAACCTTGGGTATTACCCCATCCTTAGTCGTCAACAACTAAACCGATGCCCATGAAGAAGTCTGCTCCTTTATTCTTTCTCGGACTGATCTGGCTGATACTGGCAGCCTCGCCGGCCCGGGCGGTGGTTCCGCCGCCGCCGGAAGTGGCCGCCCAAAGCTATCTCCTGACCGACCTCCACAGCGGCAAAGTCCTGATCGATCACGATGTCGATCGCCGCCTCCCGCCGGCCAGCCTGACCAAAATCATGACCGTCTACGTGGTCTTTCACGAGCTCGCGCAAGGCAATTTGCAGCTCGACGATTGGGTCACGGTGAGCGAAAAGGCCTGGCGTGCGCCCGGTTCGCGCATGTTCATCGAGGTCGGCAAGAAGATCCCGGTGGAAAAACTGTTGAAAGGCGTGATCATCCAATCGGGCAACGATGCCAGCATCGCCTTGGCCGAACACATCGCCGGTGATGAGACGACCTTTGCGGAATTGATGAATCAGTACGCCCGCCGCCTGGGTATGGAAAACACCCATTACGTCAACAGCACCGGACTGCCCGATCCCGAGCACTATACCACCGCCAAGGACCTGGCCATCCTAACCCGGGCGTTGATCAGCCAATTCCCCCAGTACTACGGCTGGTTCAAAATCAAAGAATATACTTTCAACCACATCACGCAGCACAACCGCAACCTGCTTTTGTGGCGCGACGCCACCGTGGACGGCGTCAAAACCGGTCATACCGAGAACGCCGGTTACTGTCTGGTGTCCTCGGCCCAGCGCGATCAAATGCGGCTCATCTCGGTGGTCATGGATACCGCCAGCGAAAAGGCCCGCGCCGATGCCTCGCAAGCCTTGTTCAATTACGGATTCCGCTTCTTCGTCACCAAAAAGCTCTACGAGGCGGATAAGCCATTAAAACAAATCCGCATCTATAAAGGCGCGCAGCAACAGCTTCCCGTCGGCTTGGTTCGCCCCGTTTACGTCACTGTCCCCAAAGGTAAGGAGGACGAACTGAATACGATTGTCGCTCCCGATCCGTGGGTCACCGCGCCGATGAAATCCGGAGAGCACCTGGGCAAAGTCATGGTACGACTGGGCGAAAAGACCTTGCTGGAATCCCCCCTGGTCGCCATGCAGGATATCGAACCCGCAGGGTTTGCTGGACGTCTCATGGATGAGGCCTGGCTGCTGATCGACCAATGGTGGGCCAAGCGATAATGAACGATCCAATTGTCTACCTGAACGGCGATTTTTTGCCCTTGAGCCAAGCCAAGGTATCGGTGTTGGATCGCGGCTTCCTGTTCGGCGACGGCGTCTATGAAGTCATCCCGGCCTACGGAGGCAAACTGTTTCGCCTCGAGGAACACTTGCAGCGCCTGGAGTACAGTCTGCGCGGCATTCGCTTGGACTCGCCGCTGGAAGCCCTGCGTTGGCGCCACATCCTGGGAGAATTGGTGCGCGACGACGGGGATCAGTCGATATACCTCCAAATCACCCGCGGAACCGCCCCCAAGCGGGATCATGTCTTTCCCGAACACATCCGCCCGACCGTCTTCGCCATGGCGACCCCCATCCAAACCACTAAGCCCCAACCGGCCAAGGCGGTCACCTGCGAGGATATCCGCTGGCAATTATGCCATCTCAAAACCATCACCTTGCTCGCCAACGTGCTGCTGCGCCAGGATGCCGTCGATCATGGCTGCCAGGAGTCGATCCTGGTGCGCGACGGCACGGTCACCGAGGGCGCCGCCAGCAACCTGTTCGCGGTCATGGAGGGGACGGTGGTCACGCCTCCCAAGGGGCCCCACCTGCTGCCGGGCGTCACCCGCGATTTGATTTTGGAGCTGGCCGAGACCCACGGCATTCCGGCCGCAGAACGGGCGATCCCGCTAGCGGAATTCCGCCGCGCCGAGGAAATCTGGTACACCAGCTCCACCCGGGAACTGGTGCCGGTCGTTGAATTGGACAACCGTCCGGTCGGCAAGGGAACCCCCGGACCGATCTGGCGACAAATGTACGAACTGTTCCAAGCCTACAAACAGGCCTTCCGAGAAGCGTCATGAGCGAGCAAGATCTGCTGGAATTTCCTTGCGATTGGCCGGTCAAGGCTTTCGGTCCCGCCACCGAGGCGTTCGAGTTGGAAGTGGTCGGCATCGTCCGCCGCCATACTACCGACCTCAAGGAAAACGCGGTCACCACGCGGCCCAGCCGTGGCGGCAAATATACGGTGGTCACCGTCACCATCCGCGCCCACAGCCGGACTCAATTGGAAGCCATCTACACCGACTTGAACGCGCACGAAGATGTGGTGATGTTGCTGTGAGTGAATTGATCGTCCGCTGGCTCGGCATCCGCGACTATGCTGAAGCCCTGGCGGCCATGCAGGCTTTCACCGCCGCCCGAACCCCGGCCACGGCCGACGAAATCTGGCTGCTGGAGCATCCGCCCGTCTACACCGTAGGGGTCCGCGGCCACGCCAATGCGCCCGACGCCATCGGCGATATCCCGCTGGTTCGGACCGATCGCGGCGGTTTGATTACCTATCATGGCCCCGGACAATTGATCGCCTACACCCTCATCGACCTAGCCCGCAAGCGCATAAGCGTGCGCGATCTGGTCAGCGCGCTGGAAAGCGCCGCCGTGGACCTGCTGGGACAGTACGGAATCCAGGCTTATCCACGCTCCGATGCCCCCGGTGTCTACGTGGAAGGCGCCAAGATCGCATCGTTGGGGATTCGAGTGAAGAAATACCTCAGCTATCACGGCTTGAGCCTCAACGTGGATTTGGACCCCACTCCTTTCCAAGCCATCGACCCATGCGGTTTTCGAGGCCTGGAGATGACTCGATTGGCGGATCTGGGCGCCCAGGTCAAAGTGCACGAAGCGGCGGTACCGCTGCTCGCTTCTTTGATGGCTCAGCTGGGTTTCGAGCAAGTTGACCGAACCACTCACGAGCTACCTAAGAGTCTGTTTCAAAACTCGATATACCGTACAAGCCTATGAGGCACGACGTCACCTTAATTTCCTCTCCGTCCGGGAATGACTCAAGAAGCGTCCCTTCTCCCGCTGGCGGGAGAAGGTTAGGATGAGGGTGGATCTAATTGAAATGAAAGACTTTTTGATTAATCCACCCTCACCCCTGCCCTCTCCCGCCAGCGGGAGAGGGGATAATGGCATTCGCGATTACCCTGACCCTCACAAGAGACGAGTTTTGAAACAGACTGTAAGGCGACCCGATCACTTCCGAAGGAGAGACCCCCTATGCCTGATCATCTCGAGGAACTGCGCGCCCCGTCGCGCACCCGCCCCGACACCCACCAGCGCGGCGCCGCCAAGCTGGCCCGCATTCCGGTCAAAGTGGAAAGCGACCCGAGCCCCCTGCGCAAGCCCGATTGGCTCCGGATCCGACTCGGCGCCGACCCCAGCGTGGCCCGAGTCAAAAAACTGCTCCGCCGCCACCATCTGGCCAGCGTCTGCGAGGAGGCGGCCTGCCCCAACCTCAACGAATGCTTCGGTCACGGCACCGCCACCTTCATGATTCTGGGGGATCGCTGCACCCGCCGTTGTCCGTTTTGCGACGTGGCCCACGGCCGCCCCGCCCCGCCCGACTCCGAAGAGCCGGAAAAACTGGCGGCCGCGGTGGCCGAATTGGGACTGCGCTACGTGGTGATCACCTCGGTCAACCGCGACGACCTGCGCGACGGCGGCGCGCGGCACTTCGCCGAATGCATCGCGGCCATCCGTCGCCATTCCCCCGATACCTTCATCGAAATCCTGACCCCCGATTTCCGGAAACGGGAGCAAACGGCTCTGGACATCCTGACGCAAAACCCGCCGGAAGTCTTCAACCACAATTTGGAGACCATCCCCCGCCTTTACCTTCGGGCTCGTCCGGGCGCCGACTATCAAGGTTCTCTCAAGTTGTTGGCGGAGGTGAAACGGCGTCTCCCGGGAGTGGCCACCAAATCCGGGTTGATGCTGGGACTGGGCGAGACCGATGCGGAAATCGTCGAGGTTCTGGAAGATCTACGCCGCCACGATTGCGACATGCTCACCCTGGGCCAGTATCTCCAACCCAGCCGCGACCATCTGCCGGTCAAGCGCTATGTGCCGCCGGAGGCATTCGATGAACTGGCCGAAGTAGCCAAGCAATTGGGCTTCAAGCAAGTGGCCGCCGGCCCCCTGGTCCGCTCCTCCTATCACGCCGACCAGCAGGCCCGGGCGCTTCTGGAAGCGGGTTGACCTTGCCCGGCGGCTATGCCTTCCTTAGAATCCTGGAAACCCTGGTCCTGCCGCCGGGATCCCTGCTTTTGCTGGCGGGGCTGGGACTTTGGTTGCGCCGCCCGATGATCCTGGCAATCGCCCTTTTGCTTCTGTATCTGGCCGCGATTCCCGCCACCTCTCATTGGCTTTACCGGCAACTGGAGGTTTATCCGGCCCTGGACCCCGAGCACCTTCCCGCCGCCCAGGCGATCGTGGTCCTGGGCGCGTCGCGTTACCGCGATGCGCCGGAGTACGGCGGCGACACCATCGCCGGCTTGGGGCTGGAACGGCTGCGGTATGCCGCGTGGCTGCAGCGGCGCACCGGGCTGCCCATTCTGGCCAGCGGCGGCCGGCCCTTGAACGAGGAAATACCGGAAGCGGAACTGATGCAGGAGGTGCTGACCGAACTGGGCACACCCGCCCGCTGGCTGGAAACCGAAAGCCGCAATACCTTCGAAAACGCCCGAAACAGCACCGTTCTACTGAAGAACCACAACATCGACTCCGCCTTCGTGGTCACCCACGTCTGGCACTTGCCAAGGGCGGTGGAAGCCTTCTCCCGGGCCGGGCTGCGCGCCATTCCCGCCGGCACCCGTTATTCCCGCCCCGGCCCCTTGGAATCCGGCCCCCTGGCCCTGATCCCCAATCCCGCGGCGCTTTACCATACCGGCCTGGCCCTGCACGAGATCTGCGGGCGCTGGTGGTACCAAATCCGGTATTACGGAATTCAAAAATAATTCAGCATACCCAGAGTTAGCCTCAGCGCATAGCTGCCCAAAAGGGCGGCGATGACACTGCCGACCCAGAGCAAGAAGAACCATGCGAGCCCCCTCGTTTACGAAAAGCGTTCCCAAGCTGACGAGGGCGATCAAAACGATCAGCGCCGCTCCCAGCGGCGGCTGAAGATCCCGCATCCGGTGCTGGAGATCCCCGTCCAACTTGATGACGAGCCAGGAGGCGCCGAGCAGCGAATAACCCACGGCCAGAGCGAACCCGCAAAGTACGCTGAAAGGCGTGAGCCAATCGAACCAACCGCCCGCATAAGCGCGATGCTCGACCGCTATGCCTTGAACGAATGCCCCCACCATCACGCCTTGAAAAAAGGACGCCAGAAAGGAACCAAGCGTGAAAGACGCGTCCCAATACCTTTTGGCGCGCTGGGCCCGGAACCGGAATTCGAACGCGACCCCGCGCAAAATCAGCGCCAGCAGCATCCCGATGACGGGCGCGTAAAAGGCGGTAAGCAGCACGGAGTAAGCCAGGGGAAAGGCGGCGAAAAGGCCGCCGCCTAAAATCAGCCAAGTCTCGTTAGCATCCCAGATCGGAGCGACGGCATTCATCATTCGGTCGCGCTCTTCCCGGTTGCGGCCCAAGGGGAAGAGAATCCCGATACCGAGATCGAAGCCGTCCAGAATGACATAGGCGAGCAGCGCCACGCAGATCAGTAAGAACCAGACAGTGGGCAAATCGAACATGATTCCGCCTATTTTCTAATTTGGACCTTTTTCCAGTGCCGGACCGGGCGCCACGCCCGTGGTCCGCAGCGGCCCCTGTTCGGCGGGCTTTTCGATTTCAGCGTCCGGCGTGCGTTGCATGAGCCGAATCAGGTAGTAAGCGCCGGTGCCGAAAACGATGAATAAACCCCGATGAAGCCCAGCAAAGATCCACCGACGCCCGGCGCACCGATGGGCGATGCGCCCTCGGCCGTAAGCATCAGGCCATAAACCGCAAAGGGCTGACGCCCCACTTCGGTGACGAACCAGCCGGCCAGAAGCGCCACGAAACCCAGGGGCCCCATCGCCACCGCCCAGCGATGGAACCATGCCGCATCGAACAAACGCCTGCGCCAAGTCAGCACGGCGCCCACGATTCCGAACAGAATCATCAGCATTCCCAATCCCACCATGATTCGGAACGCCCAGAAGACGATCGGCACATTGGGCCAGGCTTCTCTCGGAAAAGCATCCAGCCCCGTCACTTCCGCATCGAAATCATGCTTGAGAATCAGACTGGCGAGCTTGGGAATGCCGATTTTATACTTCGTCTCGGCTTCCTCCATGTCGGGGATCCCGAACAGAATCAGAGGTGCCCCCGCGTGGGTTTCGAAGTGCCCCTCCATCGCCGCCACCTTGGCCGGCTGATGGGTCAGAGTATTGAGGCCGTGCAGATCGCCCACGATCAATTGAACGGGAGCGACCACCACCGCCATCGAAACCGCCATGGCGAACATGACCCGCGCCGGCATGCCGGCCTTGTTTCCGAGAAGATGCCAGGCGCCGGTGGCGCCGACGGCAAAAGCGGTGGTGAGATAAGCCGCCAGCACCATATGCCCGAAGCGATAGGGAAAGGAAGGATTGAAGATCACCTCGAGCCAGTTGTCGGGGACATAGCGCCCTTCATCGATGCGAAACCCGGCCGGGGTGTGCATCCAGCTATTGGCGGATAAAATCCAAAAGGCGGAAAGCAGGGTACCGAAGGCAACCAAAAGCGTTGCCGCAAAATGCAGCTTGGGACCGACGCGATCGAGCCCGAACAACATGACCCCGAGAAAACCGGCTTCCAGAAAGAAAGCGGACAGCACTTCATAGGCGAGCAAAGGACCTAGAATGGGGCCGGTTTTTTCCGAAAAAGGCCCCCAATTGGTCCCGAACTGGTAGCTCATCACCAGACCGGAGACGACCCCCATGGCGAAGGCGAGGGCAAATACGATCAGCCAATAGCGGTAGACCTGCAGGAACACATCGCGCTTGGTCGCCAGCCACAACCCCTCCAGCACGGCAAGATAACTCGCCAATCCGATCGTGAAGGCCGGAAAGACGATATGAAAACTCACCGTGAAGGCGAACTGTATCCGGGCGAGAATCAAGGGGTCCGGCATCGCTGCTCTACTTCCAGAAGGTTATGCCAGGGCTTGCCGATATTCGCAGGTAGAGCCGGAGAGGGCGCTCCGGCTCTCACTATGAACGCTTGTATTCACTCAATGTCTACACACTCTGGGCGGACGGATATTCCAGCGGCACCGCCGCCTCCGGTGTCAACACTCGGAAGGTGAAGCTTTCCTGGAGATAGAACTCCACCGCGGTCGCCGAATGACCGAGGTATCCGATCGACAGATCCCGACCCACCGTCAGTTCGAAATCGCCGCCCCGGAGACTGACCACCACCGCCCCGTCGATGGCGGGCGCCCGGATCACCGGACCGTCCAGCAGTCTCTGGACGTGTTGGATCACCGGAAACCCGCCCGCCGTGGCGGTCCGGGTGAGGCCGGTATAACATTTCGGCCCCAGGGCGATCGCATAAGGGCCGTCCACTCCGGCGTTACGCAATTTTTCCAGCGCATCGGCGACCACACCGGGATAATGCTCGTAATCCTCGCTGATCGTGAGCGCCTGGTCCGCCGCCGCTTCGCAGATACCTTCGATGCGGGCGTCGGGATAACCGTGGAACACCGCCCGGTCTTCCGCGATCGCCATCGCCCAAGCCGCTTCCTTCACCGGCGCCAGATCGGCATCCTTCGCTCCCCGGGCGATGGTGTCCAATTCATTCCGCCCCAACTGGAAAGGCGCGCGAAACTCCACCAGCGGCTGCACCTGCCGCAAGCCCGCTTCGACGCCGTGATACGGTCTGCCGGTCAAGACTTCGACCCGCCCCAGACCGATGGCGGAAGTGTGCCACCCGGAAGGTCCCTCGAAGTCCACGACCTTGCGTCCCGCGAGGATCAGTTTCAGCGTGGCGGTCGCTTCATGGTCGATCGCTTCCCACGCCTCGGAAACGATCGGGGCAAATTCGCGTCGCAGGTCGTTCATCGTGCGCTCTCCTGTTTGAGACTTCCGATCCCGAGCGATCCATCGCCTTCCGAGGTTCCGGAACCCTCCTCCTCCATCCCGCTTGCCTCAAGCTCGGTGATCGCCCCCTGTTTGAACAAATAGGATTGCAGTTGGCGGTCGAAATCCGGATCCCGGCGGCGCAGCCACTCCAGGATCATGCAGGCATGCTCCTTCTCTTCGTCCCGGTTATGCGCGAGAATGGCGCGCAGCGCTTCGTCGTCGGTGGCATCGACCCGCTGATCGTACCAATCGACCGCTTCCAACTCCTCCATCAAGGAGACGATCGCCCGGTGCCGATCGATGGTCTCCGGTTTCAATCGATCCGTCTCCTCATGAAATCCCGCACTGGCTGCACCCATGGTCACATCTCCCGCTTCTATCGTGGTGGTCGAAATAAAAATCGGAGGCTTCCTTGAATCGCTTGGCCGACGTCCCCTTTCATTCCGCGACGACAATGAATGCGCCCTTATCCAAGCCGGTATTGCCGTTGCTTGCTTGGTAGGCATAGACGAGGACCTCATAGGTCCCCGGCGCGTCCACTTCAAACGATCCGGCAAACCGGCTCGCCTCGCCCGCATAGCTCAATGCGGTCTGCCCGAAAGGCTCGCCGTTTCGGCTGATCAAGGCGACGATCTCGAATTCATCGGCATCCCACAGCCCCCCGGGGATGATGGGACAACCGCACATCATCGTCACCTTGGCTTTGATTTCGATGGTCCGGGGCACGCCCGCCAACTCCCCGGGGACGGACGGAGCCAGCAGGTCGACGATCAGGCCCGGCATCTCCAGAAGCCAACCGTGGCCGCCCGTCAAATGTTTCCCGGGAACGACCCACTGAACGGCTGAAACGCGGTTCGCCCCTTGCGGATGCGCCAAGGGACCGAAGGCGGCCACCTCGATCAGGCGGGGTTCATCCAGATCGAGGGTGGCGGAAAACTTGGCCGCGTCGGGGGTGGACAGCGCACTTCCCGGCACGCGGTCCCGCCGCATGATGCGATCGGTATCGCCGGTCCCCCCTTGGGTGACTCCCTGCGCCAAGAGCTCGCCGGTATTCAGGTCGGTGACCGTGATCCGCGCCCCGCCCATACCGGTGCCGATGAACTTGGCCCCCTTGCTGATGACGCGAACATCGATGTGCGTCGGTTCACCCCGGCCGGGTTCCGCAAAGCTCAATAACGCCGCGGCGGCAATAAAGGTCATCCACATCCAGCAGGTGCGAACCGATCCGCACTGCCCGCCGAGGCTCCATCGAAACTTCCTTTTCGTCTCCTCTCGGAGCGCTTCAGTGATGCCGGTCGGCATCCAAAAATTGGCACGATTACTAGTACCCATATTCGGCGGCCCTCCTTCGTCAATCGTCCCTCCGGCGAATATTCCCGGTCGGAGCCAGAATAGACCAATAACCGGTCCGTTTCAATTTCCTGTCGGGACAGCCGCATAAAGGGCGGACAAGGTAGGCGTATCGTTTGCGGTCTAAACGCCGTTTGAAGAAAGCTCCGTCTTCTTCGCCCGGTTTGGAAAAGAAACTTCCAGAACGAGACAGCCTTGGTCGGTTCGAAACGGCCCATGCACCTCGCCGGGTGGTCTGCTCGCGTAATGCCCGGCTTCCAGCCACCTCTCGAAGGCTTGATCGTAAAGGCGGCCGCTCACGATAAAAATTTCTTCGGGATAGGCGTGGCTTTTGCCGCCGAAGGAGGTGGTATCCGCGCCCGGAAAGAAACGCGTCAAACGGGTATATTCTCCCGTTTCCTCATCGATGCTCAGGGTCAATTCCTCGGCCATGCCTTCGAGACCCGCGATCGGCTGCCATTTATCCCGGTTCTCCGAACGCAAGGGATTCCAGTATGTAGCAGTGGTTTTGGCCATTTCCGCAAGCCTCCATTTTCGACGGCTCTTTCCATCCAATTTTGACCGGTATTGCATTATGCACCGATCGGCCATGGAATTCACCGGCCGTATCGATCATGGACGCTCCTGCACCCCTTGGGCAATACGCTCCAGCATGGCCTGCTCGATGAATTGGCGCGCCCCCGCCATCCGATCGTCGGGATCGAGGCGGGCGGCTTCCTCCAGCTCGCGGGCGGCGCCGTCGGCGTCTCCGGTTAAAAAAAGCCCTTGGGCGTAATTGAGACGATAGGCCGGATCGTCGGGCTCGAGTGCTACTTGGCGACGGGTCAAACGGAGCGCGGCCGCGTATTGCCGATGCCGGAAGGCGTATTGAATCCCCAGAACGAGGAGCTCGACGCGCCATTTACGCGCCAGCTTGGGATTGCTCAAAAGGGCCTCGGTGGGACGCAGCAAAACCTCGGGAGGCAGCTTCCAGCGCCCTTTTTCCTCGTCCTTGAACAGGCGGCTGAGGGTATAAATCACATTGGCCGCCACCGGCCCTTCCCGCATGTGCGCGCACAATTCGTCCACCAGGGCCGAGTCCACCGGCTTGCGGTCGAGCGCGTCGAGCGTCAACAGGCCGAACCGCCCCACCAGATAGTAGTCGTCGTGGCGATTGGCCTGTTTGTAGAAGGTCCGGGCCAATTCCCGTAATTCGCGCGCCTGCTTGGAGTCGCGCCCGTAGCGCTCGGCGGTCTCGATCAGCACCCGCCCCATGGTGAAATTGGCCCGCACCGACTCCGGATGGTGAGTCACCTCGGCCATCGCCAAGCGGCGCTGATCCGACCAAGCGGCCGAGCGCGCCCAGGTGCCCCCCGCCGCGAGCGCCGCGAATCCGACAACCGCGAGAACCCGCGCCGCGAGCAGCGGCTCGCCGCCGACCGGAGCGCCGCGCAAGCGCGTCAATACCCTTCCGAAGCGCGGATGGAGCAAGTAATAAAACAGCGCCAGAAGCACTCCGTAGCCGGGCACATAGTTGCGGTGTTCATGGACGATTTCCAGCGGAAAAATGGTCGATTCCATGGCATGTCCGCCGAGAAAAAACAAAACCCCGAAGGCGAACATCGGCGCCCGCCGATGCAGGGCGACCGCCACCGCAGCCACCAAGCCCCATTCCAAGATGGCGAACAGCGTCATGGGCGGGTCCAGCAACCCGTGGGATAGAGGAATGTCGTCGTGGAACAGGCCCATGTCGCGAATGTCGGGCACCAACAGAAAATGCACGTACCACCACAAAATCCGAGGCTCGGTCAAAACCCGCTCGGTCAGAGTGAAGGTCCGCGAACCGTACCCGCTCGCCAGCTGGTCGAGATGCAAGCCCAGGTAGTACACCGCGCCTCCCAGCGCCGGCACCACCGCCCAAGCCAGATTCAGCCCCACCGCCGTCCGGCGCAGCATCGGCGTCGCCGCTTGGAAGCGGAAAAACAACCATTCGATCAGGAAAGCGAACCCCCCGATCAAAAGCCCGTTTTCCTTGGACAGGGCCGCCAACGCCCCCAAACCGCCGATGCCGGCGAGAATCCAGGCCAGCCCCAGCCGGGGACGGGGCGGTTGCCGCAGCCACAGCCGGCGCCCGAGCATATACAGAATCAAGCCCGTGAAGGTGAACAGGGCCGCCAGGCTGGTCATCCGCTGCACCGTGTAGGTCACCGACGTCAGATTCAGGGGATGCAGCAGCCACACCGCGCTCACCGCCGCCGCGATCCAGCCCGCCCGCCGGGGTCCGACGGGTATTCCCCGGATCTCCCGCAACACCCCGAGAAGCAGCACCGTCAGACCGTATACCAGCGCGCCGTTGAAGAGGTGGATCAGGACGTTGGTGAATTTGAACCAGTAGGGGTCCATGCCGGCGGCGATCACGTTGAGCCCGAAGCTCAGCATGCTGACCGGCCGCTTCAAGGGACCGGCATCCCCGGAAAACGCCACCGCGCTCAACGAATCCCAAGTGGGCTTGGCGTGTTTCAGCGCTTCGTTGAGAGCCAGGTTGGGCTGGTCGTCGAACAAAAAGCCACCGACCAATCCCGGCAGATAGGTCCAGAAAGCGAGAAACGCGGCGGCCAGAACCGTCAGAATCGGCAGGCAGCGGAAAAAATGATCGCGCATGTTCATTCCCTAAAATTGCATTGCAAAGAACCGTTAAATAGAATTTTTTCCGCAAATTCCGGACCAATAAAGACGCAACCCGGGAGTCTGTTTCAGAACACGATATACCGTCCAGGTTCACGCGGCATGACAGATATATCTAATTGAAATGAAAGATATCTTTTGATTCATACCCCCCTCACCCCAACCCTCTCCCGCCAGCGGGAGCTATTGCGACACCCCCGCCAACTTGGCATTCGCGATTACCCCGACCCTCGCACGCGTTTTGAAACTCCCAGAGCCCAGCCCGATTGCAAAGCTTTACAGACCACCTTCCTCTCGCCCATCCGCCAAAGTTGCTAAAATGGCTTGAACGGTTTCCATAGGAGGCGAGAAATGACGGCACTGGCGGCTCAATCCCTGCTCACCCCGGAGGAGTACCTGGCCTTCGAGGAAAGAAGCTTCGAGATCAAGCACGAATATCTGGCCGGCGAGATCTGGGCGATGGTCGGCGGCACCGACCGGCATAACACCGTCACCTTGAATTTGGCCGCCTTGCTGAAAAGTCATCTGCGCGGCACACCGTGCCGGACCTTCATGGCCGACATGAAACTCCGGATCGACGAGGCCGACGCCTTTTTCTACCCCGACGTGTTCGTGACCTGCGACCGGCAGGACCAACAGGAAAGGCTCTACAAGCGCCGCCCGCAGTTCATCGCCGAGGTGGTTTCCCCTTCCACGGAATATTTCGACCGGGGGCGAAAATTCCATATTTACCGCCAATCGCAGACCCTGAAGGAATACTGGCTCATCGACCCGAACGAAATGCGGGTGGACACCTACCGGCGACTGCCCGACGACGATTGGATTCTGCATACCTACGCCGCGGCCGAGGATGCCGTCCCCCTCCGCTGCCTGGAACTGGAACTGAAAATCGCCGATGTGTACGAAGACGTCGAATAACGCCTTCGGTCCCGCTCTTCGTTCCTCAAGCTTCCCGACACGGTCGGTGAAGGCGTATTCGCGGCGATGCCTTTGTCCATCGATGCGAGAACAGATTCTTAACCCCAAAAGCACCCTAATTCCCGCATATAAAGTGCGGTATATGCCGCACCCATTCCGAGGTCTCTACCTGAGGGGAAGTTCTGCGCCGATCGATCATGGGCGGGATAAGCGATGGCGGACTCAACCCTGCGCCCCCGCTCCGGAGTGACGGCGCTAGAAGCCGTTGATATTTAAAGTCCGTTTCAAAACTCGTGTAAGGGTTACGCTAATCGCGAATGCCATTATCCCCGTTGGCGAAAATGTCGCAATAGCTCCCTCTCCAACTGCAACTCCCAGTCGAAAACCCGGTGCCAATCCAGACGATTGCGGCATATGCCGCATTAGATGAGGGATATGCCGCAATTTTGAACCCGGTCACAGTTTCCAGAATCCGGTAAAGTCCTAGCCTACCTTGTTCTTTCAATTTGGCATGATGCCTGCAAGCAATACGGGGTCATTCATGGAATGACAAGGGAATGCCTCCAGGCAAAGTATAGTTGCTCCGGCGACTCCTGGAGAGAATCCGAAAGAGGGCAAGGATACATGGGGGGAAAAGCTATTGCGGAGAGGATCCTGCAGCGGCCTTAAAGCAACGCGAAGCAATCAAGGCGGATTGCAACGTTGTATTGTTGCTGCTTCGGAAAAGGCAGTGTAAGGCAGTCAAGGAGCGATTGGATTGCACCGGCAATCCCTGAGGGAATCCGGGGCCAAGGCAAGGACGCCCCGGAAAAGAAGCCGCGGCGGGGGGCAGCCCGACGCGGCCTTCCAATAACGCAAGGCAATTTTTTTTATCGTTATAAGGAGAATTAATAATGAACTATAGCATACACGCACTCAAGGCTCGCAAACGCCAACAAGGGTTGACCCTGCTCGAACTGACCGTGGTCCTGCTGGTCCTGATCGGTCTGTCCGGGCTGATCCTGCCGTATGCGCAGGGTTATCTGCAGCGGACGCACGATTCCACCGGTAACGACAACCTGTGGGAACTGAACAATGCGATCAATTTGTTTCAGTCGAAGTATTTGGAATATCCGGAAGAATTTCATTCGTTGGTTGATAGTAGCGGTGCCAAATATACTAAATTGATGAACACCAAATTAGTTGATGTGGTTGCCACTCCCGGCATGGCGAGAAACATGTCACTGGCCATGGCCGGCATTAATAATCTATGGACCATGAAAACCAGCCCCACGAGCGCCACCTTCGACGCCGTGAGCGCACTGGCACCGGTTACGACGACTAGTACGACCCCGTTGGCGGTAGTGACCGCGGCAGACCTCGATAGTAGCGGCACTATCGACGCCGATGAAACCCTCGCCCATCATCTGGCCCTTGCCTTCTACAACAACACGAAAATGCATGGTCGGTTCGATACCACCTGCTATGACTATGTGGTATTCGGTGTCGGTCCGGAAAGCGAAATGATTAACACGGTCATGTCCGACGCTCCCCTCCACTTCGCCAGCAGTGGCAACATGGGGCCGGAAAATGCCTACAATCGGTTCGTAACCGTCTTCCAAGTTGATAAGGACAACGCCACCTCTGGCTGCTCCACTTCTACTGAAAGGGCCAAGCTGGTAGGCTCGGCTATGCTGATGATGCCAAATCATCTATTTGGACTGGCCAATACCCAAGGTCATACCTGGGGTAATATTGCTAGTAAGAACAACTAATCGCGTTCTTGCATAAGCACGGGCGGGCGCTTCGGCGCCCGTCTTTTCGCTCGTCATCCGGGAAAAAGTCATGCCTCCGATGCGCCGAATTTCCCTTGGCTTCACCCTGTTGGAATTGACTGTGGTGCTGCTGGTGCTGCTCTCGCTTGCGGCCGTCGTGCTTCCCTATACCCAGGGAACCGTCAGCCAAGCCGCCTGCCAGGCGACCGACGCGACCATGGCGGCGGTTCGGGATGCGATCATGGGATCGGCGGCGGGACCGGGGTATTACAGCGATATCCGCAATCACCTTCCCTATTACCGAGATGGAAGCGGTAATGAGGATTGCCACGACGATACTGCAACAGGCGGCGACCCCCATTACCATTTGCATTTCCTGGTTAACGCTTCGACATTTGATAGCGCCAATCCAAAATCGCTTTGCCCGGGTTCGCTTGGGCAATTCAAGCCCCGCTTAGCCCTGGGTTGGCGCGGGCCGTATTTGCAAGGCGGCGGTGGGAAATTGGTTGATCCCACGAAACTCAACAGCAGCTTCAGCAAGGTTGCCAGCAACCCACCAACAAACGATCAATACGTTCATTTCGATCATACCGCCACTGGTAGCGCCTCTCACGAAAACGATTATTACGTTCTGGATCATTATCGTTGGCGCAATCCCATTGTGTTACAAGTGCCAGATGACAACGATTCTGACCCCAACGATTGCATCGCCATAGGTTACCCCAACGGCGACGGCAAAATGTGCGCCCGCCTGGTCTCGGCCGGCCCTGACGGCATACTAAATACCCAGATCATCGATGCCGACGCCTCGAAACGCGGCGACGACCGCGTGCTGTTCCTGCGCATTCCCGACCCTTATTCGGAAGGCAATCTGCCATGCGCGGATTGATCGCCTTTCGTCAACGCGGCCTGACTTTGCTCGAGCTGGTCGTTTCGCTGCTGGTGATGACGATCCTGACCACCGTCGCCATCCGCTCGGTGAGCGGGATTCAGGAGCAGACGAGGTTCGAGAAGACACGGCAGCAGGGCGAGGAATTCATAAAAGCGATGGTTGAGATAAACCAAAAGGCGATTCGGGGTTTCGTGGCCGATACAGGCACATTGCCAACCAATTTAAGGGCCCTCATAGATCGGGGCAGCTTGCCAAGCTATAACGTTCTCACATTTTCAAGCACTACCTGTCCAGCAGGCATAAACATGCATGGCGGCTGGGCGGGACCTTATATGCAGACTTCGGCAAACCCGGATGACCCGGACGCCCTGCGCGATGCGTGGGGTGGAAAAGAAGGCACACTTGGAAACACAACGAATTATGGATGGGGTGTGGTCAGCCCCACTTCACAACGGTTAGAAATCACCAGTTACGGTTGTGATCGAAAAATTGGCACATCCGCCTCTTTTGACTGCCCAAACCATTACCAGACGGATCAAACCTTCGCCGTGACGACTTATATGTGGCGAAGCAAAGAAATAGATAGCATCTCGGCACACCTGACCCTTGAAAACACAAACAAAATCCTCCGTATGTGTCTTTTTTATCGGAACGTGGCTACAGGACAGGTGGAATCTGTTTGGTCAAACATCGCCAGTATTCCAGGAAATGTCACTTTAGCAGGAACACCATCAACCGCTTCATTTAGCTTTTCCCCAACGACCACAATTCCAGCCGGACAAAACCAAATAGCGCTTTTTGAAGTAACGGCTACCGGTACAGCCCTTTATCAAAACAAACAACCCATCAAAGTCGACCTGTTACCCGGAAGTTATTTCCCCGTGGTTTTTTGGTAATAACCCTTTGTGATGAATGAAAAAACATAAAACCAATCCAAACCAAATTTAATGGATAACCCTCACCCCGACCCTCTCCCGAAGGGAGAGGGGGCAATCGGGGAAAAAGAAGAGTGGAAATATAACGATAACGACAAGGAACCACCCGCTTCCAAATGAACCTCAAGGAAAAAATCGCCCCCCTCCTCGCCCGGCTGCCGCAATCCGCCCGGCCCCGGCACACGCTGCTGTATATCACCGCCGAGCGCACCTATCGGGCGGACGCGGACGGGCACGGCAAGCTTTTGGGCGAAGTAGAGGAATACGACAAGGTTTGCGAAGGGGTCGATTACCTGCCCGAAACGGTGGAGTACGTCCTCGGGAAGCGTAAGCCGGCGCGGCGGGTGTGGCTGCTGTTCGACCGCCTGGAAAGCTATTCCCTGGCCCTGCCGACCGCGCAGGTGCACGGCATCGGCGCCGCCGCGCTGACCCAGGCCTTGTGTTTCGAACTGGAGGCGATCACCGGGGTGTCGGTGATCAACCGCCAGTTGGGCTATACCCTGTGCGCCTCCGACGACGAAATGCGCAACTATTGGATCAGCCTCATCCCGCAGCGCATTTACGACCGCCTCCAGACCGCCATCCGCGGCCTGCGCGCACGCCTGGGCGGAGTCCTGCATTCCGGCGGTCTACCCCGGCCGCTCACCGAAGGAGGCGAAGTGCCCTGGCTGCGCTTGGAATATTGGCCCGATTGCGCGATCGGCGTCCGCCTGCTCCATCCGGGCGAAGCGCCGGAAGTGTTGGTGGTTCCGCTGGAAGGCGCCGGCGGCTGGCAAGCGGAGGTGGAAGAGTGGGTGGCGGATCACGCCTCCGTTTCCCTGCGCGAACAGCTCACCGCCGGCCATACCTTGTCCCTCGGTTCGGAGGAGAACCAAACCGACCTCCGCTTCGACCGGCAGCAGGACTTGCAGTTGTGGCTTTCGGCCTGGGCCAGGGCGCTGGTGGAGGGGGAGGAACTGCATATCCCCCTGATCCAGGAAAGCCGCGGCATCGACCGGGAAATCGCCTACATGGTCGCGTCCGGCGCCCTCGCCCTGACCGTGGTCGCCGCCCACGCCGGTTGGCACACCTACCGCAAGTTGGACTACCAGGCCCGCACGGATGAGCTCAAGGGCCTGGAAAAGCAGATCAAGAGCCTGCGCGACGGGCTGAAATCCCGTCAAGATCGACTGGATGGCATCCAGCAAAACATGGCCAAGCTGGAACAGCATTTCGCCCATTTCCCCGAGCTGATGGAAAGGCTGCGCCGGCGGCCGGTGCGTCTGCTGGAAAATCTGGCGCGGCAGCGGCCGGAAGAATTGGTGCTGACCGCCATCGAACGCGGCGAATCCCGCTGGATCGTGCGCGGGGTGAGTTTGCGCTTCGACGCCCCCAATTTTTACGCCACCGCCCTGGAACCCCTGCTGGAAGCGGACGGTTGGCAGGTCGCGCCACCCACCAAGACCGACCTGGAGATGTTCGCCCAGGGCGGGCCGTGGCGATTCGATTTGGTGTTGACGGACTCGGGACTGGAGGGGTTGCGCGATGGCGATGACGGTTGAGGAACGCGAAAAACTCATCAAGCGCGTCCTCCCGGCGCTGGTGATCGGGGTGATTTACTTCACCTTCGCCAAGGGCTTCGTGGAAAAGGGCAGCGAGAAGGCCGAGGAGGAATGGCGCAATCTGGCCCGAAAAGGCATCAGCGCGGCCTCCATTCCCAACCTGCAACAACGCATGGGGATGCTCGACCGGCAACTGGCGGAGAAGCAGCAGAACCGCCGCGAGCTGGACGAAAAAGTGACCGTGGATTTGGGCAGCCTGGGCGGACGCGACGACGCCAACCGAATGATCGCGCGCCTGCAGGCCATTCTCGCCGAGCATGATTTGCAGGTGGTGGACGAAGGCAGGGACGACGGGGTCTTCGAGCGCGGCACCCGGGCGGTGACCGAACTCAAGCAAATTCTGTCGGCCCGGGAACTGACCGACAAGATTCATTTCCGCGCCTGGCGGGTAAGCTTCTACGGGCGCTACGTGGATGTGCATGCCGCCTTGCGCCGAATGGCCGACGACGCCCTGTTGCTGGTGCCGCTGGATTGGTCGATGCAAGAACCGGAAAACGAGAACGAAACCCGGATGCTTTGGACCTTGACCGTGTGGATCTGACCATGGCGATTTCGCGTAACGAATTCAACGCTGTTTCCCCGGCCGACAAGGATCAGCGCCGCGACGCCCGCGAGGCGGTCGGCGGCAGGGTCCTGGCGATTTTGTATCCGGCCGACGCCGAGGAAATCGAAGGGCGGGTGTGCGACCTCTCCGAGGGGGGCGCGGGGTTGCGGCTCACCGAATCGGTGTGGGAAGCGCTGAGCGACAACGCGCTGGTGACCGTCACCCTGGAGCTCGATTCGCGTCCCATCACCCGCCGCGCCCGGATTCGTTGGTTGAGGGAGGACGGAGACGCCGTGCGCCTGGGATTGGCGTTCGTCGATCCCACCGCCTTCGATCCCGAAACTCACCTGCTCGCACTGGACGACGTGCGCATCGATCCCGAATGCGTCCTCCAGATTCCCGCCACCTTGGCGATGCGCAAGCGGGTGCTGCCTTTCGTCCGCCTCGACGGCGTCGTTCACGTGGCCTGCGTCGATCCCGGCCAGCGCGCCACCCTGCGGGTGTTGGAGCGGATGACGAAAACGCCGGTATGCGCCTGGCGCACCGATCGAACGACGCTGGAACGGGCGGTGCGACAGGTGTTCGGCGACGGCCGCGATCGGGTCGGGCTCCTGGACGGCAGCCGCAGCCAAAACGCCCTCCAGGGGCTCGACGCCGACGCCGTGGATCTGAGCGACGAGATCCTCTACGCCGCCTATCTCAAGCAGGCTTCCGACGTCCACATCGATCCGGGCCGAAACGGCGTCCGGGTGCGTTTCCGGGTGGACGGCCATTTGGAAACCCACGCGGTCCTGCCGACCACTTCCCACGGTGAATTGGTGGGGCGGCTCAAAGTGATGGCGGGAATGGACATCGCCGAAAAGCGCGCTCCCCAGGACGGCAGCTTCTCCAAGCAATTCGTCAGCGGCGGCCGCACCATCGATGTCCGCGTCGCCACCCTGCCCACCAAGCACGGCGAACGCATGACCCTGCGGCTGTTGTTGGCCGTGCAGACCGGTAACCTCACCCTGGATAAACTGGGCTTCGCCGACGTTCACCTCCAGACCCTGGAAACCTTCCTGCGCCGCAGCCAGGGGATGCTGATTCTCACCGGCCCCACCGGGAGCGGCAAAACCACCACCCTGTATGCCGCGATGCGGATTCTGCTCAGGGAGCGCGACCTCAACATCATCACCGTGGAGGACCCGATCGAATACGAAATCGACGGGGTGGCCCAGTCGGAGGTGGATTCGGCCGACAAGGTGAGCTTCGCCAAGGCGCTGCGCAGCATCCTGCGCCACGACCCGGACGTGGTGATGATCGGCGAGATCCGCGACCGCGAAACCGCCGACGTGGCGATCAAGGCCTCCCTCACCGGCCATTTGGTGCTCTCCACCCTGCACACCAATGCCGCCGCCGCGACCTTGACCCGCCTCATCGACATGGGCGTGGAACCTTATTTGGTCGCAGCGAGTATGCGTCTGGCCATCGCCCAGCGTCTGGTGCGGTGGCTGTGCCGGCATTGCCGCATCCCCCGCCCCTTGACGAAACGCGAAGCGGTGGCGCTGAATCGGCCGGAGCTGGCCGGCAGCGAAGTGTACGAAGGCGCAGGCTGTATTTACTGCGGCGGAACCGGCTATCACGGCCGGCTGGGCGTCTATGAAATGTTGTCGATGAACGCCGAATGGGCGCGGGGCGTGGCCGAGGGTGCCGGGGAAGCGGAAGTGACCGCCTGGATGCGCGAGGCCCGGGTCCCGTTTTTGATGGACGACGTAATCGGCAAATTGCTGGCGGGGGAGACGGCGGTGAGCGAAGCCATGCAAATCGTGTCGTCTTGGTGATCTAATGCCCGAATACCGCTACATCGCCCGCGATCCCACCGGCCGCCAGCAGAGCGGCACCCTGACCGCCGATTCGCCCCAGCAGGTGACGGCCGAATTGCGCGGCCAACGGCTGCTGGTGCTCAACGTCACCGAGATCAAAAGCCGCAAGGACGGCGGCGGCTTCCCGCTCAACCCCCTGGAACATCGCCGGATGCGGCCGGTGGACGTGGAGCGCGACTTTCACCAACTGGCGGTGATGCTGCGCAGCGGGTTGCCGATCCTGGACGCCCTCAAAATCACCGCGAGCCACTCCCGCTACGCGGTCCGCAAGGTATGGGATCGGTGCGCCCGGCGCATCAACGACGGCGACAGCCTCACCGAAGCCCTCATGGAGCATTCGGTGTTCGACAATCTGACCCTGGCGATGGTGCGGGTGGGCGAGCAGACCGGGAATCTGGACTTCGTCCTCGACCACGCTTCCAAGGAATTGGAAGCCAGCCGTAACTTCAAGCGCCAGGTGATCTCGGCCCTGGCCTATCCGGGATTCGTGATCGTCTTCGCGGTGGGGGTGGCGGTGTTCATGCTCACCACCGTGGTGCCCGAGATCAAGAAATTTCTCTCGGTCATCGGACGCAAGCTGCCCCCCATCACCCAAGCCTTGATCGACGTCTCCGACTGGTTCGAAGCCAACGGCCCCACCCTGCTCATCGGTTTGGTGGCGACGGTGGCGGCGATCTTCCTGCTGAGGCGCTTCCCTATTACTCGCTACTGGATGGATTTCGTCATCCTCAAACTCCCGGTGTTCGGCCCCATCGCCCGCTTCGCCGGCACCGTCGGATTCTGCCGGGGATTGGGCACCTTGCTCAAAAGCGGCGTGCGGATCGTCGAAGCCCTGGAGACGGTGGAAGCCTTGCTCATGAATAGCTATCTCGCCGACCGGGTGGCCGCCGCCCGGCGGAAGGTGCTCTACGGCGAATCCCTGTCGGAACCGATCGGGGAAAAATTCGGCTTCCCGCCCTTGCTGCACAAAATGCTGGTGGTGGGAGAAAACGCCGGCACCCTGGAACAAATCCTGGAGGAAATGACCTTGTTTCACGAAGATCTCCTGGCGCGCCGAATCCGGACCATGGCGGCGATCATGGAGCCGGTGGTGACCATCGTGGTGGGCGGCATCGTGGGATTCGTCTACGCCGCCTTCCTGGTGGCCATGTTCGCGGCGGGAGGGAAATCGTGAGAGTCAGCCTGAAGTGGGTGTTTGGGCTTCGGCGGCTTGTCTTCCGGGACGCCGTCAACCCATCCGTGGGGGCTCGATTGCGACCATCCCGGTCGCAAACGCCCTCCAGACAAGCCGCCGAAGCCCATTCAACTCCCGAGAGTCACGTTTATAAACAAGCCCGAAGATCCACGGGGATATTTGTCGGACTGATTCTCGCCGCAGCGGCGGGTGCGGATGAATCCCTGCTGAACGTGGGCAAGACCCCTGCGGACATCCTGGACGACAAAGTGGCCCAAACCAAGGACAAGGTGAATAAGGCGCTGCTGCAATTGGAACGGAAACAAAAGACCCTCCAGGAAGCCTTGACAGGCCTCAATTCCACCGCGGAAAACAGCATCCCGAACCCGGCGCTGCCCGATCCGACCCGACCCGATCCGGCGTTTCAGCGCAGTTTCCGAGCCCTGCTGCGACAAGGACAAAAAACCGACGATGACACGACGGTCCCGGTCACCCTGCCGGCGGTCACGCTGGTGGCCAAGGTACTCAAGCCCCACACGCCGCCGGCGGCGATGCTGCAGGTCGGGGCGAAAACCGTTCTGGTCAAGGACGGCGACGAGGTCACGGTGTTCCACCAGGACCGCCTCCTCACCCTCCGGATCGAAACGATCACCGACAACGCCGTCCGTTTGTTGGTACTGCCCCAAAACGAAACCTTGGTTCTTCATTAAAACGATTCATGACACACGCCTTCACCCATCCCAATAACAACCCACCCATCTCCGGATGGGCCCGGACCCTACGCAAAATGGCCATGGTGCTGCTTTTGGCCTTGCCCTGCTCCTTGCCGGCGGCGCGCCAAACCGACGACGATCGCATCGCCCAGATCGAATTTCGCAGCGTAACCGTGGGCGACGCCCTGCGCATTCTCTCGGAGCAATCGGATTTCAACGTGGTCGCCTCGGAAAAGGCCTCCCGCATCCCGGTCACCATGTTCCTGCGCAACGTGCGGCCGCTCGAAGTGCTGGAGGCCATGTCCAAGACCTACAACCTGTGGTACCGGCGCGATCCCAAGTCCCGCATCGTTCGGGTATACACCGTGGACGAATTCCGACTCGGCGAGGTGGACTATTCCCAGGAGCAAACCGAGGTGTTCACCCTCAAGCACGAGATGAACGTGCTCGATACGGCCACCGCCATCTCCGACCTGTTCGGCGAGCGGGTGATTCTGCAGATGGGCTCGGAGAACGACTATCAGATTCTTTCCGACCTGGCCCAGCGTTTCCAACGCTTCAACATCATCGACAGCCAAAGCCGCCTCAGCACCACCGGCAGCGGAACCGCGCGGGGCAGAAGCGGCGGCGGTATCAGCCGAGGGGGAATCGGCGGCGGTGGCTTCGGCGCCTTGAATGGACGTTTCGGGGGCGTGGGCGGCCAACGCCAGCGGCGACAGCGGGAAGCCACCGGTGAGACGGCCCTGAGCACGGAAGAAGTGGAAGAGGAAATGACCGGGACCGAAAAGCTCCTGGGCGCGATCCAGGAAAAGCGGGTGGTGCTCGAGGCCACCCGCCGCACCGCCCCGATCTACGTCACCCTGATCCGACGCCAGAACCGGCTGGTGGTGCGCACCCGCGACCAGGACGCCCTGGAACAGATTCGCCAATTGATCGACAAAATCGACACCGACATGGCGACGCTGTTGCTGGAAGTCAAAGTGCTCCAGGTGGATCTGACCGACGGTTACGATTCGGTATTCGAATTCGCCGTGGATGCCGGCAATACCGCCATCTCCAAGGGCAATACCAATTTCGCCACCACTCCCGACACGGTGGCCGTCCCCGGGGTCAAGGTCAACCCGGACGGCACCGCCGAGGAAGTCACGGTGGCGGAGAAATTGGGGCCGGCGATCATCAACGGTCTCGCCAGCACCGCTCCGGCCTTGGGCAATCCAGCACTGCTGGCAACCTTGGTGAGCGAGAACTTCCGCGCGCGCCTGCAGTTGATGGAGCGGGAAGGCCGGGTGACCGAGGTCGCCACGCCGATGCTGTTCACCACCAATCAGGAGGTCAGCCGGATTTTCATCGGCGAGGAACGACCGATCACCACCGACGTGGACGTCACCTGCCCCAGCGTCGGCAGCGGGCTGGTGAGCACCAACACCAGCGTGGTCTGCGAACGCGACCCTCAAGTGGAAATCCGCAATATCGGCGACACCCTGCTGCTGACCCCCACCATCAACGCCGACGGCAGCGTGAATATCCGCATGGTGATCGAGCAGGCCGCCACTTGCCCCGGCTGCGGTTCGATTCCCGTTCCCGGCAATGTGGACACCACCCAGACGGTCGCGGTGGACACGGTGCAGACCCGCACCTATACCGGCTCGATCGTCGCCCAGCACAGTCAACCGGTAGCGGTGGGCGGTCTCATCAACGAGCGCGCCGAAGACACCGAGGAAAAAGTGCCGGTGCTGGGCGACATTCCGCTTCTGGGCGGCCTGTTCCGCGACGAATTCCAGCGCCGCCGGCGCACCGAATTGGTCATCATTGTCCGCCCCTTCGTCATCGAATCGCCGTCCCGAACCGCCCAAGTCAGCGAAGGCTGGCTTCGCCAGCAGAGCGTCCATCCGGCGCTGGGCAACCGGGCCCGCACCCTGGACGTGTACAAAAACCCCTACGACCAACACCGGGGCTACGAACTGCAGGCGCCTTATAAAACCTATGGCGGCCAGGACGCCATGGATCGCTACAACCGCAAGGACGGATACTGGGAATCAAAGCATCGGCCGGCTGCGGAAGATGACGATTTGCTCGCGGGCGAAGTTCAGCAAACCTATATGAAATTGACCCGCCATGCCGCCAAGGCGGTTCGGACGGCCGATCACACCGTGGCCAACGATTTCAAAATCCGCCTCCGACCGGCCCCGCCGAGGCACGCCGTGCTGCTCACCCCGAATTTGGAAGCTTTGCCCCTCGCCAGTTGGGGACGCGGCGGGCTGACGGTCACGGCGCTGCAACTGACCAACCGCAGCGGCCGTTCCCTCCGGATCGACCCGGAAGCGCTGCACGGCGATTGGCTGGCGGCCACCGTGGAAAAACCCGATTTGCCGCCGGGGGATAACACCTATCTTTATCTCATTTCCGCCGGCAGCTTCCGGGAGGCGCTGGAGCGATGAGGCGCACAGCGGTTTACCTTGCGATCCTGTGGCTCCCCGCCGCAGCGGCGGACGACGCCCTTCCCCTGCATATGCACGTATTCAAGCAAAAGCCGCGGCCCGAGGTGGTGAGCATGGCGGCTTCGGAGGAAACCCCGGCGCTGCACATGACGGTGATCCGGGACAAGCGCAAGCCCCCAAAAACCGTTCCGGAATCCGCCTCGCCGTTTCTGTTTCGCTTCGGGCTGAACAGCGGTTACCGCCAGGACCGGCTGCGCTGGAACATCGCCGCCGATCCCAGCGGCGAGATCCCCCCCAATATCCTCTCGGAATTGAAATGGAAGGACGTGGAAAGCATCCGGCTGGCGGGCGACGCCCACATCGTCACGCCGGTCAACGTCGCGGTCCAGGCCCGAGCCGCCTACAGCTGGATCGTGGACGGAAAAAACCGCGATTCCGATTATTCCGAGAACAACCGGAACGGGGAATATTCCCGCTCCATCAACAATGCCGACGAAGGCCACACCCTGGATCTTTCCGGCGGCCTCGGCTACGCCTTCACCGTCTTGGGTTCGCGCCGCCATCCCTATTTGCGCCTGACCCCCCTGGGCGGCTACGCCTATTACGAGCAGAGCCTGCACATGACGCACGGCCGCCAAGTCATCGCCACCGAAGGACTGACTCCGCCGCCGGGGCGTTTTCCCGATCTCGACAGCAGTTACAAGGCCAAATGGAAAGGTCCCTGGCTGGGTCTGCGATTCGAATCGGAACTGGGGCGATTCGGCCTGTTCGGCCAAGCCGAATACCACTGGGCCGACTACGACGCCAAGGCCGACTGGAACCTGCGCAGCGAATTGCGCCATCCGGTCAGTTTCCGCCACCATGCCGACGGCTGGGGAATCGACGCTTTCTGGGGCGGCGACTGGCAGCTGACGGACAACCTGGCGCTGGAAGTCCGCTTCGATTACCGCACCTGGGAAACCGACCCCGGCACCGACAAAACTTTTTTCACCGACGGCACGACAATCAAGACCCGCCTGAACGAAGTGACTTGGAAAGCCTTCGGCGCCAACCTGGGACTGCAAATGATTTTCTGACACCGACGTCCACGATTGCGAGGAAAGCCGTCATGTCCATTCGACACCGCACCCTTCCGCTGCTCGGCTTCGGCCTGATCGCGGCCGCCGCCTCCCCCATCGGCGCGGACACGCTGGGCTTCCATCTCCGCGCCCTGAAGCGGGAATTCGCCGGTTGGGAATACGCTATGAAGACATGGTTTTCGACTGGATGCCTTTGGACCGGCTCGGCAGCCTGGAGACGATCCCCGGCATAAGATTGGAATTTGCATCCTCCCGCGCCCTCGGTTCGTTGGCGATCTGAAAGACGAAGGCCAGGAGTAATTGGCGCGACCATACTCCCGTTCTTGACGGCACGGCTCAACTCGCCTTCGGCAGCCAGGCCGGAGGCGGATTCGACAGGGATTTGTGGAGATGATTCAGGATCCGATCGCCGAGTTTGATTCCCCGCGCGTTGAGCACTTCGTTGCCGAACAGCACATTGAATTCCAGCAGATAGGGATGCCCTTCCACCATGGCCACGTCGAATCCAGCGTGATCGACACCGAGCTGGGAGGCCACGCGGGTCACCAATTCCAACGCCGGCGGGGGGATGTCTTCGAAATCGGCTTGACCACCTTGGGCGATGTTGTGACGGAAACCGTCGCCGCCGCAGCGCCAATAGGCGGTCACCACCTCGTTGCCCACCAGGACCACGCGGAGGTCGGCCTCCAAGGGAAGATATTCCTGCACGTAGAGCACTTCCAGCGACGTGGCGAGGCGGAGGAATTGAGACGCGTTTTGGATCAAATGCACCCCCCGTCCCATGGAATTGCGCGGCTCCTTGATAACGAAGGGAAAGGCGAATTCGTCCAGCACCTGCTCTCGGCCGTTGTCGTTGTTAGGCAGAATGCGGGTATGCGGCACGTGGTCCGGACACAAAGACCAGAAAGCGCGGGTCATTTCCACCTTGTTCATGCCCAGGTGATAGCTCACCACGCTCGGGAAAATCCGCAGCTTGAGCCCGTAATGGAGGGCGTTCACCTGCCAGGACTCGGGAAACAGCGCCCAATCGGCCGCCGCCAGCCGATCGCGCTGAAGAAACATCTGTTCGGGTTTGACATACACCGCGCCGGGAATATCCAGCGCCCGAAAAGGATCGAAAGTCACCAGCCGCATTACCCTCACCCCCGCCGCACGCGACCCGTCGAGCAGAAAAAAATCGGCGGATTTTAATCCCGGCGGGAAAAAATTGCAACGCGAAGGATAAGCGCTCGTTTGGAAGGCTTTGCTAAAAGGCGCCGCGCCCGTTGGGAGAATCTCCAAGCCCTATTTCTCGAGGATGCGCTCTTCGATGGCGCGACCGAAATGGCGGCCGGTGGGCTGAAAAAAAGCCGCCAGCACCTGATCCCCGGACTGCAAGGCGGTGACCGAGGCCGGATCGCCTTCGGGGGTGGTCAGGCGGACCGTTTCGGCGTTCTGCAGAATCAGGGAAACCCGCCGGCCCTCGTCGTCCTCGGCAATCACCCGCAGCATCGGCCGGCGCTCGATCTTGTTGCGGCCCACGGCGACGATGCGGCCGCAGCCCTTGGGGTCCACGGCCAAAACCTCGTCTCCGGTGGAGAGTTCGGCGAGATAAGAGGTCCGATTTCCCGGCAGGCGGACGTAGGCATGCACGGCACCGGCGTTGACCCGGAACGGGCGCGGGTTGCAATAGGGAGTTTCCACGTTCTCGTTGTAAATCAGGAAAAAAGCGCTGGCGGTATCTCCCACCAATAGCCCCACCCCCGGGGGAAGCAGGCTGGTGGTGTCGATGCAGCAGCGGTCGCTGAGGGTGACCGGCCGGGTTTCCACGATACGCACCGGGGTCAAGGGGATATCCTCCCGATTGGCGCGCTCCACCACCGCCGCGGTCTCGCGCACCACCGCCGGATCGGTCGTTCTCAGCAAAATCCCGTCGGCGCCGCGTTCCATGACCTGAAGCGCCAATTCCGCCTCGCGGGCGTCGTGAACGGTCTGAATCAGATTGCCGGCGGCGCGGGAAATCAGATTTTCCAGGGGAATGATGGTCCAGTCGTCATTCTCGATCACCGTGGGCAGACGGCCGTCGACCTGTTCTTCGTCGGCCTGCGATCGGATGCGCACCCGTGCCACGTCGCGGCCCCACTGCAGATCCCCGTCCTCCGAGACGGTCGTGATTCGGCCGAGCCGTTCCACCTCGGCATGCTTGCCCGGCGGGACGACCACCGCCTCGGCACCGGCCTCGATGGCGGCGGTGATCAGTGCGGGATCGTAGGGTTCGGCGGCGACCCAGAAACGTTTTTTCATCGGTTCTCCCCCAGCTTTCCTTGTGTGACTATCCATCCGGCAATCCGGCGAACCATCGAGAACGCCAGGTTTTAGAAGCCCTTGTCTACCTGTGTGGAGGGAGCCGGAGCGCTCTCTCCGGCTCCCCCCTGAAAGCGCGACTAAATATCGACATACCTAGTGTAACCTCCCGCTGGCACTCAGTCAGCACCGGCGACCCGGTCGGGGAGTTCCTGACGGTGCTTCCTCACCCAAAGGGCGAACATCATCATCGCCCAGCCTCGAAAGGCGATTTCGATGCTCAGGCACAAGGCGAGCAACCATCCCTCCGCGCTGGTCCACTTCGACCAGACCAGGATGCCTAGAATGACCGACGCCACCCCGCCGATCGCCGTCGAGACGGTTTGGGGGAGCCGCAAGGCATAGGCCAAAACGGTGCGCACGATTCCCCGCACGATCAGGAAGGCGGCGATCAACAAACTCAATTGGGCCGGCTCGTGGGTCACGTTGAAGACGATCATCCCGCCCACGACCGTATCCAAAACCCCCACTTGCAGGTTTTGGAGAAAATCGCGCTGGTGGTGGGCGAAATAGGCATCCAGGCACTCCAGCAGCCCCATGGCGAGAATCACCATGCCTCCCAGCGGGAGCCAGGAAAAACCATAGGCCAAAAGGATGACCGAGTCGGGCCGGAATGCGCTGGCCAGCGCCAGGACGATGCCCGTCAGAGCGATGAAGCCCCCCTGCATCAGTACTCGCCACCATTCCGAATGGTAGCGGTCGAAGCGGGAATATTTTTCGCGCAGTTTCATCCAATCCCCCTACCTGAAAGTTATGTGCCTCTCGACACCGCCCGTCATAATCGCAATTGCGCCAGCGCCTCGATCCGGCTTTCGATATGCGCCGCAAGGCCGGCGGCTGCCACCAAGGTCCGGAAATGCCGGGTCCGCCGGGTGAGAAGGGAAGCGGCCAGCATCAACTCCAACTCGCGGCGAGGAACCGAGCGCATGAACCCCTTGACCGACTCTAAATCCACCCCGTTGGCGCCCACATCCCCCAGCGCGAGGGCGCGGGAGAAACTGTAAAACTGACGGATGCGGCGGGCGCACAATTGAGCATGACGATCGCGACGGGCCGGATCGCGCAGAGATTCGCCAATCGCCAGCGCCGCCAGGGAAGCGCTGTAAAAGGCGTTGAGCACCCCGTGGGAGAAGATCGGGTCGACGAATCCCCCGGCGTCGCCGATCAAATAGCAGTTTTCCCGCGCCACCGTGTCCACGTAATAGGAAAAATCCGGCCGCCCGCTGAGAGATCCCTCCACGAACCGGGCCGGGGCCAACAGTTCGCGTAGATACGGTACCCGGGCGCAGGTATCGAGAAAATAGGTTTGTCGCTCGGTTCCGCTCATAGCCAAGGCGCGGTTGCGATACACCACCAATCCTACGCTGGTGACCCGCCGCAGCGGGATGTGCCAGATCCAACCGTCCTCGTAGGAGCGCACGAAAGTCACCGGCCGCACCGCGCCGAGCCGGTCGCCAGGATAGCCCCGACCGTCGGCGCCGACGAAGCGGGAATCCTGGAAATAGCCCCAAAACGACAGAAATTGATGGCGAGACCGGGCCAGGTGACGCACCTTGAAATGGCGTGCCAAGAGAGCGGAAGCCCCGCTGGCGTCGATCAAATAACGGCAACGCAACTCGCCGCGGACCGTCTCGCCGCCGCATCGATCTTGATAATGCAGCCGCGGCGATTGAGCGGCGGGTTCGACGGCGGTGACGGAGACCTCCTCGAATACCCGGGCACCGCAGTCGGACGCATGGCGCAGCAGCAGATGGTCGAATACGTCCCGCTCCACATGCAGAGCGGGCCTCCGGAAGCCGAAATCGGCAAACGAAATGCGCCGGATTTCCCCTTCCCAAACCGTGATGCCGCCCGCCTTGGCCACAAATCCCTCTGCCTCGATCAGCGGTGTCGCTCCGGTCAGGTCGGTGTATTTCCAGAAATGGGGGATCAGGCTTTCCCCCACCGTCGGACGGGGATGGCGGGCGCGCTCCAAAAGCACCACCTCGAAACCGGCTCGGGCGAGAAGCGCCGCCGCGCTGCTCCCGGCGGGTCCGCCCCCGATGACGGCGACATCACAGGAAGCGGGGATGGTTCTCATGGGGATTTGGGAACGAATCGACCGCGCAGCATGGTCGCTTGCCATGGGTTTTCCCCGCTCCACAGATTGCCCGCCAACAGTTCGCTGATGGCGCGCTTGATCCGGGCGTCGCGGTGGGCTTCGAAGAAAACATTGTGGATCAGATCGGATTGGTAGAATCGTTCGACGAAGGCGTACATGGTGTCGAAACCCAAGGCGTGGCGCGCGTCGTCCGGCCGGTGAAGCGCCGGATCGGCTTCCCGCTCTTCGGCCAGTCCCTGGTGGATGCGGTCGGCGGCGCGGGCGGCCCCGGTGAGCGCCAGAAACACCCCGGAGGAGAACACCGGATCGAGAAAGCCGGCGGCGTCGCCCACGCTGATGAAGCGTCGGCCGTAGCGGCGGCGGTTGAGATAGCTGAAATTGGCTTCCGATTTCACCGGCCAGAGTTGCCGAGCACCTCGCAATAGCTCGGTCAACCGGGGGGAAGCGGCCAGATATTGCCGGAACAAGGCTTCCGGGGAAACGCCCCGGGGTTTCCTACTTCGCACCACCAGACCGACGCTGATCCGCCCATTCGCCAGGGGAATCACCCACAACCAGCCGATATCCACCATCAGAATCCAGATATTGCCGTGCGCATACAGTCCGTCGGCCAGAGTTCCCCGAACCGGTCCGAAATGGCTGTAAAGCGCGAAGCGCCCCAGGGTCTCGATCCGCTCGAGGGTACGCTCCCCGCGCCCCATCAGAGCGCTGCGGCCGGTGGCATCGACCAGGTAGCGAGCCCGGTAATCGTTTCCGGCGGCGCTCACCCGAACCGCGTCGGAACCGCAGACCACCGCCGTCACCGGACATTTCTGCCGGGTCTCCACCCCGTGTCGGCGGGCGTTGCGGAACAGTTTGGCGTCGAATTCGGATCGATCCACCTGATAGGCCCGGTGTTCGCCACTGAGCTGGAAAAACATCTGCTTGTTCAAGGCTTCGTCGATGAACACCGCGCCGGCCTTGAATACGGCCCCCTCGCTCCAGTCCAACCCCAAGCGACGGATGACCGGTTCGCTGTAGGGCAGCATCGATTCGCCGATATGGAAGCGGGGATGGCTGCCCTTCTCCAGCAGCAGGACCCGGTGACCATACTGGGCCAACAATGTGGCGGCGGTACAACCGGCCGGCCCGCCGCCGGCGACGATGACATCGTAATCGTGGCTCATGATCGGCTCAGTCTCACGGACCAACCGACACCCAGAGGGACATGGTGGTATCTGAATCTTGACTTCTGTTGACTGGAGCGCCGGTTGGAGTCGGGAGCCGGAGAAAACCCTCCGGGACACGCTGTAAATACCTCCGTGTACGCTCGAATCGCGGCATCCCTGCCGCGAACGGTCCCCGAGGGTTCTCCCCGGCTCTCACCATGAATATCCACACTGCCTAACATCGCAATCAACGGAACCCCCACCAAAACCGGCGCCTCGCTTATCCGGCGGACAAGCGCCTCGGGCAAAACGGCGGTCGAATCCGGCCGGGACTCACTCACTCGGAAAACCCCGTCGCCGCTGCGATCCAGCACCCACGCCAAGGCTACCGGATGCATCCCCATCCCTGGTTCCAGGTAGTCCGGCCAATGTTCATCGTAGCAAACAATCAGAATGCGGTCGGTTTCCGTCCGCAGGCGACTCCAGGCATCCAACCAGGCTGCGGCCACGGTGGCTTCCGCGCCTCCCAAAGCGGTGCTGGCCCGCCGGCAGCCGGTGGCAATGCTCCAGTAACCGGCGGCGGTATTATGGACCGAATTATGAAACTGGGTCGGAGAAACCCAGCCGTCCGGCTTGGCCAGTTCGATGCACAGGCGATCGGTCACCTGCATCTCGCCGCCCACGCTGGCGAACACCGCCGGCAATTGAGCCGGATCGATCCCCGCTCGCTCGCAGGCCAGCGAAGCGGCGCACAAAGCCAACCGGGTGGCCTGACTGGTACGACGGCGAATCGCCGCCGGGATGCGCTTCGGGTCGAGCGGATCGGCGGCGATCCCCATGGATTCTGATAGCTCCGGTTCGGCGGTACAGACGGCCCAACCGGTCAAAGCAATCGATTCTTCGTCTTGTTTCGGGCTTTCCTCCTCCTTCCCGTCAGCATATGCCAAGGAGGGGGGAGGAGACGGTCGGGAAGGACGCCGTGAATCCGTCCCTGGAGGGCTTCCCCCCACCCAACCCTCCCCCCATTGGGGGGAGGGCAAGGGAGGGGGGGCGCGAAGACCTTCCCGAGCGTCTCCTCCTCCCTCCGACCACCGGAAACCCCGACCGGGCAAGTCTTCCCCCGACCGGGCCAAAAGCACGCTGGCATTGCTGCCGCCGAAGCCGAAGGCGTTGCAGAGAGCCACCACCGTATCGGTGGATGCCGGCCCTTCGAGTAGATGAATGGGACATTCCGGGTCGGGTCGCCGGAGACCGGTGGTGCCGGGCAGCCGCCCGTTCCGCAATGCCGCGAAAGTGACGATGGACTCCAGCGCCCCCGATGCGCCCAAGGTGTGACCCAACAGCCCCTTGACTCCGCTGCCCGGCACTTGCCGACCGAACAGGCGCGCCACCGCCCGCGCCTCGGATAAATCGTTGAGGGCGGTGGCGGTGGCGTGGAGGTTGACGTAGCCGACTGATTCCGGCTCCAAACCGGCCAAAGCCAGCGCCGCGCGCATGGCGGCTTCGGCTCCGCGGCCTTCCGGGTCGGGCGCGGACATGTGATGGGCATCGGAGGATTCACCCACCGCGAGCAAATGGGGACAAGACTGGTTGTCCGCTCCGCTTCGTTCCAGCAGAAGCAGGGCCGCCGCCTCGCCGATATTGATCCCTTCCCGATCGGCGTCCATGGGCCGGCAAAGTCCGGCGGCGATCAGATCGAGGCTGTGGAAGCCGCGCAGGGTCAGCCGGCACAGGGTGTCCACTCCGGCCACCAACACCGCATCGCAGATGCCGGTCTGAAGCAGACGCTGTCCCGCGCCCATGGCCTTGGCGCTGGAGGAACAGGCGGTGGAAACGGCATACACCGGCCCTTGGAGGCCCAATTCCAGACCCAGGAACTCGGCGGTGGCCTGGATCGCATGGCGCCGCAAAAAATTGAAATCGGCGGGCATGGTTCCGTGGGCGACGAAATGGGCGTAAGCTTCTTCCGAGTCGTAAATCCCCGAAGTGCTGGTTCCCAAAATCAAGCCCACCCGTCCGGCGCCATACCGATCCAGCGCCGCGGCCACCCGGTCGCGGAAGTCCTCGCGATTCAGCGCCGCCAACGCCAGGCGGGCATTGCGGCAGGCATAGGCAGCCATTTCCGAGCGAATCGTGGGGAGGGAATCGACGTATTCCCCCACCACCGTCTCGAACGGAAGTGGAAATAAGCGCATCGGCGTCAAGCAGGGTTGGTTGCCTCGAATGGCGGCATGCAGTGCCGCGGGGCCGGAACCGGCGGCGGACAGGCACTGCCAGGCGGTAACGGCAACGGGATCGATGCGGCCGCTCATTTCAAGGACGCCGCTCCGGCGCGATCATGGGACGCTCCTGGGCACGCCAGCGGGCCATGTGTCCGGTGAGCATCCGCACGTCCTCGCAGCCGAGGCGACGCAAACCGGCGGCCGCGAAAGCGGCGCGGGGACCGTGTTCGCAAGTCACCGCCACCAGCCGCCGCCGGCAGGCTTCGATCACCACGTCCGGCGCGCCGGCGACATTCCAAAACGGCACGTGCACCGCGCCGGGAATATGCCCGCGACGGTATTCGAACTTGGATCGCACATCCACCACCAGCGGCGCACCGGGGGTCTCGAGCGCTCGATCGAGGGTTTCGGGGGAAATTCCGGGATCGGCGCAGCCGGACAACAGCACGGCCAGCATGGGCGATCGTTTCAACCATTTATTCTGCATGATGGAATTTTGCAAGTTTCAATAGAGCTTAGCATTCCTTTGGGAAAGGAGTGACGGAATGGGCGGAAATCAGCGCCGGACACAGCAGGAATCCGATCCCCACCCCGCCGGTCACGGCGATCGACAGCATTTGCAGCACGGGGTTTTCGGCCAACCCCAAGGCGGCGAAGGCGGTGACCGTGGTCAGCATCGAAGCGCCCATGGCGCGATAAGTGGCCAGGGCGTCCCCGGCGCGGCGTTCGGTGTAGAAAATACCGTAATCGACGCAAATTGCAACGGCGAGCAAGGTGGCGATCAGATGAAAGAAACTCACCGGCTGAGCCAACGCCGCGAAACAGGCGAAGATGAACGCCATCCCCACCAGTCCGGGCATCAGTATCCGGGCCGCTTGCCCCAGGCTGCGGTAACGGACCGTCAGGAGCAAAAAGATAACCCCCACGCCGACGCCCAGGGCCTTTACCGCGCGGCGGCGGTACCGTTCGGCCAGGGCATTGATTTGGTCCCGCTGACTGAAATAGCGCACCCCGGCCAAATCGTCCAAGGCCGCCGCCAACGCGGCGGGCTCGTGGGGGCCCAGCCAAAGGGCCAGATGAACCCCGTCCGGCGCTCGATCGATCTGGCCCACCAGTATTTCCTCGATGCCGGAATCGAGAATTTTTTCCGATTCCAACCACGCCGAGGACGTTTTGCCGGGAATTGCCAGCGCCAACGGCCCCGCCGCCAGCCCTTGAGCGCGAAGCGCCTCGCCCCAGGCAGACGCGAATTGGGGGGTGATGCGGTCGCGATAATGTTGCCAGTTGGCTTGCTGTAACGCCTCGGACACCAGCCAAGGATAGATGCCCTGAAAATCGGCCAGCTTACCTTCCGTCTTCAAGCGACGCAGAATCCGGGTGGCGGCCTCGGCGCGCTGCAAGCCGGTCTCCAGATCCGACGCCTCGACCAGTACCGCCCGCCCCGGCTCGATATCGCCCAGGCGAGAACGCAGCTCCCGATCCACGCGGCGCAGCCGGGAATCGATCTCGGCCAGGCGTTCCAGATCGTCCAACCATTGGAGCCGCGGCAAAAACCAGAGCACCGGCGCCAACAGCAGGGCCACGCCCGCCAACACCCGGCGGGGATATTTTCGGCACAGGCCCAGCCAGGCCTCTAAACCGAGCAGGCGCGGCGGCCCCGCCATGCCGCCGCTCACCCACACCGGCAGCAGATAACGGGTGACCAGCACCGCGGCCAGGATGCCCATCCCGGCGAACGCCGCGGTTTGCTGGAATCCGGGATAGCCGGTGGCGGCCAGGGCCAGATAGCCGATCAAGGTGGTGAGCGCGCCCATGCCCAGGGCCGGCCACAAGCGCCGCGCCACCCGATCGGTCCCGCCCTCTTCCCGGCAATGGGCCAACAGATGGATGGGATAATCCACGCACACGCCGATCAAGGTCGCCCCCAGGGCCAAGGTCAAACCGTGGACGTAACCGAAGAGCCACTGGGTGGCCAGCGCCCCGCTGCCGAAGGCGAAAGCCAACACCAGCGAGATCGCGGGCAGGCTGCGCCAAGTTCGAAACAGTCCCCAGAGAACCGCGACGACCCCCAGGCTGGAAGCGAGGGTGACGCGGCTGACGTCGCTTTGAATTCGATCCTGGGCGACGGCGGCGAAGACCGGCACGCCGGTCATGCGCAAGCGGTACGCCTCGCCGTGGCGGCGGTTGAGCCGGGCGAAGACTTGCCGCAGCGCCTCCTGAAGCGCTTGCTGGCGGTCGCTGTCGAAAGGCTCGAACTTGCTTTCCAGAACGATGGGATAAAAGGCGTCCCGCCTTTCGGCCTCGGGCTTCAAGCGGTCGCGCCAATCGGCAAAAGCGTGAAAGGTCAAAAGCAGCGGATCGTCGGGGGCGATCCGCTGGACCAGATCGCCGAACGGCGACAACAGCGCCCCTTTGAGCCTCTCGGCGCGCTGCGGCAGCGATTGGGGCGTAAGCAGTCGGGACGCCTCCTCGGCCGGATCGAGACTGTAGATGAGCGGGGCCCGAGCGGCGTACCCGCCCAGCATGCCGGCAAGGGAAAACGGCGGTTGGAACGCGGGCCAGACTCGAGCCACGCCCGCCACGGCCTGCGATTCCCGGATAAATGTTCGGGCGAAGGCGGACAAGCCGGAATCGGTTACGGATCGGGGTTCGATCGCCAACAGATAGCGGCGGGCGAACACCGAACGCTGGAACCGCGCCACCAATTGACCGCCTTCGTCGGAATGGCCCAGAAAGAACAGCGAGAGCCGGGTTTCCAGTCGCAACTGGGCAACCAACGCCGCGGCCATGACCGCCAGCAGGGCGAGAATCGCGAGGCGGCGCGTCATTTTCCGACCGCTTCCTCGCGCAGTCGGGCGATGGTGAAGCGCAGCCGGTCCCCCTGATCGTCCAGTATCAGTTCGGTCATGCTGCGATCGCCGTCGGGTTCGGTGATCTCAAGCACTCGCCGGCGTCCTTCCGCATCCCCCCGCAGGACAACGGTGCGGAAAGGGGCCGATTCCGGTTTTTTGGGGCTTAGATCCAGCCGCCAACCGTCGGCGGTCTCCCGATAATCCAATCGATATCGACGGCGGATCGGTTCGAGTTCTCCCCGCAAAAGATGCTGCAACAAGACGATGCCCTCCACCTGGGGCACCTCGGCCGGCAGCGGCAGGCGGCGGCGCTCCCCGATTCCGGGATCGTAGTACAACAGTTCGTCGGGAGCGGCGATCATAATGATCCGCTGCGGCGCCAACTGCAATTTGACCAAGGTTCCGTCGGGATCGGCCAGCATGAAGCCGCTGCCTTGCCAAGGCTCGGCCAGGAGCGCCAGCAGGCGGGTTTCCTGGTAGCGAAACTGGATCGGCTCGGAGATATTCAACCGCTCGGCGGGATCGCCCGCCAACACCGCCGGCAACCACAAGGCGATCCACCAACGCCTGATTTTCCCCTCAGTCTTCCCAAAGACGCTTGCCATGCTTGACGACCTCGCGAAAAGTTTCCTGGGGCGGCGGAACCCGGCCCAGTTCCGGGAAGCGCCACCGCCGGTACAGATATTCGCCGCCCACCAGAACCGCCATGGCGAGATAGATGCCGTAACCGTGGAATCCCAGCCACGCCGATTGCGTTCCAACAAGCGTCAAACCGACGGAAACAGCCGCCGCGGCCAGAAAAAGACCGGTCCAGACAATGGTCAAACGTCGCAAATAGACGAGCAGATAGGGCGGAATATCCCGGAATTGCAGCCGCACCATGCGTTCGATCAGCGGCGGGGGATGCATCAAAGTGCGGCCGAATACCCACGCCACCCATACGAAAGCCACCGCCGGCACCCAGCGGGCCACCTGCGCGCCCATCCATAGATGGCCGCCGAGCAGGGCCAGCCCCAAGGCCAACCACAACCCGCGAATCGCTCCTTTGCCCCGCCAAGCCCGCCACAGCAGGACACTTCCGATCACCCAGGGAAGCGCCCCGCCCCCGCCTCGGGCGGCGAGGGCCTGGGCCAGAAAAGGATACGCCAAAAACAGAAACGTCAGCGCAACACCCGGCAACCAGCGGTGCATGTCACCGGGCGCGATGGTCGGCCACGAATTCCGCCAGGGATTCGAGGGAAGCGAAAACTCGCGCGTTTCTCTCGTCGTTGGAAACCAGTTTGATGCCGTATTGGCGGTCCAACATCACTCCGATTTCCAGCGCGTCGATGGAGTCGAGTCCCAACCCCTCCCCGAACAGAGGAGCGTGGGGATCGATGTCTTCAGGGGCGACATCCTCCAAATGCAAGCCTTGAATGAGGAGTGCTTTCAGTTCTTGAATCAAATCGCTGTGGGTGGTAGTCGACATCGCAGTGGTTCGTTCAGTTGACAATGGCGGCAACCTTGCCGTTTTTGAAGCGCACGATGAAGGTATCGAAGCGCGAGGCCCAATAGCGCCACTCGTTCATATCCAGCGACGCCGTTCCGGTAACGGGGGGATAACCGATGGCGGCGATCACCGCATCCTTGCGCATTCCCCGCGCCACCTTGCCGGCCCGGATATGCTTGCGCTCTTGGGCGGTAAATCGGCTCAAATCCAGTTTGGATCGGGCGAACATTTTGTGAAACGCCTGTTCCACCGTATCTCCGGTGTGTTTTTGGACGTTCTCGATTTCGATGCGAGGGCCGTCCGGCAACACCCGCACCACGAACCCTTTCCGCCCCCAGCCCGCCAGTTCCACCGGGGTGTTGACCGGGACCATCAAGCCGCGCCGGTAATTGGTGGTGCGATGGCGGTTTTTTTCGTACTGAAAGGCGAATTGGGTGTAATACTCCCCTCCCAGTTCGATGTTCGGCGGCATGGCGGACTCGGCGCCCTTGAATTTGGGGCAGCCGGTCAAGCCGACCAAGACCAGGATGCTTCCCCAAAACAAAAACAACGTACGCATCGAAAAACGGCGATCAAACATACCCATCCCTCTTGTGTCGAGTGAACAACCCGGCAGTGTAAGCTAAATATTACAGCGGCGGATTGGTTCTCAATCTAGCACATTTGGCGGATGGGCAGAATGCCTGCGGGGCTTACACGAACTGGCCGGCACACCAACCCGACGACCACGCCCACTGGAAGTTGTAGCCGCCCAGTTGGCCGGTCACGTCCACCACCTCGCCGATGAAATATAAATCGGGCACGATCCGACTGGCCAGGGTCTTGGACGAAAGTTCGTCGCAATGCACCCCGCCCAAGGTCACTTCGGCGGTCCGGTAACCTTCCGTCCCTCCCGGCGTCACCCGCCACCGATGAATACATTCGCTTATCCGTTCGATCCCGGCATCTCCCACATGGGCCAGGGGACGATCGAGCCAGTGGGGTTCCAGCAGACGAGGCACCAGGCGTTTGGGCAAATACCTCGCCAGTGCCGTCTTGAGCCGTTGCTGGGGGTGATGCCTGCGAGCATTGCTTATAATTTCGCTCACCGCCCGGCCCGGCGATAAATCGATGACCACCGCTTCCCCCGGCGTCCAATAGGAGGAGATTTGCAGGATGGCCGGACCGCTCAAACCCCGGTGGGTGAAAAGCATTTCCTCTTCGAAAGTCTGCCGCTCGACACTGACCCGCACGGACAAGCCGATGCCGGCCAGGTCGTGGAAACGGTTTTTGTCGCTGCCCTGCCAAACGAAAGGCACCAAGCCGGCCCGGGGCGGAATGATCGTGTGCCCGAAGCGCTCGGCGAGCCGATACCCGAACGGTGTGGCGCCCATTTTGGGAATCGACAAGCCTCCAGTGGCGATCACCAAGGAGCGGCAGCGCCATTCCCCTTTTTCCCCCGCCAAGGCAAAGCCGCCCTCGAGCCCCGGCTCGATATCGGTGACGGCTGTCTTGAGGCGTAGAATCACGCCCGCCTGTCGGCACTCGGCCAAGAGCATGTCCAAAATATCGCGCGCGCTTCGATCACAGTAAAGCCGGCCCCGGGTTTTCTCGTGATGGGGAATGCGATGCCGCGCCACCAGATCGATGAAGTCCCACTGAGTGAAGCGGCTGAGCGCGGATTTGCAGAAATGGGGATTGCGGGACAGATAATGCTCGGCTTCCAGATACAGGTTGGTAAAATTGCACCGCCCGCCGCCGGACATGAGGATCTTCTTGCCGGCTTTGTTGGCATGATCGAGCACCAGCACCCGCCGCCCGCGCCGGCCGGCGGCAATGGCGCACATCAGACCGGCGGCGCCGGCGCCGAGGACGATCACGTCGAAGGATTGAACGGACACGGTCGTGGGGAGGTCGGGCAAAAGGATATAATCCTACCCCATACGCACAAGTCGAGGGTCGAAAAATTACCGCCCACCATCATTTAAACATTCCCGGCGTCGGTCTCGCTTTGAGCCTGATCGCTTGCTACGCCCTGGTGGTCCAGTTGGCGGCGACCGCCCTGGTGGCGTGGCTGGGGCCGCAGTGGCTGTGGCGCGCGACCCTGGTGGTGGAAAGCGGTTTTTTAGCCGCCCTTTTAATCTATGTCAGCCGCTTCGACCTTCAATCCCTGGGGCTGCACCGGGTCGACTGGGCCGAGGGCATCCAAATCGTCCTTTGGTTTCAAGCCATCGCCTTCGCCAGCGACGCCGTGATTCTCTGGCTGACTCCCGCCCCCTTGGTGGACGAATACCTGCAGCTATTCCAACCGGCCACGTCTTTTGAATGGCTCGCCCTGGCCGGGGTGGCGGCGGGGGCGGCGCCGGTCATCGAGGAACTGCTATTCCGCGGATTTCTGCTCGCCGCCCTCCGCCGCCGCTTCGGAATTCTCACCGCCATCCTCGGGACCACCGTGCTGTTCGCCCTGATCCATCTGAAACCGGTCCAGATCCTGGCCGCCCTGCCCCTGGGATTGATGCTCGCCGCCTACGTGGCGCGCGGCGGCAGTCTTTACGTCACCGCCGCCGCCCATATCCTGGGCAACGGTTTTTCCTTCCTAGGCCTGGCCTATGCCGGAATTCCCTGGATATCCGCCGATTGGCATCCCAATGCAGCGGAAGGAATGGGATCTTTGGTGCTCGCCGCCTTTCTTTTATGGCGATTTCTTCAGCGCTACCCGGTCATTCAAAAAAGCAATTGATTTCAAAGGTTTTTTTGGATCGCAAATAAATCGCTCACCTTGACAATTCCAGGCCTTTGACGGTACCGTAAGCAGCTTCCATTTATTTTCGTCTGTCAAGATTTACTCGAACCAGGTCGTTTGCATGCAAGAGCATACCCCCAAGACCGGTAATCCGGACGTCTCCTCCGAAGCAAAAAATCGCGAGGCGGGAAACCCTCTGTTCGCGCAACTCCCCGAAAGCCTGAGCAGGGTCGCCAAACGCAATGAGATCGATTGCGACGTCGTCTCGACTTCCATCGAGTGCGGTACGGTGGAGGATATTCGCATCGAGGTGCCGGACGAGGTTTTCCGGACGGTGGAGCAAAAAGTCCAAAGCGCTCGCTCCGCCAGCATTCAGGAAAAGATCGAACAGGGCATTCCCAAATTGCCCGCCCAAACCATCGACCTGGAAGAAACGGATACCGAAATTTCCCTGACCATCGTCAGCGACGATCCGCGTCCGGTCACCCTGGCCCTGGCCTTTCAACGGGAAGCCGCCCGAATTCACCGAGGCCTCGGCGGCGGCGCGTTCAACACCACCGTGGACAGCGCGATCATCAATCTCGCCCTGTACCGGGCGTTGGGCCTGCCGGAAAGCGACCTGCCCAAGACCCACCTTTACCTGACTTTGCCGAAGGCGCAGGCGGAAACCGTCCGCAAGCAGGCCGAACCGTTCCCCAACCTGGACATCATCTGGGTGGACGGCAAGCCGCGGCGTTCGGTGTTCATCAAGAATCAGTCGACCGGCGAGGAAATCTATTTCAGCACCCCCTACGGGGACATCAATCAGAATCGCGCCATTCCCTCCATGCGCACGCCGCGCTTCCTGCTCCTCCATAACCAGCCCGACGATCGCATCTTTTGGGATATCGCGGTGCGGGTCCGCAACGACCTGGCCGAGCATTCGATCGTCTGGAGCGTCGGCTCCAACCAGATTCGCGACGGCATCGACCGCTACGCCTCGCCCATGGGGGTATGCGAAACCATGACCCTGAATCTGGGCGAGGCCTTGGCCTGGATTCGCAAGTCCAATTCCCGCTACATCCGCAACGACGACGTGTTGCTGGAGCATCTGGAGGAATACCATAACAACGAAAAACCCGCCGGCGGGCGAACCAGCTTCGTGCGTCTGTTCGGGATTTTCAAGTCGGAGCTGGGCAAGGACCAGCAAACCAGCCTGGTGTTGCCCGAGGACCCGGAAAAGCGGCGTATCGTCGCCCAGCGCTGCGCCGACATCCTGCACCGATTCGGAGTCAAGGAGAGCGTTTTCATCACCGACGGCTCCAACCCGACGATCGCCAGCTTCAAGTACGAAGACAAGGAAAACAACACTCGCAAGAAGGTCCAGTATTACATCCCCATCATCGCCCCGGAAACCGGCGACCGGATCGATCAACTCATCGAAGCGACGGAAGGCGATATCAGCCACAAGGACGCCACCGGCTGCGGCGACTCGTATACCGCCACGGTATTGGCACTGAAGCAGATCACCGGCAACCGGATCTACCCCACCACCATCGCCATTCTCGCCAATCACATCGCGCGCCTGGTATTCGCGTTGCCCTACTCCAATCTGATGGAGATCGAAGCCCATTACCCGGGGGTGACGGAAAAGATCATCCGCTTGGCGGTGGAGGATCTGGACGAAATCAACACCCGCTGCCGGCAAAACAACCGCCTGACGCTCCTGGAATCCAAGGCCCGGTCCCTCATTTTCCAGGTGCTGCGCTGATCGATCGCCAAAGGGCGCGCAGGGAGGCTTCCTGACGCTGGATATCCCGGGTCAGCTCGAACTGCTCCAGGGCGCGACGAAGATTCTCCTCCGGATCGGTCACTTTGAAGTAGCGGTTGCCGTCGAGATAATCGGTGAGGAACCGGACCCCCAATTCGAAGGGCAGCAAGCGAATCGCCTCCGGCACCCAACGGACCTCCTCCCTTTCGAGAAAACGCCCCGCTTCGCTGTACCAACCTCGCAAAACGGCTGCCGCCGTATCCAAATCGAAACGCCCCTCCCCGGCGCGACAGACGGAGCGCAGACAATCGCCGACATCGTGGTGAACCAGCCCTGGCATGACCGTATCCAGGTCGATCCAAGCCAGGGGTCGGTCGGATGCGCGTTCGAACAGGAGGTTGTCCAGCTTGGGATCGCCATGCACGATGCGAAGCGGCAAGCGCCTTTCGGCTCTGGCCCGATCCAACCCCACCGCCCAACCCCGCTGCCGGTCGATCCAATGGAGCAGCGCCGCCAACGCCCGAGAGACCGACTCCCGCCGCCGGCCGCAGGCACGGTCGAGCGCTTCGAGATAAAGGGAAGTGACATGGAACCCGGGCAGGGTATCGTGCCAATCGGCCGAATCCAACTCGGCCAGCAGGCGGTGAAAACGCCCCAAGCTCCAACCGAGCGATTCGGCCACCGCCGGGATGGCAACCTTGTCGAGCGTCGTTCCGTCGATATATTCCAGCATACGCCAACAACCTCCGGCGCCGTCTTCGATCCAATCTTCACCCGTCCGGGTGGGTATCAGACACGGCAATTGGAGGCCGGGCAGGGGCCAATCCCGCCAATGATCGTGAAGCCGGCGCAGGTTGGTCATCACCTGCGCCGGCCGGGGAAACACCGCGCGATTGATGCGCTGTAGCACCCCGCTAAGGGAATGGGTAATCACCCGGTAGGTATCGTTGATCAAACCATTGCCCAAGGTTTCCACCTTCACCACTGGCGAAGGCAGATCGAAGCAGGCGGCGACGGCGTGCAGGCCGCTCAATTCCGTGGACATGGGGATCGGCTACGTTTCGATTCCTCGATCATCTCTCCGCCATTTGAAACCGGCGCCGGTTGCGTTCCTTTTGCAGCGCCCCCTTTTTCAACATGACATAAAGCGCCCCGTGCCCTCCGTGACATTTCTGAGCGCTGTGAAACGCCATCACCTCCGGCAACATAGGCAGCCAGTAGGCCAAGCAGCTCTTGAGCATGGCGCGGCGCTCGCCTTCCGGTCCGCGTCCTCCCTTACCGTGAATGATCAGGGCGCAACGCACTTCGTCCCGAAGACATGCCTGAACGAACCCATAGACCTCGCGTCGGGCCTTGGCCACCGTTAAATGATGCAGATCCAAAAGCGCCTCCAACGGATACTCGCCGCGGCGGAGCTTTCGGAACACGCCGTGCTGCACGCCGGGGCGCTTATAACCCAGCACCGCGTCGGCGGGAACCGGGTCGATAAAGGTGGTGGGCAAGAAAGTTTCATCGTCCAACATGCGTTCGGCCGCCTCGCGCCGGTAGACCTGCCCCGGGGTGGCCCGCTTGGGTTTGGGCAAAGGGAGCTTGTCGGTCCCGGTCAGAGGTCGGGTCCCGGCCATCGCTTCCTCGAATAGGGCGGCCTCGCCGGGCTTATGTTTCGTCTGACTCATCGCGCTTTCCTCGAATAGGGTTATGGTACTAGCACCGCCGCCCCCTGAAATCTGCCCTGCCGCAAATCCTCCAGCGCCCGATTGGCTTCGGTGAGGGGATAAGGGTGAACTTCGGTCCGGATTTGAGAGACCGCGGCAATGGCCAAAAATTCCTCCCCGTCCCGGCGGGTCAGGTTGGCCACCGAACAAATGCTGCGCTCGCCCCATAACAGGGAATAGGGAAACGAGGGGATGTCGCTCATATGAATACCCGCACAGATCACCTGTCCGCCTTTGCGGACCGCCTTCAGCGCTTGAGGCACCAGCGCCCCCACCGGCGCATAGAGAATCGCCGCATCCAAGGCTTCGGGAGGCAGTTGACCGGAATCTCCCGCCCAGACCGCTCCCAGATCTCGGGCGAAGTCCTGCGCTGCCACGTCGCCGGGGCGGGTGAAGGCGTAAACCCTCCTCTTCTGTTGAACCGCCACCTGAGCGATGATGTGGGCGGCGGCACCGAAACCGTACAGCCCGACCTCCTCGGCGCCCTTCGCCAAGGCGTAGGAACGGTAGCCGATCAGGCCGGCGCACAACAAGGGCGCGGCGTGAAGATCGTCGTAGTTGCCCGGAAGGGGAAAACAATAACGGGCATCGGCCACGGTATACTCGGCGTAGCCGCCGTTCAGGGTATAACCGGTAAAGCCGGGCGCATCACACAGATTCTCGCGCTCCATGCGGCAAAACCGGCACCGGCCGCAGGTATGCCCGAGCCACGGAATACCCACCCGCTGCCCCTCCCGAAACCAATCCACGCCTTCCCCCATCGAGTCCACTTCCCCGACGATTTCGTGACCGGGAATGAGAGGCAGCTTGGGATCGGGCAGATCCCCGTCGACCACATGAAGGTCGGTACGGCAGACGCCGCAAGCTTTAACCTTGATCAAAATCTGTCCTGGACCGGGCCGGGGGATTTCCCGCTCGATCAAGCGCAAGGGGTCACCCGGCCGCTCCAGGAGCATGGCACGCATCTTGTGAGCCATTGATGCCTCCGGTAATATGGAATTTGAATTCAATCATACAACGTTCTTCCCCAACGGTTCCCCTCTATGCCGGAATTCAGGCAAACCGCACTGATGGCGCTACACCATGAAGACGATTCGCTGATCGTATGTCTCGGCGGCAACTGGTTGCTCAGCACCGCTTGCCGACCGGGAATCGGAGAGATCGCCTTGAACGTGGAAGAATACCGTGTCCGCCGAATCGCCGTCGATGGCACTGACCTTAAGGAATGGGATAGCTGTCTGATTTTATTCCTATTCCAACTCGACGAATACTGCCGGCAGCAGCAGCTTGAGCTGAATGTGGAAGCGGCACCCCAAGGGGCTCAACGTCTGCTGCGTCTGGCCACGGCGGTCACCGCCCAAGCCGGTCCGACCCATGCGGCGCCTTCCTGGCTGGAGCGCATCGGGTTAAAAGTGCAGCAACTGGCGGGGGAGGCCCACGAATTCACCCATTTTATCGGCGAAGCCAGCCTCTCCGCCTTTCGCTTCCTCATCGGACGCGGTCGCCATCGGCGCCGGGATTTGGGGCTGCTATTGGAGGAATGCGGACCCAACGCCTTGCCCATCGTCACCCTGATCGCCCTGCTGGTGGGATTGGTTTTAGCCTACGTAGGCGCGGTGCAACTGCAAATGTTCGGCGCCCAAGTATACGTGGCCAACCTGGTGGAACTGGGCATGCTGAGGGAAATGGGGGCGATGATGACCGCGGTGATCATGGCCGGTCGTACGGGATCGGCCTATGCCGCCCAACTCGGCACCATGCAGGTCAACCAGGAGATCGACGCGCTCAGAACCCTGGGCGTGTCGCCGATGGATTTTCTGATCCTACCCCGCATGCTGGCCTTGATCGTGATGGTGCCCCTGCTCACCGTATACGCCAATTTGGTGGGAATTTTCGGAGGCGCCCTGGCGGCGGTCAGCGTATTCGATCTGACGTTGCTGGAATACGCCCATCAGACTCGCGCCGCCTTTTCGCCCAATCACGCCACCGTCGGTCTGATCAAGGCCGCCGTGTTCGGGGTGTTGATCGCCACCGCCGGCTGCCTCCGCGGCATCCAATGCCAACGCAGCGCCCAGGCGGTGGGGGAAGCCGCCACCTCGGCGGTGGTCACCGGCATCGTCGCCATCGTGGTGGCCGACGCCCTGTTGACGATTCTTTTCACCCAATTGAATTTCTGACCGTGGCCGAACCCCATATTACCGTTCGCAACTTGACCATGGCCTACGGTAGCAACGTGATCCAAAAGGATCTTGATTTCACCATTGAAAAAGGCGACATCTTCGTCATCATGGGCGGCAGTGGCTGCGGGAAAAGCACTCTATTGAACCACCTGATCGGCCTGATGCGTCCGTCCCGCGGCCAAATTTTCTACGAACAAGTGGACTTTTGGGCTGCCGACGACGCCACCCGCAGTGATATTCTGCGCCAGATCGGCACGCTTTATCAAAGCGGCGCACTGTGGAGTTCGATGACTTTGGGCGAAAACGTGGGATTGCCGATGGAGGAATATACCGACCTGGGTAAGGCGCAAATCTCGGCGTTGGTTTCCCTCAAGCTGGCCTTGGTGGGGCTACGCGGATTCGAGGATTATTATCCCTACGAGGTCAGCGGCGGGATGAAAAAGCGCGCCGGTCTCGCCCGGGCCATCGCCCTGGATCCGGCGCTCCTGTTCTTCGACGAACCCTCGGCGGGATTGGATCCGATCAGCGCCAAGCACCTGGACGACCTGATCGTGGAATTGCGCGACAGCCTGGGCGCGACGGTGGTCATGGTCACCCACGAACTGCCCAGTATCTTGAGCATCGGCACCAATTCGATCTTTCTGGACAATGAAAGCAAAACCATGATCGCCCAGGGTTCGCCCCGCGAACTGCTGAAATCCTGCCACGAGCCCAGGGTGCGTGAATTTCTGACCCGAGGAGGAACCCTATGAGCAGGCAGGCCAACCCGGCCACCATCGGCGCCTTCGTGCTCGGTGCCCTGGCCATTTCGGTGTTGACCCTGATGATTTACGCCGGCGGCGAGCTTTGGTCGGAACGGGAACGTTTCGTGGTGTATTTTTCCGAATCGGTCAACGGCCTCAACGTGGGCGCGCCGGTCAAGATGCGCGGAGTCCAGGTGGGCAAGGTGAACGAAATCCTGATCCAATACCAACCCGAGGAACGCACCCTGAGGACGCCGGTGGTAATCGAAGTGGATTTGAGTCGATTGCAGATGGGCGATAAAACCGGTCTTCCCTGGCAGGGAATGCCCAGCGAGGAATTGATCAAGGCCGGCTTGCGCGCCCAACTCAAACTGCAGAGCCTGGTCACCGGCCAGCTTTACGTGGATTTGGACTTCCATCCGGACACACCGGTGCGCCTGGTGGACTTGGAACAAAAGCTGGAAGAAATTCCTTCCATTCCCTCCAGCCAGGAAGAAATCGAAAGCACCATCGGGGAGCTGGTGAAGGAAGTCCGGCAACTGCCGCTGAAAGATACTTTCCTCACTATCAATTCCACCCTTGCCCACATTGACGCGGTGGTGGGGCAACCGGAGATCCAATCGTCAATCAAGAAGCTGGACAGCATCCTGACCAAACTGGACCGAGTATCCGGACAACTCGGTCCGCGTTTGGCACGAGTGAGCGATCGATTGGATGCCAACCTGGTCACCTCCCAACGTTTGTTTCAGCATCTCGACGCCGAACTGGTTCCGTTCCTGGACCAATCCCGGCAAACTTTGGTCCGGGCCGATCAAACCTTCGCCGAATTGAGCCAGGTGGTGGGACCGGACGCGCTGCTCGTCGACCATGTATTCACCACTCTGGATGAACTTCGGGATGCCGCCCGCCAAGTGAGGATTCTAGGCGAAACGCTGCAGACTCAACCGGAAATCCTCTTGCGAGGAAAACGAGACCGCCGATGACATTCAAACACCCGCCTTTTCTCATTGCCTTGGCGCTGCTTGTGCTCACAAGCGGTTGCACGATAACCGGAAAAAGTTCGCCGACCTATTTCCACATTCTGCCGAATCCGCCGGCGGCGGAGGAAACCACCTCCAGGCGCATGACGATCGGCATCGCCGACATTGAGCTGCCACACTATTTGGAACGCCCCCAAATCGTAACCCTACGGGAGGGCACGGCCGTCAATCTCGCCGAATTCCATCGCTGGGCCGAACCTTTGGGCGCCGGATTCCAACGGGTGTTGACCGCGGGACTGATCTCCCGAATGCCGAATAGCCGCATCGTGCCCCTGCCCGCGCGTCGAGTGAAGGTGGATTGGACCGTGGAGATCCAAGTTCGGGATTTTCAGGTTCGAAAGGATCGCTGCCTGCTACTGTCCGATTGGCGGCTACAAAGCGACCGGACCACGCAAACTTGGCAACGATCCACCATTGAAGAATCGATATCGGAAGGAGGCTATCCGGGGATAGTCTCCGCCATGGGGCGCGCGGTGGATCGCCTCGCCGGACAGATTGCCGCCGAATTGGCCGCGCTGGAAAATCAATAAGTGCAATTCGGCGCCCGACCTTGGGCCCGGGCGGTTTGATACAGTGCCAGCGCCTTGTCCATGCGCGCCTGTAAATCTTGAATCCGGGTGTCGTGGGAAGGGTGGGTGGAAAGCCATTCCGGCGGACGGGCCCCGCCGGCCGCTTCCATGTTGTACCACAGTTGCACCGCTTCCCGGGGATCGAAACCGGCCCGGGCCATCAATTCCAGGCCGATGGTATCGGCCTCGGATTCCTGAATCCGGCTGAACGGCATGAGTACGCCATACTGCGCCCCCACCCCCAGCGCGCCCATCACCAACTGACCGGTCGCCGACTGGGGCGCGGCGATCGCTTGAATGAGGGCCAAGGACTGACTGACGGCAAACTCCTGGGATACCCGCTCATTGCTGTGGCGCGCCTGGACGTGGCCGATCTCGTGGCCGACCACCGCCGCCAACTGGTGCTGATTTTGGGCCACCTTGAGCAAGCCGGAATAGACGCCGATCTTGCCGCCCGGCAGAGCGAATGCGTTGGCCTGGTCCGACTTGAACACCACAACCTCCCACTGCCCGCTCAAATCGCGGGTCAACTCGCGAACGACGCACTGGACATAAGCGTTGATCTCGGGATCGGTTTCGATCTGCTCCTTGCTCTTGATTTGCTCGAACGCCTCGAACCCCATTTGGGTCAACTGTCCTTCCGGCATCAACATTAGCTGGGACCGTCCCGTGGGCGAAGTGGCGCAAGCCGTAAGCAATATCATCAAGCTCAAGGCGAGCAATCGTTTCCTGACCATTTACTATCTCCGGCGATGTGTCTTCACTGCTGGGTAGGCCGCCCCTGAGCATTGCCGTCCGTGCCCAGATGGCATAAAGTATGGGCGAATCTACCACATAGCAAACTGCTTGTCATGACGAAACCGAGCTATACAGGCGCCGAACGGCGGCAACGAACCCATGCAATGATCGAGGAGCTTTTGCAGGAGCGCAAGCAAATGTGGGCCTTGTACTGGGAAGTGGCCGAACTCCAACCGTACGAACGACATAAAGAATCGCTGGATAAAATCCTGAATCGATTCTGTCAAATACTGATCGACTACATTTCTCTCGGTCACTTCGGCATCTATCAATACCTGCTCAACGGCACCGAGCGGCGCCGCAAAGTCCTGGAAGCCGCCGAAAAACTGTATCCGGCCATATCCGAGAGCGCGGAAGCCGCCCTCGATTTCAACGATCGCTATGAAAAGGCGCAACTCACCGATCCGGAACGCCTGGCGCGGGAACTTTCCCAATTGGGGGAAGCCTTGGCCTCCCGTATCGAACTCGAAGATCAACTGATCGACTCCATGACCCGCTGATGAAATTCTGTTCCCACTGTAGCGCCCCGTTGACGTTCAAGATTCCGGCCGGCGAGGACCGCGAGCGTTTCGTGTGCGAACGCTGCGGCACCATCCATTATCAAAACCCGAGGATCATCGCCGGTTGCCTTCCCCTGTGGGAAGGCAAGATCCTATTATGCCGTCGCGCCATCGAGCCCCGTTACGGTTTCTGGACTCTGCCGGCGGGCTTCATGGAATTGGGGGAAACCCTGGACCAGGCGGCGATTCGGGAGACCCGGGAAGAAGCCTGCGCGGAGGTCGAATCCCACGGCCTGTATACGGTCTACAGCCTGCCCCACGTAAATCAGGTTCACATCTTCTTCCGCGCCGAACTGATCGACGGGCGTTTTGCCCCCGGCCCCGAAAGCCTGGAAACCCGGCTGTTCGAAGAAACGGAGATTCCCTGGGACGAGCTGGCCTTTTCCACCGTGCGCCGAACCTTGGAAAGTTTTTTGGAAGACAAAAGCCGCGACCGGTTCGAGGTGAAGGTCGGAGACCTCCTCCCATCCCCCGTCATGCGACAAAACCCAACCCCCTGCTAAGAGGCTGTTTCCAAGCCCTTAAGGGTCACGCGATCGCAAATGCCATTATCTTCCTCTCCAATTGGCGAAGGAGTCGCAAAAGCATCTTCTCCTGCTGGCGGTGCTGACCCCCGAGCAAACGGAAAAATGGGATGAGAAGCACCAGCGCCGTTTCAAACGCAGCCGCGATGGCAAGCCTTGCGATAAACGCTGACCCACCGTATTTTGCCGTAACCGACAACGGCCGGTTCAAGGACGAACCGGCCCTCCGCCGTCGATTGACCAAGGACTCTTATGACTCAGGATAATATCGATCAAGTACTGGGCTTGGAACATCCCCCGACGAAAGGTCGACGAATCCTTTTCTGGCTCGGCATGGCGGCACTGCTGGCGGCCATCGTGGCCGTCGTGGCGTGGCTCCGGGGGAACGGCGACGGTCAGATGCGCTATATCACCTCCGAAGCGCGGCGGGGAGACTTGACCGTCACCGTGACCGCCACCGGCGCGCTCGAGCCGCTCAACCAGGTGGAGGTGGGAACCGAAGTGTCTGGCATGATCGAAACCGTGTCAGTGGATTACAACGACCGGGTGGAACGGGGGCAGGTGCTAGCCGAGTTGGACACCGAACAGCTCGAAGCACAACGCCGTCAGACCGAGGCTTCCTTGGCCCTGGCCAAGGCCAAAGTCCGGGAGGCGAAAGCGACGCTCCAAGAAACCCGCAACAAACTGATACGGGCTCGGCAGTTGGTGGAAAAAGCATTGATTTCCAGAGAAGAATTCGAGATCGCCGAAGCCAATTACCTGCGTGCTCAGGCGACCTTGGCCAGCGCCGAAGCCCAGGTGAAGCAAACCCGGGCTCAGCTGGACGAAAACCTCCGGGTGCTGGAAAAAGCGGTGATCCGCTCCCCGATCGACGGCATCGTGCTCGAGCGCAAGGTGGAATCGGGACAAACGGTGGCCGCCTCGCTGCAGACACCGGTATTGTTCACGCTGGCGGAAAACCTGAGCCAGATGGAGTTGCACGTGGCGGTGGACGAGGCGGATGTGGGGCTGGTCAGGAAAGGCCAGGAGGCCATTTTCACCGTGGACGCCTACCCCAATCGACACTTCCAGGCGACCATCACCCAGGTGCGCTACGCGCCGCAGACCATCGAAGGAGTCGTTACCTACGAAACCGTGCTCGCGGTCAGCAATGCCGATCTTTGGTTGCGTCCCGGGATGACGGCGACGGCCGAAATCATCGTGAACCGGGTCGAGGATGCGCTGCTGGTGCCCAACACGGCGCTTCGCTTTACCCCCCCATCGACCGAAGCGCCCGAGACCCGGTCCGGCGGCAGCGTATTCTCCAAATTATTTCCCCGCCCGCCATCGACGCGCAAACCGAACGTGACGGAAGATTCTCCAGACGGCGCCCAACAGGTTTGGATTTTACGGGATAACCACCCGACGGCCGTTCCCGTGACCATCGGCGTCAGCGACGGGGTGATGAGTGAAGTGAGACTGGGCAACATCCGGCCCGGCACCCCGCTGGTGGTGGACGTGGCGATGCCCGCCTCATGAACGCCGATCAGCCGCCGCTCATCGAATTGGTCGGGGTGACCAAAATCTACGGCAGCGGCCACGCCGCCATGCAAGCTTTGCGCGGCGTGGATATCCGGATCGATGCAGGCGAATTCGTGGCGATGATGGGACCGAGCGGTTCGGGCAAATCCACATGCATGAATATCTTGGGGTGCCTGGACACGCCCACCGCGGGCCATTATTACTTCAAAGAAATCGACGTCGTCGGTCTCAGCCGCGACCAGCGCGCCCGTCTGCGCCGCCACTACCTGGGCTTCGTGTTTCAGGGCTTCAACTTGCTGGCACGCACCACCGCCTTGGAAAACGTGGAACTGCCCTTGATCTATCGCGGCACCCCCGCAGCCCAGCGCCGCGCATTGGCCCGCGGGGCATTGGCCAGGGTCGGTCTGGACGGCTGGGAACACCATACCCCCGGCGAGCTGTCCGGGGGACAGCAGCAACGGGTGGCCATCGCCCGGGCCATCGTCACCGAACCGGCGGTGATTCTCGCCGACGAGCCCACCGGCAACTTGGATACGGCGCGTAGCCGGGAAATCATGGAACTGCTCCGGGCTTTCAACCGCGACCAGGGCATCACCGTGGTCATGGTGACCCACGAACCCGACATGGCCGCCTACGCCGGACGCACCCTTCATTTTCTCGACGGCCTCATCGAAAACGGACAATCCCCGACGGAGGCGAGCCGATGTTCTGGAATGCCCTGATTCTGGCCCTTCGGGCGATTCGCCGCAACCTGCTGCGATCCTCCCTGACCATTCTCGGCGTGGTGATCGGCGTGGGGGCGGTGATTACCATGGTCACGGTGGGGGGCGGCGCCACCGTCCAGGTGCAGGAACAAATCGCCGATCTCGGCAGCAACCTCCTCATCGTTCGACCGGGCCAACGCATGTCGTTCGGTCAGCGCTCGGCGGCCCCGGCCTTCGACCTGGACGACATTGAAACCATCGATCGCGAATTGGCGTCGGTGGCCGCGGTGGCGCCCACCGCCATGCAGACCATGACCGCGATCTACGGCAATAACAATTGGTCCACCACCATCTACGGCGTGGACAACCATTTTATGACCGTCAAGAACTGGCCGCTGCAAGCCGGCCGCCCCTTCACCGTGGGCGAACTGCGCGCCGGCAAAGCGGTGTGCATCCTCGGCGCCACCATTCGCGAACAATTGTTCGGACGGCAGAATCCCTTGGGTTTGAAAATCCGCCTGGAGAAAATCTCCTGCGAAGTGGTCGGATTGCTGGAAGCCAAGGGACAAAGCTTCATGGGATCGGATCAGGACGATTTGGTACTGATCCCGTTGCGAACTTTCTGGCGCCGCGTCGCCGGCAACCGGGATATCGGTCTGATTCAAGTGTCGGCCCGGGAAGGTTTCGCCACGGAAAAAGTGAAACGCGACATCGAGCGCTTGCTGCGCGAGCGTCGCCGTATCCGCCGCGGCCAGGAAGACGATTTCCACGTCATGGACATGAAGGAGATCGCCCGGACCCTCACCGGCACCACCCGCATTCTCACCGCGCTGCTGGGCGCGGTCGCCGCGGTGAGCCTGCTGGTGGGCGGCATCGGCATCATGAACATCATGCTGGTGTCGGTGACTGAGCGCACCCGGGAAATCGGCATCCGCTTGGCCATCGGCGCCTTGGAGCGGGAGGTGATGATGCAGTTCCTGGTGGAAGCGATGGTCCTGTCTTCCTTCGGCGGCATCATCGGCATCCTCTTGGCCCTGGGCGCATCCCTGCTACTTGCTCGCTTGCTCCAGGTGCCGTTCATTTTCAACGGCGGCATCGTCGTCGTCGCCTTTCTCTTTTCCGCCGCCGTGGGGGTGATTTTCGGCTACTTCCCGGCGCGCAAGGCCGCCCGCCTCGATCCCATCGAAGCGCTGCGCTACGAGTGACCCTCCTCCGTGCGGCAAATCAACAACTGCCCGTCACGAGCGCGGGAGAAGACGCATAGCGGACCATTGCTCGGTTCAGTGACAACAGGGACATTGGGGACCGTGTTTTCGCGTCGATGGTTCGAGGATTTGCCCCGCCCTTTCCCGGCCGCGGGCCATATGCCCATGCACGGCCGGAGCATGGAAAAAAATGCGCTCCACCCCGGCGCCACATTGGGGGCACGGCGGCCGCTGGGCGGACATTGGGTGATGCGCTTCGAAACAGACGCCGCAGCGCCTGCAGCGGTAATCGTAACTGGGCATAACGGTGCCTCCGGATCGCCAAACATCGCTGACATTGGGAGGGGGAGCCGGAGCCCTCTCTCCCACTTCCTCTCCAGGATCAATCAATTGGAATGCGTAAATCCCAATTGAACCTCGGGTCAACCCCAACGGGGAGGTTGCTTCGCCTTCACTCCGAAGGCATCCGCCGTGGCATCGGTTCGAGCGCGCTTGTCGGGGTCCTGGGTGGGCGGACGCAACCGCCGCGTTTCCACTTCCCAGATCCATCCGCTGACGGTGACGTTCTTGGGGATAAGCGGATGATTTTTGAATGCCTCGACGGTTTTCATGCAGGTCTGATCCACGTCATCCATCATGCCGATCCACTTGGCGAAGGCGCCTTTGGCCAGACTCAATTCCGGCAGAGTCGGATCGAGGGTGAGCGTGTCCGGATCGACCCCGCTTTGCCTCAGGGCCGCTTCCAATTCCGCGGCGTCGGCGGACAACATTCCGCACTGGGTATGTTGCACGATGACGATTTCCTGGGTGCCGAAGAAATTACAGGTCAACATGGCCGAGCGAATCGCATCATCGGTGACAATCCCGCCGGCATTGCGGAAGCAATGAGCATCCCCGCCTCCCACAGGGGTATCCACGCGGATACCCAGCGCCTCGTCCACCGGCAATCGCTCGTCCATGCAGGCCAATACCCACAACCGACGATTATTGGGTCCTTCCGCCCCATAGCGGCGGCGCTTTGCCCAATGGTCGAACTGCTTGACCCGGTTTTCCAATTCCGCTTTTAAAGTAGCCATTCAGATACCCTCCTAAATTGGATTTCGCCGATCTTTCCACTTGAGGGCTAAATCGGCGCCATGCCGACAAACTCTAGTGTTGTAACTCATTCCACCCAAACCAAAAATAGCGCAAACACCCGGTGATGGTCAACACCATAGAAACTAATAATTACTTATTTTGAATCAATGCGCACGGGGAAAAGAATATTTCGATTGTTTCTATACGCAACCAAATCGCCCTATAATCGCAGGCCATCGCGCATGCCCCCTATTTGAAATTGAATCATAACCGGATTTATTGTATGTAGTGATCGAGTGTACATGCGGAGGGGATCACCATGTCCATCAAAGCTTTGACATCGTGGCATTGGAACTGGTCCGATCATCTTTTTTGTAAGGAGCGGGTGGCGTCTCTTCTGGAAGAAGCCGACATCCACATCGACGGAGGCAGGCCCTGGGATATCCGGGTGCATGATCCCCGATTCTTCCAACGGGTATTGGCCGAAACTTCGATGGGATTCGGCGAATCTTACATGGACGGTTGGTGGGACTGTGAACGTTTGGACGAATTGATCTACCGAATCCTGCGCCACCGCCTCACCGAACGCGTGCAATCCTGGAAAGATATCCTGGCCTTCCTACAGGCGAAGTTACTCAATTTGCAAGATGTACGACGGGCTTTCCATATCGGTCAGCACCATTACGACATCGGCAACGAACTGTATCAATCGATGCTGGACCGGCACATGATTTACAGCTGCGGTTATTGGAAGGCCGCCAACGACTTGGATGCCGCCCAAGAGGCCAAACTCGATCTGGTCTGTCGTAAACTCGGCCTCGAACCCGGCATGCGGGTTTTGGACATCGGCTGCGGGTGGGGCGGTGCGGCCAAATTCGCCGCCGAACGTTACGGCGTCGAGGTCTACGGCGTCACCGTGTCGGAGGAGCAAGCCAAATTCGCACACGAGATATGCCGCGGGCTTCCCGTAACCATTGAACTGAAGGATTATCGCACCCTCTCCGGGCGATTCGATTGCGCTTATTCCCTGGGAATGTTCGAGCATGTCGGTTACCGAAACTATGCCGACTACATGGAAGTGATCGAACGCTGCCTTCCGCAGGACGGCCTCTTCCTGCTCCATACCATCGGCTGCAACGCATCGAGCTACCACGGCAACCCCTGGGTGGAGCGCTACATTTTCCCCAATTCGATGCTGCCTTCGATTCGCCAGATCGGTGCGGCGATCGAGGGAAAGCTGATCCTGGAGGACTGGCAGAACTTCGGCCCCGATTACGATCGCACGCTTTTGGCATGGCATGACAATTTCGAGCGCGGCTGGGCGCCGCTTCGCGACCATTACGGAGAGCGTTTCCAGCGGATGTGGCGGTTTTATTTGTTGAGCTTTGCCGGCGCATTCCGCGCGCGCTATATTCAGCTTTGGCAAATTGTTCTGTCCCGGCGGGGCCGCCCCATGCGTTACGACGCGCCGCGCTGAATGCCCCAACGATTGACATCTCCTTCAGGCGGGCCGACCATGCCGGAATGAATGGCACTCAATTGAAATGCCTTTTGGCGATGACAGTGCTGGCCTTGACCGGTTTCGGCCCGCTCTCGTTGACGTGCCTGATCGGTATGTTCATCCTGATCCGGAGACCGATCTGGTTTTTCCAGGTGGTGCAGAATCTTTATGACAACCACCGGGCTCAAGCGGTCGATTTACCGCTTCGGAACAACGGCACCTCGGCCACGGTCGCTCGAATCAAAAGCTTTCTTTCCCTGCTGACTCTTTTGATTTTGGATATCGCTCCGGTGCCGGTCACCGGTTCCATCGGCTTGTATGTCGTGACCACACGGCCGAAGTGGTTCAAGACGCTGGTGGAAAGAATCTACAACGGCGCTGTTACCTCTTCGCGGTAGGGGCGACCGGCCGGTCGCCCCTACTACAATTCTAATCTTTGGGGACATAAATGATTCCATCATCGCACCCCGATTTTTGCAGATCGTAGGCGTCGTCGACATCGACAACCGCCTCGGGGCAAGGGATACGGATCACGCGCCGAGCGTATTTCCGAAGCAGAAATTTGGCGCCACTGTCCCCGGAAAGTCGCTGCAAATCGTCAAAATATCTGCGGGGAAATAGCGCCGGAACGCCCAAGGTATCGGCATATTTACTGGCGGCAATCTCCCCGTACCGCTCAAACGCCTCGATGAGCCGATCGAGATGCGCGACCCCGACTCGAATTTGATCGGCGAGAATTATCAGAACTGCGCGATATTCCCCCATACGAGCGATGCCAACACGCACTGAACCACCCATGCCTTCCCGCCACGCCCTATTGTAGACCGGCGCCACATCGAGATCGGAAATCGCCTCCATAATCAGGTTTCGATGGGCACCGACCACGACGAATACCCGATCGCACAGGGATTCCAGTGCATTCAGGACAGCCCGCCGCACCAGGGGAACGCCGTCCAAGGTCAAAAGCTGCTTGGGCCGTCCAAGACGCGAGGAGGAGCCGGCGGCAAGCACCAAGCCCGCAATTCCTCGCTCCCACTCAGGCATGGATCGGACCGGCCTTGCGGCTCAGCGGCATCCCGTCGCGACCGGCGAAACACGCCTGAATTTCGGCCACGATCGACAACGCGATCTCTTCCGGCGTTTCCGCGCCGATATCCAGTCCCACCGGTCCCTTTACCCGTTTCCGCGATTGGGCAAGGGATGCCGAAGCGTTGTTTTTCAAGGTATCGAGTAGCCGCTCCAAACGCGCCTTGGGCCCAAGCACGCCGCAGTAGCCGGCATTCGATCGCAATAAACCCCGCAGCAATTCGCAATCGTGGAGAAAATGATGGGTCATCAACACCACCGCGGTGCGTCGGTCCGTTTGCACGACGCGGGCCATATCCTTGACCGGCACGACGGATACCGACCGGGCGCCGGGAAAACGATCGGCCCGGGCGAAGGCTTCCCGGTGATCGAACACCTCCACGCTCCAACCGAGCCGATCGGCGAAGGTCACCAAAGGCAGCGCGTCCGGCCCGGCGCCGACCACGAGCAAGCGGATGGGCAGCTCGACCGGCTCCACCAATATCTCCCTATCCCGAATAGCGACAACCTGCGGCTTGCGTGCCGCCTTCACCTCGGCCACCTGACCCGAAAGATCGACCCGATCGTCCCAGTTGGACGACCACTGGACAGCACCGCCGGCGTCGCACATCCAGCGGCTGGCGAGACGGGAGGAATCGAGGCTGCGAATCACGGTAGCCATCACCCCCCGCATCCGGTCCTTCAGGCAGCGGGCGATAAATTCCAGCGGCCCCGGCTGGCCGGGGCCCACCGGCTCGAGCAGAACGTCCACTTTTCCGTTGCACCCCAACCCTAATCCCCAAACAATCTCGTCGTCGGAGGTATTGTCGTAGCCGATCCGTTTGGGGCGGCCGTTTTTGCGTACTTTTTCCGCCTGAAGCAGCAAATCGTTTTCCAGACACCCCCCGCCGATGAGGCCGATGACTTCATCACCGGGCAAAAACAAGGCCCGTGCCCCCGGACGCCGATAAGTGGAGCCCTCCACCCGAACGACGCTGGCGAGAACACCCGTCTTACCGTGTCGTTTGACGCGTTCGAACGTATCGACGATATCGAGAATTTCTCTCATATACGATTCGGCAGGATCGGCTGCTTAACGAAAAGCCTGAAAGGCGATGCCCGATCAAGCCGACAAAGTCAAAGGCAATCGATAGAAACGCCGGCCCGTGGCGGCATGGAGCGCGTTGGCCACCGCCGGCGCGATCACCGGGGTGGCGGGTTCGCCGACGCCGGTGGGCGGCTGGGCGGAAGGGACAATATGGACCTCCACGGCGGGCATTTGATTGATGCGCAGCACCGAATAGTTATGGAAATTCGATTGCTTCACCCGCCCTTCCTCCAGGGTGATTTCGCTCATCAATACCGGGGATAGACCGTAACCGATCCCTCCTTCCATCTGCGCCCGGATAACGTCCGGGTTGACCGCCACGCCGCAGTCGACGGCACAGACCACCCGGTCGACGGTGAAGCTTCCATCGTCTCTCACCGTCACTTCCACCACCTGGGCCACATAACTATTGAACGATTTATGCACCGCGACGCCGCGCCCTCTGCCTTCCGCCAGCGGAGTCCCCCAGCCTGCTTTTTTCGCCGCTAATGTCAACACTTTACGGTGACGGGGATGGTCCTTCAAAAGCGCCAGCCTAAACGCCACCGGATCCTTGCCCGCCTTCTCGGCCAATGCATCGATGAAGGTTTCGGTGGCAAAGGCGGTATGGGTGGACCCCACCGAGCGCCACCACTGCACGGGCACTCCGATTTCCGGAGAATGCAGATCCACGGTCAGGCTGGAAATGGCGTAGGGCAGATTGGCGGCGCCCTCCACGGAAGTGCTGTCCACGCCGTTCTCATCGATGTTCACGGACTCGAAAGCGGTGCCGCGCATAATCGACTGGCCGACGATGCGGTGTTGCCAGGCGATCGGATTGCCTTGCTCGTCAAGCCCCGCCCTGAGCCGGTGAAAATACATGGGACGGAAGTAGCCGGCGCGCATATCGTCTTCACGGGTCCAGAGCATTTTGACCGGAATACCTTTGCCCACCTCCCGGGCGATGCTGGCCGCCTCCACCACGTAATCCGAATGGGGATTGCCCCGTCGACCGAAGCTACCCCCCGCGTACAGCATGTGAATCTTGACCTGTTCCGGTTCCAATCCCAGCAGGGAAGCCACCGCCTTTTGGTCGCCGGTCTGCAGCTGGCAGCCGTTCCAAATCTCGCAGCCGTCATCGTCGATCCGAACCACGCAGTTCAACGGCTCCATGGCCGCATGGGCCAGGTAGGGAAATTCGTATTCCGCCTCCAAGACCCGGGCCGCTTGATCCAGCGCCTGATCCGAATCCCCTTCCCGCCGGGCGATCGCGCCCGATTTCTGGGCCAGCTCCTTGTAGCGGGCCATGATCTCCGTCGAACCGAGCTTGAAGGCTTCGTTTTCATCCCATTCGACGCTCAAAGCGTCGCGCCCCTGTTTGGCGCTCCAAAAATCCTTCGCCAGCACCGCCACGCCCCGGGGAATCTCGACCACCTTGACGACGCCGTCGACGGCTTGGGCCTTGCCGGCGTCGAAGGAACGGACCTTCGCGCCGAAGCGCGGGGGATGGGCCACCACCGCGATGAGCATGCCCGGCAGCTTGATGTCGAAGGTAAAAACTGCGCTGCCGTCGGTCTTGCCGTCGTCTTTGCGCGGCACGTACTTGCCGATATAGACGAAATCCTCGGGGTCTTTCAAGACGATGTTCTTCGGCACCGGCAGCTCGGCGGCCGCGGCCGCCAATTCACCGAAGGTGGCCTTATGGCCGGAAGCAGCATGGGCGATCACGCCCTTCTGCACGGTGATGTCGCCCGCCGGCACCTGCCAACGCTGGGCGGCGGCGGTCACCAACATCTGCCGGGCCGCCGCACCCGCCTTGCGCATTTGCTCGAAGGAATTGGCCATGGCCGTGCTGCCGCCGGTACCCTGATAAGGGCCCCACAGCAAATTGTTGTAACGACTGGCGTCGGCCGGCGCGCCCTCGGGAGTGACCTGGGACCAATCGGCATCCAATTCCTCGGCCACCAGGGTGGTGAGGCCGGTGTAGGTCCCCTGCCCCATTTCCAAGTGCTTGATGATCACCGTGACGCGGTCGTCCGTCCCGATGCGGACGAAGGCGTTGGGCACGAATCCGGCTTCTTGGCTGAATGTCGCGGCCTGCTTGCCACCACCCTTAAACGCCGACGGCAGACAAGCCCCCAACACCAAGCCGGTTCCGATGACGGCGGAGGCTTTCAAAAACCGGCGCCGGCTCACATTGACAATCAAATCATCCGCCATGGCTGCCTCCTGCTAAGCAAGCGATTTGGCCGCTTCTTTGAGCGCGGCGCGAATCCGGACGTAGGTAGCGCAGCGGCAAATATTGCCGGCCATGGCCGCATCGATATCGGCATCGTCGGGATCGGGATTGCCGGCCAGCAAAGCGGCGGCCGCCATGATCTGCCCGGACTGGCAATAGCCGCACTGAACCACGTCGAGCTCGTTCCAAGCGGAACGCACCGCCCGGCCTTCCCTCGAAGTGTCGACTCCTTCGATGGTGGTGACGGATTTGCCGGCCACGCTCGAGACGGGGGTGACGCATGAGCGGACGGGATTCCCGTTCACGTGGACCGTGCACGCGCCGCAGAGCGACATGCCGCAGCTATATTTGGTGCCGGTCAACCCCAAGTAATCGCGTAGAACCCATAACAAGGGTGTATCGGAAGCCGCCTCGACTTGCCGCTCCTGACCGTTGATTTCGAAGCTAATCGCCATGCGCTCCTCCTGCCAATGCCATTCGATGGGAGACGGGCGCCGCTCGTGCGCGGAGAGACTTTGAAAATACTGCAGGCATAGGATGTTGTCAAACGCGTCAAGCCCTCGCTTAGCGGAAAGGCACAAAACTTACTTTCCGCGTCCGTAATAGGCGATCAAGCCCTCAACCTCTTCCGCTCCGAGCTTGCTCAGCTTCTTCAGCATCATCTTCTCCGCGGCTCTCTCTCCTCGTAAGTATTGCCTGAGAACTCTGCGCAGATGAGAGATCCGTTGCCCCACCAGGATAGCCTCATACTCGTCGGAAGCTCGACCCCCCTTCACATGGCACTTGGCGCATAGGCGCTGATGGATCTTCTTCCCTTCCTCGGCCTTACTCGGGTCCACCTGCTGAAGCTGGGGGCGGAAAGGCTGCCGGCTGTAGTGGTCGGCTGCTATTTGAATCTGGTCTTCGGTGAGCCCCTTGGCCACCGCCTCCATAACCGGCGAGGGCCAGTCTCCGGCGGCATAGGCTTTGAGAGCATAAACCAAAAAGGTTCGCGACTGACCTCCGATGACGGGCACATTGGGATCGTCTCCGACCCCGGAGGAACCATGGCAGGCGCTACAGAACTCAATCGAATCCGGCATCGGTTCGTCGCTCCAGCCGAGTTCGACCCACAGGCCGGCAAGGAAAAAGACAAGCCACCCAATCATTCCTATCTCCACTAAGCGCCGGAATTTCATTGGAACTGATACACCATCGAGAAGGAAAACACACTCACCGAATAGTTGTGACTCTGCTCCCCCAGGCTAAGTACAGTGGGGATGGAATCTGGCCCGACCCCGTCAATAGGCCACTGGTCGGAACGGAACCGCTCGTATAAAAAACCGAGCCTGAGCCCCAGATTCTGCCGAAGGCGATAATTGGCATGCACATCGAAAGTGTGGCGGCTAGTGTCGAGGTCGGGAAAACCATTCCCGGCGCCGGTAACGTCAATGGAGCCTTCCGAGGCAGCGTATACATAATTAGCCCCCACATCCAAACGCTTGGGAATGGCGATTACCTTTATCCCCACACCCAGGGTGTCGAAAATGTCGGCAGTACGGCCGGACCAATCGGGCTTGGAGAAACTTTGACTGCCGGCCTGCTTGGCCTTGATCCACTGCCGAGTATAGAAAGCGTAAGTGCTGAGCCGCTCCCAAGGGGAGAAGGAAAGGTCCAAGGTTAAGCCGAAGTCCTTTTCATCCTTGAGACCGATGACGGATTGTCCGTAGTCGTCATGGGCGAAGTCGCCGCTCACTCCGACGCTCCATCGCGTCGAGGGAGTCGCCACCAAACGGATACGGGCCTCGTTTCGATCGCGCTCGGCGAGGAAGAATTTCCGCAGGAACGGGTTTTGGGAAGGAGTCACCTCGGCGACCGGATCGAAGGAACTGGGATCACGTTCGGCGTGAGCGAATCTCGCCATCACGTCCAGGAGCCGGTGGGGACGAGAAACAAACTTTGCCCAGAAGGTTTTTTCCCGGGTTTCTCCTATTTCTTGGAAGGTCCGATCCATCCGCTGATAGTCGAAACCGGCCGAGGCGTTGAGGTGCCGGGCAAAGGCGTAGCCGCCTTTCACGCTGACCAGATGGCGTTTGAAACTGTAGGGCAGGTTAGTCCGCCCCGCGACGGAAGGCGCAGAGTCGGCGACGATGTAGGTATAAAGATCCTGGGGCGTATCGTTGTCCCGGTCCTCTAGACGGTACCGGGCATTGAGACTGAGCCCTCGCCAGGGCCGCGATGAGAGCTTGAGATTCACCAGGCGAGTCTGCACCTCTCCATCCAGGGAATCCCGAGGTAGGGGCCTGTCCAGATCCGGATCCACAGCGAACGGCAGCAAGCTTTCGTCCTGGTTCATTCGACCGAAGGCGACGCGGGCGCTGACCCGCGTTCGTGCCGGAAGGTCGTAGCCCAGGGAGGCGAAAATCTGATGAAAGCGGTTGTCCGGTGGCAACGCCAATCTCCCCACTGCCCCCGGTTCGCCTTTCCCGGCGAAAGGGTTGCGCCAAGTCAGAGACTCGTTCTCGTTGTTGAAGAAAGAGCCCCGATAACCCAGTTCCGCTTGGAAGCGCCTCCAGCTATACGCCGCCGCCACCTCCACCTGATCGGTTTCGTAATCGACGGGCTCAGGAAGAATCGCCGTCCGAGTAGCCCCAAACGACGAGCCGACAGCGCCTCCGATGCTCTTGGTTCCGTCCTTGAACTCGTGCGAAAAGGCCGCCCTGAGCTCCCAACCCTTCCTGGGAACCAGGGAAAACCGGGCACCGAAGCGCCTGCGCTCCTGTTCCAAGTCAACCTTCCGCAGATTTGCTCCCAGGGTGGTCATACCACTCGTCGAATCGGCATTCACCCAGCCCCCGGGTAGGGTGAGTGCCTCGCTCCCCGTTCCGCGGAAAGGAGACTGGGCCGTATCTTGATCGAACCGAGGCAGCTGATCGTAGATTAGCCCAAGCCGATAGCGACCCTGCACGCCCCCGTCGATCTCCACGCGGCGCGTGGTCAGACCGAGGTCTGAAGCCCGCACATCCAGCCGCTGGCCTTGATTCCGATAGCGTCCCTTCACGCCGCCGACCCCATAGGCTCCCTGCTCCTCAAGTCCCCGATATTCGCCGAACTTGAATGCGCTGTCGGTGACGGCGCCGACTCCGGCCTCAGCCTCGCCGGAAAGACGCCTCGGGGACGGGCACCAACGACATTCCCATCCGGGTGGGCGCACGCCCGATGCCGGAGAGGCCGCGCGCACCGACGAGGCATTGGCGGCGGCCAGGATCACCACCGGACCCAATACCCCCAAGGAGCACCTTGATGGGAAGACTATCTCTATGTCTTTCATCGTTGGCGTTTCACCCCCGACGGATGGTTGGAACCGTGCACCTGAGAGTGACAGTTGAGGCACCCCTTGGCCAGCACGGCAGCCTGGAGAGGACCGGCAAGCCCGGTCCCACTGTAAGCAATGCTCGGATGGCCCGCCTGGGAGTGACACTGTTGGCAGAGTAAGGGGGGACGCTTCTTCAGCAAAGCCGGATGATTGGACCCGTGAGGGAGGTGACAGTGGGTACAGTCCTCGGGAACGGGAGCGTGCTCCCAAAGAAACGGTCCCCGCTTCTCCGGGTGGCACTGGTAGCATGTCTCGTTGAGAGTCGGCCGACGCAGAAGGACGGGACCGGGCCCGCCGTGAACATCGTGACAATCGCTGCAGACCATTTTTCCGAAGCGGATGGGATGAACCGACATCTTATGAACATCCGCGCGCTGGCGCTGATGACAGCGGAAACAGACCTGCGGCTGAGTGGCCAGATCGAGCACCGGATCCTCGCGGCTGTGGATTCGATGACAACTGGCGCACACCAGCCGGCTGCTCTCGTGCACGCTTCCATTCCACTGGATTCGACCTCGCGTGCGATGACATTGCAAGCACGCGGCGTTCTGGCGCTCCGGTGCCGCCGACGAGCTTTCCCCGAAGACGATGACGGCGGGGCGCTCTTCGCCGGGCATCACCTTGGCGGTATGAGCCCGCCCGGGTCCGTGGCAGGCCTCGCACTGAAGCCCCGCGAAGGGAGCTCTCGGGTCCTCCTGACTTCCATGGGGCGTCTCGAAGATAGCCATCACCGGATATTCGTAATCCTCGTCATGACACTTGAGGCAAGTGTCCGCCCCGTGCTTGGAATAGCCGGTGTATCCGTCGGCGGCAAAAGCGCCCGCCGGGCAGAGAAAGAGAACCAGGGCAACTGTAAGCGTGGCCCGTAGCTCTTGTCTGTCTCCCCCAGAAGCAGCGTCCGTTCCGGTTCCCCAGCCGGTCACTGTTTCCCGCCTATCCTATCGTCAAGGGTGGAAAGTATAGGTTACCGAATCCAAAGCCAGAATATCACCGGGGTCGATGGTTCCGTCGGAGAAGGCTCCGGGTGATGTGACCACCAAATAAATAATGTATTGTCCGGCGAGCTCGTCCCCGACCCAGGTGTTCGTATAGAAATCCGGGATTGTCACAAAGAAGGAAGCCGGGAAGGAGAACGAGATTAGGGGACTCACGTTCGCTAGCCGCGAGATGCTGCCGACTTCAACCTCTGGAGAGAGATCTGAAAAGAAGTTCAGAGTGTCTCCATCCGGGAGCAGAATGGCGAGGAACACGTCGCCGTCGACCGGAGCGACCGGGTTCGATGCGGCCAGGGACAGGCGAAGAGTGTTGCCGGGTGCGAAAGCCTCTTGATTCGCCGTGACTGCCAGGGCCAGGTTCCCCGATGCGGGGGGCGTGAAATCCACCGTCAGGGCCGGGGTGGGCGCAACCGAGTTTTCCCGGGAAGCGAAGCGTTTTGCCGTTCCAAACCCACCCTCGTCACCGATGAGTATCCAGCCGTGATTGAGGGAAGGGTCGTCCAACCAAGTCTGAACATCGGTGGTCATCTGGACGCTCGTCCAGGTGAAACTGCCAAGCCCCTGCACCGAAACTGATGCGCTGAGCGTAAATTCGAAGTCGCCCCGGGGATTATCCCAAGGGATGAAATCGAAGAAAGCGTGCTCCACCGTGGCGTCACCGGGGGTGGCGAGGGTCCCTGCTCCCTCCTCGGCTGGCGCGTCGGACGTCCCCTCGCCCCAGTCTGTCTGTAGCTTGTGAAGGGTCACTTCGGTAGCGGGAGAGCCGGGACGCTCCCGGGTCATTTCCAGGGTGAGCGTGGCGCTGTTGATGGTCGATCCGGGGGGAATGCGTCCGGCGACGTCGAAGGCGATGAGCGCCCGTCGCAAGAGGCCGGCGTCGGTGCGCCCGACGAACAACCCATCCCCGCGCCCGTTAGCCAACACCCCCCCTGACCCCTCGTACATGGTGTTGTCCTTGGACGCCGGCAGGACGACTTGGTCGGCCCAGACTCCGCCACTTTCCAGGACCAACAACAGTCCCAGAACGCCCCTTATTAAGTCCGCTGCTTGTTTCTTCATGATCCTAACCCCTCCTCTTGATTGTGGGTATAGGAGAAATAAACGCACTTTTCGGGCAAGCAATAATGTACAGTACAGAAGGGTCGATGAGGCGTCAATGAGTTGTATCTCTGGCGATTTCCTCCATTTTTTTCCGCTTTTTGTATCAGATGGTTACACCCTCCGGACTGAGCCGCTATCTATAGAATAAGGTAGATTAACCACTGATTGAAATGCATGCGCCTCTCCAGGTTGGATATTGAGCAACGGACGCGCTTCGCGGTCGACCGTGACGGACTTCATGATTCGAAGTATTGAATCATCCGCTGCCGCGTTTCGGCATCAGGCAGTCGACCGTAGTTGGCGCCCATGTTGTCCACCATGTGATCCACTTTGGAGGTGGCGGGAATCACGCACGTCACGGCCGGATGGGAAGCGATGAATTTCAAAAAGAATTGGCCCCAGCTGGCGATGTCGTAATCCGACGCCCAGTCGGGCAAGGGCTTGCCTTGGATTCGACGGAACAGATCGCCCCGTTGAAACGGCCGATTGATCAGGGTCGCCATGCCGCGGTCGGCGGCCAACGGCAAAAGGCGCTCCTCCGCGATGCGATTGTCGATGTTGTAGCTGAATTGCACGAAGTCGAAAGGCTCCCGCTCGAGAATGGCGGCCAATTCCTCGTGATCGCGGCCGTGGGAAGTGGTGATGCCGATATAGCGCACCCGGCCCTCCGCCTTCCAGGCTTTGAGCGTCTCCAGGTGGGTCCGCCAATCGCGCAGATTGTGGATCTGCATCAGGTCGAAGCGGTCCACGCCCCACAAGCGCCGGGATTGCTCCATTTGCTCGACCCCCGCCCGCTTGCCGTCGGTCCAGACCTTGGTCGCGGCGAACAAGTTTTTTCGTTCGGTTTGGGACAGCAGCTCCCCCAATACCCGCTCGGCGTTGCCGTACATGGGAGAGGAATCGATCAGCGCCCCGCCGTGGTCGAAAAACGCGTCCAAGACGGCGCTGAGCTGGGCCATCGATTGGGGATCGCCGGCGACGTTGAAGGTGCGCGATGTCCCCATACCGATGACCGGCAGCGACTCGCCGCTGGCGGGGATCGACTTTTGGATCGGTTGCTTTGCTGTCGCCAGCCAGGCGGGCCGCGGCAAAGCCAGCGCCGCGCCGATTCCGGCGATCGATTGAATGAAGCGTCTCCGGGTGAATCGTGTCATCGCCGTCTCCTAATTAAGGTTGTTCTCGTTCCACCGCCAACGCCGTCTGACGGCGTCCCAAAACATAGGATACGCCAGCCCACACGAGCGCCAAGGGCACCGCCAACCAGGCGATCTGGGACAGGCTCAATCCCAGATCCCGCAAGCCGATGTAAAACCAGGCGCTGACGGCGTCGCCGCCGCGGTACACCACGGTGTCGTTGAAATTCTTGGCCTTGTATTTTTCCTCGCGCCCCAACACCACGTAAAGCATTTCTCGCGCCGGGCGCATAATGGCATAGTTCCCGGCTCGGCGAAATATCTGGACTCCCACCAGCACCGCCAGCACCGGCGCCATTCCCAGGGCGACAAAACCCGCCGCCAGAAACAGTGGAATCAAAACCAGGGTCCACGCCAGCCCCAGCCACCTGACCAAACGCGCGGTCAGAAACGTTTGCGTCAGAAGGGTCAGCGCGTTGACCGCCCCATCGATGGCGGCGAACACGGCGGTACGCACCCCGGAATCGCTGAAGCTGTCGCGGATAATCTGAGCCTGCTGAAAATAGAGAAAGGTCGACAGGGTGGTGAACAGCAGCATCAAGATACCGATCCCCAGCAGATAGGGCGAACGCAGCACGAGGATGATGCCGGCGAAAATGCCGCCGCCCAGAGGCTGGTCTTGCCGCGCCGTTGATTGGGGATGCGCGGTCGGTACGCCCGCAACCGAGGGCCCCTCATGCCAGGCAATCAAACGATGGATGGCCACCACCGCCAGCCCCAGGAACGCCGCCGAGATCGGCAACAAATTGGCCGGCCCCAACGGCACCGCCAGACCCGCGGTCAGCACCGGGCCGGTCAAGGCGCCGGCGGTGCCCCCCGCGGCGATGAACCCGAACAGACGCCTGGCCTGCTCGTCGCTGAACAGGTCCGTCATGAAGCTCCAAAAGACCGACACCACGAACACGTTGAACACACTCACCCAGATGAAAAACGCCCGCGCCAGATAAGCATGAGTGAATTCCAACCGGAACAGGACGAAGAAAGCCAGCAAATTGACGATGAAAAAGTAATACACGGCGGGCAAAAAACACCGCCGCGGGAAACGCGCGCTAAGCCAGCCGAACAGCGGCACCGCCGCCAGCATCGCCGCGAAGGTGCCGGTAAAGAGCCACTGGAGATTCTCCACGCCGCCGGCGATGCCCATCTCGTCGCGCATGGGACGCAGAATGTAATACGCGCACAACAGCGAGAAAAAATACAGGAAGGACCAGGCCAATGCCTGGATTTCGACCGGCTCGACGTTGACCAATCGCTGCAGTCTGGATCGCCACAGCAAAAGACGGAAATCGGAGCGTTCGGCCATGGTTTGATTGTGACTTAATTCCTCATCAACAAGGCAAGCGATTCGCAGAGGATTGTTCGATTGAAATAAATTCTAAAAACCTATCCCAATCAACACGGATTCACTCATGGGGGATGATTTTCGGAAGGGAAACGGACCGCTCTGCCTGGGATGCGAAAAGTATGATATTTTTTCGATTATATGCGCATTTTGAATTGAGAAGATAGCAAATGGAGCAAGAACCCAATTTATGGGGCATTAATCCCGTTATTGATTTGGATGATGGTTCCGGCAATCGTTGCAAGCCTTTTGGCAAAAGAAAAAGGCCGTAATGTGGTTGCTTGGACAGTGATGAGTCTGATTCCGATGGTCAATCTTTGTGCAACATCTTGGAAATAGTCAAGGTCGCACAATTACGTTTTTGCCTCTCTCAAAATCAGCATCAACTTGATGTGCCGATATGTATTGCCCTTGATCGGGCCAATAAAAAGCCCGGCCCGGATTCATCCGGTCTAGGTCGGGCTATATAATTAACAAGGTTCAGGGTCCTGGAATTTTGTCTGATCGAATGCAGCAACTCAATGCTGATGAGCTCTGCTCAAAGAGCAACCTAACCCTTACCCTCTACTTTCTTCATCTGCTCGCCACAGCAGATTTCCTTATGCTCCATTTCAGAACAAGTACAAGGTTTTTCGTATACAAGTTCCGCACCGCATTTCTCACAACGATAACGATCTCCGACTTCTCGCATCATGGTTTCCTCCTTCTTAACGTTAGAGGGATATTCATCCTAACGCTGCTATTTAAGCATTACAATCTTTATTTTAACGGTCAGCCCAAAAAAATAAGGGGGAATCAAAATAAAAGGCATATTCTTAATATCTCCCTCTCTTCGATTCTCTTCTGTAAACGGTAGAAGGGAAGCTTCACCCTCATGCTGCTGCTATCTCATTCCCCTGTCCTTGCCAATCTCCTTAGAAATTCCGACAATATAAGAATGCTTAACTTCAAGCTTGTGACTCAATTATTTCAGCGCCCCCAAGTGCTGACAAAAGGCCGGCGAATAGCGGCTGGGCGATTGTCAGAGCTTCTATCCATGCTGGAAACGCCGCTGTTATTAAGCTTCTTCGTGCCAAAGACAGCGCAGGAGAAGGCCGCCTCTTGACCTATCTTGAACTGGCTCGCCGCTACCCGCGCCATTTGGCGTTCGGGCTGCTGCACATGTTCTATTCCAGCCTGGGACAAACGGTCCTGGTGGCCATCTTCACGCCGTTTATCCGCAAGGAATTTTCCCTGTCGCCGGTGGCGTTCGGAACCCTCTACGCCGCGGCGACGGTGCTGAACGCACTGGTGTTGCCGTTCGCCGGAAGGTTGCTGGATGTCATGCCGCTCAGGCGGGTGAGCCTTTTAACCACGTTCATTCTGTCGGCGGGGTGCTGGCTGACCGCCGAGGCCGCCAACTTGACCATGCTATTTGCCGGGTTGGCACTATTGCGGCTGGGCGGTCAAGGCTTGATGGTGCAAATCAACAGCGTGGGGATGACACGCTATTTCGGCGCCAACCGGGGCAAGGCGCTCGGCATTTCCATCCTGGGCATGCCGCTGGCGGAAGTGGTCATGCCGCCGCTATTGTTGGTGCTGATCGAGCGTTGGGGATGGAGCCAGGTTTATTTGCTTCTGGGCGCCAGCAGCCTGGTACTCTTTCTGCCCTTGACCCGACTTCTGATCCGGACCGGCGACCGCTTCAACTTTCCCCACGGACACGCCGGAACCGGCGGTGGCGCGGCCGCCGATCGCGCGCACCATTTCACCCGGGGACAAATGCTGAAAACCGTTTATTTCTATGCCGTCATGCCCCTGCGACTGATGCCGCCGTTCATGATGACGGCGCTGCTACTCTATCAGGACTTGATCGCCGAAACCAAGGGCTGGGCCCTGAGCTGGTTGGCGGCGGGAATCAGCGCCTACGCGGTAGCGCGGGTGGTATCCTCATTTTTGGTCGGCCCCCTGGTGGACACCATCGGCGCGCGGCGGATACTGCCGACGACCCTGTTCCCGCTCATGGGCGGATTGGGGGTATTGATCGTCTCCGACGCTCCCTGGTGGGGACTGGTTTATCTGGCCCTATGCGGCATCACGGTGGGATTTGCGGGAAACGTCGGGGCGACGGTGTGGGCCGAGGTTTACGGCACCCGGCATTTGGGGGCGATCAAGAGCCTCCAAGCCAGCCTGGGAGTGGGCGCCGCCGCGGCGGCGCCGGCAGTGACGGGCGGATTGATCGATTGGGGAGTCGGCATCCCTACGCTGCTGCATTGGAGCATAGGATTGATGGGGGGATCTACCCTGCTGGCACTGCTCGCACCGCTCCCGAAAGCGGGCAAATCGACAGCGCCTAGTCTTTGAGGATGAGATGATCGAAGAGCTCGTTGGGATTGATCTCCCCGGCGGGAAAATGCGCGGCCAAAAGCTCGCCGCATTGCCGAATGGCGTCTTCGAAACCTTGGCTGAGATCGGCGCTTTTGACCCCTTTTATCAGGGTGTTCACGACCTCGTCCCAGGTCTCCGGCGGAAGCTCCCGGGCAATGGCCTTGTCGGCGAGCACCACTGCGCGGTGTTCCATGAGAGAAACGAATAGCAGGATTCCGGTCTCCCCTTCCGTTTTATCCAGCCCCGCCTCGTAAAACGCCACCTCGGCGCGAAGTTCGGTTTGGTGGATTCGGTCGTCGCGACTGGTCAACGCGCGTTGAATCCATGGAAACCGGGCCATCCACCAGGAAAAGGCGACGACGAACAAGGCGGAAATCGCCGACCAAAGAGGGTCGTCGCCCAGGTACGGGATCAACAAATCGGGCACGCCCAGGGCGAAATATAACAAGAGCAGAATCGCCGCCAGCAAAACCGGCACGTGCCCCACCGTGGACGATCTTTCAACGATCATGGGAACGATCTCGCCCCGGGTGGCGCGTTCGGCTTCTCGGATTGCACGTTCGATCCGATCGAATCCCGATTTTTTTAGATGCCTTTTGGCCCAAGAGGGGATGGTCGGTGTATTTCCTACCATTGTCCGGATGCGCCTCCGCCGCTGAATCCACCGCCACCGCCGGAAAAGCCGCCGCCCCCACCGGAAAAACCGCCTCCGCCGAATCGCCCGCTGCCGAATCCACCGGCGCCGATGCCGTAAATGCCGGCGCGGCCGTACCGTCGACGCCGAATGGAATAGGGAGCAAGGCCGACGCCCAGGCGCCGCAGGAACACGCCCCCTGCAAACAGGACGAAAATCAGAAAATTGACGATACCCCCCCAGCTCCTTCCACGACTGCTTTTGCGGACCGGAGAAGTCTTGGCATTCAGCGCGGCCGCCATATCGAATTCGGGATCGGTCTTTTGCGCGATTTCGGCGATCCCACGTACTATTCCTTGACTCATGCGGCCCGCTTTGAATAAAGGCACCATTGTTTGATCGATGATTCGGCCCGCTTCGATGTCGGTCAGACGGCCTTCCAACCCGCCGCCCACTTCGATACGAACTTGCCTTTCCTTCCGGGCGATCAGCAAAAGGACGCCGTTGTCCTTCTCGGCGGTTCCCAACTTCCAGTCCTCCGCCACCTGGATCGAAGCCCTTTCAATCGGCAGGCCGTGCAGTTCGTTCACCGTCAACACGGCAATTTGGCTGCCGCCCTCCTGCCAGAGACGGCGCAGCGCTTTTTCAATTTGTCGCTTGGCGGCGGGCTCCAGGATTCCGGCGTCGTCGACCACCGGCCCCTCAAGGGCGGGCACGGTGAATTCGGCCGCCTGCAGGGCCGATGGAGAAAATGCGATCAGAAAGAGCCAAAGAATCGGAGCCAAAGGCATTAAAACGCCACCTCCGGCGCCTGTTCTATTTGTTTTTGCTCCGCCTCGGAAACGGTCCACTGGGGCATCTTTTCATGCTGATAGAGAAGTCCGTTGGTCCAGCTCGTCGGAGGAACCGTAATCAAATCGTTGAAGCGCTTGATGGCTTCGATATGGCGCCGCCGGGCAATGGCGATCCGGTTTTCGGTGCCCTCCAGTTGAACCTGGAGGTCCCGGAAATTTCGATCGGCTTTGAGATTGGGGTAGCGCTCGGCGACGACCATCAGCCGGCCCAGGGCCTGACTGAGCGATCCTTGAGCCCGTTGGAATTTTTCCAGCTGTTCCGGCGAAGCCTGACTCGGATCGATCGTCATGCGGGTGGCCTTGGCGCGCGCCTCGATCACCGCGGTCAATGTTTCCTGTTCGTGACTCGCGTAGCCCTTCACGACTTTCACCAAATTGGGAATCAGATCGGCGCGCCGCTTGTATTGATTGGTCACCTCGGCAAGCGCCGCTTCGACGTCGTTTTTGGCTTGCGGAATGGATTGCAATCCGCATCCGCCGAGCAGCAGCGCCGTGAATGCCAGCACGGCGACAACGCGGCCGAAGGTTCCTACCGCTCGGGAAGGCAGGGTCTCGCTTGTTTCAGAGCGAAGCGCCATTGTGATTATCCCTCTTCAATATCAGGACCGACCGATACATACTAACATTTGCGTGGAATTTTAACCTATGCGGCGATAGGCATCGAGGATGCCGAATAAACTCTCGTACCCAAATTATTAGTTGCGGTCGAACGAACTTAGGAGTAGCTTTCGCGATGAATGTCTCACTTTCAAAGCCCTGCCCAAAAAATCAGGGTCCGAAAACGCGATCCAATGCGAAAGACAATCCTTTATCAGGCTATTTTGTGCGTTGGCTAGCTTGATAGAGCCAGCGCTTGTCAACGCATTCATTAGGAAATCTGTGAATGAATATCTACGTTGGCAACCTGCCTTACAGCGTAACGGAAGACGAGCTTCGCCGGTTATTCGAGCAGTATGGCGACGTTCAAAGCGTGTACGTGATAAAAGACAGGTATAGCGGCATTCCCAAAGGCTTTGGTTTTGTCGAGATGGGAAGCCAGGAGGAAGCGGACCACGCGATCGAGAAGCTTGACGGGCATGAAGTGGACGGGAGAAAAATCAAAGTGAACGAAGCCCGCCCCAGGAGCCATAAACCCGCCGACTCTGGAAGGACCGACAAGCCCAGATCCAAGCCCAAAACCTAATCTCAATATCCCGTTGGGGTGGGAGACATCTCCTTTTCCGATCGGCACCGTTTAAACAAAGCCTTCGGTTCTCCAGCCATCCCACCGGTGACCCACGGCTTTCCGATCCGCTTTCCTACCACAACCATCGCGGCACGCGACGGGAGTATTCCTCCCAAGATTTCCCATGGGCACGAGCGAGCCACGGCTCTTCGCCCAGCACGACGCGAACCTGAAAAATGGCGGCCAGCATCACCGCGTAGACGAACAAACCGAGGGAATGGAAGGCAACCGCCCACCCCAGCAAGAGGAGAACCACGGAAAAATACATCGGGTTGCGTGTGTAGCGATAGAAGCCCACGACAACCAAGCGCCTCGGAGGCGCCCAGGGCGCGAGTGTCCCCTTGCCAGAAACGTAAAAATCGCGCGCGCACCAAAGCAATCCGAGGAACCCGGCGACCAATGGAATCAGACCCAGGGGCTGCACCATCTGAGTATGAGAACTGGCCATGAGCCATTTCACCGGAACGGCAACGGCGAAGATGCCCGGTAAGACTATAAATGCCAGGAGTGCATGCGCTAACATGAACCGCAAACGGTTACCCCATAATGCGGCAAATCCATTCCAGACCGAAACGGTCGAACCATCCGCGTTCTATGAAAATATAAAGGGTTGGATGAAGCAATGGCCAAATACTACGGTTTTACGATTGTTTTTCTGATCACTCTATCCCTCTTGGGGTGTAGCGACAACACCCGATCACTTTCGGTGACCGCCACCGCGTATACCTCATCCGTCAAGGAAACGAGCTCAATCCCTTCAGTCGGCGCATGGGGAGACACCCTCAAGCCGGGTATGAAAGCCATCGCCGTTTCTAGAGATCTGATCGACCTGGGGCTTACCCAAGGCGTCGAAGTTTCCATCCAAGGACTGCCGGGGAGATACAAAGTGCTGGATAAAACCCACAAACGATGGCGGCGAAGAATCGACATTTACATGGGTGACGACGTGCAAAAAGCCAAGGCTTGGGGAAAACGGAAGGTCACCATCCGCTGGGAGCCTGAGGAATAAACCCTATGGGGCACAGTCAATCCGAGTAGAATAAGATGCTTACAACTCTCTCTCCAAAAGGAGCGGCTCATGAATCTGGACACCCAGCTCCTCACCCTCACCTGTCCACACTGCAACAATAAATTCAAAGAGAAGATCGGACGCCTGAAGCATAACCCGGTCCTCGCCTGCCCCGCCTGCAGACAATCCCTCCGGATCAAACCGGACAATTTACGGCAAGGAATGGAGGCCGTCCAAAAACGGCTTGATCGAGGCAAACCGAATCTCCGCAAACTGCGATAGATCCCGAATCCCGATCGCTTTTCCATCGAGGAGGTTTCAGGCCCTACTGCCGCAAAAATTTCGCGTAGTAGACAGTCTTAATCCCTTTTTCATCAGATCCATTTTTCGAGCCAGCTACCAGCGCGGCCCATACGGGAGAAAGCCTGGATCATTTCGCCCACGGGGTTCCGCTAAATCATCGACATCGAGCCGCTGTTTCACGAGTATCGCTCACTGGCTGACGCAGGCCGATGAGAATTTGGATGCAGAGGCTTCCCACAAAAAAGGCCACGCACCTGAAGATACCAAATTAACAATATCACGTCTCAACAATCATCTGGGCCTCCCCGCTGATCAGGATAAGAGAAGTAGCCCTCCGGTTAGAAATGCTCCTTAATACCTGCCTGACGCGGAATGGTATTCGCCGTGGGTTTAGCTTTGATGGTGGTGGGAACTGAGAAATGCTTATTGGAAAGAGACGGTCAATGACAGGGTTCGCTCCACCTACCGACTGGCCATTGAAGAAATATCTGCTATCAAGCTTGACAGACAGATCGTTCTGTTTTATAAAGACGCCATGAACAGCAAGCGTCACAGCGAACCGGCGGAGCGGATTCTAAAAACCGCGGGGGAATTATTTTACACCCAAGGTTATGCGGCCACCGGCGTGAACCAAATCATTTCCGAGGCGGGGGTGGCCCGGGCGAGCTTTTACCAGCACTTCCCCTCCAAGAAGGATTTGGCGGTCGCCTACCTGCGACGCCGCCACCGAATTTGGTTCCAGTGGCTGCGCAGTCACGTGGAACGAGAAACGGAGCCGACCGCGCGGCTTTCCGCCCTGTTCGATTTTCTCGCCGACTGGCTGCCTGCCTCGGGATACCGGGGATGCGCCTTTCTCAATATGATGTCCGAATCACCGACGCTCGGCGGCGAAATCCAAGCGGTGATCAAGCAGCATAAATCCGAACTGCGAGACTACATCCGCGCACTAACTGCCTATCTCGACGTGTCGCCTCAAGAGCAGATCGCCGATGTCGTGCTCGTATTATTTGAGGGCGCCATCATCGAATGCCAGGTGATGCGTGATCTCTGGCCCATCGAGGCCGCCAAAAAAGGGATACTTCGTTTAATCGATCGATGAGCCTTGGTGCCATCGGCAATAAGGGGAAAAATTTTACTTTAATCCAGACTGAATGTTCTGTCTATCTATCTTCAACACACAGCAAAGGAGGTATCCGACATGTCCAAGCGACTCGGCATCTATGTCTTTGACGGGGTAGAGGTCATCGATTTCACGGCCCCGCTCGGGGTAATGGCGGTGGCTCGCCGCATGGATCCGGAACTGGAGGCTTTTCTCGTGGGCGACTCGGGAGGCTCGGTAAAAACGACGGCCCACATGGAAGTGACGCCGCGTTACCGCCTGGACGATCGCCCCACCATGGACGCCTTTCTCATCCCGGGCGGCATCGGCACACGCAATGAGATGCACAACGGGCGATTGATCGACTTCGTCCGGACATTGCCGACCGAGACGCTGCTGGTCAGCGTATGCACGGGCTCGTGGATTTACGGCAAGGCAGGGCTTCTGGACGGACGCAAAGCGACCAACCGGAAGCACGGCGATCCTTCCGAAAAACTGATTCCGATCGACCGGCTGGGGGAAATCGCGCCTGCCTGCATCCTCGATCGGCATCGTATTGTGGACACGGGACGCATCCTCACCGCCGGCGGCATTTCCTCCGGTCTCGAGATGGGCCTGTATCTCCTGTCCCGCTTCGGCTACGACGACGAGTTCGTCGATACCGTCGCTTACATCATGGAGTACGATCGACACTGGGAACGGATGAAGCACGACCGATTGGTTGAGCGAATCGATCCCTAGCTATTCCGGCCCCATTCCAGGCAATTTTACCGGCGGCGGTTTATAAACAATCCTTGACGCCCGGGAAGGGGCCGCCCCTCCCCCACTCTGGGAAAGCAAGTTCGTAAACAGCCTTTTAGACGATTCAGTCACGGTAAGCAATTTCTTTGTTGCGCGACTCATAGGCAAAACCAAACCTCAAACAACACCACGTGACAAGTTAATTCAGCCATGGTCCACTCTCCGATCACACCTTCCCGCTCTGCTTTAACGGCGTTCAGCCCTATTCAACTCGAACGCATGGCCTATGCCGGTTCGCGAATCCGGGAGTGTTATCGCGCACTGACCAAGGGTGGCCTCAACATCGTCGGCGAAGTGCTGCGCGGCCAAGGAACCTTCTACGAATTCGAACACTATCCCAAGGACGACGTGTTCGACCCGGACACCCATTGCCAGTATTACTATCACGCCCACCGTGCGGATGCCGTCGAACACGGGCATTTTCATACCTTCATCCGGCAACCGGGCATGCCCGAAGGTGTCTCCCCGATCGCCCATGACGGCAAGGAAGCATGGCCGACCGGAGAGCAAGCGCTGACTCATCTGGTGGCGGTGTCCATGGACGCCTACGGATTTCCCATCGCCCTGTTCACCACCAATCGATGGGTCACGGCCGAAGCGTGGTATCGGGCCGAGGATATCATTGCGATGCTGGATCGATTCCACATCGATCACGCCTTTCCCTCCTGGCCGGTGAACATCTGGCTGTCCAACCTCCCGATTTTATTCCGACCGCAAGTGGAATGGCTCCTCCGGGAACGCGACCGGAAGGTGACACAATGGCGGAAGGCGCATCCCGATGTTGACGTCTACGAGGATAGGCGCCTGGAAGTCATTTCCCGCTTGCCGATCGATGTGGAAACCCAGATGCGGGAGGTAGCCGCCGCATTGAGAAAGCAATGAAAAAAATTTGTAAGGAATTAAAACCCGCCGCGACCCATTGACCGAAATGATCTCGGAAAGCATTCCGATCGGCCCGCATTTGGGATGACTTTGGAAACTTCGGATCAACCGGCCGATTTGATCCGGCTCCTCAACATTAGTTGATGCAAATATTTTTTATCTAAATGTAATAGAGGTAAATAGAAATGAAAAAAAATCCTACTCATTCGACTGTTTCCGCTATCACTCTTGCCGCAGCGCTCGGCAGCGCACTGACCGTGGCTTCCGAACCGGTCGCGGCAGCCGGAGGCGGTAAGGAAAAATGCTACGGCGTCGCCCTCAAGGGCAAGAACGACTGCAAGGCCGGACCGGGAACCACCTGCGCCGGCACCGCCAAGAGGGACTATCAGGGCAACGCTTGGAAGCTCGTGCCGGCGGGCACCTGCGAGGAAATCCGGTCGCCCACGTCGCCGACCGGATTCGGCCAGCTCAAGGCCTACAAAACGGCCATGAATCCTTGTGCGGCGAAAAACCCTTGCGCCGCCAAGAACCCCTGTGCCGGCAAAAACCCCTGTGCAGCGAAGAACCCCTGCGCCGCCAAAAATCCGTGCGCGGCAAAAAGCGTCTATTGATCCCATTTCCTCGTTTTGGAGCGTTCGTCGATGATGATCTCCTATGCCCTCTTGGACCCTGATTCGGCGGGCGCTCCACCTTTTACCCGCCTGCCCGCTTCGGCGGGCATCGGCCTCAAACCCGAGCATTATCAAACCATCCTCGACACCCGGCCAAAGGTCGGATTTTTCGAGGTTCACGCGGAAAATTACCTGGGCGCGGGCGGACCGCCGCATCACTACCTGACCCGCATCCGCGAGAATTATCCGCTGTCGGTGCATGGCGTGGGACTGTCGATCGGCTCCGAAGGGGGCATCGACCAGACCCATCTCGACCGTGTGGCCGCCCTGCTCGACCGTTACCTACCGGAAATGTTCTCCGAACACCTGGCCTGGTCGAGCCACGGCGGCGCTTATTTCAACGATCTCTTACCGCTGCCCTACACCCGGTCGACGCTCAAGCGCGTGTGCGATCACATCGATCAAATCCAGGAGCGGCTTAGGCGCCGCATCCTGCTGGAAAACCCTTCCACCTATGTGGAGTTCGCGCAAAGCGCCTTGACCGAACCCCAATTCATCGCCGAAGCGGTCAAGCGGACCGGCTGCGGCCTGCTGCTGGATGTCAACAATGTCTATGTTTCCTGCACCAACCATCGTTGGAACCCGCGCGCCTATATCACCGCCTTGCCTTTGAAGCAGGTAGAGGAAATCCATCTGGCCGGGTTTTCCGAGGATCGCGACGCGGCCGGTTCGCCCCTGCTGATCGATTCCCACGGCAGCGACGTCGCCGAGGCGGTATGGGCACTTTATGAATACGCTCTGGAAGGCACCGGACCGGTGGCCACCCTGATCGAACGGGACAACGATATTCCCCCGTTCAAGCATCTCCTGCGGGAAGCACTGCACGCGCAAACCCATCTTGCAGCAAGGAGACCGGCATGACGATCCAAACCGAATTCGCCGCCGCCCTGCTCGACCCCGAGCGGCTTTGTCCGGAAGGATGGATCGCCTGGAACGGCTCGGATGCGGAAAAGCGCCTGGCGGTCTATCGCAACAACGTGGTCGCCTCCTTGATCGATGCGCTGGCGGATACGTTTCCGGTGACCTGCGAGTTGGTGAGCGAGGCATTCTTTCGCGCCATGGCCCACAGCTTCGTCGAGGCAGAACCGCCTCGATCTCCCATTCTGGCGGAATACGGCCATCGATTCCCGGATTTTATCCAATGCTTTCCGCAAGCTTGTATCGTCCCCTACCTGGCCGACGTGGCGCGGCTGGAGTGGCTGTATCTGACCGCCTATCACGCAGCCGATGCCGAGCCTCTGGACAGAGCGCGCTTCCTACGAGCGCTGACCCGTACCGAGGATTTGCCCGCCGCCCGCCTCCGCCTGCACCCTTCGGCGGGCATCTTGCGCTCTTCCCATGCCGCCCACTCGCTCTGGGCGGCCCACCGGGGAGAGATCGATTTGACCGCGGTCGATCCCTATCGTCCCGAGGACGTGCTCGTCGTCCGTCCCCGGTTGCAAGTTCGGGTCTTTCCCCTGCGTCCCGGCGCCGCCCGGTTTTTGGATCGGATCAGCGCCGACATACCGTTCGGCGAGAGTGTGTCGGCCACGGTCGAGGCCCATCCGGAATTCGACCTGACCGGCGTGCTCTCCGATCTGATCGGCGCAAACGCATTGATTGCATTGGACCTTGACGAGGAAAGCTCCGCATGAACGCATTACAATCGTTTCTCGAAACCTCCGCCGGCGCAAAAATCACCCACTGGATCGAAAAGTCGATCCAATATTTGGCAAGGATCCCGGAAGCGCTGATCGCTTTCGTGGGACGGTTTTCCATCGCCGCGGTGTTCTGGAAATCCGGCCAGACCAAAATAGAGGGGTTTGCCCTGGACATCTTCGATGGCACTTTCCAGTTGGGCTGGCCGCATCTGTCGGACACGGCGGTGTACCTTTTCCGGGAAGAATATCAGCTCCCCTTTATCAGTCCGGAACTTGCCGCCCCCTTCGCCGCATTCGCCGAACATCTATTTCCTATCTTGCTTTTATTCGGCCTCGCAACCCGCTTCTCGGCCCTCGCCCTATTGGTGATGACGCTGGTCATCCAGCTATTCGTCTACCCAGGCGCCTACCCCACCCACGGAACCTGGGCGGCGATCCTCCTCTATCTGATGGCGCGCGGCGGTGGTCTGTTCTCGATCGATCATTGGCTCGCACGCGAGGCAAAAGCCAAGAAAATCGGCCAAACCGAAACGCCATAGATCCAAATAGGCGAGCCGGAATTTCGGAACGTCCGGATTCCATCAAGCCAAGGAAGGCGCCATTCAGGTTGGTTGTCTTTCGTGGAGCTTCAAAATCAGATTGGCCACCAGGGCGGTCCAACCGGTCTGATGGGAGGCGCCCAGGCCCCTACCTGTCTCCGCGTGAAAATATTCGTGAAACAACAGTGCGTCCCGCCAGCTCGGATCGTGCTGCAACGGGCTGTCCGGAGGATAGGCCGGAATCGATCCATTTCCGTCGCGGCGCAGGAGGCCGACCAAACGTTCGGCCAAATGACCGGTCACTTGGTGCAAGGTCATGGGTTGCCCGGCCAGGGCGGGGGCGGAAACCTTCAAGTCCTCCCCCAGGTAGCGGTGGAATTTTTCCAGCGCTTCGATCAACAGGAAGTTGGTGGGAAACCACACCGGCCCCCGCCAGTTGGAGTTGCCGCCGAACAAGGGAGTCGCGGATTCTCCCGGCTCGTATTCGATGAGTGCTTCGCCGATGCCCGGCAGCGAGCCCAGATCGCGGCGCTCGGCATGGAGTCGGCTGAGACTGCGGATTCCGTAAGGCGACAGAAATTCCTCCTCGTTCAAGAGGTGGCGCAGAATGCCGGGCAGCATGGTATGATCGGCCAGCGCCAGGAGATGCTCGCCCCGTTCGTTGGTGTGTTCCGGACAGGCGCAGATGGTGTGACCGTCGAACATACCGCCGCGGTGCTCATACAGCAGCTCGCGGAAACGGGGCACGCGGCTCAGGGTCTCGGTATCCAGGATTTCGCACGCGAACAGGGGAATGATCCCCACCCACGAGTACACATCCAGCCGTTGCCAATGCCCCTCGGGGGTCAGGATCAAATCCTTGAAGAAATGATCGTCGGCATCCCAGAGGGCTATGCCGTCACCGTTATAACCCGCAATGGCCTTGGCGACGGCGAGGAATTGGCTGTAGCACTGAACGGCGATCTCCTCGTAGCCGCGCCCGGCGGCGGCCAGTTCCACCGCCATCATGGTCATGTTGAGGGCGAACATGGCCATCCAGCCGGTGGCGTCGGCCTGCTTGAGCAGGTAACCGGGCGGCAGAGGCTTGGAACGATCATAGACGGAAATGTTGTCGAGCCCCAGAAAACCGCCCTCGAACAGATCGTGATGACGGCTGTCCTTGCGGTTCAGCCACCAGGCGTAGTTGAGCAGCAGCTTATTGAGGACGCGCTGGAGAAAATCGTAGTCGGCCCGGCCGCTTCGCTCCCGTTCGATTTGGAAAACCTTCAACGCGGCGGCGGCGTGCAGCGGAGGATTGGCGTCGCCGAACGCCCATTCGTAGGCGGGGATGTGGCCGTTGGGGTGCAGATAGCGCGCCTTCAGCAGCAACTCGATTTGCCGCTTGGCGAAATTTGGATCGAGCACGCAGGAAGTCATCGCCTGATAGGCCACGTCCCAGGCGGCGAACCAGGGAAACTCCCAGCAATCCGGCACCGAAATGACATCGTGCGCCTTGAGATGGCGCCAGTGGCGATTGCGGCCCGTCTTGCGCGCCTTTGGCGGCGGCATTTGGTCGCCGTCCAGCCAGCGCGCCACGTGGTAATGATAAAACTGCTGGTTCCAGATCAGGCCGGAAAGGGCTTGGCGCACTATTCGCCGGACTTCGGCGGGGGCCTCGCCGGGCAACAGAGCCGCGTAGAAAGCGTCGGCCTCGGCCCGGCGCGCCTCGAACACCGCATCGGCGGCCTCGAAGGGGAATTCCGCCCGCTCCGCCGCCAGCACCAGATCAATTTCCGCCGCTTCGCCGGAATCCAGTTCCAAGACATGCCAGGCGGCGAACTTGGTGCCTGCCGGCTCCGGATCGACCGCGCCCCTCTCCCCTTCCACCACCAGGCGGTGGAACGCGTCCTTGACGTAGGGTTGCGCGTTCGCCACTCCCCACAGCCGTTCGGCGTTGCTCTCGTTGCGGGTGAACAATAGCCGCGCATCGTCGGCGCCGTAGAGGTGATAACGGCCCAAGGTCTCGTGTTCGGCCTCGACGGCCCAGGCCGCCCCCCCGCGGCGGTTTGATTTGCCCCAAACCGGGGCGGACCGCATCTTCGTCGCCCCACGACCAGGTGTTGCGGAACCAGAGGGTGGGCAGAAGGTGGAGGGTTTCGGCCTCCGGCCCGCGATTAACGATGCGAATCCGGCAGTGGAGGGTCTCGGGATCGGCCTTGGCGAACCCCAGGACGCGATGCTGAAATCCGCCTGCGGGAAAGATCAAAAGGCCGTGATAGCGCCGGGTGAGGGAACCGGCCACGGTGCCTGCAGCATAGGCGCCGAGGCCGTTGGACAGCCACCATTCGCGCTGCTCGGATTGACTCAAATCGCCGCAGGCGGCGCGGCCGAATCGGATGCCGGTGGGTACTTTCAGCAAGGACATGACTTACGCCGCGACCCGGGACCGCCGCTCGATTCCATCCAGCGACTGGTCGAAGTCTTTCTGGAATGCGAACACTCCGTCGGCGAGCAAGGACCCGGCAAGCCCTTCCCAGGAAAGCCCCAGTTCCTTCAGTTGCGCCACCGCTGCTTGCGCTTCTTCAACGCCCTTCTCCAAGGTCGGCACCACTCGCCCCCGGCGCCGGAAAACCCTCGCCGTCGCGGGAGACATGACGCTCACCGTATCACGGGCGATCAATGCCTCCACATATTTCAGCGTGTCGTATTCCGGGTTTTTCACTTCGGTGCCGGACCAAAGCAGCCGCAGGGGTTTGGCGCCCAAGCCCTTGAGGGCCCGCCAGCGCTGGCTAAGCTCGCTCCAACGCTGCTCGTCGTGGATTTCCAGGAAACTCTGATAAGTCAACTTGGCGCTCGCGATGGCCATTTGGCCGTGGAGGCTTTTTGCCGATTCCGCCTCATCGCTGCAGCGTGACTGCATCTCGAGCGCAGTCAGCCGGACATCCACCTCCGCATCGATGCGGTTCAGGCAAAAACTGGCCACTGCGGCCACTTTACTCGGATCGCCCCCGCGCGCCAGCAGATCCTCCAGGCCGGAAAGATAAGCTTGGGCCACCCGCCGATAAGCTTGGTGCGAGAAAATCAGCGTCGCGTGGACATGGATGCCTTCCGCGATCAGCAGAGGAATCGCCGCGATCCCCTCATCCGTGGCCGGAATCCTGATCATCAGATTGTCGCGGCCGACCGTCCGCCACAGCCGTCTCGCCTCCATTAGCAGGCCATAGGTGTCGTAGGCCAAATGGGGTGAAACCTCCCAGGAAACATAACCATCTTGCCCCTGGGTTGAAGCGTAAACCGACCGCATCCTTCCGGCGGCGGCGCGAATTTCGCGGATTGCCAGATGCTCGTATATCGACTCGGGGTCCCGCCCTTCATCTCGTAGGCGGTAGATCAGATGACAGTATTCGGGTGGTGGAAAAAAAGCTTTTCCGAAGACGGGCGGCCGGGAAATCAGTCCTCGATAATCGTTCCACTGGATGATCGATTTCCATCCGCTTCTCCTCGAAAATTCGTCGTCCAGCGAATCGAGCCAAAACGATTGGCCATGACGGTTTAGAGCTTTCAATGCATTCATTGGGTTCCCCTCCGATCAGTCTTTCAATACAAACCCCGAATCGACCGGGGCTTTACCCATGGGTCGAAGGAAAACGCCATGGCTTACACCGAAATGGCGGGATAATTCCGTTGGGCCAATAAATGCGACAAGACGGGTGAAAGGTTTTCCGGTCAGTGGAGACCAATCAAAAGAACCATATGTCGGTATCAAGTCAGTCACCGGATCTTAATTTTTCATTCATTATCGAAAAGGAGTACGGCTATCCAATCCTATGTCCCGCTTCGTGACTATGCCTTGATCGGCGATTGCCACGGCGCCGCGCTGGTCTCGCGCGAAGGCAGCGTGGACTGGTGCGCCCTCGGTCGCTTCGATGCCGATCCGGTTTTCTGCCGGATTCTGGACGCCGCAAAGGGAGGTTTTCTGGAGGTGATGCCCGCCAACGCCTTTGAGACCGAGCGACGCTACGTGGGGCGTACCAATATCCTGCAAACCACCTTCACCACCGACACCGGGCGCATTGCCCTCACCGATTTCATGCCCCTGGGCCGAAAACCGGGGGCCGGCGTCCACGATTACGTATCGCTCAACGCTCCGTTCCGGCTGGTCCGCCTCGTCGAGGGCGTGGAGGGTACCGTTCGCCTGCGGATACGCTACCGCCCGAGCCTTGAATTCGCCCGGCGGTCGGCCCGCTTGAGCCAAACCGACGGCGGCATCGCTTGTCCGGATGGGCCGTATCTTCACACCGACCTGAACGATCACCTCTCCGTGGCGGACGATCTCGCCGCGGGAGAAGTCCAGCTTTCCGCCGGAACTCGATATTATCTGGTGGTTTCTTCCGATCCCACGCCGACGGCGGTGTCGCGTCCGGATCTGGAGCGACTACTGGCGGTCACCCGCGCCTTCTGGGAGGAATGGTCGGATTACTGCCGCTACGACGGCCCTTATCGCGAATCGGTGGTGCGCAGCGCCCTGGTACTGAAGATGCTTACCTACGCGCCCACCGGCGCCATCGTGGCCGCGCCCACCACTTCCCTGCCCGAGCAAGTCGGCGGCGTGCGCAACTGGGATTACCGCTATTGCTGGCTGCGCGACGCCGCCTTCACCCTGCACGCCCTCGCCCGTCTGGGATACAGCGGCGAGGCACGGCGCTTCAGCGATTTTCTCAAGCGAAGCTGCCGGGCCAGCGCCCCGGCACTACGCATCGGCTACGGCATTTGCTCGGAGACCGAGATCCAGGAATACTGCCTCGACCACCTGGAAGGTTACCGCCACAGCCGTCCGGTCCGGGTGGGCAACGCGGCGTTCGGCCAGGAGCAATTGGACGTCCACGGAGAGGTCATGGACTGGGCGCTGGTCTACCGGACCCTGGGCGGCAAAGTGGGCCCGCCGGAAAGGCGCCTGTTGCAGTCGATGGTCGATTATGTGACCGACCGCTGGAACGAGCCCGACCAGGGGATTTGGGAAATGCGCGGCCCGCCCCGCCATCACGTATACGGAAAAATCATGGCGTGGGTGGCCGTCGACCGGGCCCTCCGTCTGTTCGGGCCCGCCAAGGAATGGGTCCGGCTGCGCGACCGAATATACCGCATGGTGCTCGAGTACGGCGTCGATGGCCGATCCGGTCATCTCAAGCTGGCCTTCGCCGATGCCGGCGCCGACGCCGCCTTGCTGATGATCCCTAAGCTGGATTTTCCCCTGCCGGACCGGATTCTGGAAGCCACCGTGGATGCAGTGGAAAATCAATTGAAACACGGAGATTACGTCTATCGCTACCGGAACGACGACGGTCTGTCGGGCAAGGAAGGCGCTTTTTTGATGTGCAGCTTCTGGCTAGTCGACGCGCTCCTGTTTCTGGGCCGGGAGACGCAGGCACGCGCCTTGTACGAACGCCTCCTCCGCTGCGGCAACGATCTGGGGCTCTACTCCGAGGAGATCGAACCGGACACGGAGGAGCTTCTCGGCAACTTCCCGCAGGCATTCACCCACCTGGCGCTGATCGAGAGCGCCGCCCATCTGGATCTGTACGCGCGCGGCGGCGCGGCCGCCCTCCGGGGCACCCAGGCCGACCGCGCCCGGCTGGACGTGGAGGCGACCGCAGGACTTAAAGCGCTTTGGGCGGCCTTCAAGAAGACCCGCCGGGTGGGACGCCTTCGATCCTCGCGGGCCTCCATCCTGTCCGAAACCCATGCCAAGTGTGGCGACAAACCGCAAATCGAATCCGATCTCAAACCCTGAGGAGGCCCTCCATGCCCACATCCAAGCCATCCCCGACGCTTCCCACCGAACCCATCGGCAGCGTGCCGCGCCCGCCGGAACTGATCGACGCCGTCAAAGCGTTTGCGGCGGGCCGCCTGGGTCAAAGGGAACTCGACGCCCTGATCGAAGTGGCGGTGCGCGACACGGTGGCGCGCTTCGAGACCACCGGATCGCCCGTAATCACCGACGGCGAACAGGGCAAACCCAACTTCCTCGGCTATCCCTTGGAAGGACTTTCCAACATCGCCCCCGACGGCATCGCCATCGCTTTCGCCGACGGCCATCAGCGCCGCCTCCCCCGCCTCGACGAAGGGCCATTTCGCTACGCAAGGTATGCCGACGGTTACTTGAAACGCGCGCAAAAATACGCCCGCGTGCCGGTCAAGCAGGCGGTCATCTCCGCCTCGGCCCTGAGCCTCCTCTATCCCGAGGAAGGCATTGCCGATTATCCCAGGGAGCGTTTTCTGGCGGACCTGGTGGACGAAACCGCCACCGACGTCCGCCGCTGCCTGGCGCAAGGCGCCCACCGGGTTCAGATCGATTTCACCGAAGGCCGCCTGGCGGTCAAGCTGGATCCGAGCGGCGGTTTGCTGCGCTTTTTCGTCGAGCTCAACAATCGCGTCCTGGCGCGTTTCACGGCGGAAGAACGCAAGCGCATCGGCATCCACACCTGTCCCGGCGGCGACCGGGACTCCACCCACAGCGCGGACGTGGATTATGCCGGCCTGCTACCCCATCTGTTCGAGCTCAAGGCGGACAATTTCTACATTCAACTGGCCAGCGAACCCGATCGCGAAAGCGTGCTCGAGATCATCGCCGAGCACGCCAAACCCGATCAACGCCTCTTCGTCGGGGTCATCGATCCCATCGATCCCCGGGCGGAATCCCCCGAAACCGTCCGCGACCGGGTGTTGGAAGCCGCGCGCCACCTTCCCCCGGAGCGTCTGGGCACCACCGACGACTGCGGGTTTTCCCCCTTCGGCGACGACACCTCCACCGCCAGGGATCTGGCTTTCGAAAAAATTCGCGCGCGTGTCGAAGGAACGCGATTAGCCTCTGCCGAACTGAATTTAAAATAGCGAGAAACAACATGCCCATCCTGGAACCCGATCCCTGGCGACAGGCATTCTTCGATCATTTCCCCTGCCCGGACGATCTCGCCATTCCCACCAAGGACCCGGATGCCTATCGCCTGAATCCGCTTCACGCCTGGGCCTACAACAAACTCATGATCGCCGAAAAGCAACACCTGATGTGCGGTCCCCATGATATCGAGCCCGGCTTTTATCCCGTCTTCAGCAAGCCCATCTACAACCTGAGATCCATGGGTTCGGGCAGCGGAGTGATCGCCGATCGATATGATTTTTCAAAGAGATACAATCCCGGCTTCATGTGGGTGGAAATTCTGAAAGGCGAACATCTGAGTACCGATGTGGCGGTGGTGAACGGGAAAGCCTTGTGGTACGCCCATGCGATCGGTTATCCCGAACGGGAGGGCACCTTCGACTATTGGGAGATTCTACCCGGGAACCGGGAAAGGGTAGAAGCATATTTGCAGACCTTCATCTCGGAGAATTTCATCCATTACCGCGGCATGCTGAATTTCGAGACCATCGGCGGGCGCATCATCGAGATGCATCTTCGATTCGCCGATCAATGGCCGGATCTTTACGGAGAGCCATTCGTCCCCAACCTGATCGAGCTGTATCGCGCCGGAATCTGGCGCATGGGACCGTTAAATCGCACCGGCTTCAGCGTGGTGCTGTTCGGAGAACACCGCAACTATCGAAAACCGTCGCAGGCGTTTTTAAGTCAATTGATCGATCACGACCGGGTGACCAGCATCCAGCTGCCTTTTTATGAAGAGGTGCCTTATCAACAGCATTCCATGCCGCCCGGCGGGTTCAGGCTCGCCATCGTCAATGGTTTTTCCCTGGAACAATGCAAGGAAGCCAGAGAAGCGATTCATCAAGAATTCATGCGCCTGAACGACTGGAATCCAAAGCTTCCTTCCGGCTATCCCGGTGACGAGAGAATACTCCATGCCTCGCCGTCCGGACCGGCATAGACCGGTTACAGCGCTGGTATTCGCCGGCGGCGGCAGCCTCGGCGCCGTTCAAGTCGGCATGCTCAAGGCTCTCGTGACCGAGGGGGTGGAAGCGGACCTGGCCAGCGCGGCCATTCCGGGCGTCCTGCCGCCCGTCCGCATCCGCGGTCATTGTCTCATCGATGGCGGAGTAGCCAACCACACCCCCTTATCCACCGCCGTTGATCTGGGAGCGAAACGGGTTATCGTACTGCCGACCGGTGCCCCTTGCACCCTGGAACGCTTGCCTCTAGGCATTCTCGAAATCGTCTTGCATTCCCTCAATCTGTTCACGGTGCAGCAATTGCTGAAAGACGCCGCCTATTATCGGGACAAATTGGAAATCATCATCCTTCCGCCGCTCTGCCCCCTCTCATCGAGTGCTTACGATTTTTCCGTCGCCGGCGAACTGATCGACCGAGCCGCGAATCAGACCTACGCTTGGCTGAAACAGCACGGTCTCAGTCCGGCCGGCATTCCGCCGGAACTTGCGCCCCATACCCATCGCTGAAGCGAACCTTTATCTCATCCAGAAGCAAAAAAGGCGCATACATGCGCGCTTCTTAAATCTGTCACATTATATTCTAGAGCGGTCTCAGCGACTCTTGAACCGTTCCGCAACCAATCAACCTCAATTTCGCCTGAACGATGTAAGGGATCGCCCCGCTCAACTACGAATAAACGGAACAAGTTAAACTATTCTGGTAGAGAGCCAATACCCGACTTTCCTTTCACTGACAACTTCCAAATCCAATCGGGCTGAAATCATGTCGAATTCATCGACCGCCGCAAAGCCGCTTCCGGACAATCCCGGGATCAAATGCGAGGATCGAAAGGTGATGCTTTCCGGCGCCTGGAATCTGCGCGGTTTGGCGACGGAACTGCCGAGATTGCGTTCGCGACTCAAACGCTACGTTCGCCAAACCGGATTAGAGTGGGACTTGAACGGGGTGGATATCCTGGACAGCGCCGGCGCCTACGTGCTCTGGCAAGTTTGGGGCGAGCGATTCCCCGAGCATCTTCAAATACGCGCCGAGCTCGTCGCGGTATTCGACCGCTGGCGGAAACGGCAAATCCCCTCCGTCCAGGACGCCCCGCGCCGATCCCGGATGCTGCTGAGGCCTCTCAAACGCAATCTTTCCGCCTTTACGGGACAAATGATCGAACTGCTGATTCTGCTGGGGCAATTGATAATCGACCTGGGTAACGTCATCCCCCATCCCCGCGATTTTCCCTGGCGGGAAACTTCCGCCACCCTTCACGACGCCGGCGTCCGAGCGTTGGGGATCACGGCGCTGGTGGGCTTTCTCATCGGCATCGTCCTCAGCTACCTGTCGGCGCTGCAATTGAAAAACTACGGCGCCCAGGCGTTCGCCGTCAATATTATGGGGCTCGGCATCATCCGCGAACTGGGACCGACGCTGGCGGCGGTACTGGTGGCGGGGCGCTCCGGCTCGGCGATGACCGCGCAATTGGGAGTGATGCGCGTGACCCAGGAATTGGACGCCCTCGCGGCGTTGGGTATCTCCGCCTCGCAGCGCCTGATCCTACCCAATGTGGTCGCCTTGATGATCGGGATGCCGCTTCTGGTGGTCTGGACCGATGCCATGGCGCTGGTGGGCGGGGCGGTCGCCGCCAAATGGGAGCTGGATTTCGGCTACTATCAATTCTTTACCCGCTTGCCCGACGTGGTGCCGGTTTCCAATTTGATCATCGGGCTGGGCAAGGGCGCGGTCTTCGGCTTGTGCATCGGACTGATCGCAAGCCACTTCGGATTGCATACCCAACCCAACACCCAAAGCTTGGGCCGAGAAACCACCCACTCGGTGGTCACCTCAATCACTCTGGTCATCCTGATCGACGCGCTGTTCGCGGTCGTCTTCGACGACGTGGGGATGCCATGAACGAAAGCTGCGTGGTTTGCCTGGAACGGGTATGGACGCTTTTCGGCGATACGGTGGTTCACCGGGATATCAATCTGTCGATCCGAAGAGGGGAAATCGTCGGGTTGGTGGGCGCATCGGGAAGCGGAAAAACCATCTTGATGCATGAAATGATCGGCCTCAAGACGCCCACCTGCGGACATATCTCGATTCTCGGCGAACCCTTGTGGGAGCGGGGCGTCCAACGCCGCCAGCAATTGCGCAACCGTTGCGGCGTGCTGTTTCAGGGCGGCGCCCTGTTCAGCGCGTTGAACGTTTTCGACAATATCGCTTTCCCCTTGCGGGAACTGGGTTTTTTCGACGAGGAATTGATCGAACATTTGGTCTGCATGAAATTGGCCATGACGGGGCTCGAGCCCCGCGACGCCATGCACATGCCGGCGGAATTGTCCGGCGGCATGGTGAAGCGCGCGGCGCTGGCGCGGGCCTTGATCATGGAACCCGAATTATTGTTTCTGGACGAACCGACCTCCGGGCTGGATCCGGCTTCGAGCGAATCCTTCGTCGATCTTCTGAGTTGCCTGCATCGAGAATTAGGGTTCACCGTCCTGATGATCACCCACGATCTGGATACCTTGCGCGATTTGTGTACCCGCGTGGCGGTATTGGCCGATCAACGATTGATCGCCTTGGGAACGCTGGAAGAGGTGCTCGATTGCCCGCACCCCTTCGCGCGGGAGTATTTCCACGGCAAACGCGCCCGGCGCGTTTTCGAGAGGAGGGAGTAAGATGGGACGGGAAAGCTACGCCCTGATGGCCGGAACCTTTGTGGTCGTCCTGATGACGGCCGCCTTGGCCGCGTTCTACTGGCTGGGCGGCCACACGGTGCAACGCGATCCCTACATCGTGGTCACCCAATCGGCGATTTCCGGGCTCAATCCCGAATCCACCGTCTATTATCGCGGCGTCGAGGCCGGCAAAGTGACGGCGGTCGATTTCGATCCCGAGAATATACGCGACATTTTGATCCACATCCAAGTCGACCACACCCTGCCGATCACCCGCGGCACGTACGCCACCCTCAGAAGCCAGCCCCTGACCGGCCTGGCCGAGATCGAACTGAACGATACCGGCGACAATCCCACCCTCCTGCCAACGCGCGCCGACCGGCCCGCCCGCATTCCCATGAAACCCTCCATGCTGGACAAAATGACCGAATCCGGTCAGGATATCCTCCTTCAGATCAAGCAACTCACGACCAACCTCAACCGTTTGCTGAACGCCGAAAATCGAGCCCGGATCGAAAACACCCTGGCGGCGGTGGAAACCGCCGCCGAGCGGATGGCGTCCCTGGAGGAACGGCTCGACCAAACCCTTTCCGATCTCCCTGCCCTGACCGCCGAAGCCCGGCAAACCCTGGCCCACATCAACACCCTGGCCAAGGATTTCAAGGAAGTATCGGCGGAAGCGAAAAACCTCACCGAGGACACTCGACAGCTAATAGCATCGGGCCAAAACGCCACCCAGACGATGACCACCGAGACGCTCCCTGAAGTGAACGCCTTGCTGCGGGATTTACGCCCCGCGATCAAACATCTGGGAAAACTGACCCGGATGCTGGAAAGAGACCCACAAATGCTTTTGCTGGGACCGCCATCTCCTCCGCCCGGCCCCGGCGAACCCGGCTATGAGAAATGGAAATGATTCGGCATTTTTTTCGATCTACCTACCGCCTGGGAATCTGCCTGGCCCTGCTTGGAATGTCGGGGTGCGGCCTGGCGCCGGATCGGCCGCCCCCGCCGAGATTGCATGACTTCGGCCCGGTCACGGATATTCCGACCCAAAGACCCTGGTCGAAAGTCGTCGTGGAAGCGCCGGAATGGCTGCAAGGCGACCGAATCCATTACCGTAGGCTGTATCTCGATCCCACCCGCGTCGATGCTTACACTCGCAGCCGCTGGATCGCTCCTCTGCCCGAGCTGATCGAAGAATATTGGCGCGGAACGGAAGGCGAACGCGGCTACCGGTTGCGCATTCGCCTGCTGGCATTCGAACAGGTTTTCGAACGACCCGACCGCGCCCGGGTCGTGATGCGATTTAACGCGATAGTCGAGGCAACCGGTAACCGGACATTCGGCGAACGACGGTTTCACCTCAGCCTTCCGACCGCAACGGCGAACGCCACCGGCGCGGTGACCGCCTTCGCCGATTTGATGAAACAGGCTTCCGTTCAACTTCGAGCCTGGCTGATGAAGATATCATCAGAACGCTCGAGCGTTCCATCGGCTCGATCCGAAATGGCCAGTGGTAGCCGTGATGGCCGTGAAAACCGTAATGGCCATAAAAACCGCGATCTCGGTAATATGCCACGAAAAGAGAAATCAAAACTTGCCATAGGTCCATCCCAATACACCACCGAAGATGACATGCAGCATAAACGTAGCGACGGGGGCCATCATGCCCATGGCGACGGCGAAAAGCCCTGCGCCCATCATCGGCATGAGCATGCTCATCATCACCAGCCAGCCGATGATGCCGAGGATGATGCCTTGAACGACCGAGGGTCCCGGCAATTTGCCATGGAGAAAGGCGAAAACCAAACCATATCCCATGCCGACCATGAAATGGGCCATCCATCCGAGCGCCTTGATGCCGCCCATCATGCCAGCCAGCATAGCGATCACATCCAGTTGGGGCATCATCCCCATGGCGCTTTTCATCATCATGAGCAGAGAGAGAACCACCGTTGCTACCAGTCCGGCAATGATTCCGCGAGCGATGTTATTCATGATTGAGCTCCTTTAGTTCGAGAGATTCAAAATAATTCACGAATATATGTCGCCCACATCGCTCCCACCTTACCTGGAAAAATGGATTTGAATACCTCATGCCGAGCGGGATCACCGGATTCAAGAAAAAGCGTTTTCTATGTAAGGATTGCTCATCCGCCTCGACCCATTGGATGAATCAATCTAATTTTTAACCCAATTGATGGAGAGTCCCATGACCAGCGAATACCGCTTGACCCTGCTCCCGAAAACCCTCGACAACGTAGATCCGACGGCCAAGGCCGTGCTGGAAAAAGCCAAGGCGCAAGTGGGATTCATTCCCAACATGTACAGCTACATGGTCAACTCGCCGGGATTATTGGAAACTTATCTGGACGGTTACGCCCGCTTTCGACGGGATTCGGGCTTCACGCCCGCCGAGCAGGAGGTGGTCTTCCTCATCCTCAGCCGCGCCAACGGATGCGAGTATTGCATGGGGGCCCACAGCATGATCGCCGACCAAATGTCCGAGGTGCCGCCGGAAGTGACCGCCGCCATTCGCGAGGGCGACCCCATTCCCGATCCGAAGCTGGCCGCGCTCAGCGCCTTCACTCATGTGATGTGGGAAACCCGCGGCCTTCCCTCCAAGGCCGCGGTTCAGGATTTTCTCGACGCCGGCTATGGAGAGCGTCATGTGCTCGAGATCATCCTAGCCCTGGCGGTCAAAACGATCAGCAACTACGCCAACCACCTCTTTCACACCCCGCTTGACGGCATGTTTGCCGACTACGCCTGGAAAAAACGGGGCTAGGGCCCGGCTTCCGCCGCGGGCAGGGTCGGGATCATGGCCTGACCACGATCGTTCCGACCATGCCCGCCCCTTCGTGGGGAATGCAGAAATAGCGGTAAGTACCGGCAGTCGTGAAGGTGTGGCGATACGTCCCGTCGACTTCCAGGTTGCCTGAGTCGAACGGCGCGGCGCCTTCGGGAAGCGCCGCGCTTTCGGGGCGGGCCGCCTTTTCCGGATCCGCCGTGACCGTATGCACCAGCACCGAAGCGTTCCGCCATTCCACCGTCGTCCCGACGGGAACGGTCAGTTTTTCCGGGACGAACTTCAAGGTATTGGTCATCTCCACGACCACCGCCCCGCTTTCCGCCTGGAGGCCTCCGGCCGCGAACATCCATCCGGCGAAGGCCGCCGCCAGGAACCCTTGAAAACCGGAAAAACCGCATCGAGCCCCGCCGCAACCCCGCGAAGAACGCGGCTCGAGCGGTCAACAGAAGCGGTATCGTTTTGGTTAGCCATCGATGATCTCCTCTCGGCCAAATTGAATCGATTGAAATTAACCATCCCCTCGATGGTTATAAATTAGGTCGCGCCGCTCCGCTCAACCTTACGCTTTCTCTCGTGTGTCTTCGCGACCCGGGTTTCGCCGGGCCCCCATCAATCGCGCTCCCGCTTCGACGGGATCCGCCACAAAGTATCCAGATCGCGCAACGTGTAAAGCGCAAAGCAGGCTCCCAGCATGGGCCAGGCGGCAAAGAACAGAAGATTCGAACCTTCGAAGGGCTGCAGGTATTGCCGATAAGAGGAAAGGGTCGAGACCCCGTGCAGCAAAAACACGGCACCGTAGATCCAGCGCGGGGCCGCCCCCAGAACGAATCCGATCAACAGTCCTATCTCGGCCACCGCCACGATGTAGATCATCGCCTCCCCGAAGCCGCCCAATCCATAAAAATGCTCGAAAATCGAGGCCGCATGCCCGGGGCGGACGAATTTATCCAGCGTCCACATGAGCATGACCAGAAATACGCTGATTCGAAGAACGAAAAGGGCTCGCGCCACACGGCGCCAATCGTGGGTGATCGTGTTCATATAGGCTCCTTGATAGAGTAGGTGAAGAAAAAATCCGGGAATAGCCGTTCCACTGAATGCTCGATTTCGCCGACACGACCATGTTAAACCCTTACGCCCCTGCCATCGGAAGACCGAAAGCCCTGTTTTTCGACGTCAACGAAACCTTGCTGGATCTGAACCCGCTGACCGAATCCGTCGCCCGGGTGCTCGACGGTCGCCGGGATTTGGCGGTTCTCTGGTTCACCAGCCTCCTGCACCATTCATTGGTCGCCACGGTGGGAAATCATTACCGGGATTTCGGCCAAATCGGCGTGGCCACCTTGCTAATGGTGAAGGCGGTCAATGAACCATCATGGTTCCCACCATCCCCAACAGGAAGCCGGATACGGCGCCGAGGGCGGGGAAGTCCCGGTGCTTGAGATGGGCGCCGGGGGCGATATCGTCGAAAATCAGGTAAATGATGCCGCCGCTGCAGAAAAGCATCAACAGCCCCAGGCTGCCGCTCTCGTTCGAAGGCCAGGCGTACCCCAACCAGGCGGAAAGCGGGCCCGCCAAGGGAGCGAGCAGGAAAATCAGCCACAGCCGGCCTTTGGAAAGCCCGCCGGCGTGCATTTCGTGGAACGAGGCGAATCCCTCGGGAAGATTTTGCAGCGCGATCAAGCCCGCAAGCAGATAGCCCGTGTTCGACTCCCCCGCCGAAGCCGCACCGAGGGCGATGGCCTCGGGGATGTAATCCAGCAGCATCCCGATGAATTGGGAAGCCGTCCCGCCTCTGCCTTTCACCCAGCGGTTGATCCCCCAAAAAATCAGACCGCCCAGAAAAAAAGACCACGCCGCCGAAAGGGTCGACGCGTCCTTCATGCCGTGGGGAATCAGCACGAGGGCGATGGCGGCGAGCAGCGCCCCGCCCCCGAAATACGCCACGAAACTGTCGATCTCCCGTTGCCGGCAGAACGACCTCAGCCTCAAATGGGACGAGGCCAGGGCGCCCAGCGGGATGCTCAATCCGGCCATCAGCGCCAAAAGCAGACTCGAAGACAGTGTCATAAGAAAACCTGCGTGCTCGATCCAAAAGCCCTTATTCCGAATCAGTCTTCATTTTTCCGTAAGCCTTACCGGATTGATTCGACTCATCTGGCAAGCGAGCATTTATATCGTCATCGAAAGGAGCATTATTCCATGCACTATTCGATCAAAGTACCGGATGCCCCATCCGCCGGGAACCTGCGCGTTTTCTCGCCCTTCGAAAATCGTCCCGTGGGCAGCGTGGAAACCGTCGATGCGGTAGGGGTGGAGCAGGCCCTGGAAAACAGCACTGCGCTTTATCGAGACCGGACCGGCTGGCTGCCGGCGGGCGAGCGCGCCGCGATTCTGGAACGCACCGCGGCGTTGATGACCGAGCGCGCCGAGCAACTGATCGCCGTGGCGATCGCCGAAGGGGGCAAGCCCTATCAGGATACGCGGGCGGAACTGCGGCGCGCCATCGACGGAATCCACAATTGCCGCGAATGCATCCGCTCCGGGCACGGCAGTGAAATCCCCATGCAGATCAACGATGCTTCCATGCACCGGCTGGCCTTCACCCACCGCGAGCCCATCGGCCCGGTGGTGGCGGTGAGCGCCTTCAATCATCCGCTCAATCTGATCGTCCATCAAGTGGGGCCGGCGATCGCCGCCGGCTGTCCGGTGATCGTCAAGCCCGCCGAAAAGACCCCGCTATCAGCGTTCGCGCTGGTGGAATTGCTGCGTGAGGCGGGGCTTCCGGAAGCCTGGTGCCAACCGCTGATGCCCGAAAAGCTCTCCATCGCCGAAGCCCTGGTCACCGACGCCCGGGTGGCTTTTTTCAGCTTTATCGGCAGCAGCAAAGTGGGGTGGCACCTGCGTTCCAAGCTCGCCCGGGGCACCCGCTGCGCCCTGGAGCATGGCGGCGCGGCGCCGGTGGTGGCGGCTGAAGACGCCGATCTCGACGCCATGCTGCCGCTTTTGACCAAGGGCGGCTTTTATCACGCCGGACAGGTGTGCGTCTCGGTCCAGCGGGTTTACGCCCATCGATCGATCGCCCGGGAACTGGCGGAAAAATTGGCCCGGTCGGCCGACGCCCTGAAAGTGGGTGATCCGACCGATCTGGATACCGAAGTGGGCCCTTTGATCCGCCGCGAGGAAGTCGACCGGGTCGACAAGTGGGTCAACGAGGCTGTGACCGAAGGCGCGGAATTGCTGGCGGGAGGCGAGCGCCTTTCGGAGGCGTGCTACCGGCCTACGGTCCTGTTCAATCCGGCCGATTCCAGCAAGGTCAGCCGCCTGGAAATCTTCGGCCCGGTGGTCTGCGTCTACGAATATGACGAGATCGACGAGGCGATCGCCCGCGCCAACGCCCTGCCCTACGCTTTTCAGGCCGCGGTGATGACCGGTAGCCTCGATACCGCAATGCACGCGTTCAAGCATTTGCAGGCTTCGGCGGTGATGATCAACGACCATACCGCCTTCCGCGTCGATTGGATGCCCTTTGCCGGCCTCAAGGAATCCGGTTACGGCACCGGCGGCATTCCCTATACCTATCGCGAGATGCAAATCGAAAAAATGGCGGTCATTCGGTCCCCTCAGCTCTAAACTCGACTTTCCCCCTTGGCAATACAATGAAACAAGCACTGACAAGACATGCGAGAGTTTTTTACAAAAGCGCCCTCTCCCGCTGGCGGGAGAGGGATGGGGTGAGGGTGGTTTAAATCACAAAATGCCTTTTATTTCAATTAGATCCACCCTCATCCTAACCTTCTCCCTCCAAGAGGGAGAAGGGACCCTACTCCGAAGCGAGTCAATGTAAGGAGTCTATGATGAAAAGCCCCGAACCGCCTCCCGGGCTGACGGGAATGGCCCTGCTCGGCAACCCCAAATACAACAAATCGACCGCCTTCACCGCCGCCGAACGCGATCGCTACCGGCTGCGCGGCCTACTTCCCGCCGCGGTCAGCACCCAGTCCATGCAAATCAGGCGGGTGCTGGAGAATCTCCGGCGCAAGGCCTACGACATCGAACGCTATGTGTTTTTGATGGCGCTCCACGGCCGCAACGAGCGGTTGTTTTACCGCCTTCTGATCGAGCATACCGACGAGATCCTGCCCCTCGTCTACACACCCACCGTGGGCCAGGCGTGCCTGGAGTTCGCCCATATCTTCCGCCAGCCGCGCGGATTTTACCTCACCCCCGAAGATCGCGGGCGGATCGCCGAAATCCTGGAAAACTGGCCGCATCGGGACGTGCGCCTGATCGTGGTGACCGACGGCGAGCGTATCCTGGGCTTGGGCGATCTGGGCGCCAACGGGATGGGAATCCCCATCGGCAAGCTGGCGCTCTATTCGGCTTTCGCCGGAATCGAGCCCGAACACTGCCTGCCGGTGATGCTCGACGTGGGCACCGACAACCGGGAACTTCGCGACGATCCCCTGTATCTGGGCATCGAGCGGCCCCGCCTCCGGGGTGAGGCCTATGTTTCATTGGTGGACGAGTTCGTCGCCGCCGTGCAAAAACGCTATCCCCGGGCTTTGATTCAGTTCGAGGATTTTCTCACCCCCAACGCCTGCCTGCTGCTGAACCGCTACCGGGAGCGGGTGTTGTGCTTCAACGACGACATCCAGGGCACGGCGGCCGTCGCCCTGGCCGGGGTCCTGGCCTACTGCCGTCTGGCGGGCCAAGCATTGAAGGATCTCAGGGTCCTGTTTCTGGGGGCCGGCTCGGCCGCTACCGGGATTGCCGACCTGTTCCAGACGGCCTTGCTGGAGGCGGGCCTGACACGCGAGGAAGCCCGCCGCAGGCTCTGGTTCGTGGACATCCACGGCCTTCTGGTCAAAGACCGCGACGATCTGTTGCCCCACAATCTGCCCTACGCCCACGACGCGCCCCGCCTCGATTTCATCGAGGCGATCGGGTTCGTCCGGCCCCACGCCCTGATCGGCGCGACGGGAGCGCCCGGCACCTTTACCCGGCAGACCATCCAAACCCTCGCCTCCATCCACCGGCGACCTTTGGTTTTCGCCCTGTCCAACCCCACCTCGCGCGCCGAATGCACCGCCGAGGAGGCGTATCGCTGGAGCGAAGGTCGGGCGGTTTTCGCCGGCGGCAGTCCCTTCCCTCCGGTAACCCTCGGCGGACAGACGTTCCATCCGGCCCAGGCCAACAACGCCCATATCTTCCCCGGCATCGGCCTGGGCGCGCTCGCAGCCCACGCCCGCCGCATCAGCGAGGGGATGTTCCTTCAGGCGGCCCGGGCCCTGGCGGCCCAAGTCACCGACAAGGACCTGAACTGCGGCGCCTTGTTTCCTCCCTTGTCCGAAATCCGGCGGGCGTCGCTGCCCATCGCGGTCGCGGTGGCCGACCAAGCCTGGAAGGAAAATCTGGCCCGGGGCGACCGCCCCGACGGTTTGGAAGAGACCATCCAGTCGATGCGCTACAATCCGTGGTATTGACAGTCTACGGCCTGCGGCGATACTGGCGGACACCGAACAAATTCTCCCGAGCACGCCGGTCGAAAGCAAGGGTCTTGTCCGACAAAACCTTGAGCCCCCGCTTAACGGCGTGCCGTTCGGCGATCTCCGCATACCAGCGCAGGACGTTGGGATATTCGGTAATATCCACGCCCTGGGATTTTGAACTGCGAAGCCAGGGAAAGACGGCGATGTCGGCGATGGTGTACTCGTTGCCAGCGAGATAATGGCTCTCTCCCAGGCGCCGGTCGAGGACGCTGTAGAGCCGGTTTGCCTCGTTGGTGTAGCGCTCAATGGCATAGGGAATGGGTTCGGGGGCGTAGCGGCGGAAGTGATGGGCCTGGCCGAGCATGGGGCCGATGCTTCCCATCTGGAACATCAGCCACTCGAGGACCGCATAGCGGACGCGCGACTCCTGCGGATAAAACGCGTTCGCCTTTTCCGCCAGGTAGATCAGAATGGCGCCCGATTCGAACAGGCTGATCGGCCTTCCACCCGGACCGTCGGAATCGACGAGGGCGGGGATCTTGTTGTTGGGGCTGATGGCCAGAAACTCGGGATCGAACTGCTCTCCCGCGCCGATGTCCACCGGATGACCCCGATAGTCAAGACCGGTCTCTTCCAGCAGGATATGCACCTTGTGGCCGTTCGGCGTCGGCCAACTGTATATTTCGATCATAAGCAGTGAACGTTTTCGATTAAATCAACCGACTTTGCTCGTGGATCTCGTGGTTGAGAACCCGATCGTTGTCGCTGTAATCCACCGGCACCTCCACCAAATGCACCCCCGGCGTCTCGAAGCATCGATCGACCACGGGAATCAATTCTCCGGCGGCGGCGAGGCGATGACCTTGGGCGCCGTAGCTCCGGGCATATTGGACAAAATCGGGATTGCCGTAATCGAGACCGAAATCGGCAAAGCCCATGTTGGCCTGTTTCCACTTGATCATGCCATAGGCGTTGTCGCGCAGGACCAAAACCACCAGATCCAATCCGAGCCTGACAGCGGTCTCCAGTTCCTGGGAATTCATCATGAAGCCGCCGTCGCCGCAGATCGCCATCACCCGCCGCTGCGGATAAACGATTTTGGCGGCGATCGCCGAAGGCAGGCCCGCCCCCATGCTGGCCAGAGCGTTATCCAACAGAACGGTATTGGGCTGGCACGCCGGGTAGTTGCGCGCGAACCAGATCTTGTAGATGCCGTTGTCGAGGGTGATGACGCCGTCTCCGGGCATGACTTTGCGCACGTCGGCCACCAGGCGTTGGGGATAAACCGGGAAGCGGTCGTCGTCGGCGTCCTCGAGAATATGGGCTTCCAGGCGCGCCTTGACCGTCATGAAACGATCGAAATCCCAATGCGCCTGAAAGGCGACGGCGGCGGTCAGCCGTTCGATGCTGTCGGCGATGTCGCCGATCACCCCTTGCTGGGGGTGATAGATGGGATCGATGGCGGCGGTCACGTAGTTGACGTGGATCACCCGGGCCGACCCCGCGCGCGCCGCCCCCGCGATGTCCGGGTCGGCCGGTTCCACGGGGGGCCGGTCGCCCATGATGAAGGGCGGCTTTTCCACCACGTCGTGGCCCACGTTGATGATCAAATCCGCCGCCTCGATGGCGCGATGCAGAAAATCGCCGCTGGAAAGCGCCGCGGTCCCCAGGAACAGGGGATGGGTCTCGTCGATCACGCCTTTCCCCATTTGGGTGCTGAAAAAGGGAATGCCGGTCCGGTCGATGAAGTTTCTCAACACCCGACAGGTATGCCGGCGATTGGCGCCGGCCCCGATCAGCAGCAGGGGACAGCGCGCCGATTGGATCATCGCCGTCGCCTCCGCCAGGGACCGTTCGCTGGCTCTGGGATTTTCGAATCGGCTGCGGCCGATGATCGCCGCATCGGTGGTCTCGCGCGCGATGTCCTCGGGCAGTTCCAGATGCACCGCCCCGGGACGCTCGTCCTCGGCGCGGCGGAACGCCTCGCGCACCTGGGAAGGGATGTGACCGCCGCTGCTAAGCTGACGGGTGTATTTGGTCAGGGGTTGCATCATGTCCACCACGTCGACGATCTGGAAGGCCCCCTGCTTGCTCGCCTTGATGGGCTTCTGTCCGGTGATCATCAGCATCGGCATGGCGCCGAGCTGGGCGTAGGCGGCCGCGGTGACCAGATTGGTCGCCCCCGGTCCCAGGGTGGCGAGGCACACCCCGGTCCGTCCGGTCAGCCGCCCGTAGGTCGCCGCCATGAAACCGGCGGCTTGCTCGTGCCGCGTCAGAACGAGCCGGATCGACGAATCCTTGAGCGAGTCGAGCAGATCGAGATTCTCCTCGCCCGGGATGCCGAAGAGATATTCGACCCCTTCGGCCTCCAGCGCCTGGACGAATAAATCGGATGCTTTCATTGAAAACCTCTTGGAGAGTTCAGACGCTGTTTCAAAAAATGCTGTTATCTCCCTCCCCCGCTGGCGGGAGAGGGATGGGGTGAGGGTGGAATCCATTAGGCAAATACCTTTATTTCGATCCACCCTCATCCTAACCTTCTCCCGCCAGCGGGAGAAGGGACTCTACTTGTTGAGATGGGTTAATAGAGATCGATGAGAGCGGACACATAGGTCCGCCCCTACAGTCGACATATCCTTGTACGCACCGTTTCATTTACAGCCGGCATGTGCCACCGGTACCTTTTCCTCGCCGACCTGGGTCAGATGGCGGCGGGGGCGGAAGCTTCCGGCCGTGGCCTCTGCCACATCGAGCGCGAACGCCGGGGGAATATCGTCCGATTGGAGACAATTTTCCTTGATATGGGGAAATATCTGATCGTAGCGCAAAATCTCGTGCTGACTGACTCGCCGGTGGATATGGGTCCGGTTGAGATCCGAAGTATGCCGGAGTCCGGCCGAAGTAATAAGGTCGGCGGTAGCGTGCATGGTTTTGGCATGATACTGGGCCACGCGCCGGGCTTTGTCCGCGACCACCAACCCGCGGTAAAGCCGGGGATCCTGGGTGGCGACGCCGGTGGGGCAGCGGTTGCTGTTGCAGGTCAGGGAATGCACGCAGCCCAGGGCGAGCATCATCCCGCGGGCGCTGTTGCACAAATCCGCCCCCAAGGCCAGATTCTTGACCAGGTGGAAACCGGTCAGAACCTTGCCCGAGGCGATGACGCGGATATGCGAACGCAGGCCATATCCGTGAAGACTGTCGGCGACGAAAGCCAGGGCTTCGCGCAGCGGCATGCCGACGGAATTGGTGTATTCCAGCGGCGCCGCGCCGGTACCGCCCTCGCCTCCGTCGACGGTGATGAAATCGGGATGGATTCCGGTCTCCACCATCGCCTTGCAGATGGCGATGAACTCGCTGCGGCGCCCAATGGCCAGCTTGAATCCCACCGGCTTGCCGCCGGAAAGCTCGCGCAGCCTTTGGATGAACCGGACCAGGCCCAAGGGCGTATCGAAGGCGCGATGGGTGGGCGGAGAATTGACTTGGGTGCCCACGGGGACCCCGCGGATGGCGGCGATTTCCGGGGTGTTTTTATCCGCCGGCAAGATGCCGCCGTGCCCCGGTTTGGCGCCCTGGGAGAGTTTGATCTCGATCATCTTGACCGATTCCAAGGCGGCCTTGTCCCGAAAGGTGTCCGGGCAAAAATCGCCTTTCGTGTCGCGGCAGCCGAAGTAGGCGGTGCCGATCTGCCAGATCAGATCGCCGCCGTGTTCCAAATGGTAGGGGCTGAGTCCGCCTTCGCCGGTGTTGTGGGCGAAACCGCCCATTTTCGCCCCTTGATTCAGGGCGAGCACGGCATTGGGACTGAGGGAGCCGAAACTCATCGCGGAGATATTGAGAATACTGGCCAGATAAGGCTTTCGGCAATCGCGCCCACCCACCTGAATACGCAAATCGCAAGCCATCTCCTCCACGTCGACCGCGGCCAGGGAATGGCCGATCCACTCGTAACCGACGCGGGAAGTATCTACGCGGGTCCCGTAAGGCACCGTCTCCAGCGCGTTCTTGGCGCGCTGATAAACGATGCTGCGAAACATCCGGTTGATCGGTGCCCCGGCGGTATCGGATTCGACGAAGTACTGCTGGACGAAAGGACGCAGGTCTTCCATCAGCCAGCGGAAACGGCCGATGAGGGGAAAATTGCGACGGATGGAATGACGGGCTTGAAACAGGTCATACACGCCAACCAGGATCAACGGAACCACCGCCAGCAGGGACCACCACGCCGGCGGCCAAAACCAGGCGATCGCCGCGATCGCCCCCAAGAGAATCAACGAGATGACGATAAATGGTCTACGCATGCCTTTTTAACTACCCCGTCTCCAAGTATGGTACCGTTCCACCCACCCCAACAGCCTCTCCGGGACATGGTTACGCTTCCACTCGCCGGCGGCATATTTGTTGGCCTCGGCCAGGGTGGGATAGATGTGGATGGTGCCCAAAATCTTGTTGAGCCCCAACCCGTGCTTCATGGCCAGAACGAACTCGGCGATCAGATCGCCGGCGTGCTCGCCAACAAGGGTCACCCCCAGAATCTTGTCCTTGCCTGGCGGCGTGAGCACCTTGACGAAACCATGGGCCTCGCCCTCGGCGATGGCGCGGTCGAGATCGTCGATGCCGTAGACGGTCACTTCATGGGGAACGCCTTGTTCGCGGGCTTCCTGTTCGTTGAGACCGACCCTAGCCACTTCGGGATCGGTGAAGGTGGCCCAGGGGATCACCGAATAGTCGGCGCGGAATTTCTTGAAATCCCCGAACAGGGCGTTGACCGCCGCGTACCAGGCCTGATGGGCGGCGGTGTGGGTAAACTGGAAGGGGCCGGCCACGTCGCCGCAGGCGTAAATATTGGGATAGAGGGTTTGCAGGAAGGCGTCGGTTTCCACGGTCCGGGAAGGCGCGGTGGGAATGCCCAGTTCCTCCAAGCCATACCCTTGGGTGTTGGCGATGCGGCCGACGGCCACGATCACTTGATCGAAGGGAATTCGAACTGCTTGTCCTTGATGGTCGGCAATCAGGATTTTTTCGCCGTTTTCCATTTGGAAACGCTGGACCGTGTGTTCCAATTTGAGATCGATCCCTTCTTGGCGGAAGCGTGCCATCACCGCCTCGGCCGCTTCCGGGTCTTCGCGGCCCAAAAGACGCGATTGCATTTCCACCTGGGTCACCCGGCTGCCCAAGCGGGCGAAGGCTTGGGTCAGTTCGCAACCGATGGGGCCGCCGCCGAGCACCACCAGGCGCTCGGGCAACTCGCGCAAATCCCAGAGGGTGTCGGAGGTCAGATAGCCGACCTCCTCGAGCCCCGGAATCGGCGGCACGAAGGGACGGGCGCCGGCGGCGATCACAATGCTTCGGGTGGTGAGGGTACGCTCGCCCTCTGCCGTTTTGACGCCCACCTCCCAAGGGGAAAGAATTTTCGCCTCGCCCTCGATGACATCGACCCCCAGGTCCGTGTAACGTGCCACCGAATCGTGGGGTTCCACCGTCTTGATCACCCCTTGCACCCGGGCCATCACTTCGGCGAAATCGAAGTCGGCATGCGCTTCGCGGATGCCCCACTCGGGCGCCCGGTCGATTTGCGACAGCAGCTTGGCGGAGCGAATCAGCGCCTTGGACGGCACGCAGCCGGTGTTGAGACAGTCGCCGCCCATGCGGTGCTTTTCGACCAGGGTCACTTTCGCCTTCACCGCTGCGGCGATGTAGGCGGTGACCAGACCGGCGGAGCCGGCGCCGATGACCACCAGATTACGGTCGAATTGTTTCGGCTTCGGCCATTGCGCGTAAACCTTCCTGGATTGGACGAAATCGACGATTTTCTTGGCGATCAGGGGAAACAACCCCAGGAGGGCGAAAGAACCCAATACCGCGGGCGACAGAATGCCCGAGAGCGAATCGATCCGGGCCAACTGAGTCCCGGCATTCACGTAAACCAAAGTGCCGGGAAGCATCCCCACCTGGCTCACCCAATAGAAAGTGAGCGCCGGCATCGCGGTCAAGCCCATGGCCAGATTGATGACGAAAAAGGGAAACACCGGCACCAGCCGCAGGGTGAACAGATAAAAAGGCCCGTCGCGTTCGACGCCCCGGTCGATGGCCCGGAGCCGCCGGTTGAAACGGTTTCTCACCGTGTCCCGAAACAGGAAGCGCGCCGCCAGAAACGCCAGGGTGGCGCCGATAGTGGAAGCGAAGGAGACGATCACCGTGCCCCACAGCAATCCGAACACCGCGCCGCCGGCCAGGGTCAACACCGCCGCGCCGGGGAGGGAAAGGCCGGTGACCGTCACGTAAATCAAACCGTAGAGGGTCGCCGAGAGAACGGGATGGGCAGCGCGATAATTTTCGATGACCGCTTGTTGGGCCTTGAGGGCGTCCAGGGTCAGATAACGCTGGAGATCGAAAGCGAAAAAAGCGCCGATGAGCCCGAGGACAATTAACACCAGCAGAATTCGAGAACGAGTCATTATAAGTTTCCCATTGATAAGATCAGAATGAAAAGGAGGAATAAATCGGCTTTCATGTTTGCACTTTTACCCGGAAGACCGTCGTTTCCGGATGAAAAGCGTACCAGCCGAACCAATAGGCGACGATAGCGGGGATTGTCCTTCCCTCGGACGTATATACGCGAGCGGTGCGATGTCTAGGGTCGAAGCGCACAACCACGGACTGTGCCCTCCCAGGCTATCCTGAATCTCTCCCCGGGTCTTCGCCAATTCCTCGAAAGGGTAGGCCTTGGTTTCCCCGTTCAAAGCCACTCCCAGGACCAACGCCTTGGGATGGTAGCGGTCGTCGTAGTGGGACAAGGGGAAAGGCACCCGCGCTGAACGGGCGTGGCCTGCATAGGGATCGCGCCCGTAGTCGCGGCGATAACCGGTATCGGTGGACAACACCCGGGTATCCGGATGCCGCGCCCGCCACTCGGCCCAGCTGGTGTAAGACAGAGGTAGGCTCTCGAGCCTCCGCCCTTTCATCGGACCGTCGATGCTCCGACTCATCAGCTGCGACCATAACGATTCGGTTGTCCGATCATACATTACCAGATTGCCGTTGTAGAGCAGGCCGGAAGTACCGAAACTCGTCCGCTTGCCGTCGATTTCGCCGGGATAGGCGATGCCGCTCGCGGTCAGGGGACAGTAGGTGACGGCGACCGGTTCGCCGGCGAACTCATCGTTGACGATCTCATGCCAGTTGAGAATGGCGATGGGATAGGCCTTGGCGATGCCGTGGCGCACCATTCCCAGAACCCGATCGGTAGGGCTCAGAAACTCCGCCTCCTCCGCTTCGATGAAACGGGGATCGTCGATGGCCGGAATGCCGTCTCGAGGCGGTCCGCCGGAAACGATTTCATCGGCGGGAACCAACGCGCCCTCAAGATCGAAACCGTTCTTGACGGGGTCGGCGCAGCTGGACATCGTAGCGAAGATAAGTCCCAAACCAATCCAGAATTCAATTTTTAACGCTGGCATGATGACCTCCAAAACGATGGGCTGCGATTTTCGACATGCCGATCATTCGCCGTTCAAGGACCAGTCATAGGGAAGGTTCACCTTGATGGGCAAATCCGTCGGCAAATCAGGATGATATTTGTAAATAAATCCTTCAACCCCACCCATGGATTCGAAATCCTCTTCGAACCAGTCGAAAATTCGGGAGACGCGAATCGCACCTTTTTCCACTCGCAGTCCTTTGGTGGGATTGTCGAGATACGCCTTGCTCGCGGCGTTCAGTTGAGCATTCAACTGGGCGGCGGTATAGGGTTCGCCGAACAAATCCGGACAGCTTTTCGAAGCACAGACGATGGCCGTGTGAATCCGCGGCTCATCCATATCGCGCAGCTTGTCCTCGATTTCATCCAAACTGATCTCCTGGCCGCCGACTTTGCCCGCGGTCCGCTTCCATACCGGAAAAACGAAATTTCCGGCATCCTTGATACTGTCCACGGGCCAATGATCCACGACCGTCTTGATGGCCAGGATATTGTAGGCATTGATATAAAAGGCCAGTTTCTCTTCTCGGCTTTTCAAACTTTCCGTGGGAAAACCCGCCAGTTGCGCCACAAGGCCACGAAACCGGGCGTCTTGCTTGATGGTGGAATAATCCAACCAGGCCAACTCGATACCGGCGGCGGTGCGACGGCTTAGGTGTCGTTGGAGAAATTGGCCATAGCCACTCCAATCGGGTTCCACGGCCAGGGAGGTGCTCAAAGCCAGCATTGCCAAAATTGCGAAAATCAAACGAAGCGTAGATTGCATAGGACTTACCTGTCATGAAGTATTTAACAGTCAGTCGTCGCGGTACGTTGAACCTTACATTCAATCATCGAAGCTCAGGTATCCCACAAAAGTTTCATAGGGAAATAGATTGGAATTTCTCATCACCCAGTTAAGGAGAGCGGAATTATTTTCTTCACTTAACTCTGATGTAAGGAAATGAAAGAGCGGAAGACTAATTTCATGTAAGTTCTCCTATTGATGGAGGTGTCTGCCATGAATCCCTATTTCCCGAACCTATCCTTCCTGATTTTGCTGGGAGCTTCGGTACCTCTCCAGGCAGGTATGCTCAACACCAGCTTCGAATTCAACGATACCAGCGGCTCATTCACTCTGACCAACGACAGCGGCGATTCCGCCACTTTCAGCGGCGGCGAAGCGAAAACCATTGGCGTGTTTTCACTCTACCGTTCCGGTACCCGTGCTTGGATGGTCGACCCGGAAACAACCGCAACCGTTGATCTCAGTCCTTCGGCCCGGGAGTTGACCGTCTTTCTGCGAAACCAAAGCAGCGGCACCCGTAGTATGCTGGAACTGCTCGACGGAAACGGCGGCATTCTGGCCACCTTCACCGGTTCCAGCGCGGATTGGCTTGAAGTGAACGTCAGCGAGGCCAGTCTCGGCGCACCGGTGGCGCAAATAATCCTGCGCAACCAAGGAAGCGAGGGGTATGCGGTATTGGACGATTTCAGTTTCAGCGCGACGGAAACCACGACCGGCCAAAAACTCGAGGACCCCATTCCGGCGCCGATTGAAAAAGGACAAATTAGACTGCGATTGAAACCGGTGGCCAGCGGCCTGACCGCTCCCAATTGGGCCGTTCCCGCCCCCGGCGATTCGGAGCATCTGTATGTGGGGGATCAGGACGGCAAGCTTTGGCGCATTCGCCTGGCCGACGGCAGCAAGGAAATCTTCCTGGATCTTTCCGGCCTGCTGATTCCCCTGGGTGCTTTTGGCAGCGACTCGTTCGACGAGCGCGGTTTTCTGGGTTTCGCTTTTCATCCCCAATATGCCGAAAACGGTCTGCTATACACCTATACTTCAGAGCCCGCCGACGAAAGCAGTGACTTTTCCACGCTCCCTCCCGGTACCCACCCCGACCACCGGTCGGTGATTCGCGAATGGCAGCTGAATCCCGACGATTCGACTCTGCCGCTTACCCCGGCGCAGGGAAGGATCTTGTTGAGCGTGGATCAGCCCCAGTTCAACCACGACGCCGGCGCCCTCAATTTCGGTCCCGACGGGAGGTTGTATATCGCTTTGGGCGACGGCGGCGGGGCCGACGATCGCGACGGCCAGGAATTCACGGGCAGCCCGATGGTGGGCCACGGCGCCGACGGCAACGGTCAGGACACCGGCAACCCACTGGGAACCTTGTTACGGATCGATCCGACAGGAAACGATTCGGCTAACGGTCGGTACGGGATCCCGGAAGATAATCCTTTCGTCGGCTCGGCCGCCGGGCTCGATGAAATCTACGCATTCGGCTTCCGCAACCCGTTCCGGTTCTCTTTCGATTCGGAAACCGGTGCCTTGTATCTGGCCGATGTGGGACAGAACGACATCGAAGAAGTCGATTTGATTCAAGCCGGCGGCAATTACGGTTGGAGTCTCAAGGAGGGCGAATTTCGCTTCGAGCCCAACGGCAACGATCCCGGGTTCGTGACCGACGAACCGGTGGCGGGAGATCTGATCGATCCGGTGGCCCAGTACGACCATGATGAAGGAACCGCTATTATCGGTGGCTTTGTTTATCGCGGCGGCGCCGTCTCCGCCCTGAACGGGAAATATGTGTTCGGGGACGTGGCCAAAACCGGCGCCGGCGACGGCCGACTGTTTTATCTCGACGGGGGTGCGATTCGGGAATTGGATCTGACCGAACGGGAGCAGCCCGGCTTCTGGGTCCTCGGCTTCGGCCAGGATGCCGAAGGGGAACTCTACGTGCTCGGCAACACGACCGGCGTTCCCTTCGGAACCACCGGGGCGGTGTATAAACTGGTACCCAACGCCGACTTTAATTTCACCACAGTCCAGATTCCCGCCGTGGATGTCACACTCAATAACGGCAGTAGCGGCGTCTATCGGGCGCGGCTGCAATTGGTCCAGGGGAGCCAGCCCTTCCGTTTCGAATTGGTCCACGCCGAGCAGTTGTCGGAAAACTTCCGCGGCGACAATGCGATTTTTGATCAGCCCAGCGGCGAGTTGATGCTTCCCTTCGTAAATGTGGTCGATGCCGGTGGCAGCCTGTCTACTTATTCGGCCGAGCTTCGGCAAGTCCCCAACGCCCCTGTCTTGACCTTAGAACTGATTCGGGCGGAGCGTTTGAAATAGCTTCAAATCTATTCCCCCGCCCTTATCAGGGTAGTGAGAAACTCGAAAAACTGATGTCATGACACTCTATTTTGTGTGCACGAAAGTATTAATACCACAACATATGGGTTCCGCATTATCTAAAATTGACTTTATCACCAGCCTGTTAAGTCGTTATTTTAACTAAGGTCTTGATTACAAAGAAAAACCCGGTTAGATAAAATCTAACCGGGTTATAGTTGGTGCCGACGGCCGGATTTGAACCGGCACGGCTTTCGCCACCGCCCCCTCAAGACGGCGTGTCTACCAATTCCACCACGTCGGCATAATCAGTTTCATTCTGAAGATTCGGGCGTTTCCGAAGGCGCCACCACCGGCATATCCGACTGTTTGGATTGGGGCGCCTCGGTTCCCAAGGTGGGAACATCGCTCTCTTGCTTCAAAATGTCCATGACGTCTTTTTTCTTCGTCTGAAAATCCGAAAAGTAAGCGATCGATAGGCTCGTCAGGAAGAACAACGCCGCCAGAATCGCGGTGGTCCGCGACAGGAACGAAGTCGAGCCGCGCGCACCGAACAGGGTACCGGAAGCGCCGCTGCCGAAGGCCGCGCCCATGTCGGCGCCTTTCCCCTGCTGCAGAAGCACGAGCACCACGATACCGATCGCAATCAATACGTGAACCACAATGATAAGCTGGTACATATCAGCTATTTTCCCCAGCTGCTTGAACAATTGCCAAAAAGGAATCGACTTTCAGCGAAGCCCCGCCGACCAAACCGCCGTCGATATCGGCCATGGCGAACAGTTCCGATGCATTATCGGCATTGACGCTGCCACCATAGAGGATCTGAACCTGCTCGGCCACCGTCGAATCCTGGGCGGCCAATTTCTGGCGAATGTGGGCATGCACCTCCTGAGCCTGGTCGGGGGTCGCCGTTCGGCCGGTTCCGATAGCCCAGACCGGTTCGTACGCGATGACCGCGTGGCGAAGGGAATCGATTCCCGCTTGATTTAAAATCGCATCGAGCTGTTCGTCCACCACATCGAAGGTCTGGCCCGCCTCGCGCTGTTCCAGCGTCTCGCCGATGCACAAGATCGGACGCACGCCATGCTCGATGGCTTTCTGATAACGGGCGGCGATCAGCGCATCGCTCTCGCCGTATTTCATGCGCCGCTCGGAGTGACCGACAATGGCCAATTGGCAGCCGAATTCTTTCAGCATCGGCGCGGAAACCTCGCCGGTGAAAGCGCCGGAATCCTGGTCCGCCACGTTCTGCGCACCCAGGAGCACCTGACTCCCCTGAAGTTGCTGGGCGACCTGCGGAATGAATACATAGGGCGGGCATACGCCCGCATCGACCGCTTTGCCCTGCGGCAAACCCGCCAGAATTCCATCCACCAATTGACGCACGCTTTCCGACGTGCCGTTCATTTTCCAATTGCCTACTACCAATGATCGGCGCATCTTTCCCCCTCAAAGAAATTTGAACAATTTTAGCCGGATACCCGCGAGATGGCAAATCATGCCAAGGATTGCGCCACGATCGACGCCAATTCCTGCGCCAACTCATCGATCAAATCCGCATCCCGGCCTTCGATCATGACCCGGATCACCGGTTCCGTGCCGGACGGTCGGAGCAAGACGCGACCGCTGCCTTGGAGTTTGCGCTCCACCCCTTCTTTGGCGGTCCAAACGGGGGCAACGGTGTCCAAACGGGGTGGCTTGGCCTTTACCCGCACATTGTGCAGGACTTGGGGATACTTACGCATCCCCTGCCTGAGTTGGGCCAAGGATTTGCCGCTGCGCCACATTTCCGCCAACACTTGCAGGGCGGAGACGATGCCGTCGCCCGTGGTGGTGCGATCGAGACAAATAATATGGCCGGAACCTTCCCCGCCCAGGATCCCGCCGTGGGTCTCGAGCATTTCCATGACGTAACGATCCCCTACTTGAGCGCGGAGCAAATCCACGCCCAATTCGGCCAGGGCGTGCTCCAATCCCAGATTGGTCATCAAAGTGCCCACCACCGGCCCCTCCAGCTTGCCCGCACCCAGGCGGGAGGCGGCGATGATGTAGAGGAGTTCGTCCCCGTCCACCAACGCACCGGTATGATCCACCATCAGCACCCGGTCGCCGTCGCCGTCGAAGGCGATTCCCAAATCCGCTCCGCGGGCCACCACTTCGCGCTGCAGCGCCTGGGCATGAATCGAGCCGCAATCCTGGTTGATGTTCAATCCATTGGGCTGGGTCCCGATGCAGTCCACCCGGGCCCCCACCTCGGTAAACACATGAGGGGCAATGTGATAAGTCGCCCCGTGGGCACAATCGAGCACCAGATGCAATCCGCTCAGATCCATGCACGAGGGAACGGTGCTTTTGCAAAATTCGATATAGCGACCCGCCGCATCGCCGATGCGCAAGGCTTTGCCCAATCGATCCGACGCCACCGTGGTCATGGGCTGCTCCAGATGGGTTTCGATGGCCGCCTCAATCTCGTCCGGCAATTTTTTACCCGCCCCGGAGAAAAATTTGATCCCGTTGTCGGTGTAAGGATTGTGCGAGGCGCTGATCACGATCCCGGCCTTGGCTCTCAGAGTGCGGGTCAAATAGGCGATGCCCGGCGTCGGCATAGGGCCGAGCAATTGGGTATCCACCCCGGCGGCGGACAAGCCGGCTTCCAGGGCCGACTCGAACATGTACCCGGAGATTCGGGTATCCTTGCCCACCAAAACGTGGGACGAGCCGTTGTCCCGAAACACCTGACCCGCGGCCCAGCCCAATTTCAAAACGAAATCCGGGGTAATCGGCGCTTCCCCCACCTTGCCGCGAATACCGTCCGTGCCGAAATAACGCTTAGCCACAGTTATCCCCCTTGTATCGTAATTAACCTAATGGGTTTTAGTATAAGCCATGACCGCCGCGCCATCAGCGAGCCATAATAAAAAACCCCGCACCCGGGAACCGGGCGCGGGGTCTTCAGTGCGGAGCGATTTACTCGTAGTGCTGCTTCGCCGGCCCGCCGAGGGGGCTAACCCCGGGGGAAGGAGCGGGTTTCTCCGGCCGATCTTCTTCCTGGCCCGCCGACTTGCCTTCGGTCGGCGGCGTATCTTCCCAGTCCTTGGGCGGCGGCGGCGTCCGGCCCGCCATGATGGCGTCGATCTGAGCGCGGTCGATGGTTTCGTATTTGACCAGCGCCTCGGCCATCATGTGCAGCTTGTCCAGATTGTCGGTCAGGATCTGTTCCGCCCGCTCGTAGTTGCGGTCGATAATCCCGCGGATTTCTTCGTCGATCATCCGGGCGGTTTCCTCGGAGATATTCTTGTGCTGGGTCACCGAACGTCCCAGGAAGACCTCGCCCTCGTCCTCGGCATAGGCCAAGGGACCCATCTTTTCCGAAAGCCCCCATTTGGTGACCATGTTGCGCGCCAATTGGGTGGCTCGCTCGATGTCATTGGACGCCCCGGTAGTGATGGCTTCCTTACCGAAGATGATCGCTTCGGCCAAGCGCCCGCCGAAAAGACTGGCGATTTGGCTTTCCAGTTTGCGCTTGGAGGCCGAATATTGGTCCCTTTCCGGGAGGAACATGGTGATCCCCAGCGCCCGACCCCGCGGCATGATGCTGACCTTGTAGACGGGGTCGTGTTCGGGCACGGTGAGCCCGACGATGGCGTGGCCGGCTTCGTGGTAAGCGGTCATGCTCTTTTCCTCGTCGGTCATGACCATGGAACGCCGTTCGACGCCCATGAGGATTTTGTCCTTGGCTTTTTCCAGTTCGGCCATGCCCACCCGTTTTTTGTTGGCCCGCGCGGCGAACAGGGAGGCCTCGTTGACCAAGTTGGCCAAGTCGGCCCCGGAAAAGCCGGGGGTACCGCGAGCGATGACCTTGGGGTCCACGTCGTCCAGGGTGGGAACCTTGCGCAAATGGACGCTGAGGATTTGTTCCCGCCCCCGGATGTCGGGCAGGCCCACGGTCACTTGGCGGTCGAAACGTCCCGGACGCAGCAGCGCCGGGTCGAGCACGTCGGGTCGGTTGGTGGCGGCGATGACGATGACGCCTTCGTTGCCTTCGAACCCATCCATTTCTACCAGCAACTGGTTGAGGGTCTGTTCGCGCTCGTCGTGACCGCCGCCCAGACCCGCGCCCCGCTGCCGACCGACCGCGTCGATTTCGTCGATGAAGACGATGCAGGGAGCATGCTTTTTGGCCTGCTCGAACATGTCGCGCACCCGCGAGGCGCCCACCCCGACGAACATTTCCACGAAGTCGGACCCGGAGATGGTGAAGAAGGGCACTTTGGCCTCCCCGGCGATCCCTCGGGCGATCAATGTCTTACCGGTCCCCGGGGGGCCCACCATGAGGATCCCGCGCGGAATTTTGCCGCCCAGCTTTTGAAATTTGCTGGGGTCTTTGAGGAAGTCGACCACTTCGGCCACTTCCTCGATCGCTTCCTCGCATCCGGCCACGTCCTTGAAGGTGACTTTGATTTTTTCCTCCTCCATCAGCCGGGCTTTGCTCTTGCCGAAATTCATCGCGCCGCGGCCGCCCGCGCCGCCGCCTTGCATCTGGCGCATGAAGAAGATCCAGACGCCGATCAGGAGCAGCATGGGGAACCAGGAGATGAAGATTTGCATCAGCAGCGATTCGCCTTCCGGCGGGCGCGCCTTGATTTCGACGTTGTTGGCCAACAAGTCGTCCACAAGATGCGGATCGCTGGGGCTGTAGGTGACGAATTTCTGACCGTCGGTGGTTTGCCCCTTGACGGCGTTGCCGTCGATCATCACTTCCCGAACCCGGCCGTTTTGCACCGCCGAGATGAATTGGGTGTAAGACAGCGTCGCTCCCGGTGCTTTCCGCGATCCGAAATTGTTGAATACGGACATCAGGACCGCCGCAATCACTACCCATAATAGGATATTTTTTACCATATTGTTCATCTGCGCTTTCTCCCAACCAGGTCCGTTTGGTTTTAAATTACCAATACATCCTAAGTATTGTTTACGAAGGTTGCGCTCACAAAGTTGAGCGAATGGATGACGGCTAAGATTTGAAACCCTGGGCTAACATATACACTTCCCGACTCCTCGACCGCGAAGCCTTGGGCTTGCGAGTCGCGACCTTGGTAAAGCGCCCACGCAGGCGCTTCTGAAATGATTCGAACCCTTCTCCCTGAAAAAGTTTCGTTAAAAAACAGCCCCCTTCCGTCAGAAGGTGCTCGGCGGCATCCAAGGCCAATTCCGCCAAATACATGGCGCGCGGTTGATCCACGCTGCGGTTGCCGCTCAGGTTCGGGGCCATGTCGGACAATACCACATCCACCGGAGTCTCCCCAAGCAAGGCGCACAAGTTTTGCCAAACTCGGTCCTCGGTGAAATCCCCTTGCAAATAGGTGACGCCCGGCAGAGGATCCATGGGGAGAATATCCACGGCCACCACGTTGCCGCCGGAGCCGATTTGATCCGCCGCAAACTGGGACCATCCCCCGGGGGCCGCGCCCAGATCCACTACCGTCATTCCGGGGGTCAAAATTCGATCGCGGAATTGAATTTCCTGCAATTTGAATACCGCGCGCGAACGATACCCCCGGGACTGCGCTTGGCGGACATACGTATCGTTGAAATGCTCGGCCAACCAACGGCCGCTGCTACGAGTCCTTGCCATCGCTAACCCTATACACCGTCATAACTTAGCATTTTACTCAATTTTCGACTCCTGTCGCCCCTCAAGGTTCAGATCGGCTATACTATGGCCTTTCTCCACGTCATCCCAAACATTCCATGGAAGCGAGACTGAAGCGCAACTTGAGGAGCCGGGCCCACCACCTCAAACCGGTGGTGATGACCGGTCAACACGGAATCAGTGAAGCGGTCCTGGCCGAAATCGGCCTCGCCTTGGATCACCACGAGTTGATCAAGGTCAGGCTCAGTGCCGGGGATCGCCAAGCGCGAAAGGAAATGGCCACCCACATTTGCGAGCGCCTGGAAGCGGAATTGGTGCAATTACTGGGACATGTCGCCACGTTTTATCGGGAAAACCCGGATAAATAAATCCTACTCGTAACGCACCGCGAGAATTTCGTATTCCCGCCCGCCCTTGGGCGTTCTCACTTCCACCACATCCTCGACCTCCTTGCCGATCAAAGCCCGCGCGATGGGGGAGGAAACCGAGATCAGCCCCAGCTTGATATCGGCCTCGTCGTCGCCGACGATTTGATAGGTCACCGTCTCGCCGCTCTCCAGATCCTCCAACTCCACCGTGGCGCCGAACACCACCTTGCCCTCGGCGTCGATCTGGGTGACGTCGATGATCTGAGCGTTGGCCAATTTGCCTTCGATTTCCCGGATTCTTCCCTCGATGAAGCCCTGCTGCTCGCGCGCGGCGTGGTACTCGGCGTTTTCCTTCAAGTCCCCGTGCTCCCGGGCTTCGGCAATCGCCTGAATGACTTTCGGACGCTCCACGGATTTGAGCTTCTGCAGTTCTTGTTTGAGCTTTTCCGCCCCTTTGACGGTCAATGGTATTTTTTTCATCGTTACACCCTTCCTTCCTGTTCTGTTTCGATCAGTTGCCGATGCAGATCTTGCAGGCAATACACCTGACCCGTGTGAAGCGCACTCAGCGCCAGACAAGTGGCATGAGCCCCCGCCAGGGTCGTGGTATACGTGATCCCGTGCTGAAGCGCTTCGCGCCGGATCAGGAAGGAATCCGCGATGGCCTTCTTTCCCTCGGTCGTATTGATGATCAGACCCACTTCGTCGTTTTTGATCAAATCCACAATGTGGGGTCGCCCTTGTCCGACCTTGTTCACCACTTCGCAGGCGATTCCGGCTGCCTGCAGGGCATGGGCGGTCCCGCGGGTGGCCACCAATTCAAATCCCCTTTCCATCAAGCTGCGGGCAAGAGCAACCAATTGGGCTTTGTCGCGGTCGCGGACGCTCATCAACACTCGGCCGCTGCGCACCAGACAGGTGCCGGCTGCCTGTTGGGCCTTGGCATAGGCCTCGCCGAAGGTTTCCCCCACGCCCATCACCTCGCCGGTGGATTTCATTTCCGGTCCCAGCAGGGGATCGACCTTGGAGAATTTAATGAACGGAAACACCGCTTCCTTCACCGCATAATAATGCGGCACCCGCTCCCGCTCGATTCCCTGCTCGGCGAGGGACTGACCGACCATGCAGCGGGCCGCGATCTTGGCCAAGGGAAAGCCCACCGCCTTGGAAACGTAAGGCACCGTTCGCGAAGCGCGGGGATTGACTTCCAAGATGTAGATATCCTCTTCCTTGATGGCGAACTGGGTATTCATCAAACCCACCACCCCCAAGGCCTGCGCCAGGCAACGCACTTGTTCCTTCAAACGCTCCTGCAGCGCTCCGCTCAATTCGTAGGGGGGGACGGAACACGCCGAATCCCCGGAATGGATTCCGGCCTGTTCGATGTGTTCCATCACCCCGCCGACCCAAACTTTCTTGCCGTCGCTGACGGCGTCCACGTCCACCTCCACTGCGTCGTCCAGGAACCGATCCAATAGTACCGGCGACTGATTGGAAACGCTCACCGCCTCCACCATATAGCGACGCAGGTCGTCCTCGTTGAGCACGATCTCCATGGCGCGGCCGCCGAGCACGTAGGACGGTCTGACCACCAAGGGATACTCCAGCTCCCGCGCGCACAGAATCGCTTCCTCCAGCGAGCGGGCGGTACGATTCTCGGGCTGCTTCAGCCCCAAGCGCTCCACCAATTTCTGGAAGCGTTCCCGATCTTCCGCCAAGTCGATGGAATCGGGCGTGGTGCCGATGATGGGAACTCCCGCCGCCTCCAGGTCGCGGGCCAGTTTGAGAGGGGTCTGGCCGCCGTATTGGACGATCACCCCTTCGGGCTGCTCCAGTTGAATGATTTCCAACACGTCCTCGAGGCTCAACGGTTCGAAGTAAAGCCGGTCCGAGGTATCGAAATCGGTGGATACGGTCTCCGGGTTGCAGTTGACCATGATGGTCTCGAAACCGTCTTCCTTGAGGGCGAAAGATGCGTGGACGCAGCAATAATCGAATTCGATTCCCTGCCCGATCCGATTGGGACCGCCCCCCAGGACCACGATTTTGCGCCGATCGGAGGGGGCCGCTTCGCATTCTTCCTCGTAAGTGGAATACAGGTAGGCGGTACTCGAGGCGAATTCGGCCGCACACGAATCGATCCGCTTGTAGACCGGTCGAATACCGTGCTTGTGGCGGGCGGCCCGCACTTCGCCCTCGGCGCTGTCGAGCAGTTTCGCCAGGCGCGAATCGGCAAAGCCCATCCGTTTGAACCGGTACAATGCTTCCGCCTTCAGCGTCGCCAAGGTCTCGGCTTGGAGGGAATGTTCGGCCTTGACGATTTCCTCGATCTGAGCCAGGAACCAGGGGTCGATGCGGCTATGATCGTGAATGTCCGTCAACGTCATCCCGAAGCGGAAAGCGTCGGCCACGTACCACAGCCGCTCCGGTCCCGGGCTACGCAGTTCCCGCACCAAGCGGTCGCGGGTATCTTCCGCATCCAGATCCAATTTCTCGGTCAGCCCGTCGACCCCGATTTCCAGCCCCCGCAAGGCTTTCTGCATAGATTCCTGGAAAGTCCGGCCGATCGCCATCACTTCTCCCACCGACTTCATTTGGGTGGTGAGGCGGTCGTCGGCGTCGGGAAACTTCTCGAAGGTAAAGCGGGGCACCTTGGTCACGACGTAGTCGATGGAAGGCTCGAAGGAGGCCGGAATCAACCCTCCGGTGATCTCGTTGCGCAACTCGTCCAAGGTATAGCCCACCGCCAACTTGGCCGCCACCTTGGCGATGGGAAAGCCGGTGGCCTTGGAAGCCAGCGCCGAGGAGCGCGATACCCGGGGATTCATTTCGATCACCACCAATCGCCCGTCCTCGGGATTGACCGCGAACTGAACGTTGGAGCCGCCGGTATCGACGCCGATCTCTTTAAGCACCGCGATCGAGGCGTCGCGCATCACCTGGTATTCCTTGTCGGTCAAGGTCTGGGCGGGGGCGACGGTAATGGAATCGCCGGTATGCACGCCCATGGGATCCAGGTTCTCGATCGAGCAGACGATGATGCAGTTATCGTTGCGATCGCGCACCACCTCCATCTCGAACTCTTTCCACCCGAGGATCGACTCCTCGATCAAGAGTTCGCCGACCATGGAAAGCTCCAAACCGCGCTCGCAGATTTCCACGAATTCCTCGCGGTTATAGGCGATCCCGCCCCCCGAACCGCCGAGAGTATAGGAGGGCCGGATGATGGCGGGAAAACCGATATCCTCCAATACGTTCAGAGATTCTTCTATGCTGTAGGCGATTCCGGACCGCGGCACGCTGAGGCCGATCTCTCCCATCGCGCGCCGGAACAGGTCCCGATCCTCGGCCTTCTCGATCGCCTGCTTCGAGGCCCCGATCAACTCCACGCCGTACTTTTCCAACACCCCTTCCCGGTGAAGATCCAACGCGCAGTTGAGGGCGGTCTGCCCGCCCATGGTGGGCAGCAAGGCATCCGGACGTTCCTTTTCGATGATTTTGGCCACCGTCTGCCAATCCACCGGTTCGATATAAACTCGGTCGGCGGTATCCGGATCGGTCATGATGGTGGCCGGGTTGGAATTGACCAAGACGATTCGATAGCCTTCCTCACGCAAGGCCTTGCAAGCCTGAGTGCCGGAATAATCGAATTCGCACGCCTGACCGATGACGATGGGGCCGGCGCCGAGCAACAGGATGGTTTGAATATCAGTTCTTTTAGGCATGATTCGATAACGGCGGTAAAAGTGTCAAGACCTGGCGGCCATTAACTCGATGAAGCGATCGAACAAGGTTTCCACATCCCGCGGACCGGGGCTGGCCTCGGGATGGCCCTGGAAACCGATGGCGGGACACTCCGTATGCTCGATCCCCTGGAGGCTGCCATCGAACAAGGAGCGATGGGTGGCGCGAAGATGCGCGGGCAGGCTCGCCTCCTCCACCGAGAATCCATGATTCTGGCTGGAAATCATCACCCTTCCGGTCGCCAGTTCCTGGACCGGGTGATTGGCGCCGTGATGGCCGAATTTCATCTTTTCCGTCCGCGCGCCGCAGGCCAAGGCCAAGAGCTGATGGCCGAGACAAATACCCAACACCGGCATCCGCTCCGCCAACAGGATTCGGATCGCTTCGATGGCGTAATCGCACGGCTCCGGGTCGCCCGGCCCGTTGGACAACACCACGCCGTCGGGCGCCAGGCGCAATACTTCGGCGGCGGGAGCGGTCGCCGGCACCACGGTCACCTCGCAGCCGTGCCCGGCGAGCAAGCGGAGGATGTTATTTTTGACGCCGAAATCGTAAACCACCACCTTGAAGCGGGGCGTCTCTAGTTCGCCGTATCCCGATCGGTCCGGTCGCCACGGGGTCTGGCTCCAAACATAAGAGGACCGACAACTCACCTCGCGCGCCAAATCCATGCCCTTGAGTCCCGGGAAATCTCGCGTTTTGGCAACCGCCACCTGCGGATCCACATCCACGCCGGCCCAAACACACCCCCGCTGGGCCCCCTTGTCGCGCAAGATCCGAGTCAATTTGCGGGTATCGATATCCGCGATTCCGACCACGTCCCGGCGCTTGAGATAAGCGGTCAAGGATTCGGTCATCCGCCAGTTGCTGGCGACTCCGGGCACATCCCGTACGATCAGCCCGGCGGCATGGATATAATCGGATTCCACGTCTTCCGGGTTGACCCCCACATTACCGATATGAGGATAGGTCAAAGTCACCAGTTGGCGCGCATAGGAAGGATCGGTCAGGATTTCCTGATAACCGGTCAAGGCGGTGTTGAACACCACTTCCCCGACCCGGCACCCCGAGCCGCCTATGGAGACGCCCTGAAATAACGTGCCATCCTCCAAAGCCAAGATAGCTGTCTCTTTCACGTATCCCCCGAAAGCGTGACAAACGAAACGGGATGCCCGCAGAGGCCATCCCGTTTCCGATCCAATTTACACCAATAAGTATTCATTCTAGGCGATACCCCTGTAAAGTGTCCATGGCGTCCCCGTGAACGGTTTTCATAAAAAAGGCAAGTATCCGAAACAGATACTTGCCTTTGCAGGGAAAGCATGGCGACCCCTAAAGGTCGCCATCAACCGCAAGAATGATCCAATCACTCCAGGTTGGCGTGACGCGCCTTCATGTCCTCTTCCGGAATCCCCTTCTCATGGATGACATGGGAAATCTGGGCTTCCAGGAAGATCAAGGTGGAAAGCTCGAACATGGTACCCATGGGGAGCCCTTTCACCTTGGCGTAGGACGCATCCGTGCCTACTTGGATGACCTCATCGGCGATATCCGCGATAGTCGAGCTGCTTTTAGCCGAGAGCAAGACGACCTTGGCTCCCACTTCCTTGGCTTTCTTGGCATTGGTGACCATCGAGCCGGTTTCACCGGAACCGGAAATCACGATGAACAAGTCCCCCTCACGGATAGCCGGGGTCACGGTTTCACCCAGAGCGAAGGCCTTGTAGCCGGCATGCATGAGCCGCATGACGAAGAATTTCGTCACCAGGCCGGAACGCCCCATCCCTCCGACGAAAACCTGACCGGCTTCTTCGACCATTTGGGTCAGACGATCTTCGTAATCGTTCGGGGTATTGGACAGGATATCCGTGATCTTGTCTAAAACGAGCTTCCGATGCGGATTCATCCTTAAGCTCCTGCGGCTTCGTCCACCAATTCGCGGATTTTCTTGGCAGCGGCAGCCGGATCGTCGGCGCTGTGGATAGCACCACCAACCACCACGATATCAGCACCGGCTTTCACCACGTCTTGAACGGTATCCGCTTTAATGCCGCCAGCGCAGGAAATCTTCACGTCCAGTCCCAGGCCGGAAACCAAGTTCAGGTCTTCAAACGGCGTCTGGCCGGCCAGCTGCTGGTCGATACCGGTGTGCACGCCGATGATGTCGGCACCGGCTTCGGCGGCGGCCTTGGCGATGGCGCTCTTGTCGGATACGTTGATCAGGTCCACTTGCGCCCAACCGTTGTGCTTATGCGCCGCGGTCACCACGCCTTTGATGGTGTCCAGATCCGCCGCGCCCAGCACGGTGGTGATGTCGCCGCCAGCGGCGAAGAACGGATCGGCTTCGTATTCGCCGGCGTCCATGGTTTTCAGATCGACCAGGATTTTCTTGTCGCCGAAACGGGACTTCAATTCCTTGACCAAGGAAACGCCGTTGTGCTTGATGCACGGGGTGCCGATTTCGATGATGTCGACGTACGGAGCGGCTTTAGCAGCCAGATCCAAAGTGACTTGAGGATCCAAGGAGTCGAGCGCGACTTGAATGAGAACTTCTTTCGCCATGTGATTGCTCCACTTTTCAGTTTTGGTTTTAAATTTTCGTTCACTTGACAGCCTTGCACTGCCAAGCCTTTAAACGAGCCTATAATTTCTCGGCATCAGGCCTATCGTTTGACCGACAATGATACCTGATTTAAGCCGGAAAAACTGCTACTAACTATTTATGTTGTTAGGAAATCCACTTTAAAACAGAAAACCGACGCCGTCAATTCCTAACTAAGCCAGTCCCAACACGTCCCGCATGTCATAACGTCCGGGGTTTTGCGCCATCAACCAACGCGCGGCCCGCACCGCACCTTTACCGAAGGTCATCCGGCTGGAGGCTTTGTGGGTGATTTCCAGGCGTTCGCCTTCGCCGGCGAAAAGGACCGTATGCTCGCCGACGATATCGCCGGCGCGAACGGTAGCAAAACCGATGGTCTTGCGATCGCGTTCCCCGGTTTTGCCCTGGCGGCCGTAGACGGCGCATTGCTCCAGATCCCGGCCCAAGGCGTCGGCTACCACCTCTCCCATGCGCAAGGCGGTTCCGGAAGGCGCATCCACCTTGTGACGATGATGGGCCTCGAGCACCTCCACATCCACGTCGTCCCCCAACACTTTGGCCGCCGTCTCCAGCAAGCGGAGGGCCAAATTGACTCCCACGCTCATGTTGGGCGCGAATACGATGGGAATCGTGTTCGCCGCCGCATCGATCGCCGCCCGATCCCGGGAGCTCAGACCGGTGGTGCCGATCACCAGCCGCTTGCCGTGCGAACGGCAATACTCGACGAAGCCTTGACACGACTCGGGCAAGGTGAAATCGATCAGCACGTCGAAATCCTCGCACTCCTCCAAACTGGGCCGGATCGGCACGCCCAACGTTCCGACGCCGGCCAATTCCCCCGCATCCCGACCCAGCAACTCGGATCCGGAACGGGCGGTGGCGGCGGTCAACTCCATGTCATCGGCGGCGGCCACCGCTTGAATCAAAATCCTGCCCATGCGTCCGGCGGCGCCGGGAATGGCGATACGCGTCATAGTCAATGTCCTTTACCCGGTGTGAGTTTTTCGAAGAACTGCTTCACCCCGTCGAACCAGCCATGGGCTTGGGGGCTGTGATGGCTTCCCCCGCCCTGGAGCGATTCGTCCAGTTGCTTGAGCAACTCGATCTGTTCCTTGGTCAGGCGCACCGGCGTCTCCACCCGGACCCGACAGATCAAATCGCCGATCGAGCCGCCGCGAACCGATTTCACCCCCTTGCCCCGCAAGCGGAACATGCGTCCGGTTTGGGTTTCCGGCGGGATTTTGAGGAGCAATTTGCTGTCCAGGGTCGGCACTTCCAGCTCGCCCCCCAGGGCGGCGGTGGTGAAACTGATGGGCACTTCGCAGCGAAGATCGTTGCCTTCCCGGCTGAAAATGGGATGCTCCTTGACCCGAACCTCCACGTAAAGATCCCCGGGAGGCCCTCCCTGCTCGCCCATCTCGCCTTCTCCCGCCAAACGAATGCGGTCGCCGCTGTCCACTCCTGCCGGGATCTTGACCGAAAGCGACTTGGTCCGTTGAACGCGCCCCTGACCGCGGCATTTGGGACAGGGATCGCGGTTTTCCTGGCCGCTTCCCTGGCACTGGGGGCAAGTCTGCTGAATGGAGAAAAATCCTTGCTGCATCCGCACCACGCCTTGGCCTTGGCAAAGGGAACAAGGAGACGGCTTGCTCCCGGGTCGGGCACCGCTGCCGCCGCATTCCTCGCAGGACACGAAGGTGGGGATTTGGATCTGGGTGTCGGTGCCGGCAACCGCCTCTTCGAGGGTCAGCTCCAAGGTATAGCGGAGATCCGCGCCGCGCCGGACCCGTCCGCGGCCACCGCGCCCCCGGGCGCCGCCCATGCCGAATAAATCCTCGAATACTTCGCCGAAAATATCGCTGAACGACTCGGCGCTGAATCCGCCTCCCTGGGTGGCCCCATGCACCCCGGCGTGACCGAACTGATCATAGGCGGCCCGCTTTTGCGGGTCGCTGAGCACGTCATAGGCCTCTTTAACCTGTTTGAAGCGCTCTTCGGCCTCGGGATTGTCCTGATTGCGGTCCGGATGATATTTCATCGCCAGCTTGCGGAACGCACGCTTGATCTCCGTCTCGCTGGCGTTGCGGGAAAGACCTAATATCGTGTAATAATCTTCTGCCATAGACATAAAGGTGCCGCCGACTTCACGCCGGCGGCATTTTTCTATATTTCAACCCAATCGGTCCGTGTTCCAGTCTTCGACGATCATCATTTCTTATCGTCTTTGACTTCTTCGAACTCGGCATCCACCACTTCCTCGCCTTCGGGGCGGGAGGCGGACTCACCGGCGCCGGCCGCACCGCCCGCGGCTTCCTCGCCACCGCCGGCCGCACCGTACATCTGTTGCGCCAGTTTACCGGACAATTCCGCCAAGTGCCGGCTTTTCGCCTCGATGGCGTCCTTGTCGTCGCCCTTCATGGCTTCTTCCAGATCCTGGATCGCCGATTCGATTGATTCCTTTTCCGCGGCCGGCACCTTGTCGCCCAATTCCTCCAGGCTCTTGCGCGTGCCGTGGATGAGGGCGTCGGCTTCGTTGCGCGCGGTCACGAATTCCTTGAACTTCCGGTCCTCCTCGGCGTGTACTTCGGCGTCGCGGACCATCCGCTCGATTTCCTCGTCGGTCAAGCCGCTGGCGGCCCGGATCACGATCGACTGCTCCGTGCCGGTCGCTTTATCCTTGGCCGACACGTTGAGAATCCCGTTGGCGTCGATGTCGAAGATCACCTCGATTTGCGGCACACCGCGCGGTGCCGGCGGAATCCCGGCCAAATCGAATTTGCCCAGGGACTTGTTGTCCTTGGCCATTTCGCGTTCCCCTTGCAGGACATGAACCGTCACCGCGGTCTGATTGTCCTCGGCGGTGGAGAACACTTGATTCGCCTTGGTGGGAATGGTGGTATTCTTCTCGATCAGCTTGGTCATCACGCCGCCCAGGGTTTCGATCCCCAGGGAGAGCGGAGTGACGTCGAGGAGCAGCACGTCTTTCACGTCGCCGCCCAGCACACCGGCCTGGATCGCGGCCCCGAGAGCGACGGCCTCGTCCGGGTTGACGTCTTTGCGGGGGTCCTTGCCGAAGACCTGCTTGACGAACTCCTGCACCTTGGGCATCCGGGTTTGACCGCCTACGAGGATGACATCGTCAATTTCCGACGGCGACAGGCCGGCGTCCTTCAAGGCGATTTCGCACGGCTGCCGGGTCTTTTCCACCAGATCTTCGGTCAAGGCTTCCAGCTTGGCCCGGGTGAGTTTCACGTTCAAGTGCTTGGGACCCGAGGCGTCGGCGGTGATATAGGGCAGATTGACTTCGGTCTGCTGGGTGGAGGAAAGCTCGATCTTGGCCTTCTCGGCGGCCTCCTTCAAACGCTGCAATGCCAGGGGATCGTTGTGGAGATCGATGCCGGCGTCTTTTTTGAACTCATCCACCAGATAATCGATGACCCGCTTGTCGAAATCTTCCCCCCCGAGGAAAGTATCGCCGTTGGTGGACAGGACCTCGAATTGACGCTCGCCCTCCACATCGGCCATTTCGATGATGGAGATATCGAAGGTGCCGCCACCCAGGTCGTACACCGCAACCTTGCGGTCGCCCTGCTGCCGGTCCAGACCGAAAGCCAAAGCCGCGGCGGTGGGCTCGTTGATGATCCGTTTCACTTCCAGCCCGGCGATGCGGCCGGCGTCCTTGGTGGCCTGACGCTGGGAGTCGTTGAAATACGCCGGCACGGTGATGACCGCTTCCTTGATTTCTTCCCCCAAATAAGCCTCGGCGTCCTCCTTCAATTTGCGCAGAACGCGCGCGGAAATTTCCGGCGGCGCCATTTTCTTGTCCAGGGCGGGCACATCCACCCAGGCATCGCCGTTGGGTGCCGAGACGATTTTATAGGGCACCATGTCGACGTCCTTTTTCACCACCGCATCCTCGTGCTTACGCCCGATCAGACGTTTGATGGCGAACAGGGTGTTCTGCGGGTTGGTGATCGCCTGCCGCTTGGCCGGATTCCCCACCAGCACCTCGCCTTCCTTGGTGAAAGCGACGATCGACGGCGTGGTCCGAGTGCCTTCCGCGTTTTCGATCACCCTGGGCTTGCCGCCCTCCAGAATCGCCATGCACGAGTTGGTCGTACCTAAATCGATACCTAAAATTTTTGCCATTGGCTTAATCTCCTACTGTTATTCATGTTCGCCCGCTTGAGTGATAAATGGGGCCAAGCTTTCGATTTTCAAGCTTCCTCGTCGATACGCGGCTGCGCTTCGGCGGATGGCTTGGCCACCACCACCAGGGCGGGACGAATGAGCCGGTCGTTCAAGGTATAGCCCTTTTGGAATACCTTGACCACGGTATCGGGCTCGACCCCTTCGATGTCTTCGGTGGTCATCGCCTGATGGTATTCCGGGTCGAATTTCTCGCCCAGCGGCTCGATTACCTTGATCTGGAAGCGATCGAATACCGTCAGCAGCTGCTTGAGGGTCAATTCGACCCCTTCGCGAATCTTTTCCAGCTCGTCGGTTTCCCCCGCCGCCTGCAACCCCAGCTCCAGGCTGTCGGCCACCGACAAAAGCTCCTGGGCGAATTTCTCGATCGCGTACTTCTGCGAATTTTTGAGTTCGCGCTCCATCCGCCGATGGAGGTTTTCCAGCTCGGCCTGGGCGCGCAAAAGTTTGTCCCAATTTTCCTCCGCCTGACGTTCCGCCTCGCTCAGCTTTTGCAGCAGAACCTCCGGCGATTCCTGGGTTTCGGCCGCCTCAGCCTCCACCGCCTCGGTCTGCGCCGTGGTTTCTTCCTGGGAATCTTTATTTTCCTCGGTCATAGCCTCTCCGCTTATCTGTTCTCCGAAAACTGGCAATAATATCTCCGGTTAAGACGGATGGAGGCGTCAGCCGCAACCCACCGCTCAGTCATGATGGATTCACGCGCGATGTCCGCGACGCTGGACGAACCGGGAGTCGTCCTACCGATGCGTCGATTCACTCCACCCATCTGGGGATGTTAGTTAAGATGGGGACGCCAGTTTCTGATTCAAGGCCGTGCTGAGCAATTTGGCGGTAATATCCACCAGCGGGATGACGCTTTCGTAGCGCATCCGGGTCGGACCGATCACCCCCAGCACCCCCAGCACCCGGCCTTCCACCTCGTAACTTCGGGTCACCAGACTGCATTGCTCGAAGGGCCAATAACCCGATTCCTCGCCGATGAAAATTTGCACCCCTTCCGCTTCGATGCATTGATCCAACAGATGCAGCAAGTCGCGCTTCTCGTCGAAGGCTTCGAACAATTTCCGCAGACGCGCCTGCTCGCTCAGTTCGGTGAAGTCCATCAGATTGGTCTGGCCGGCCAACACATAATCTTCTTCCAGGGACTCAGGCTTCATGAACAGGGAGCCGGCCGCTTCCAAAACCGACTTGATCTCCTCGCTGATCCGCTTCTCGGTCTGCTGCACCTCCTGCCGGATCGCGTCCCGCAGCTCGGTCAGGCGCTTCCCCTCGAGCCGGGCGTTGAGATAGTTGGACGCTTGCTGCAATTGGGACGGCGTAAACGCCTGGGACGGACGAATGACCCGATTATAGACTTCGTCGTCATCGGTCACCAGAACGACCAATACCCGCCCCTGGGAAAGCGGCAAAAACTCGATGTGCCGAAAAGCGACCTGCCCGCGCCGCGGCAAGGTCACCAGCCCCGCCATGCGACTGACTTGGGCCAGCAGCCGGGAAGCCGCGCCCAAAAGCTCATGGGGTTCCTCCAAGGACTCGAAGCCTTTCCATAGTTCCCGGGTCACCCCCGCCTCCAAGGGCTTGACGGTCAGCAGGGAATCGATGAACAATCGATATCCCTTGACCGTGGGCACCCGACCGGCGGAGGTATGGGGCGAAGCGATCAGGCCCAATTCCTCCAGATCCGCCATGATATTGCGAATCGTCGCCGGACTCAGGTTCAGCCCCGCCCCCCGCGACAAGGTGCGGGAACCCACCGGCTGACCTTCGTCAATGTAGCGTTCGATCAGCACTTTCAGCAAATGCTGGGATCGTTCGGTCAATTCCAGGAACTGGGACATGCCAATCTTTGCTGTTATCAGCACTCTTTTAAAGGGAGTGCCAAGCTAGCAATCTCTAGATATATTGTCAAGAAACACCTAATATAATTTATTTATGTCATTCGATTGTTTCACTCCGTGAGCGGATGCTTCCACACCATTGGCATCGTCGCCAAACCTAATGTAGAACAAGTCGGCCATACCTTGCAGGCCATCTACGCACATTTGCGCCGGCGCGGATTCGAGCTGCGCCTCGAGGACGTCGCCCAACGACTGTTGGACGCACCGTCGGAGACGGTCCGCCCGATCCAGATGCTGGGCAAGGAATGCGACGTGGTGATCGCGGTGGGAGGCGACGGCACTTTGCTCAATACCGGCCGCTCCGTGGCGCCCTTCGGCACCCCGGTGATCGGCGTCAATCTCGGCCGGGTCGGCTTCCTGGTGGACGTTTCCCCCCAGCAAGCGCTGGTGAAACTGGACGCCATGCTGGCCGGTCACTACCGCGCGGAAGAGCGGCCCCTACTCCGCGCTCAAATCGTCCGGGAAGGCGGCATCGTTCGCGAGGAACTGGCGGTCAACGAGGTGGTGGTCCACCGTTGGATCACCCCTTGCATGATCGAAATCATCACCCACATCGACGGCCGTTTCCTCAACTCCCAGCGCGCCGACGGTTTGATCGTTTCCACCCCCACCGGCTCCACCGCTTACGCCTTATCCGGAGGGGGACCGATTCTCTATCCGACCCTCGATGCCATCGAGCTGGTTCCGATCAACCCCCACACCCTGACCAATCGACCCATCGTCATCGCCGGCGGTAGCGAAGTGGAAATCGCTTTCGGCGCGGCCAAGGACATGCGCGCCGAAGTTTCTTGCGACACGGTTTCGATTCCCGAAGTCCGCTTCGACGATCACATTCGCATCCGCAAAGCGGATCAACCGCTGAAGCTACTGCACCCGGTCGATTACGATTTTTTCGAGATTTTACGGGTCAAATTGAACTGGAGCAGCAACGGACCTAAACGATGCTGACAGCTTTGAGCATCCACAATTTTGCGGTCGTTAAACGACTGAATCTGGACTGGTTTCCCGGCTTTACCGCCTTGACCGGCGAAACCGGGGCGGGAAAATCCATTCTCCTCACCGCCCTCGATCTGGGATTGGGCGGGCGCGCCGCCGCCGACCTGGTGCGCAGCGGCGCCGACAAAGCGGAAATCGTTCTGGAATTCGACTTGGAACAGGCCCCGACGGCCCGTCAATGGCTTGTCGACAACGATCTGGGAGACGGCCCCGATTGCCTGATTCGTCGCAGCGTGGCGGCCAAAAAGCGCAACCGGGCTTTCATCAACGACCGCCCGGTCGGTCTCGAAGCCTTGCAGAACCTGGGCCAGCACTTGGTGGAGATTCACGGCCAACACGCCCACTTGCGCTTGCGCCAACCTTCCGCCCAGCGCCAGCTGCTCGACGCCCACGCCGGCAACGACTCCCTGCTGACCGAACTCACCGGCCTTTATCGGGACTGGCGCGCCACCCGCGAGCATTTGATGCGCCTGCGCCAAGACGTGGGAGATCGATCCCTCAGGGAGGAATTTCTGCGCTTCCAGATTCAGGAACTGGAAGCGGCCGCCATCGAGGAACTGGACTTCGACGCCCTCATCGAAGAACATACTCGGCTCAGTAATCTGGACAAGATCTTGGCCTCCGCGCAAAGTCAATTGCATCTTTTGTATGAGGACGACGCCTCGGTGTCCGACCGTATCGACCAGGCGGCTAGAGAGCTCGAATCTCTTCTGGAGTTGGCGCCCGAATTTCAAGAAACCGCGGAATTGGTGCGGAGCGCCCAAATTCAGCTGGAAGAAGCCGGCCATCTGCTCCGCCAACGCCTGGAGGACTTGGAGTCCGACCCCGATCGCTTGATGCGCCTGGAAGAGCAGTTGACCGGTCTCCACGACCTGGCCCGAAAACATCGGCTCGCCCCGGAAGCCTTACCCGAGCGGCTGGCGGAAATGCGCACGGAACTGGACGGCCTGACCCACCAGGAAATCCGCATCGCCGAATCGGAACAGCGCCTGGAATCACTGGAAGCCGCCTATCGGGAGCAGGCCTCCCGGTTGAGCACGCGCCGGCGCGACTGCGCCGAGGGCCTGGCCGCACGCATCACCGAACTGATTCGCGAACTGGGAATGCCCCATGGGAAATTTGCCATCGACCTCCAAACCGAAACCGCTTCCGATCCCCGCCCCGAAGGATTGGACCGGGTGGAATTTCGGGTGGCCACCAACCCCGGCATGCCTCCCAAGCCTTTGGCGAAAGTCGCCTCGGGCGGTGAATTGTCGCGCCTCAGCCTGGCCATTCAGGTGGCCTGTAGCGAAGCCCGTTCGGTCCCGACCCTGATCTTCGACGAGGTGGACACCGGGATCGGCGGCGGCGTCGCCGAGATCGTCGGCCGCCGCCTGCGGGAACTGGGGGGAAACCGGCAGGTGTTGTGCGTCACCCATCTGCCCCAAGTGGCCGCCCAGGCTCACCATCATTACCTGGTCAGCAAGGCCCAACCGGAACCGGAAGCCGACAGCGATCACGTCGGCGTGGAAACGCGAGTACACCCCTTGGATTCGGATAGCCGGCAGCAAGAAATCGCCCGCATGCTGGGAGGACTGACAATCACCGACCAAACCTTGGCCCACGCGGAGGAAATGCTGCAATGGACCCGCTAACCCTGCCCCCGGAATGGGCGCCGCAGTCCTTCGTCCTGCTGGCCTGGCCCCATCCGGAAGGAGATTTCGCTCCCTGGCTGGAGGCGGTGGAACACAGCTACGCCTTGACGTTGGCCGCGATCAGCCAGCGCCAAGGGGCGGTGATCGTCTGCCGCGACGCCGATCATCGCGCTCACATCGATACGCTTCTCCAGGGCTACCCAATCGAGCCGGCTCGCATCCGCTTCGCCAAAGCCCCTTATCGCGACACCTGGGTGCGGGACACGGCGCCTTTGACCGTCCAGCGAGGGCACCCGGCGGCGTGTCAATTGATCGATTTCCGCTTCAACGGTTGGGGCGGAAAATATCCCTCCCAAGTGGACGACGCCTTGGGCGAGCACTTGTACGGACAAGGTATTTTCGGATCGACGCCCTACCGACGCGTGGACTGGGTGCTCGAAGGCGGCAGCATCGAAACCGACGGCGCGGGCACCCTGCTCGCCACCCGCAGTTCGATTCAGAACCCCAATCGCAACCCCGACCCTCGGCGAACGGAAGCGGTGCTGGCCGAGCACTTGGGTATCAAGCGTTTTTTGTGGCTGGATCACGGCCGTATCGAAGGCGACGATACCGATGCCCACATCGATACCTTGGCGCGCTTTTGCAACCCCGAAATCATCGTATATCAGGCTTGCGAAGACCCCGGCGACGCTCATTACGCCCCGCTTCAGGCCATGGCCGAACAATTGGCCGGTTTCGAGACGGCCGCAGGCCGACCTTACCGCTTGATTCCATTGCCCCTCCCGCGCGCCATTCACGACACAAGCGGAAGACGCCTGCCGGCATCCTACGCCAATTTTCTGATCGTCAACGACGCGCTGTTGGCGCCCGTCTACGACGACCCCGCCGACGCCGAAGCGCTGGCGAGACTGCGACAGGCTTTTCCCGATCGGGAGATCGTGGCCATCCCCGCCCGCGCCTTGATCCATCAATACGGCAGCCTTCACTGCATGACCATGCAATATCCCCAATCCGTTCGCTTCGAGGAAAATCGATGCTGGAAAATCTGCACGTCGCCCTGATTCAACAAGCTTGTTCGGGCAGCCGGGAGGACAACCTCAACGCCTCCGAGCGCGCCATTCGCCGAGCCGCCGCGGAAGGGGCCCGCTTGATCCTGCTGCCGGAGCTTCACACCCTGCCCTACTTCTGCCAGACCGAAGACGTCGCCTGTTTCGATTGGGCCGAGTCGATCCCCGGTCCCACCACGGAATTCTTGGCCGATCTCGCCGCTGAGCTTCGGGTGGTGATCGTCGGCTCCCTGTTCGAACGCCGCGCCCCCGGTCTCTATCACAATACCGCGGTGATTCTGGAACAGGACGGAACCCTGGCGGGAAAATATCGCAAGATGCATATTCCCGACGATCCGGGTTATTACGAAAAGTTTTATTTCACGCCGGGAGATTTGGGGTTCCAACCGATACCCACCAGCGTGGGGAAATTGGGTGTGCTGGTCTGCTGGGATCAATGGTACCCGGAAGCGGCACGTTTAATGACGCTCGCCGGTGCCGATCTTTTGCTCTATCCCACCGCCATCGGTTGGGATCCCAACGACGACGAAGCCGAAAAACGGCGCCAACTGGAAGCCTGGCAATTGATTCAGCGCGCCCACGGCGTCGCCAACGGCTTGCCGGTATTGGCCTGCAACCGCATTGGGCTGGAACCCGATCCGAGCCGACGGTCACCGGGAATTCATTTCTGGGGCCGCAGTTTTATCGCCGGGCCGCAAGGAGAATTACTCGCCCGGGCGGAAGCGGAGGAGGAAAAAATTCTATTCGCTTGTCTGGCGCCAGGGAGAACGGAAGCAGTCCGCCGAATCTGGCCTTATCTGCGCGATCGTCGAATCGACGCCTACCACGACCTGATCCGGCGGTTCTTGGATTAGAAGCGATCAAGCCGAAATGCGAAACTCTTCCCGATCGTGGCCTTGGTTCACCAATTCCCTCAGCCAGCGGGGCATTTGGCCGCGCCCGGTCCAGGTGATGGATGCGTCGGACGGATGGCGGTATTTGGGAGGCAGCTTGGCTCTCTTCCGGGAAGGTTTGGCTTCCGCTGCTTTCGATTTCACCCGAATATCCACATCGAGTCCAACGGAAGCCGCCAATTCCTTGATTTGGCGAATCACCTCACTCCGTTTTTCCTTTTGCTTGACTTCGAGTGTTCGATGAGCTTCTTCGATGAACTGCTTCAGCTCTTCCGGCGAAAGTTCTTCTAATTTGTCTTCGATTTGCATATCCAATGTTCCATTCCTCATAACTTAATAAAATTCTACGCTATTATAGCGTATTTCATTACAAATAATACCCGATGAAATTCAATAAATACCCCTATAAAGCTTTCTCGCAAAACCGCAACCAAAACGGCAAAACCCGATGTCCGGCGAACGCCTTCTTTTTTTCTCTCCTATCGGCGAGAGAGGCAGTTAAGATCCTTCTGGCAATCTCGGGGATATTCGGCATTTCTTTGTCCATCCATGCGCAAGCCCCAAATGGCATCGAACCTCTTCAGGTAAATCTCACTAAAAATATCCGCCAAATCGAGATCAAGACCGATAACCAAACCATTACTATTGAACGCAACAACGATTCAACCCACAGCATCGAGCCACCTTTCGATAAAACATCACGCCCATGCCCCCCTTTTTGCATCCAACCGGTAACCGCCGCCCCCGGCGTGGAAACCTTGGGGGAATTGGAAATGATCGAATTCTTACAGAAAAGTTCCACTGACGATCGAGTTTTGATTGTGGATACCCGCTTGTCGGAATGGTATCGGCGAGAGACGATTCCTTTGGCTGTCAATATCCCGGCGGAAAGGTGGACGATTGGGCTTGAAAAACTCCTTAAAGAACGCTTGGGCGCCAAAAAAACGGAAAACCAATGGGATTTTTCAAACGCAAAGACTCTGGTGCTTTTTTGTAACGGATACTGGAACCCGGACTCTTATGAAACGATCCAATTGTTAGTCGGCGCCGGTTACCCAGCGGAAAAACTTAAATGGTATCGGGGCGGTATGCAGGCATGGCAGTCCCTGGGATTGAGCACCCAAATACCACGCTAAAAATAGAAGAGAATCGCAACCCTCTTCCAACGTCATTCAATTTTGTTTTCAAAAGTATTGTTATTGACCCCATGACGAATATCGCAGCGCGACATAAACCAACAGCAACCTCTTTACTTTCCCCCCCCACCACTACCCAAGCGAAGCACCCGCTTCATTGGCAGGAATTGATGGGTGTCGCTCAAGCGCTCGCCATCGCGCGCGCCATTCAAACGGATGAGCGCTTATATGTAATCGTCATGCCCGACAGTCAAAGCGCGCAACAAATGGAGGAAGAGATCGCCTTCTTCCTGGGCGACCGCGCCCAAGTATTGAATTTTCCCGACTGGGAGACCTTGCCTTACGACGTTTTTTCCCCCCTGCCGGAAATCATCTCCCAGCGTTTACGCACTCTCACCCATCTGCCCCGTACCCGCCGCGGTGTGCTGATCACCACCGCCGCCACCCTCATGCAACGACTGGCCCCCAGAAAACACATCCTGGGCCAGAGTTTCTCCTTGAAAGTGGGCGACCGGCTGGATTTGGATACCACCCGCCGGCAATTGGAGCAAACCGGCTATCAATACGTGCCACAAGTCAGGCAGCACGGGGAATTCGCCGTCCGCGGCGCAATCCTCGACTTATTTCCCCTCACCTACGACACCCCTCTCCGGATCGAACTGTTCGACGACGAAATCGAATCCATTCGCACCTTCGATCCGGAATCCCAACGTTCGATCGAAAAAGTCGACACCTTCGAACTCTATCCGGCACGGGAATTTCCCACCGATGAGGCCGGCATCAAGCGATTCCGCCGCGCCTTTCGCACCACTTTTCCGGATCTGCCCTCTTCCTGCGGCCTGTATCAAGACGTCAGCAACGGCTTCTTTCCCGGGGGAATCGAATACTACCTGCCCCTGTTTCTGGAACCGTCCGAATCGGAAAACGGCGGCTTGGAGACCCTGTTCGATTATCTTCCTCCGGAGCGGACCACCTTGGTCCTGAAAACCGAGGATCAAGCCGCCGAAGGCTTTTACGCCGAAGTCCAAAACCGCTATCGACCCCGCCGCGGCGACCTGGACCGACCGCCGTTGCCGCCCGAAACCCTCTATCTACCCCCGGCGGCCTTGAGCGAACGTCTCTCCGCCTATCCCCGCATTCATCTGACAGAGTCGCGGGAACCCGCCCGCGCGATTCGCTTTGCGGTCGATCCGCTGCCGGACTTGAGCTTCCAGCCCAACAAGAAGCAACCGGCCGAAGCCCTATTGGATTTTCTCGACCATCACCAAGGGCCGGTTCTGCTGTGCGCCGAAAGTCCCGGCCGCCGCACCGCTCTGGAGGAAAGCCTGGGCAAGCTGGGTGTGCATCCTCAGCCGATCGCCGACTGGGAGGATTTCTTGCAGCAGAGCGAATCTAACCGCGAACCGTTGATGGGGCTTGCCATCGCGCCGCTGGACCAAGGTTTGCTGAGCCGCGAACCCGACTTCGCCGTAATTCCGGAAACCCTGCTTTTGGGAGAGAAAGCGCGCCAACGGCGAAAGGCGGGCGACACCGCCCGGGACATGGAAAACCTGATCGCCGATTTGAGCGAACTCTCCATCGGCACGCCGGTGGTGCACCGCGATCACGGCGTGGGTCGCTATCAGGGACTGCAGCGTTTGGAAGTCGACGGCGTGGCCACCGAATTCCTGACGCTGGAATACGCCGGCGGCGACAAACTTTACGTGCCGGTCTCCTCCCTCCACCTGATCGGCCGCTACAGCGGCGCCGATTATGACTGCGCCCCGCTGCATAAGCTCGGTGGGGATCAATGGGAAAAGGCCAAGCGCAAGGCCATGGCACGGGTCCGGGACGTGGCGGCGGAATTGTTGGAAATTCACGCCAAACGCGCCGCCAGCCGCGGTCACGCCTTCCAGTTGGACGAGACTGCCTATGCCGGCTTCGCCAACGCCTTTCCCTTCGAGGAAACCCCCGATCAAGCCGCCGCCATCGCCTCGGCCCTGCGCGACATGCAGGCTCCCCAGCCCATGGATCGGGTGGTGTGCGGCGACGTGGGGTTCGGGAAAACCGAGGTGGCCATGCGCGCCGCTTTCGTGTCGATTCAGAACGAAAGACAAGTGGCGGTTCTGGTGCCCACCACCCTTTTGGCCCAGCAGCATTATCAGAACTTCCTCGACCGCTTCGCCGATTGGCCGGTCCGGATCGAAGTGCTGTCGCGCTTCATCCCCCCCAAACAACAGAAAAAAATTCTGCAAGACACCGCCGATGGCAAGGTGGATATCCTCATCGGCACCCATAAGCTGATCCAAAAAAGCGTGCAATACCGAGACCTGGGCTTGGTCATCCTCGACGAGGAGCACCGCTTCGGAGTGCGTCAGAAAGAGCACTTCAAGAAACTGCGCAGCGAAGTGGATCTCTTGACCCTCACCGCCACCCCGATCCCGCGCACCTTGAGCATGTCCTTGAGCGGAATGCGGGATATCTCCATCATCGCCAGCCCGCCGGAGGGACGTCATCCCATCCAAACCTTCGTCAGCGAATGGGTCGATCCCTTGATTCAGGAAGCGATCCTGCGCGAGGTCAAGCGCGGCGGCCAGGTCTATTTCGTTCACAACAAAATCGAGACCATGGAGCGGATCGCCGAGGAAATCCAGCGGCTGGTGCCGGAGATTCGGATTCGAATCGCCCACGGCCAGATGCCCGAACGGGACCTGGAACGGATCATGCTGGATTTCTATCATCAGCGCTTCAACGTGCTGCTTTGCACCACCATCATCGAAAGCGGCATCGACGTGCCCAGCGCCAACACCATCCTGATCCATCGCGCCGATCTGTTCGGCCTCGCCCAATTGCATCAAATGCGCGGCCGGGTGGGCCGCTCCCATCATCGCGCCTACGCCTATCTGATCGTGCCCCCCAAGAAACTGATGACCAAGGACGCGGTCAAGCGCTTGGAAGCCATCGAAACTTCCGGCGAACTGGGGGCGGGCTTTTTGCTCTCCTCCCACGACTTGGAAATCCGCGGCGCCGGGGAACTCCTGGGAGACGAGCAGAGCGGGCAGATCATGGAGATCGGCTTCAATCTGTATGCGGAATTTCTGGAACGGGCGATGGAGACCCTCAAGGCGGGCAAGGAAGTCGATTTGGAAGCCGCCGGCGCCACCGGCGGCGGTGCCGAGCGCGGCGTGGAAATCGACCTCAGGCTGCCGGCCTTGATTCCCGACGACTATCTGCCCGACGTCCACACCCGCCTGGTGTTCTACAAACGCATCGCCAACGCCCGCGATCACCAGGCGCTGGAAGACCTTCAGGTGGAAATGATCGACCGCTTCGGCCTATTGCCCGAGGCCACCAAAAATCTATTCACCCTGGCGGAGATGAAATTCAAGGCCCGACAACTGGGGATCGAGAAAATCGACGGCGGAGAAGGAGGCGGGCGGATCCTGTTCGCAGCCGAGCCCAAAATCGATGTGGAAAAGCTTATCCGGCTGGTCCAAACCGACCCCCGGACCTATCGCCTCGACGGTCCGGAGAAGCTGCGCTTTGTACTCAACGGCGCATCCGGTCAGCCGCAACAGGAAGACCCGAGTCGGCGAATCACTTTCGTCCGCCAACTCTTGGAAACCCTGACGCCTGAATGATTCTCCGGAGCGTTCTCCCCCATTTCCGCCGGGAGATGGCCTTCAGGGATGCCGTGAACCCTTCCCTGGGGCTTCCCCCACCCAACCCTCCCCCCAACGGGGGGAGGGCAAGGGAGGGGGGGATGCGAACGCCCTTCAGGCCATCCCCCGACCCCATTTCAAGGTCAAAACTGGTAATATAAACAAATCTGTCAACCTATTCAGTATTCAACAGGAATCTCCATGAGCGAAGAAAAGACCCGCATGAATCCGGACAGCCTCTATCGGGAGGAAATCTATACCGACCTGCATACCGGCTCCATCAAGCGCCTCATTCCCGTCACCGGGGACGGCTCGATCGATGCCGGCCGCCAGGAAATCTTCGTGGGCCAAGCCACGGTGATGACGCCGATGGGAAGCCTGCCCTTGAGCTTCGAAATCGAGGCGGATTCTTTGCGTGAGGCGGTGGAAAAATACGGTCCCGCAGCGGAGGAAAGCCTTCAGGAAACCATGGAGGAACTCCGGCGCCTGCAACAGGAACAAGCCAGCTCCCTGGTGGTGCCCAAAGGCGGGATGCCGAACGATTTGGGCGATGGCGCATCCGGCATGGGCGGACTTTCCGGAAGCGGCGGTATCAAACTCCCCTAACCGCCACCGGAGCGATGCCATGATTTCCCATGAACTCCTGCCCCACTACACAATCCAGGACTTTCAGCGCTGGGAAGGGGATTGGGAGCTGATCGAAGGCATTCCCTATGCCATGGTGCCCAGCCCTACCTTCTTACATCAGCGGATCATCGCCCGCATCGTTGCTCATCTCGAGGATGTGCTTGAACCCTGCCCCGATTGTCAGGCGGTCCTCGAAACCGATTGGATCGTCAGGGAAGATATCGTGGTGCGACCGAACGTAATGGTGGTTTGCGGGCCCATCGAAGGGGATTACCCAACCCGGGCACCCCGTCTGATTTTCGAAATCATCTCACCCTCCACCGCCCTTAGGGACGAGCGAATCAAGTTCGACCTCTACGAGCGGGAGGGGGTGGGGTTTTATATTTTGGTCTATCCCGACCGGAAAACCGCCAAACTCTTCCAATGGCAAAACGGCCGCTACATCAAGAGAACGGACACCGGCTCGGATCGGGAGACATTCGATTGGGGCGACTGCCGCATCGAATTCGATTTCGCCAAAATCTGGCCCTGATCATCGGCCGCTATCTATCCCCAGTTCAATTGTTCATCCAGCTTTCTATGGCCTAACTTACTGACAACGGACTTATGTTGCCACGGATATCCGTCAAGCTCTCCCTCGTCTTTCTGTTATTCGTGATACCCCTTCTCCCAGCCAGCGCGGCAAGCACGCCGGGCTGGTACCAGATGGCGGTGGTCGTCTTTGCCCAGCCCGTCGACACCGACGAGGATTTATCCGATCAGCCGTCCTTTCCCTGGCCCGAGGATATGCGCCAACCGAGTCCGCTCGTGGCGGACGCGCAATCCGGACTTTATTCCGCCTACGACCGCCTCCGCCGCTCGAGAGACTATCGCCCCCTCTTGCACACGGCCTGGGTCCAACCGGCCTATCCGCAAAGAATCAACGCCCCCTATCATATCGGTGCTTTCGATTCGTCCGTGGAAGGGGTGGTGCGATTGCAGCGGGGCGAATACCTGCGCGTCCTCGTGGATATGGAATACCGCGCTCCCGACGGAACGGTTCATCGCTTGAGCGAGAAACGGCGGGTCAAATTCAACGAGACCCATTATCTCGACCATCCCGCCTTCGGCGTATTGATTCGGGTGTCTCCGGCAAAAGCGCCCGAGATACAATCCCAATAGTCACCTCATGTGGGCGTGGGGAGATTCGGCTATTTCAATCGCCGCTCAATAATTCGGCGAAGGCGGTCAAAACTCGCCTTACCTTGTCCGTTCCGGCCGCCAAGTGGGCTTTTATTTCCGTCATGGACACGATCCCCTCGCTCTTGCCGGCGGCCCAATTAACCACCACCGCCAGGCACGCATAATCCAATTCCAGTTCGCGCGCCAGGGCGGCCTCGGGCATGCCGGTCATCCCCACCAGATCGCAGCCGTCGCGTTCCATGCGCCGGATTTCGGCGGCGGTTTCCAGTCGCGGTCCTTGGGTACAGCCGTAGCAACCGCCTTCGAGCAATTCGATCCCGGCGGATTTGCCCGCGGCGAGAAGCTTTTGCCGCAGCGGTTCGCTGTAGGGAAAAGTCAGGTCCACATGGGTAACCGGACTGTCGTCGAATTCGAAAAAAGTAGGGTCGCGCCCGTAGGTATAATCGATAATTTGATCCGGTACCGCCAACGACCGAGGCGCCATTCGCGCCGCAATGCCGCCGACCGCCGCCGCCGCGATGACATGGGTCACCCCCTTTTCCTTGAGCGCGGCGATATTGGCGCGGTAATTGACCCGGTGCGGCGGCAAGCTATGTCCTTCGCCGTGACGGGGCAGGAAAATCAGATTCAAATCTCCCAGGCGGCCCTCCACCAACGGCGCGGAGGGCTCTCCATAAGGGGTCGATACGGCAACCCGCCGGATACGCTCCAACCCATCCAATCGAGTCAGACCGGAACCTCCGATCACCGCCAATCTCATTGAGCTTCTCCCACCGCGAAGATGCCCGGCGCATTGCGCAAATACCCCTTGTAATCCATTCCGTAACCGAAGATATAGCGATCCTCGCAAGTCAATCCCACATAATCGGCGCGACAGGGTTTAGGCTCGGCCAGACGCTTGTCCAGCAGCACCGCGATTTTCACCTCGCGCGCACCCCGCTCAAGGCAGTAATCGCGAATCGCGGCCAGGGTGACACCGGCATCCAGGATGTCGTCCACCAACAGCACCGTGCGCCCGGCCAATTCTATGGCGGGTTCGTGCAGCCAGTGCAATTCGCTGCCTTCGGTCTTGCCCCGGTAACGGGTGGCATGCACGCTGTCCAATTCCAAAAAGAAAGGCAGCTGCGGAACGAGCTTGCCAGTGACGATCATTCCGCCGTTGAGCACACACAACACCACCGGATCGGTCCCGCTCAGATCGCGGTTGATCTCGTCGGCGAGGCGGCTGATGGCCCCCTCCACCTCGATCTGGGAATAAAGGCGATCGGCGCTTGCCTGCACTTGTTCGACTTCCTTCAAATCAATCATGGCCTTCCTGATCATTTCTCGCTATCTGCGCTTGCAAGGAAGCCAGTCGATGCTCGAGATTTTCTATCATGCGGAGCAACAAACCGATCAAAATCCCGGTCCACACCCCGATCGAGAGAAACCCTATCTCTTCCAGCAAAAGATCGTTCATATGGGCCAATTCCAGGATCACGAAGGCCACTATTTGGGCGATGAAGATGCCTCCGATCACTTTGGCTTTCTGGATAATGGAGGCCCGCCAATATAAAAACATCGCCAAGCCGATGCCAATCCACGTTCCCATGTACAGAAACAAGGTGATCTTTTCGAACTTGAACGCGCCGAAAAAAATCACCAATACGACCTGGGCCCCAAAAATCGATAATAAGGTCTGCTTAACCGTGGTCATTCGTTTTCTCCGCTTGTATTCTGATTGACTTGCACGACTGTCTTCCGGCTTTGGATCAACGCGACATCGGCCACCGCAGTCTTCGCCTCCGCCCGCAACCGGGCCAGGCGCCGGCCCCGCGCCGTATCCTGCCGCCACTTCACAGAATCGAGCAATCGGACGCTTTCCTCCGGACAATTGCAGGCGAGCAGCATATCACACCCCGCCGCCAACGCCGCTTCCGCCCGGGCTTGCATATCCCCCACGCAAGCCGCGCCCGCCATCGCCAGATCGTCGCTGAAAACCGCCCCGTCAAATCCCATCTCCCGCCGCAGAATCCGCTCCAGCCAAACCGGAGAAAACCCCGCCGGCAGCGAGTCCACCTCAGGATAGACCACATGGGCGCACATCACGCCTTCCAGGCCATTCCGGATCAGCGATTGAAACGGCGGCAAGTCCCTGTTCTTGAGCGCCTGCAGCGGACGCGGATCCTCGGGCAAGCTCAAATGGGAATCCGCCGCCACCCCGCCATGACCGGGAAAATGCTTGCCCACCGCCGCCATCCCGGCGCGCCGCATTCCGCGGACGAACGCGGCGGCCAGTTCGGCGACCGCTTCCGGCTCGGCGGCGAACGCCCGGTCGCCGATCACTTCGCTGATGCCGCTGTCCACATCCAGCACCGGGGCAAAGCTCAAATCCACATCCACCGCCCGGAGTTCGGCCGCCATCAAAAAGCCGCCCGATTCCGCCGCCTCCAGGGCCGCCCGGCGATCCCGATGATACCAAGCGCCGAACCGACCCGCCGGCGGCAAGGGAGTGAATCCTTCGTGAAACCGCTGCACCCTCCCCCCTTCCTGATCGACGGCGATCAGAATCGGTTTTCTCGCCGCCCGGCGGGTGGCGGCGATCAATGCTCTGATTTGATCGGGAGTTTGGTAATTGCGCGCAAACAGAATGATCCCCCCCACGCCGGGATGAGCCAGCCACTCGCGCTCCTCGGGGAGAAGCTCCGGGCCTTGCAAATCGAGCATGAAGGGGGCGGTGATGGTTTCCGGCATGGCCGTCCTCGTCCTGATTACCAATCGTTCATTATACCGGTTGAGGGGCTCACACTTTTTTCCGGTTTATTCTCAATAACGGCAAATCAACCGCGACACGACAATTAGCGGCCTGACCGAGTTCTGATCAACCAAACGGTAGCCACCGCCGCCAGCAGGTGCTTGAGGGAATGGCCGCTGATCCAATTGGTCAACGCGAAAATTTCCCCATCCAACAATTCGGCCCCTTTGGCGGCGGCATAAAAACCCAAGCCGAGATAAATCGCGCGGCGGGAAATCCGGCCCGGCGGAAAAAATGCGAAGATCAGCAGAATCAAAATCGGCGGCAGAAACTGCACCAGCCCATACAGCCTGAGATCGTCGAACGCCAACCAGACCCCGATACTGGCCAGGCCCGTCAGAACCAAGGAAGGCAGCACCCAGCGCGCCAATTGAAATTGATCGATCAGCACCGCGGAGAACAACCCCATGAAAGCCAGCGTCATCGGGAGGCGGTCCCAAACCAGCCGGACATCGTCCGGCGCCCAGTGGTACCAGGCGGAGCCGAAGCCGGTCAAAAATACCCCCCACCAGAACACCCGCCATGCGGGTCGCAGAGCAGCGGGCCAATGGGAGACACTTTGCAGGCCCATGCCTCCCACCACCCAGAAAGCCAGATTGGAAAGCACATTGAGACAATTGGGAATCAAACCGCAGGCGCGACTATCCGCAAACCGGTGATAGGCGGGGTCTTGGGGAATGGGGCCGACCAGAGCGGCAACGACCATTGCCAGTAAAACCACCCCGAACAAACCCTGATAACGCCGGTCGATTTCCATCAGTTGCATCCTTTTAATGGTGAGGCTTAGGCTATGAAACATAGCAATTTATCAGGTCTTTGACATGAAGCCGAACACCCCCCACAAAGGCCGAGGCGCGGTCAGCAACCGCGACGGTCGCTACAACGCCGTCCAGCACCACGCGGTGGATGACGGCTGGGCCGATGTCGACCCGGAACCCGCGCCCCGCACTCAGGTTTCCCTGGAGACCCCGCGCACCCTCATCGCCCGCAACCAATCGCCCGACATTCCCTTCGAGCAATCCATCAACGCCTACCGCGGCTGCGAGCATGGATGTGCTTACTGCTACGCCCGTCCTACCCACGCTTACCTGGGACTGTCGCCGGGATTGGATTTCGAAACCAAGCTCACCGCCAAACCCGAGGCCGCTAGATTGCTTCGCCGGGAACTGCAACGCCCCGGCTATCGCTGCTCCCCCATCGCCCTGGGCGCCAACACCGACCCTTACCAACCCATCGAGCGCCGCTACCGGATCACCCGCCGGATTCTGGAAGTCCTGAGCGAATTCAATCATCCCTTGACCATCACCACCAAGTCCGCTTTGGTGGAACGCGATCTGGATATTTTGACTCCCATGGCGGAAAAAAACCTGGTCCAGGTTCAGCTTTCCATCACCACCCTCAAACCCGAGATCGCCCGCAAGCTGGAACCGAGAACCAGCGCGCCGCGCCGCCGTCTCCAGGCGGTCACCAATCTGCGCGACGCCGGAATTCCGGTGCGCGTCATGGTGGCGCCGGTGATTCCGGTCCTGACCGATCCGGAGTTGGAATCCATACTCCAGGCCTCTGCCGAAGCCGGCGCGGTGTCGGCGGCCTACATGCTGGTACGCCTGCCCTTGGAAGTGGCGGAATTGTTCGAGGAATGGCTGCATGCCCACTTTCCCCTCCAGGCCGACCACGTTCTCAACCGCATTCGGGATGTCCGCGGCGGCCGCGCCAACGATCCCCGCTTCGGCCATCGCTTGCGGGGAGAGGGCATTTTCGCCGAGCTGATTGCCAAACGGTTTCGCATCGCCGCCCGAAGGTTCCAGCTCGATGCCGACGCCCCGCCGCTGACCACCGCCCTATTTCGAGGCCAGCCGGTGCAAATGGCTCTGTTCTGAACTTTTCCGGACCGGAACATTCTCACATTTGTGTTAATATTGTTGAAATTCTCAACAACCGGAATCGATCATGGCTACCGTCAATTTCTCCGTTCCAGAGGAAGTGAAAGAAGCCTTCAACCAAGCCTTCGAAGGCGAGAACAAAAGCGCCATCATCGCCCGCCTGATGCGGGAGGCGGTGGAAGAAAAAGAGCGGCAGCTGCGGCGCAAGGCGATCATCGAGGAAATCACCCGTATGCGCGCTTATCGCCCCACGGCAACCGATGAAGAAATCCGGGCCGCTAGAGAGGAAGGCCGGCCTTGAGAATGGTTCTGGACGCCAGCGTGCTGATCAAATGGCTGCTTGCCGACCCAATCCGCGAGGCCGATACGGAAAAAGCCACCACCTTGGTAAAAGCCGTGGGCGATGGCAGCCATGAACTGATCCTGCCGCCCCACTGGATCGCCGAGGTCGCCGCGGTACTGTGCCGAATCAGCCCTCAAACCGCAACCGGCGACATCGAGACGCTGCATCTGCTCGACTGGCCGGTACTCGACGATCCAAACATTTACCGACAAGCCGCTGAATTGGCAATAAACCTGGATCATCCTCTGTTCGACACCCTCTACCACGCCGTCGCGCTGCAATCCTCCGCCACGTTGATAACTGCCGACAGGCACTATTGGCGCAAGGCCGACTCGCTCGGCCGGATCACCCTGTTGAACCACTTCGACCACCCATGACCACGCTATTACGCTTACAAAACGTTTCCCTCGCCTACGGCGTCCACGCCCTGCTCGACCACACCGACTTTCAAATCGAGTCCGGCGAACGGATCGGCTTGATCGGCCGCAACGGCGAGGGCAAATCCACCCTGCTCAAGCTCTGCGCCGGCCGAATCCGCCCCGACGACGGCGAGATCTGGCGGATGCCCGAACTCAAGGCGGCGCTGCTCGATCAAAGCCCGGACTTCGACGAATCGGCCACCGCCTACCAAGTGGTCGCCCAAGGGCTGGGGGAGCTGGGGACGCTCCTCAATCGCTTCCATCAATTGTCGCTCAACGCTCACCAGGCAGCCGACCTGGAGCGTCTGGGCCGCCTGCAGCAGGAATTGGAAGCCAAGGACGGCTGGACTTTCCAGCAACGCATCGAACAAACCCTCACCCGGTTGGGGTTGGATTCGGAAACCCGGGTCGGCGAATTGTCCGGGGGGTGGCGGCGGCGCCTGGCGCTGGGCCGGGCGCAAGTATCCGACCCCGACCTGCTGCTCCTCGACGAGCCCACCAACCACCTGGACCTGGAAACCATCGACTGGCTGGAGGCGGAATTGCTCCAATTCCAGGGCGCCCTCCTGTTCGTCACCCACGACCGCACCTTCCTCCAGAAGCTGGCCACGCGCATCGTGGATCTGGACCGGGGCCGCCTCACCTCCTGGCCCGGCGATTACCGCAACTACGAAGAGAAAAAAGCGGCGGCCCTGGAGGAAGAAGCCCGCCGCAACGCCGAATTCGACAAGAAACTGGCGCAAGAGGAAGCCTGGATCCGCCAAGGCATCAAGGCGCGCCGGACCCGCAACGAAGGCCGGGTGCGGGCGCTCAAAGCACTGCGGGCGGAAAGAGCCCGGCGGCGCGAACGCCAGGGGACGGCCAAATTGACCTTGGAGACGGCCGAACGCTCGGGCAAATTGGTAATCGAAGCGGAGCACGTGAGCCATGCCTACGACGACAAATCCATCGTCCGGGATTTTTCCACCGCCATTCTGCGCGGCGACCGGGTGGGACTGATCGGTCCCAACGGCGCCGGCAAATCCACCCTGCTCAAGCTGTTGCTGAAACAACTGGAACCGCAAGCCGGCCGGGTGCGCCACGGCACCAAACTGGAAATCGCCTACTTCGATCAACAGCGCGCCCAGCTCGACCCCGAACAAACCGTGGCCGAGGCGGTCGCCGACGGCGGCGAGCACGTTACCGTCGGCGGCCAGCGCCGCCACGTCATGTCCTACCTGGCCGACTTCCTGTTCTCCCCCGCCCGCGCCCGCTCGCCGATCAAAAGCCTGTCCGGGGGCGAACAAAGCCGCCTGCTCCTGGCCCGCCTGTTCACCCGGCCGGCCAATCTGCTGGTCATGGACGAGCCCACCAACGACCTGGACCTGGAGACCCTGGAACTGCTGGAAGATTTGCTTCTCAACTTCGATGGCACGCTCCTCCTGGTCAGCCACGACCGCGCCTTTCTCGACAACGTGGTCACCTCCACCCTGGTATTCGAAGGCGGCGGCAAGATCGGCGAATACGTGGGCGGCTACGAGGACTGGCTGTGCCAGCGGGCCGAGGAAAAGTCCGCCCCGCGGCCGGCGGCAAAATCGCCCGAACCTCAACCTCGCCGCCAACGGGCCAAAACCAAGCTCAGTTACAAAGAGGCGCGGGAACTGGCATCGTTGCCGGCGGAAATCGAACAACTGGAATGCCGCCAGGCCGCCCTCAACGCCCAAATAGCCGAACCGGACTTCTACCGTCAGGACAAAAGCGCCATCGAGGCGACCCTGGCCGAACTCCAGGAACTGGAGCAAACCCTGGAGGGCAAATACAACCGCTGGGACGAGTTGGAAACCCTTCGGGCCGAATTGGAAGCGCCGGTGTAATTTCTTTCCCAAAAGGCAGTCTTACCGACTGACCGAACCGAGGGGGGACGCGGTCTATCTTTCAGCGCCTTGGCGCCACCCCCCCCTGCCCCCTATCCCCCAGTTGACAACGAACCACTACCAGCCCATTCTAGGCACCGAAGGGGGATAAAATCCGATACCCTCGTTTAACAGATGGAGCCGCTTCATTTTATGCCGGTCGATCGATGGAGACGGCTGATTAGGAGCATTCATTCCAACACCAAAGAGGTATCGCCATGAATCACTTGAACTTCAAACCGGTCACCGCTTACTTGTTGGTCATCGCCTGTGCCGGCTGTGCCGGAAACGGCGGCGGCGAAGACGTGGTCGGCTCGGTCGATCGGAGCCTCGCCACCGCGGAAAGCGCCGCCCAGACGGGAAGACAGGCGATTTCGACCGGCACCGCGGCGGCAAAAAGCGTTCCCGCGACCCAAACCGAACTCAGCAACCTCCTGGTCAGTCGCCTGGGCGTCTCCCAGCAGCAAGCCTTGGGCGGGGCCGGCGCGATTTTCCAGGCCGCCAAAGCCAACATGGAACCGCAGGCTTTCGCCTCCCTGTCCCAATCCGTTCCGGGAATGGATCAGATGCTCAGCGCCGTTCCGTCCACAGGCGTCTCGTCGATGCTGGGAGGCGCCCAATCCAAGTTGGGCACCGCCGCATCGCTCGCTTCCCAGTTCCAGCAATTGAACATGTCTCCGGACATGGCCAACCAGTTCATTCCCGTCGTGGTCGACTACGTCCGCGACACCAGCGGTCAGGCCGCCTCCAGACTGCTGCAATCGGCGCTGACCACCGCGCCCTGAATTGAGCGCCGGTTGGCGCCACGATACGACAGTAGATTTCCGTCGACACCTGCCGCGTGGGTGTCGACGGAATCGGGCCACTCACAACGGACGCCAGACCCCATAAAAATATTTTTTACGCTCAGACGGGAAAAACGTTCAGTCAAATTCGGTTCAAGCCGTTCAATTTTTGACTCAACGCTTCCAATTTCCGCTCCAACTCCGACAGACGCCGCTTTTCCTCGGCGACCGCCAAAACCGCCAGCTGCTGTTCCTCGCTCAAACCGTCGAACAGCGCCAACAGTTTTTCGCGCCTGGGATTGGAAAAATATTCGGGCGGCTGTTCCCGAATCTCCAAGACTTCACGCTGCATCGAACCGATGCCGGAAAGCAGCCAGTCCAGGGAAACTCCCTTCTCCTCGGCCACTTGCACGCATTTTTCGTAGGGAATGGAATTTCTCGCCTTCCATGAGCTCAGAGTCGTTTTCTGGACCCCCAAAGCCCTGGCCAAGGTGGCGTCGGACGACGTTCCAAATATGGCGCGCAAGCGATCTAATATCCCCAGAACATCCGTACGCATATTGCAATTTTCACCATTGACATGTCCACATAATGCATTTAGGCTGGTACTCAAATCGTGTATTGAGCTTAGAGCATACTTATCCAGGAAGGGGTTATACGCAAGGCTTTAAGCCGGCAAATCAGGAAGGGTTCACAGAACGATGGGAGCATACCGCAAAAACCGATCCATCGAAATAAAATACAAAACACTATGGAACTCGACAAAATCGGCCATGCATTATCGAAACAGATACCGGCAATGATTCATGGTTTTTCCATCCTCACCAAGCATGGGGAATTAGAAATCCATCCAGAGGACGCGCCGCCGTTTATCGCCCTGGCTGAACAAATTTTGCGGCAACGCTTGGATACCTTGCGGAGAAACAAGCAAAGCCCTGAAAACCGCTGATTCAGGCTTTCACGAACCGGCCGACGTCCGCATCTTCCAAGGCTCGACGCAGGCCGCCGGTGTCCAGATCCAAAGCATATCCCAACACCCCGCTGCCGATCATCATTCGATCGTAGCCGAAGACCCCTTCATCCACCAGGACGCGAACTCCCTCGGGCAAGGCAATGGGCGGCACCGCACCGACGGGATAACCGGTCGCTTCCAGCACCTCATCCGGCTGGGCCATGGTCAAACGACGTTCCCCCAAGTGCTTGCGCAGCACGCCCCAATCGGCCCTTCCGCCGCCGGCCACCGCCAGCAAGACGAATCCGCCGGAACCGGTGCGAAACAAAAGACTGCGCACCACCTGCCCCGGCTCTCGTCCCCATTCCTGAAGCAACTCTTCCAGGGAACGGATCGGTTTCTTGTCCGGATCGAGGGGAATCTCGACCAATTCGTAACCGATGCCGAGCTCATCCAAACACCGGGTAACAGGGGAATCAAGGGTATCCGTCATCTACAACTCCATTGGATCGATTAAGCCGAAAAAACCTCGCTTATTTTCCCAGCGCCACCAAGGCAACTCAACACTTCGATTTCACTGCTGACACAAGCAAGTCGTCTGGGTTACAATACACGACTTTACGGAGAGGTGTCCGAGTGGTCGAAGGAGCACGACTGGAACTCGTGTATACCCTAACCGGGTATCGAGGGTTCGAATCCCTCCCTCTCCGCCATATAATCAATGACTTAGCGTTTTATGAGTGACCATTTTGGGGGTGGGTTTGGTTCGTTTTTTGGTCCGCTTTTCTCAGCTCCACTTCCGAGCCTCCAGGCTCCCGGCCTCCGGCGCATCGATGGAGACCCAGCGGCTGTAGGTGCGGGCCGCGAAGGTCCAGTTGGTATGGCCCATCTGCTGTGGGCAACCCACATCACCGATTCCCCGACCTGCAACATCATCGAGGCGTAGGTGTGGCGCATCTGGTAGGGATAGCGGTAGCGCACGCCAGCACGCAGCAGGACCCGCTTCCACATCCGCTCACGGATCACCATGTCGCCGGTCCAGCGTTTGTCGGTGTTAGGGTTCTGGAAAATCTCTTCACCCTCCATGAAGGTGGAGGCTTTCTGCGCCTTGAGTGCTTCCTGGGCTGGCGGTAGCAGCTTGACGTAGCGTTCCCCGGCGGCGGTCTTCGGCGTCTCCGGTTCCTTGCTGTGCTGGGTGAGGGCGCGCTGCACGAAGATGCGCTTGTAGATGGTGAAGGTCGAAGCCTTCAGGCTGGGACGGATGTCGATGAGCCAGCGGTCGAGATACTTGCTCAGCGTCATGGCGGCACCCGGCTCATGGCTGAACAGGACGGCGCGCGGTGAGTTTGGAAAGGTGACGGAATAATCAAACGTGCCGCGCTCGATCGCGTCGAGCACGGCAGCGCGGTGCCGCTCCGCCCGCTTCAGGTTAGCGGGCGTGGGCTTAAGTTTGAGGCGTTCTTTTCACCGGACGCCGTGGTAATAGAAGTCGATCTCGATCGTCGAGTTCGACGCGGGGCGGACGCCGTTTCCTCTACCCATTGGTTGTAGCCCTCCACTGAAATGAGAATGCGGCCATCGGGGGCCTTGGCCCAGACTCTTCCTTCGCCCCATACCACATCGCGAATCTTGGTGCGGATGGCGTCTTCCGTGTAGCCGGTCTCGGCAGCCATCTTGGCAATGGTGACCCAGTTCACCGGCATGGTGTCATCCTCCTGGCCAGGTGCCGAGAGGGGCCTGTCAGCCGCTGGATCGCTCGCAGAGGGTGGCGGGGTGCGGTTTCCATGGCCATACGGTGCCACGGACGTTCGTCAGTTCTCCTCGCCTGTTCCTCGTCGCCGTATCCGGTATGGCGTATAATTGAATAGTATACGCTATGGGAGATATATTGACAATATACGGTAATCCGTATAAATTATTAGTATACGCTATAACAGATATATTAAGGCGGTCTCATGCCGGTAACCATTCGGAACGACAAGGAATTGGGCGAAGCCATCCGGGCCGAGCGCACGAAGAAGGGTTTGCGGCAGGTTGATCTCGCCCGCAAAGCCTCCGTCCGTCAGGCGCTGATTTCGGAGCTGGAAAACGGGGCGACCAGCGCGCGCGTGGAGACCGTGCTCAAGGTTCTGGCGGCGCTCGATCTGGATCTTGCGATCGTGCCGCGCCGCAAGGCCGAGTTCGATCCCACGGAGTATTGAGAATGGGCAGAAAACGCAAAGGACGTGCATTGGATGTCTATGTGGGGTCCAGCAAAGTCGGGTTCTACAGCCGGGCCGCTGATGGCTCGACATCGTTTCGTTATGACCCGGCCTGGCTCGCTTCCGAGCGCGCTTTTCCGATCTCTGTCTCGCTGCCGCTGTCCGACCGCCTGTGGTCGGGCTCCAACGTAAACAGCTTCTTTGAGGGGTTGTTACCGGACGATCCGGCAATCCGAAACACGATCGCAGCGCGCGAGCAGGCCGAGAGCGCAGGCACGTTCGACCTGCTTGCCGCCATCGGGCGGGACTGTGTCGGCGCGTTGCGTTTTGTCCCCGAAGGTCTCGATCCCGGCGACCCGACGAGGATGTCCTCAAGGCCGATCAGCGACGAGGAAATCGCGGCGCGCATTGCTGCGCTCGGCGTCGCGCCTCTTGGCATGGAGACGGATGACCCGGAGTTCCGTATTTCCATCGCGGGTGTGCAGGAGAAGACCGCTTTTCTCAATATCGGCGGGAAGTGGCATCTTCCCCTTGGGCCAACGCCGACATCGCACATATTCAAGCCTGCCTTGAAAGAAGGACCGAACGGTGCGGATTTTTCCGACACGCCGTGGAATGAGTGGCTGTGCCTTGAGATTTGCCGTGCCCTGGGGCTGGACGCGGCAATGGCGGACGTGCTCAGCTTCGATGATAAGCCGGTCCTCGTCGTTGAGCGATTTGACCGGCGCTGGCAGAAGGGTGTTTTGTATCGGTTGCCGCAAGAGGATATCTGTCAGGCCTTGGGTGTGCCGCCGACCCGCAAATACCAGAGCGATGGTGGCCCGGGCATTACGGATGTGCTCGATTTTCTAAACGGGGCCGTTTCGCCTCGTGCAGATCGCCTTCACTTTATGAAAGCGCAAATCGTGTTCTGGCTTTTGGCTGCCATCGACGGGCATGCCAAAAACTTCTCGATCTTTCTGACGCCCGGCGGCATGAAGCGCTTCGCGTAGCGCGCCGTAAGCGCCCGGTTGATGTTTTCAAGGCTGGCGACCGCATTGCGCCGCTCGGCGGTGCCGGGTTCGCTTCGCGCCAACTGTTGCGGGACTTTGCGGAACAGGGCCGAAAGCTCGTCGGTGGACCGGGTTTGCAGTTCAAAAGCTGTGATGAGTCTGCACATCGCCTTTCTCCTCTTTAAAGTCGATAACCTTTACAGCGACGACCCTTATCGCAGCGCGGCTGATGATTACAAACTCTAAATCCGAAGGGAGGTGTATCTAGGCAGTGAAGCTTCCTTGCGATATCGACCTGAACCAGGCCAGATCGGTTCTTTCCGACATGGGAATTGAACTGACCGAGCGGCAGATGAAACGCGCAGCCGAAACGGACGCGCACGGCAATCGCAAACTGCCTTTCTTTGTCGATCGGGGCTTGCAGCGTCGATACTCAGAAAACCATGTGGCAAATCTGTGGCAAGGCATAGCTAAGCCGCAGAAATCCGCCATTCTCTGAATCGGCCCGTCTGGGCTTGTGGCAAGTTTGTGGCGAAAACGCACCAGCACACCCGGCGTGGAGCCCGTCGATTTCACCGCGTTTTGCCCGACACAGCCTCCTCGCACTTGAGTCTTGGAAGCCCGATAGACGCTCCACGGGAAGTTTCGCCACAACATTTGCCACAATTCGTTTGCTGTCCGGCGCTTAGGCTCACCCAGTGAGCCACCACCCGTGCGAAAATTCACCCAGTGTGCAACCGCCGTCTCGGGGATTGCGTCCGAACGCGTTTTTGTCCATTATGGCCAAAACGGCCACTTGGGATGCCCTCATGAAACACATGTCCGCCAAGGACGCCAAGAACGGGTTTGGTTACTTGCTGGACACAGCCAGGGCTGAACCGGTGACCATCGAGAAGCACGGACGCGCTGTCGTCGTGGTGCTCTCGGTCGAAGAGTATGAACGCCTCAGGGGCCTGGACGACACCTTGCCCCCTCAAGCGCCGAAGCCAGAACAACAAGGAGCCTAGCCTATGCCTCGTGGACGTCCGCGCGCGAGCGACAAGAAAGAAAACGCGCAGAAGAGCGGCAATGGCGGAAACCTTGATTTCGAAAGCAAGCTTTGGGCAACCGCCGACAAGCTGCGCGGCAACATGGAGCCTTCGGACTACAAGCATGTCGCTCTGGGGCTGATCTTCCTCAAATACATCTCCGACGCCTTCGAGGCCAAGCGCGAGGCCCTGCTTGCCGAAGATCTCGCCGACCCGGAAGACCCGGAGGAGTACCTCGCCGAGAACGTCTTCTGGGTGCCCAAGGAGGCCCGCTGGTCTCATCTCCAAGCCAACGCCAAGCAGGCGACGATTGGTAAACAGATCGATGACGCCATGCTGGCGATTGAGTCAAACAACGCCTCGCTCAAAGGTGTCTTGCCGAAGGACTACGCCCGCCCGGCCTTGAACAAGGTCATGCTCGGTGAGTTGATCGACCTCATCAGCGGCATTGGCATGGGCGAAGAGGCGGACCGCTCCAAGGACATTCTTGGCCGCGTCTATGAATATTTCCTCGGCGGTTTCGCCGGAGCGGAAGGCAAACGTGGCGGAGAGTTCTACACGCCCCGGTCTGTCGTGCGCCTTCTGGTCGAAATGCTGGAGCCCTACAAGGGACGGGTCTATGACCCCTGTTGTGGGTCCGGCGGCATGTTCGTCCAGTCCGAGAAGTTTGTCGAGCAGCATGGCGGGCGCATCGGCGATATCGCCATCTACGGACAGGAAAGCAACTACACGACCTGGCGGCTGTGCAAAATGAATCTCGCCGTGCGGGGCATTGACGCCGATATCCGCTGGAACAATGAAGGCAGCTTTCACAAGGACGAGTTGAAAGACCTAAGGGCCGACCACATCCTCGCCAATCCGCCTTTCAACATCTCCGACTGGGGCGGCGACCGTCTACGCGAGGATGGCCGCTGGAAGTACGGCGTACCGCCGGTCGGTAACGCCAACTACGCATGGCTTCAACACATCCTGCACCACCTTGCGCCCCACGGCACCGCCGGTGTGGTTCTGGCCAACGGTTCCATGTCCTCCGCCCAGTCCGGGGAGGGTGAGATCCGCCGCGCCATGGGCGAGGGCGATGTGGTGGATTGCATGATTGCTTTGCCGGGACAGCTTTTCTACTCCACCCAGATACCAGCCTGCCTGTGGTTCCTCGCAAGAGACAAAAAGAACAACAAATTCCGTGACCGGCGAGGACAGGTTCTGTTCATCGACGCCCGCAAGCTCGGTCACATGGTCGACCGTACCCGTCGGGAATTCTCGGAAGAAGATGTTGCAAAGATTTCCGCGACGTATCACGCCTGGCGTGGCGAAGAAGGCGCGGGTGACTACGAAGACATTCCCGGCTTCTGCAAGTCCGCCTCGTTGGAGGAGATCAGAGAACACAATCACGTTTTGACACCGGGGCGGTATGTTGGCGCGGCAGCAATAGAAGAAGACGATGTGCCTTTCGTGAAACGCTTCACGGCGCTCAAGGAGAAGCTGGACGAGCAGATTGCGCAAGGCGAAGAACTCGGCGCGCTAATCCAGGCTAAGTTGGAGGGGGTGGTCGCCGATGAGTGAGTGGGAACACGGTGTTTTGGGTGATCTCGTAGAGTTGAAACGTGGTTACGATCTTCCAAAAAAGAGACGTCAAAGTGGTCCCTTCCCGCTCGTGTCGTCGTCAGGCATCACCGATTATCACGCTGAAGCAATGGTCAAAGGACCGGGTGTTATAACAGGGCGATACGGTACTCTTGGGCAAGTATTTTTTATTCAGGATGATTTTTGGCCTCTTAATACCACGCTTTATGTTCGAGATTTTAAGAATAACGATCCGCGTTTTGTGAGCTATTTTCTCCGGTCTATGGATTTTATGGCTTATTCTGACAAAGCTGCGGTTCCTGGACTGAACAGAAACCATCTTCATGTTGCGTCGATTTATTACCCGACAAGTTTGGAAGAACAGCAAAAAATTGCCGCCCTCCTCGGCGCTCTTGACGATAAGATCGAACTAAACTGCCAGACCAACGAAACCTTGGAGGCGATGGCGCGGGCAATCTTCAAGGACTGGTTTGTTGATTTCGGACCTACACGAGCCAAGGCCGAAGGGCGAGAGCCCTATCTTGCCACGGAACTCTGGGACCTTTTCCCTGACGCTCTCGACGATGACGATAAGCCGATGGGATGGGAAGTAAGAAAATTGGAGGACTACCTGGAATTAGCTTACGGGAAGTCCCTTCCAGCAAAGCAGAGAAAGCTAGGGTCAGTCGCTGTTTACGGCTCCGGCGGTGTTGCTGGAACACACGATACGCCGTTGGTCGAAGGACCAGTTGTGATCGTTGGGCGAAAAGGTACTGTTGGGAGCCTTTACTGGGAGGACGGTCCGGCCTTCCCAATAGATACGGTTTTCTATGTAGTTCCTCGCGTCGGTTCGCTATTATTCAGTTACCATCTTTTATCCGTTCAGCCGCTGAAAGACATGAATACTGACGCGGCTGTTCCTGGCTTGAATCGCGGCAACGCATATCGTCTGGAATTCCCGCGACCCGACGAGCAACTCATTCAAGCTTTCGAGAACTTGGTTGCTCCACTTTGGAAACGTCGGGCTGCGAACCTCAAGGAAGTCGAGACTCTCGCGCAGACGCGCGATCTGCTCCTGCCAAAACTCATGTCCGGCGAAATCCGCCTCCGCGATGCCGAGAAAGCCGTGGAGGCCGTCGCATGACGGTTGCTTTGGGGGAGGAATGCTACAACCTTGGCGCGCCGCCCTGTAAGGGTGGCGGTCGCGCATGGACGGAAGAAGAGCTGGACGAAGCGCTAGACGGGCAGGTCGCGGCACTCGTTTTCGACGAAGAGGGCAAAGCGGACATCGAGGAGCTTCTCGCCGGTGTCGCGGAAACCGAATTTGCGCAAGAGCAGCTTGCAGAAGCCCTTGCCGACCCTGACGAGATAGAGGACTGGCGCGTTGGCGAAGCAATCGCGGAAGCCTATCTGACCGAGCACAAAGATTGCCTGTTTCCCTGGCCGGATGGCCGCGATGAGCGCAAGAGCGGATCGAGTTTGCCAGGGGCCGATCTGGTCGGCATTCAGCACGATGCGGAAGGCGATCGCTTCGCCTTCGGGGAAGTGAAAACATCAGCAGAAGCCAAGCATCCGCCCGGTGCTGTTTATGGCCGTACCGGTCTGAAACAACAGCTCGAAGAGCTGCGGGACAAAGCCAGTATCCGGCACGACCTTTTCAAGTATCTCGGCCATCGTGCCAAGAACGCGACTTGGCTGGAACGTTTCAAGACGGCAACCAAGCGTTATCTTGAGAATACATCCGATGTGCAGCTTTTCGGCGTCCTTGTGCGTGATGTCGATCCCCATGAGGACGATGTGTGCGCGCGAGTCGAGAAACTCGGGGACAACTGCCCGGCAGGTACCGAGATAGAGTTGCTCGCCTTGTATTTACCGGCGGGCTCTATCGGCGATTTGGCATCCAAGGCCTTGGCGACACGGACGGGAGGCAGCGCATGACTGTCTCCGCTGCTGCCCTTGAAGCCCTCCAGTCCCACTGGGCACTAAGCGCCATCGGCCAGGAAGAGCGAGCCCGTGCCGCCGAGCTGGTCAATGAGCGGTTGGTGCGGCGCGCCGTCGGTCGTCAGATCGATTTCGCGTTCGCGGAGGCTGACACCGACGATGCGTTGCTCGATCGTGTCGCACTTGCCTATGAAATGGCGGCAATCGAGGGGCTCGATGCACTGAGTCGCCCCTCAGGTGGCGATAACGCTTTGAGGGATCAAGCCACGGCGGCTTCACATCATGCGTTCGACATTCGCCGCCTGGCGGAGATACCGGAAGGCACGCAAGAGCGTATCTTCCATGTTTTGCAGCTCTCGGCGCTCGCTTATTGCGGTGACCGTTGGTCGGACTTGCGACGCTGGTTTACCGAGAACAGATCGGCAATCTCGATTCCAAGCGTGGCCGAAGCGCCATGGGACAGGCGGCTTCTATACCGGTTGTTCGAGTGCTGGGTTCGCCTCTTCCGCAAGGAGGGCTGGGATGATCTGGATCGCATCCGAGAAATCATCGCCGGGCTTCGGGAAGACCAGCGATCGCAGGAGGCGGCAAGGCTCGCGAATGGTTCAGCGGCGGAAGACCGAGCGGTCGCGTTGCGCCTGATCGCCCTCTACCACTGGGCCAAAGGGACCGAGGTCCTTGCCGAATACATGCTTCAAGGTCAGTCCCAGGCAGTCTTTGCCGATCTCGACAAGCATTTCGAGTCCGGCATCAAGGCAGCGACCGCGTCGGGCGACGCTCAGCATGAAGTGATCCTTCGCTGGCTACACGCCGCTAGCCGGATCATGGTCACCAATTCCCTATGGTGGGGAACGCGCACCGTTAATTCCCGCGTGTCCGAATTCGTCAAGGCACTGACCAAACGCGAGCATCAGGCGATGTTCGAGCTGTTGCCACCGCAGCGGACCGCCCTGCTTGAGCAAGGGCTCCTCGATCAGGCCAAGACGGCGATCGTAATCGACATGCCGACCTCCGGCGGCAAGACACTGCTGGCACAGTTTCGGATTCTCCAGGCCCTTAACCAGTTCGACGCAGACAAGGGCTGGGTTGCGTATGTCGCGCCGACAAGAGCCCTGACAGCCCAGGTTACCCGGCGGCTTCGCCGGGATTTCGAGCCCATCGGATTAAGGGTAGAGCAGCTCAGCGGTGCCATTGAAGTCGATGCCTTTGAAGAAGAACTGCTGACCGATCAGGAGAAGCCTTTCGATGTGCTCGTGGCTACACCCGAGAAGCTATCGCTGGTCATTCGCAACAAGAATGTGCCGCGTCCGCTCGCCCTTGTCGTCATGGATGAAGCGCACAACCTTGAAACCGAGGCCCGAGGCCTTCGTATCGAGTTTCTCCTTGCGACGATCAAGCGAGATTGTCCGCAGGCGAACTTCCTGCTTCTGATGCCCTATGTCGAGAGCAGCGAGACCGTGGCGCGCTGGCTTGCGCAGGACATCGATGCCGGTAAGGCGATCAGTTTCAGTACAACGGCCTGGAAACCCAATGAGCGGATCGTCGGTCTTTACCGGGCTATCGCTGATGACAGCGAGCGGGCTGGTTGGCGGCTTGACTACGAGACCCTGACCGTCACCGAAAGAGCCATGAAGTTGCGCGGCACGCACCGTGCGGGCAATTGCAGGCCCATTGATGTGCCGAAGAGCAAAGTGCTCGACAAAGGGCAGCAGAAGGGATTCGGTTTGCAGACCGCAGCCATGGCTTCCGTCATGTCGGCTCGTGGTACAAGCATTGCGGTCGCCAATAGTATTCCTACCGTCTGGTCGATGGCGCGGCATGCCGCTGAAAGCGTCCCGGAATTTGAAAGTGTCCCGGACGACGTGCAATTGGTGCAAAACTTTCTGAGGACTGAGGTCAGTCCTCAGTTCGAACTGATCGACATGCTCGACCATGGCGTCGGCGTTCACCATGCCGGGTTGTCTGATGAAATCCGCACGCTCATGGAGTGGCTTGCGGAATCGGGCCATCTTCGCGTCTTGTGCGCGACCTCGACTATAGCTCAAGGGATCAACTTCCCGGTTTCCTCGATATTCCTGCAATCCCACAAGCTGCCCTACGGCGTTGAAATGAGTCCCCGAGAGTTTTGGAACCTCGCAAGTCGGGCAGGACGGATCGCTCAGGACAGTGTTGGTGTAGTGGGACTGGCTGAAGGGTCCGATCGGGCAGCAAAGATTGATTTTCTGAGCCGTGCAACAGGCGCTCTTGCATCGCGCCTGGTTGCGCTTCTCGACCAGCTCGCCGCGCAGGGACAGCTCAACAATCTCGATGCTGTTCTCTGGCAGGACCAGTGGGAAGATTTCCGTTGCTATGTTGCCCACCTCTGGGCCGAAAAGAAAAACCTCGATGCGGTGCTCGCCGAATCCGAGCAGCTTCTTAGGCAGACCTATGGCTATACAACCATGCGCAATGATCCCGCGCAGCGCGATAAGGCCGATGCTTTGCTGGATGCGACGAAGAGCTACGCGCGCAGGCTCGCCGATATGCCAGGGGCGGCAGAGCTGGCGGATTCCACCGGCTTTTCGCCGGAAGGTGTGCAGAAGGCCATGGCCGGAATGCGCAATCTCGAAGAACAGTTGAGGCCGGATGACTGGGCACCGGATAGCCTGTTTGGCGAGGTCGGGCGCATGGCCGATCTGTTCGGCGTCATGCTGAAGGTGCCCCAACTCAAGCAACAGCTCGAAGAGATCGGCGGCGACGGGTTCGACTATGCCCATCTTTCCAATATCACTCGCGACTGGGTCAATGGTGCGCGGCTGGACGACATTGCAAGAACCTATTTTTCTCACGATGCCGCTCGTTCGGAAACCGAAGCCTTTACCGACGCCTGCAAGGCGATCTACCGCGCCATCGTCAATAACGGAACCTGGGGTGTATCGGCCCTGAGCCGTGTCTCCGGGATGGACTTCGAAGGTATGAGTGAGGCCGAGCGCCGCCGGATCAACGCTTTGCCCGCGATGATCTATCACGGGGTTCGCACCGAGGACGCCGTTTTGATGCGGATGAACGCCGCGCCGCGCAGCGCGGCCGAAGAGCTTGGCTCGCTCTATAAAGAGGCCTTCGGCAACGATGAAAGCCGTTATTCTGTGGGCAAAGCGCGCAGCTTCCTGAAAGAGATGTCACCGAGGGAATGGAACCGCGCAAGGCCTGCTGATGCGGCCCTGAGCGGCGCTGGATACAAAAAGATCTGGGAAGTCCTGTCCGGGGAGGGAGCCTGACCATGCCGAAATTCGCTGAAAGCCATGTCGAGGATGCGGCTCTTTCCTGGCTCGAAGAGCTTGGGTACAGCGTGGCACACGGCCCGGATATCGGCCCGGACGGCACAAGCCCTGAGCGGGCCAGCTATGGCGACGTGGTTCTGGTGGACCGGCTGCGTGCGGCGCTTGAGTCGCTCAACCCCCACCTTCCGGCGGATACGCTGGACGAAGCACTCAAGAAGATTCAGCAGACCGAAACGCCCTCGCTTGTGGAAGAGAACCGGCGACTGCATCGGATTCTCGTTGACGGACTTGATGTCGAGATCACGCGGGAAGACGGCTCGGTTGGAGGCGATACGGTCCGGTTGGTCGATTTCGGAAACCCGGACAACAACGACTGGCTGGCGGTCAATCAGTTCACTGTCATCGAACATCAGAGCAATCGCCGCCCGGATGTCGTTCTGTTCGTCAACGGTCTTCCGATTGCAGTGCTTGAGTTGAAGAACCCCGGTGATGAGAACGCGACCTTGGAAGGCGCGTTCAACCAGCTCCAGACCTACAAGGGCCAGATTCCCTCGCTCTTCCGCACCAATGCCCTGCTCGTCACGTCCGACGGGCTTCATGCCCGCGTGGGCTCGTTGACCGCCGACATCGAGCGTTTCATGCCCTGGCGGACGGTCGATGGCTCCGAGATCGCCCCGAAAGGTTCGCCCGAGCTGGGTACGGTCATCGAAGGCGTGTTCGAGAAGAACCGTCTTCTCTCGTTGATCCGCGACTTCACGGTCTTCGGCGACACCGGGGCCGGCCTCGTCAAGATCGTGGCCGGTTACCATCAGTTCCATGCCGTGCGCCGCGCCGTGGCCTCCACAATACGCGCCATACCGGTTGCGACTGGAGAAGTGGCCGAAGACCCGGCGGATTATGGACTGCCGTCGGTCGCATCGCAGGAAAGAGGGGATCGCCGTATCGGCGTCATCTGGCATACACAGGGCTCTGGCAAGAGCCTGCTCATGGCATTCTATGCTGGGCAGATCATCGCCCATCCCGCCATGGAGAACCCGACGCTCGTCATCATCACCGACCGCAACGATCTCGACGACCAGCTCTACGGCACGTTCAGCATGTGCAAGGATTTACTCCGGCAGACACCGCAGCAAGCGGAAAGCCGCGAAGACCTCCAGAAGGTTCTGACCCGCCCCTCGGGCGGCGTCGTCTTCACGACCATACAAAAGTTTTCGCCGACTTCGGGTGAAAACGACTACCGGGCGCTTACCGACCGACGGAACGTCATTGTCATCGCCGATGAGGCGCACCGAAGCCAGTACGGTTTCAAGGCGAAAGTCGAGCGCAAGACCGGCGAAATCTCTTACGGATTCGCCAAGTATCTGCGGGACGCCTTGCCGAACGCCTCCTTCATTGGCTTCACCGGGACGCCGATTGAGAAGGAGGACGTGAACACCCCGGCCGTCTTCGGCGAGTATATTGATGTCTATGACATCAACCGGGCGGTCGAGGACGGCGCGACCGTCCCGATCTACTACGAAAGCCGGTTGGCACGCATCGAACTGAACGATGAGGAACGGCAGCTCATTGACGATGAAATCGCCGAACTGACCGAAGACGAAGCGCAGGATGAGCAGGAAAAGCTCAAGCGCAAATGGAGCACCATCGAGGCTGTGGTGGGCTCGAAGGAGCGGCTGCGCATGGTCGCAGAAGACTTGGTGCAGCATTTTGAGGACCGGGTTGTCGGTATGGACGGCAAGGCGATGATTGTCTGCATGAGCCGCCGGATATGCGTCGCGCTCTACGACGAGATCGTCAAGCTCCGGCCAAGCTGGCACAGCGATGATGACGAGAAGGGCCTCGTCAAGATCGTTATGACGGGATCAGCCTCCGATCCGCGGCAATGGCAACCGCATATCGGCGGCAAGGCACGGCGCGAACTGCTCGCGAAAAGGGCGAAGGACCCCGACGACGAACTCAAGCTCGTTATTGTCCGGGATATGTGGCTCACCGGGTTCGATGCCCCCTGCATGCACACCATGTATATCGACAAGCCCATGCAGGGCCACGGTCTCATGCAGGCCATCGCGCGGGTCAACCGCGTTTTCAGGGACAAGCCCGCCGGTCTCGTGGTCGATTACATCGGTATCGCCCAGAACCTCAAGAGCGCCCTGGGGCAGTATTCAAAGGACGACCGCAAGCATGCCGGTATCGACGAGGCCCAGGCGGTGGCGGTCATGCTCGAAAAGTATGAGATCGTCCGCGATATGTTCCACGGCTTCGATTACCAGCGCGGCCTAACCGGTACGCCTCAGGACCGTCTTGCTGTGATGGCCGAGGCCATCGAATGGGTCCTGGACATGCAGCAAAAAGACGCTGCGAAAGAAACCAGAGAAGGCAAGAAGCGGGCGCACCGGCGGTTTAACGACGCCGTGTTGGCGCTCTCGAAGGCCTTTGCGCTGGCCAGCGCCAGCGATGAAGCCCGCGAAATCCGGGACGAGGTAGGATTCTTCCAGACGATCCGGGCGGCACTTGCCAAGAGCGTTCCGGGCAAAGAAAAGAGCACGGCGGAACGGGACCTGGCCGTGCAGCAAATCGTCAGCCGGGCCGTAGTCTCGACCGAAATCGTGGACATTCTCGAAGCAGCGGGCGTCAAAACGCCGGACATCTCGATCCTGTCCAACGAGTTTCTTGCCGAAGTTCAGGGTATGGAGAAGAAGAACCTCGCCATGGAAGCACTGCGCAAGCTGCTCAACGGAGAGATTCGCTCCCATGGCAAGACCAATGTGGTCCAGACCCGCGCATTCTCCGAGCGGCTTGAGGACGCCATCGCCCGCTACCACAACAATGCGATTACCACCGCGCAGGTTCTTCAGGAGTTGATCGATCTCGCTAAAGACATTCGCACAGCTCGGCAGCGCGGGGAAGAAGAAGGGCTCTCGCAAGAGGAGATCGCCTTCTATGACGCGCTGGCCGAGAACGAAAGCGCCGTTGCAGTCATGGGTGATGAGAAGCTGCGTGTCATTGCCCATGAGCTGCTTGCGAACGTAAAGGGAAACGTATCGGTCGACTGGGCGCATCGGGACTCTGCGCGCGCCCGCATGCGTGTATTGGTCAAGCGCATTCTGCGCAAATACGGCTATCCGCCGGATCTGCAAGAGGCGGCGGTGCAGACTGTACTACAGCAAGCCGAGGTGCTCTCGGAAATGTGGGCGGCAGCTTGATGTGGTAACTGTTGGGAAATATGGATCATAACCAAGTGAGGCCGTAATGGATTTTTCAAAACTAGGAGCTCTAAAGGCAACTGAAAAGCCTACGGACCCGATCAGAATATTCGAGCGTCTTCCTAATCTGCCAGGGACTCCGAATGACCTATGGCGGGGGCAGGCAGAAGCACTGGGAGATCGAAGGGGTTAGGGAGTGAAGCACGCAGAACTCATCAATCAGTTTCGGGAGGAACTTAGCGCGCTTTCACGCGAAGTCGAGTTGTCGGTGGCTATGAGTCACTTCGACATCAACAAGATTTGCGAAGATGTTGTCTGCGGCATCTTCAAAGAGCTTTACGGCCTGGCAGCTTTAAGAAACCTGAATGAAGAGGAGCGGCAAAACTTCCCCGGCATAGACCTTGCCGATGATGACGCGCGTGTCGCCATTCAGGTGACCTCGGACAAGTCATTAGACAAGATCAAAGATGGACTTCAAAAAATCATCAAGCACGGGCTGCATGAGAAGTATGACCGGGTCATCTTCTACGTCTTGACGCGCAAGCAGGGCAGCTACTCAGCAGACAGCCTTCGGAAGGTTTGCGGCGAGAACATCGCATTTAATGCATCCTTGGACGTTCTGGATTTTACCGATCTCGCGACCAAGTCTGCCACCGCTTCGCCGCAGAGTCTGAGGAAGGCTGTCGATATCCTCGGGTCTTACATGCGCGGGTGTGGGGTCGGGCTTGCTGTGCAGGATTTCGATCCGCCGTCGGAGCCTCCGGAAACCCTCACCGCGAATCTTCTGGAATTGTACTTCCCGCAGACGCTTTATATCGCAGAGCTTCTTCCGGAGGTCTTTGATGGCAAGAAGGTAAGGAACCAGAGAAAAGCAGTTGGAGGGTATGTCAGAAACATCGAACGAAGTGTTCCCTCCGATTATGAGGTCAGTGGCGGTAGGCTCATAACTTTCCACAATCTCGAAGAACGCGATAACCCCTTCGCGTTTCTTGTGGATGAGGGGACGGTCGAGCCATTCTCTCCAAGCGATTTTTACAATATCGATGCAGACCACGAGCGCATATTCAAGTCGCTGCTGAGGTTTGGCTTGCAACAAAAGCTCTACAAGCACCGCGTTCTTTGGAAACACAAGGAAGGCTTGTTTATCTTCTTGCCCATTCGGGATTCTGATGACCTTCGGACCGAGACATGGATCGGGCAGAAGAAAGCGAGTAGAACCGTCTTTCATCGGAAGTACAAAGACAGGGAGCCGGATAAGGTTCTCTCAACGCGGCATTTCGCCTTTTCGGCCGGATTTCTGGTCGTCGACGACCAGTGGTATGTCTCCATCACGCCGGATTGGTTTTTCAGCTATGGCGATGATTATCGGCGATCCGCATTCGGTGACGTTCCACTAAGCGGATTGAAACGCATGGAAAAGAACCGGTCAGTATTTGATCAGTTCCGCTTTCTCTGTTCATGGTTGAACGATCTGGACTCAGAAGACCTTTTTTCGCTCGATGCTGCGACTACGCCGATGCTGACCTTCGGAAGCGTCCTGGAACTCGGTGGTGCACCCCATCTCAACGAAGAGTTTTGGGAGCCGCTCGTTGTCGCCGATGACGATGATAGCGACCAAGGAAGGCTGGGGCTACGATGAGACTGGAGCACCTACCAGAGCCGAGACTTCTGTTTGCTGATGGAACGCACATATGCCCGAGGCGGGGCATTGCTGAATATGGCGTGTTCGACCTTACACAGGAAACCCGCCGGGATGCCGTTCTTGTCGGTGGCATCGGAACCGCAAACTGCATTGAATTGTTGAGCAAATGGATTGAGCGATGTCGGGGCGTTATTGACGCCCCGGCAGACGTCAAGCAGGAAAATCTGAGATTGCCGTTTTGTGGTTTCAGCGCGGCGACCGGGTTTGGAGCAGATATCAAGTTTTCTTCTGATCTCTCACGAACCCTGAAAAATTCCGAACTCAAGGAAATCCTGGCCATCAAGAACAGGACTGAACGCGTCCAGATGGCGATCTCGTATTATTACAAGCATATCAAGTTTCTTGCGCAGAACCGTCACGTCGATGTGATTGTCTGCGTAATTCCCGAGCCGTTGTTCAAGGTTATTGCGACTGACGAGCGGCCAGGCGAGGAAACGCTTGAGGCAGACGAGCCAAGACATGAAGAGCTCAATTTCAGGCGTGCGCTGAAGGCCAAATCGATGCCGCTTGGCAAACCTTTGCAACTGGTACGGCAAGTCTCACTCGATAAAACGAAAACAGCCGGGCAGCAGGATGATGCGACCAAGGCATGGAATTTTTGCACCGCCTTGTATTACAAGTCCGGCCCGACCATTCCCTGGAAGCTGGAACAGGACAGTTCAAGGGCGTCATCCTGCGCCGTTGGCATCTCCTTTTACCGGAGCAGGGACCGCCAAACACTGAATACGAGCCTTGCACAAATCTTCGATGAGCTAGGGAACGGTCTTATTCTCAGGGGTACGCCGGTAGAGTTCGACAAGAATGACCGCGTGCCTCACCTTTCGGCTCAGCAGGCGCATGACCTGTTGACCGCCGCGTTGAATGAGTACCGCGTTGCCCTGAGGACATTCCCGGCGCGCGTGGTCATCCACAAGTCCTCGAATTTTAATGAGGAAGAGATCGATGGGCTTGAAACTGCGGCCCGCAAAATGAATATCGACGCCGTGGATTTTGTCACCATCATGGATTCAAAGTTCCGCCTCTTCCGGGACGGCAACTATCCACCTTACAGGGGCACTTTCGCTTCGTTCGACGATCATAGACACCTGCTGTATACGCGGGGCTCAGTGTGGTATTACCAAACTTACCCTGGGCTTTATATTCCCCAGCCGATTGAGCTGCGCATTGTCCAGTCCGAAGAATCGCCTGCGTTCATCGCGAAAGAAATTCTTGGTCTTACGAAGATGAATTGGAACAACACCCAGTTCGACGGCAAATATCCTGTTACGCTTGGGTGTTCTCGCAAGGTCGGAGAAATCATGAAGTATTTGACCGAAGCTGATACGCCGCAGATTCGTTACAGCTACTACATGTAGGTTTTTGTGGCCGCTTTGTGTGCAGGAATAGATAACAATAGGGAATTAAAGATATGTGGCCTGACAATGAGACAGAACAGGATTTCCTGAATTTTTCCGGTGTCGCAGATACGGTCGCGGAAATCGTTGTCCAGGCGAACGGACGACCGACCTCAATAGGCGTATCCGGTGCTTGGGGAAGTGGAAAATCTTCGATGATCAAGCTTGTTCGGCGCTCTCTTGAACAGAGGGCCGAAGGGCGCTCATCGGCATTTGTGTTTGTTGAGTTCAATGCGTGGCTTTACCAAGGATACGATGACGCGCGAGCTGCGCTGCTCGAAGTCATCGCGGACAAAGGCACGCCAAACCGGCATCGATAAAGCCCAGAGTCTCCTTAAACGCGTCAATTGGCTCAGAGCGGCAAAGCTTGGTGCCGGGTCAGCGCTTGCTCTGGCGCTTGGGCTACCGCCCACGGGCGTCTTTGGTGAGGTTTACCGGGCGGGCAAGGAAGTCATTTCAGACCAGGCAACCGAAGCAGATGTCTCGACCCTGGAAGACGGCGCAACTAATCTTGGGGAGTCGTTAACCGGCCTCCTCAATGCCAAGCCCGAGCGGTCTCCGCCTCGTGAAATCCATGCTATCAGGGAAGATTTCGAGCAGGCACTCGCGGAAATGGGTGTGACACTCGTCGTCCTGATTGATGATCTCGACCGTTGTCTACCGCCGACGACAATATCGACTTTAGAGGCTATTCGACGCTTCCTGTTCCTGCAGAACACGGCGTTCGTGATCGCGGCGGACGCACCCGAATTTTGGCCGGGACGATCTCGAGCTGTTCGCTGATATCCTCGCCGATGGGACTGAGCGGACCGCCGCAGTCACAAACTTTCTCGGCTTCACTCATATCGTGCTCGATGCGCACCCGCGGCAGCTCGGCCGGCAGCGGCTTGCGCCCGGCTTCTTGGGCGAGTAGGTAAGGGGCTCGGGGGCGCCTCGGCCGAGGCGGCATCAGCCGCCTCATCGATTTCCGCTTCGTTGAACAACTCGCCTTGCCGGTCGCTCTTCTCGCTGCGGTGGCCAAAACGCTGGTGCTTGAGCAGGCGAAGCTGCTCTTCGAGCAGGTGGATGCGCTGCTCCTTCTCGAGAAGCAGCGCCTTCAACGCGTCGATATCGTCAGGCAGGGATGGGGTAGGCAGCGCCGTCATGGCGCATGATTATACCGAAATCGGCTCAGCTTACCGAGTTGAAATGGAGGGTTTGATGCGGTGATTGATGCCAGATGTCGAAGCCATCGAGCAGATAGTTCAACTCACGACCGTCGCGCACCTCATAGTTGAACGCAGCGTGGCGTGGCCAGCGGAAGCGCTGTTTCTCCAGGCGTTTGTACCAGACCACGAAGCCGTTGCGCTCCCAGTACAGCAGTTTGATTTTGTCGCGGCCCCGGTTGCAGAACACGAACACAGCTTCCCTCATCGGTGAAAGTTCGAGTTCGTTTTCCACCAGCGCCGCCAGCCCGTCGATGGACTTGCGCATGTCCACCGGCTCCATGTAAAAATAAGTCTGGACGCTTGGTGAGGGACGCAGCATTACGATGCCTCCCGGAGCGAACGCAACACCGTGGGCAGTACCTCTCCCAGCGCTTGCGCGGGCAGCTCCAGGCGGATACCGTAAGGCAGATCGAGGACAAGCCGGTCAGGCGCAGATGCCGGCGGCACCCACAGGGGCACGAGCTTGCGCCGCTGCTTGTTGTTGCGGGTGCGCCAGTAGGCGAAATGGCTGAACTTGAGGCCGTGCTGCTTGCAATACTCCGCTGCGACAGGCCGCTCACCCGCCAGGCGTCAAAGTGTTTTTGCCAGAATTGCTCTTTCTCGGTGGGGGGCATGGCTACCTCTTGATTGGAAAAAACGAGAGCGTAGCGCAAACGGAGGGTAAATTTTAGATGGGGTTTGCTGATCGCTTACTTATAGCCTATGTCTACATCAGTGCTCTCACCCTTGTTGTTCCCACATAGAGGTTTGGATAGAATTACCATCATATATTAGTTAACGTTGACAATCCTATCCTACAGGTATGGCATGAATGCGCAGCAATCCGGCAAAAATAAGGCCTTGGAGTCGGCAAAACAGGCGTTTCACCACCATGGCGGCGTCCTCCGTACGAGCGAGGCGATCCGGCTGGGCATTCATCCGCGCACGCTATACGCAATGCGAGATAGTGGCGTGCTGGAATGCCTGAGCCGGGGACTGTACCGGCTGGCTGAGCTGCCGCCGCTCAGCAATCCCGATCTGGCGACAGTGGCGCTGAGGGTACCCAATGGCGTGATTTGCCTGATCTCGGCGCTGGCGTACCACGAACTCACCACGCAAATTCCCCATGAGATTTATCTAGCTGTGCCACGCGGTGCGGAACCACCGCGGTTGGATGCGCCGCCGGTACGGGTTTTCTGGTTTACCGGCAAAGCCTTCTCCGAGGGTATTGAGGTGCACGAAGTGGATGGCACGCAAGTGCGCATCTACAGTGTGGAAAAGACCCTGGCCGATTGCTTCAAGTACCGCAACAAGATTGGGCTTGATACGGCGATCGAGGCACTGAAGCTTTATGTCAACCGCCGTCGCATTCAGCTCGACAAACTCATGGCGTATGCGTGCATATGCCGGGTGGAAAAAGTCATGCGCCCGTATCTGGAAGCGCTGCTGTGACGCAGGAGTCCGGCCCGAACATCGCCGCGTTGACCGATGCCCTGTCCAATGACGCGACGAAGCAAAGCCAGTGGCGAGGTTTTGTACGCAAGAACCGCTTGCAGAATGTACCGCAAGAGTTTGCTGAAGTCGTGACGTCCATACGGGATTTTTTGGGTCCGGTGGCTGGTAGCCTTACCAATAAAGAACAATTCCTGAAGATATGGAAAGCGCCGGGTCCTTGGCGTTAGCGTTTTCATAGAGGGATTCAAAGATGAATTTCCGGATCGCCGCGCAGATTGTGGAGATACGCGAAACCGTCCAGGAGATCACCGTGCCGAGCTATGTTCCCGGCGAGCAATCCGCGCCGACCAAGCCGCGCTTGTTCGAGGGCGTGGCCGAAGAGGCGCTGCTCGGCTACGGCGTTCCGATGGAATGGGTGGACGATGTGCGCAAGGCCGATGAAGACCGCCTGCTTCAGTTGGCCGACCACCTGCCGTCCGAGGCGGCCGAAGCCTTGCTCGAATTGGCCACCGGCGGACAGCCTCGGATGCCCGCGGCAGCATCCACCGGCGTCGATCCGTTCGACCACCCGGATGCACAGCGACGCTTCCGCTTGATGACGGACGCCGACGAGTTGGCGCGTGCGCTCGACTATCCGTGGGAAAAGTGGACGGTCTTCCTGCACCCGGCCCAGCAGGCGTTGGTCGAAAAAGATTTTAACGGACCGGCGCGGGTTTCCGGTTCCGCGGGAACGGGTAAACTATCCATCGGCACTAGGCATCTGGCAAAGGGCTTGGAATTTCGGGCGGTGGCGGTGATGGCCTGTGACGACGAATTCCTAGAGGCGAGCGGCTGCTAGAGGGCGGTCAGCAGGATATAGACTGTGACGCCGGCAAGGGTGTAGCCGACCAGCACGAGCAACCCGTCGCGTGCCATCAAGCCCAAACCGAGCATGACGATGCCGAGCGACGGAGCCGTGGTGCCATAGGGGATGAAGCCCAAGGGGAAGAAGCTCAGAGCCAGCAGCGCCGCGGCGAGCGAGATAATCAGCCGGTTGGTCCAACCGGCCGAAAGCAGGGTCAGGCGCCGGTTGACAACGGTATCGATCCGCCCGAGCCAGGGTCGGGCCGCCTCGATGCCACGCTCCAGCTTGTCACGGCCGATCTTCCGGTTCCGCAGAAAGCGCGGCATCCAGAGCGAGCCCTTGCCCACGAGCGACTGGACCACGGAGATCACAATCAGCGCCGCGAGCACCGCCGGCGCACCGGGGATGCCGCCGATCACCGGCACCGCGGCCAGCACACCGAAGGTGGTCAGCAGCACGCCCAGCGAGCGGTGCTGGAAGGCATCCAGCACTTCGCCGAGCGAGACCGTGTCTTCACCGCCGCTGCGCTTGATCTCGTCGAGCACGCTGTTGAGAGGAGCCTCTTCCTCCGAAGCCGTCATAATCGCATTTCCGCTTTCGGATAAATAATGAATGGAAAATTCAACTGCGTTTTCCAACCTATCGTCGGGTAAACAGTATTCCAAAGCTGATCTTCGTGGCAAGACTGTTTGGTCCTTTCGAAGGGAAAAGAAGACAGACCACGGTTTTCTTTGCCGGTATGATGGTGCCATCCGGTCCGGCCGTGAAGATTGGAAGAGGAATCCCCATGCGCTACATCCTGGCATTGGATCAAGGCACCACCAGTTCCCGGGCCATCGTCTGCGACCGGGGCGGCGGGATTCGCGCGCTGGCGCAAAAGGAGTTTCCGCAATACTTTCCTCGCTCGGGCTGGGTGGAGCACGATCCCGAGGAGATTTGGTCCTCGCAACGCCAGGTGGCCCGGGAGGCGCTGGCAAAGGCCGGACTCCGCGCCGAAGACATCGCCGCCGTGGGCATCGCCAACCAGCGGGAAACCACACTGATTTGGGATCGAGCGACTGGCGAACCCATCCACAACGCCATCGTCTGGCAGGACCGGCGTACTGCCGGATTGTGCGACCGGCTCCGCAAGGACGGGGTCGAACCCGTGTTCCAGCGCAAGACGGGGCTGATACTGGACCCTTACTTTGCCGGCAGCAAAATCAGATGGCTGCTGGATCATGTGCCCGGCGCCCGTCGGCGGGCCGAGGCCGGCGAGCTGGCCTTCGGCACGGTGGACAGCTGGCTGGTTTGGAAATTCACCCAGGGCCGCAGCCACTGCACCGACGTGACCAACGCCAGCCGAACCTTGCTCTACAACATCCACACGGGCGATTGGGACGAGGAATTGCTCCGTCTATTGGAGGTTCCCCGGGAGTTGTTGCCCGAAGTGCGCGCCAGCAGCGAGGTGTATGCCGAAACCTCCAGGGAAATATTCTCCCGCTCCCTGCCCATCGCCGGGATCGCCGGCGACCAGCAGGCGGCCCTGTTCGGACAAATTTGCACCGAACCGGGCCTGGCCAAGAACACCTACGGCACGGGCTGCTTCGTACTGCTCCACACCGGCGACCGGCCGGTGGTTTCCAAGCAAAATCTTCTGACCACGGTGGCCTGGAAAATCGGGGACCGCACCGACTACGCCCTGGAAGGCAGCGTGTTTATCGCCGGGGCGGTAGTGCATTGGCTGCGCGATCAACTGGGTTTCATCCGCCGTTCGGAGGACGTGGAAAGCCTGGCCGACCGGGTGGCAGACAGCGGCGGGGTCTACCTGGTGCCGGCCTTCGCCGGTTTGGGCGCGCCGCACTGGGACCCCTATGCCCGGGGGGCGCTGGTGGGGATCTCGCGCGGCACCGGTGCCGCCCACATCGCCCGGGCGGCGCTGGAGAGCATCGCCCATCAATCGGTCGATGTGATCCGAGCCATGGAGGCCGATGCCGGCCTGGGGCTGTCCGAACTGCGGGTGGACGGCGGCGCGGCGCGAAACGATCTGCTCATGCAGCTTCAAGCCGATCTTTTGGGGGTGCCGGTGGTGCGCCCCCGGCTACTGGAAACCACCGCGCTGGGAGCGGCCTATCTGGCCGGTCTCGCGGTGAACTATTGGAAGGACACCCGGGAAATCGCCGCTCATTGGGAACAAGAGCGTGTTTTCATGCCTCGATTGGACAGCGAACGAGTCGCCGAATTAAGGGCGGGATGGAACAAGGCGCTGCAGCGCGCCAAGGCTTGGACCGACACTTAGCAATTGGAAAGGCGTTAAACAGGAAAATAGAAGAAGATCATGAATCGATCGGCCACTTTGGAGCGACTGCGCAGCGAAACCGCCCCCTGGGACGTGGTGGTGATCGGCGGCGGCGCCACCGGATTGGGGGTGGCGGTGGATGCGGCTTCAAGAGGCTATCGCACCGCTCTTTTGGAGCAACACGATTTCGCCAAGGGCACGTCCAGCCGCAGTACCAAGCTGATCCACGGCGGCGTGCGCTATCTGCGCCAGGGCGATCTCCAACTGGTCCGCGAGTCGTTGCACGAGCGCGCCGTGTTGCTGGCCAATGCCCCTCACCTGGTGACGCCGCTCGGCTTCGTGATGCCCGCTTACCGTTGGTGGCAACAAGCGTATTACGCGGCGGGACTCAAGCTCTACGATCTGCTGGCGGGTCGACGCAATATCGCTCCGTCGGGTCGGTTGTCGAGGTCGGAGACGCTCGATTACCTGCCCACGCTGCAATCCTCCCACTTGCGCGGCGGCGTGCTGTATTTCGACGCCCAGTTCGACGACGCGCGCCTGGCGGTGACGCTGGCGCGCACCGCGGCCGATCGCGGTGCGGCGGTGGCGAATTACACGAGGGTGACGGGCCTTCGCAAAGCCAACGGCCGGATCAAGGGGGTGGATGCCGTGGACGAGGAAACGGGGGAGACGTTCGCCATCCCGGCCAAGACCGTGGTCAACGCCACCGGCGTATTCTCCGATACGGTGCGCCGCTTGGACGATCCCCGAGCTCGTCCGATGATCGCCCCCAGCCGAGGGGTGCATCTGGTATTGCCGAAGCGGTTTCTGCCCGGTGAAAACGCCCTATTGATCCCGCGCACCGACGATGGTCGCGTCCTCTTCGCCATTCCCTGGCAAGACCGGGTGGTGGTGGGCACCACCGACGTGCCCGTAAAGCGACCTTCCCTGGAACCGCCCTCTTCCCGGCAAGAATGGGAGTATTTGCTGACCCACGCCCGGCGCTACCTCACGAATCCGCCCACCGAATCGGACGTATTGAGCACCTTCGCCGGCCTGCGTCCGCTGGTCAAGGCGGACGGAAACACAAGCACCGCCGCCTTGTCGCGCGATCACACCCTGCTGGCGTCCCCCTCGGGCCTGGTGACCATCGCCGGCGGCAAATGGACCACCTATCGCAAAATGGCCCGGGACACGGTGGATCGTTTGATTGAACTGGGACCGCTGCCGCCGGCCCATTGCGTCACCGAGAAACTGCGCCTGCACGGCTGGACGGACCGGCCTTTGCCCGAAGGGCATCGGCGCGAGTATGGGGCGGACGCCGATGCCATACGGCAATTGATCGAGACGCCCGATAAGGAAACCTTGCTCCATCCCCACCTCCCCTATCGACTTGCGGAAGTCCGCTGGGCGGTACGCTTAGAAATGGCCCGCACCGTCGAGGACGTCCTCGCCCGCCGCACGCGCGCCCTGCTGCTCGACGCCCGGGCCAGCGCAGAGGCCGCTCCTATGGTAGCTCGGGTGATGGCTGAGGAACTGAGTCGCGATGCCGCTTGGATCCAAGCGCAAATCCAAGTGTTTCAGCGCTTGGCGAAAAGCTATCTGATTGTGCCGAACCGCTCCCGCCCAAAAACCGACTAACCTCCAATTCGTAATACGTCTGCAAGATTCCCTATTTATGCTGACTGGCTGCGGGCATTGCTCGCCCATCGATAACAATCAGCCAATTTAGGGAGTCTACCGTGAAAGCCATCAAGCTCGCCCTGGCCGGGATTTTGTTCTCTTCGGCCACCGCCCCTTTCGCCCAGCCCGATCATCCGAGGCCTTTGGAACGTTCCGTCAGTCTGGAGGTTCTGGGCACCTATGCTTCCGGAATCTTCGACGAGGGCGCCGCCGAGATCGTCGCCCACGACCCGCGCAGACAACGATTGTTCGTGGTCAACGCCAACGATGCCACCGTAGACGTATTGGACATGCGCGATCCGGCCAATCCCCTCAAGATCGGCGCGATCGACGCCAAGGACATCGGCGCGTCCGCCAACAGCGTCGCGGTTAAAGGTGACTTGGTGGCGGTCGCCATCGAAAACAACGACAAACAAGCCAATGGGTTCGTCGCCTTTTATCGCGCCGGCAATCTCGAATTATTGAATGTCGTCGAAGTCGGCGCTCTCCCCGACATGGTTACCTTCACGCCCAACGGGCGGCATGTTTTGGTGGCCAATGAAGGCGAGCCCAATGATGATTACACGATCGATCCCGAAGGCTCGGTGAGCATCATCGATATCACTCGAGGCGTCCACCGGGCGACCGTTCAAACCGCCGGATTCGATGCCTTCGATAAAGCCTTCCTGACCGCCGCCGGGGTTCGTGTCTTCGGCCCCGGCGCGAGCGCGGCTCAGGACCTGGAACCCGAGTACATCACCGTTTCCCGCAATTCGCGCACGGCTTGGGTGACGCTGCAGGAAAACAACGCCGTGGCGGTGGTGGACATCAAAAACGCCGAAGTCACCGACATTATGCCGCTGGGCACCAAGGACCACAGTTTGCCCGGCAATGAACTGGACGCCAGCAACGAAGACGACGGCATCCACATCGCCAACTGGCCGGTACGTGGTTTGTATCTGCCCGACGCCATCGCCAGCTATCAAAGCCGCGGCCGCACCTATCTGGTCACCGCCAACGAGGGGGACGCCCGCGACTATGATGGCTTCAGCGAAGAGACGCGCGTCGAGGATCTGAATCTCGACGCTGGCGCATTTCCCGATGCGGCCGAGCTGCAAAAGGAGGAGAACCTCGGCCGGCTGAAGACCACCACGACCCTGGGCGATACCGACGGCGACGGTGACATCGACGAAATATATGCCTATGGCGCCCGCTCCTTCTCGATCTGGGACAGCCAAGGGCATCTCGTGTATGACAGCGGCGCCGATTTCGAACGGATCATCGCCGATCGCCTGCCCGATTCTTTCAACAGCAACAATGACGACAACGACTCGTTCGACTCGCGCAGCGACGACAAGGGGCCGGAGCCGGAGGGCGTCACCATCGGCAAAATTCTCGGCCGCACCTATGCCTTCGTCGGCCTGGAGCGGGTGGGCGGCATCATGGTTTACGACATTACCGACCCGGAAAACGCCCGGTTCCAGGATTACCTCAATCACCGCGACTTTTTAAGTCTCGCCGACGCTCCCAATGCCGGCGATCTCGGCCCCGAAGGGCTGCATTTCATTCCCTGGTATGCCAGCCCCAACCGGCGCCCGCTGCTGGTGGTCGGCAACGAAGTGAGCGGCACCACGACCATTTATCAAATCAACCTGTCGTTTCAAACCCGTTGATAGCTAGCCCATACCGCGCTAACTTGGCCGGCATGATGCCGGCCTTTTTTTATTCGGTTGGAATCGCCCGGCAACCTTCGGTACACTGCCGTCTAACGTCTAGACTGTCTCTGACAAATAAGGAGGAGACGCCCATGAGCAAAGCACGTCGCACCGAACGAGGCATCCACGCCCTCTACGCCGAAGACCCGCAGCGCGCCGACCGCCTGCTTTGGGGCAGGGAATCCGATCCGGTCAGCCGCCGCGGGTTTCTCCGAAAAAGCGCTTTGCTGGCCATGGGGAGCGCGCTGGGCGCCTCCATTCCCTTCGCGAAGTTCATGCCTTCTGGACTGATTCCGGCCGCGCTCGCCGACCGTACCGATCCCTTCAAGATCCCCGGCAAACATCCCGATTTGATCGTTCTCAACGACCGTCCGATCAACGCCGAAACCCCGCCCCATCTGCTCGACGATGCCGTCACCCCCGCCGATAAACTGTTCGTCCGCAACAACGGCATCCCGCCGAGCAGCGTGGACCTGGAGCAATGGCGCCTGGTCATCGACGGTGAATCGGCGCGGCAATCGGTGGAATTTTCGATCGCCGATTTAAAACGAAAGTTTCAGCATCATACCTATCAACTGGTCATCGAATGCGGCGGCAACGGCCGCAGTGAATTCAACCCACCGGTGGGCGGCAACCAATGGACCACCGGCGCGATAGGCTGCCCCGAATGGACCGGGGTGCGGCTGCGCGACGTGCTGGAAGCGGCCGGGATCGAAGACGACGCAGTCTACATCGGCTATTACGGAAAAGACCATCACCTCAGCGGCGATCCGTCCAGAAATCCCATTTCCCGCGGCGTGCCCATGTCCAAGGCGCTGGAAGACGAGACCCTGATCGCCTGGGCCATGAACGGAGAGGATATCCCCGCCCTCCACGGCCATCCCTTGCGGCTGGTCTGCGGCGGCTGGCCGGCCTCCACCAGCGGCAAATGGCTGAGCAAAATCGTGATCCGAAATAAAATCCACGACGGCGCCAAAATGGGCGGCAAATCCTATCGGGTTCCCTGCCAGCCGGTGGCACCGGGCGCCAAAGTGGCCGACGAGGATATGTGCATCATCGAATCCATGCCGGTGAAATCGCTGATCACCTATCCCCGAACCGGCGCCATGCTGAAACAGGGACAGTCCTTGCCCGTGCGAGGCCACGCCTGGGCCGGCGACCTCAAGGTGGAAAAGGTCGAGATCTCCCTCGATTTCGGCGTCCATTGGCGCCCTTGCAATCTTGAAGCGCCGAAGAACCGGCTGGCCTGGCAGCATTGGCAAACCCGCGTCGACTTTCCCGGCCCCGGCTATTACGAAGTCTGGGCGCGGGCCACCGACAGCGAAGGGAACGCCCAACCCATGGTGGTCCCCGGTTGGAATCCCAAGGGCTACCTCAACAACGCCTGCCACCGAATTGCGGTAAAGGTCCTCTAAATCCACCCGGTTTATGACAATGCACACTCATCCCCGTTTTCGCTCGCTTCTCGCCCTGAGCTTGCTGCTTGCCAGCGGTTTTGCTTCGATCGAATCGGCCTCGGCCGAAAGGGGACTGGCCCCCGGCAAAGGCTCCGATCTCGTCCAACGGCATTGCATCCGCTGCCATTCGGAACGCATCATCATTCAACAACGCGCCAGCCGGGAGAACTGGCGGGAAACCATCGAAAGCATGCAGTCCCAAGGGCTGGAACCATTGGATCAGGCAACGGAAAAAGCCATTTTGGATTATCTGGCCCGGCACTATGGCCCGGAAAGCACCACGAGCCGGCGCGCGCCGCTCCAGGTCGAACAATGGTATTTTCTGGAGGAAGAAGGAAGTCGGGAGCAATAAGATGATAAGCAATGCTATTCGGAGCCGATATCCTCCTTCCATAATTCCGGAGAAACCTGAATAAACCGGGACATCAAGTCGATGCATTGCGCCTCCTGCCGCACTTCGACCTGGACGCCCCTCGAGCGCAGCAACTCCTCGTCTCCCAGAAAGGTGGCGTTCTCTCCGATGACGACTTTGGGAATGCCGTAAAGCAGGATCGCCCCCGTGCACATGGAGCAAGGCGACAAGGTCGTGTACAGGGTGCACTCCCGATACACCCTCGCCGGTTGTCGTCCCGCGTTTTCCAGCGCGTCCATTTCGGCGTGTAGCACCGTGCTGCCCTTCTGGACGCGCCGATTGTGCCCACGCCCGATCATCTTGTTCCGATAAACCAAAACGGAGCCGATGGGGATTCCGCCCTCTTCAAAACCCTGTTCCGCCTCTTCGATCGCAGCTTGCATGAATGGATCCATTGAAGTACTCCCCGCTGGCGATGGAATTCGAGTATCCGGCGCAATCCGCGAATGTGCGCCCCATCAGGCTTTCTTCACGAACTCCGATTTCAGACTCATTTTCCCGATTCCGGGAATTTTGCAGTCGATGTCATGGTCGCCTTCGACGAGCCGGATACCTTTGACCTTGGTCCCCACTTTCACCACCGACGAAGAACCTTTGACCTTCAAATCCTTGATGACCGTGACGGTGTCGCCGTCCTGAAGCCAATTTCCATGGGCGTCACGCACCCCGCCCGCTTGCTCTTCGCTTTCCGCCGCCGCATCGATCGCCCATTCATGGGCGCATTCCGGACACACATAGGTGGTACCGTCTTCATAGACATATTCCGAACCGCATTTCGGGCATTTAGGCAAACGACTCATGCTGCTCCTTGTTGCTGATTGGATCACAGTAAGCCAACCGGACGAGGACCGGCCAGCTAATTATAAAAATTCATTATAACCCCACCCGGAATAAATGCTCTGCTGAATCGATGGCGAATCCGCCCTCGCTCCGCTACCACGATGGGATTGAGACGGAATTAGCGGATGAACCCATGCCCCGGGTCGCGCTAAACTAGAATTTGACAGAAGAACGACCAAGGTGTTTGTGGAAACACAATTCCATGGCCAAATTGATTCCCTCACTCAATAGTTGCGTAAGCCGCATGCAGGCGGGAGAAAGGCGCTTCGCCCGGCGCTTGGAATCCCTGCTGGAAGACGACTACCTCTGTTGGTACGAATTGCCGGTGGGTAAACGGCAGCGTTACACCGATTTCATTATTCTCCATCCCTTGCGCGGACTGTTGCTGCTGGAGGTCAAGGACTGGAAGTTGGATACGATCCGGAAGATCGACAAAGCCGCCGTCACGCTGATGACGGCTCAAGGGCTTAAAACCGTCAGCAACCCGCTGGAGCAGGCCCGCCAATGCACCTACCAACTGCTCAAACAATTGGAGAAAGACCCGCAACTGGTGACCCAATCGGGCCGTTATCAAGGCCGCTTGGTTTTTCCCTATGGCTACGGCGTGGTGCTGACCCAAATCACCCGCAAGCAATTCGATTCCACCGACTTGGGCGAGGTGCTGCCGGAGCATTACACCCTCTGCAAGGATGACATGGTGGAAAACATGGATCCGGAGGCTTTCCAGGAGCGCCTGTGGAACATGTTCAACGTTCAGTTTCCCCGGTCCTTGACCCTGCCGCAAATCGACCGCATCCGCTGGCACCTGTATCCCGAGGTGCGCATCCGGTCGGCCGAGCAGGACGATCTGTTTGCCCCTGAAGCCGAAGAAAAACCCCTCGACGCGTTGGTGCCGGTTATCGTCAAAGTCATGGATCTGCAGCAGGAGCAGCTGGCCCGCAGCTTGGGGGAAGGCCACCGGGTCATCCACGGTGTGGCCGGCTCGGGCAAGACGCTGATCCTGGGCTATCGCTGCCTCTACCTGGCCAAGCTATTGAACAAGCCGATTCTGGTACTCTGCTACAACATCACTTTGGCCGCCAGGCTGCGCGAAATGATGGCGGAGCGGGGAATCGACGACAGGGTCAATGTCTATCATTTTCACGATTGGTGCGGCGAACAGCTGCGCACCTATCGCATCGATCGCCCCGCCTCAGGACCGGGCTACTTGGAGCAACTGGTGGAACGGGTGATCGCCGCCGTCGAGCAAGGCAAGATTCCCCAGGCCCAATACGGCGCGGTGATGATCGACGAGGGACACGACTTCGATCCGGAATGGTTGAAATTGGTGGTCGGCATGGTCGATCCGGGGACGAACTCCCTCCTGCTGCTGTACGACGACGCCCAATCCATCTACAGCAAGAAAAACACCCTCGACTTCAGCCTCTCCAGCGTGGGCGTTCAAGCGCGGGGCCGAACCACCATCCTCAAACTCAACTACCGGAATACCGAGGAGATCCTCGATTTCGCCTATCGCTTCGCCAGTCGCTACTTCAGCCCCGACGAGCCGGACGAGGATCACGTTCCCGTGGTGGAACCGCAATCGGCGGGGCGCCACGGACCGCCTCCGGTCATCAAAACCTTTAAAAATTACGCTCAGGAAGCGCACTATATCGCCCGAATCCTGCATAAATTGCGCGCCGAACAAAATATACCCTGGCAGGATATGTGCGTGACCTACCGCAGTCATTGGATGGGTGAAAAATTGCAGCAAGCTTTTCAGGCGGAAGGCGTTCCCTGCCATTGGCTGGGAAACGGCAAGGCCAAAAAGCAATTCAAAACGGCCACCGACAGCGTCAAGCTGATGACGATGCACAGCAGCAAGGGGCTGGAGTTTCCCGTCGTCGCCATCTCCGGCATCGGCTTTATGCCTGCGGAGGGAGCCGACCCCATCGCGGAAGCCAAGCTCCTCTACGTAGCCATGACCCGTTCCACCGAAAAGCTGCTATTGACCAGTCACCGGGAGACGGAGTTTCTCCGTCAGTTGAGAGAAACAACCTCGTCCTTTCCCGGTAACGAATCAGCTGATAGGCTGGCTTCCAAACCATCGGGCACGAATTAAAACATGACGACCGACGAATCACGCAGCGAAGTCCATATAGACATCGAGGGAAGGGTGGTAGTCCCGACACACTTGCTTCGGGCATTGAACCTGAAACCGGGTGACCGATTGATGGTTCGCAAGGTAGGCGACAGCTTCATGTTCGAGCGGCGCGAGACCATCGAGAATCGACTGTGGAAGATGTTTTCTCAAATTCCCAAAGGGATTAGCATGGTGGACGAGCTGATAGCCGAACGGCGCGCCGAAGCTTGGCATGAGGTTGCGGAATGAAGCAAATGCCGAAACTTTCAAACAAGGAAAACAAACCCATGAAAAAACTCATTTCTTTCTTGCTCCTCTGTTTTCCCGTCGGGATTTATGCGCAACCGGGCATGAGCCAAGCCGACATGCAGCAGATGATGCAGCAGGCGCAGAAGATGCAGGCTTGCATGGCCGAGATCGACCAAGCCGCTCTGGATCGGTTTGCCGACGAGGCCCGGGCCGTGGAGCGGGAAATCAAGACCCTGTGCCGGGCCGGCCGGCGGGAACAGGCGCAAGATCGCGCCCTGGAATTCGGCCGTTCGGTCGAAAGCAACGCGGAGATGAAAAAGATGCGCCAATGCAGCGCCACGATGGCGAACATGATGCCAAAATTCGACTTCCCTACCCCCGAGGAAATGAAGCAGCGCCACGTCTGCGATCAATATTGATGCCGTAACCCTTAGCGGAGGCCGGCGGCATCGCGCTCTCAGTCATGGCGTCTCTGAAATCCTTCGCCTTCAGCCTGGTGGTGGCCGCAAGCGTATGGATCGGCTGGTACCGCTTGGGAGGCGGCGCCCCCCTTTTCGCGAATTTGCTGGAACATTGGCAAATCGCCCTCACCATGGTGTTCGGCTCCTTCATCGCCGGCGCCACCAGCGAAGGGGGCGGCGCGGTCGCCTTTCCGGTGCTGACCAAGGTATTGAGCGTTTCCCCCGTGGACGCCAGGGTGTTTTCCCTGGCCATCCAAAGCGTCGGAATGACCGCCGCCGCGCTGGTGATTCTGGCGATGAAAATTCGGCTGGAATGGCGCGTCATCCGCTGGGCTAGCGCGGGGGGCGCGGGGGGAATCGCCATGGGCAGCGCCCTCATCGCCCCCCAGTTGCCGCCGGCGGTGACCAAAATCATCTTTACGGTGATGGTCGCCAGTTTCGCCTTCGTTCTATGGGCATTGAATCGGCATTTCCCCGCTCGCCACCAGAAGCTTCCGGTGTTCGGGCACAAGGAAAAAGGCATCCTCCTGACGACCGGTTTTCTCGGCGGAGTCATGAGCGGACTGGTGGGCAATGGCATCGATATCGTCGTATTTTCCCTGATCGTCCTCTTGTTCAGGGTCTGCGAGAAAGTGGCCACCCCCACCTCGGTGGTGTTGATGGCGATCAATGCTCTGGTAGGGTTCGCGTTCCAACTGACCTTTCTCGGCGGACTTTCCCAGGAAGTGAAAGCCTATTGGCTGGCGGCGATTCCGGTCGTGGTGGTGGGCGCGCCGGCGGGAGCGATGCTGTGCTCTCTTTTGAATCGCACGATCATCGTCCGGGTGCTTTTGGCGCTGATCGCCGTGGAGGGGGTCAGCACGCTGCTATTGATTCCCATGAACCTGCCGGTCATTGCCGGCGGTTCGGTTTCCCTGGCCGGATTTCTCGCCCTATACGTCCTGATGTATCGCTGCCAAACCTACCTGCCCCCGGATATACGCACGCCGGCGACCGCTGGACACTTCCGCGCCGGCCGCGCTATGCTCGGGGCCGAAGAATAACTACGACAAGGAGTGCCCCATGCCTTTGACGCCCGCCATTCTGCCGGATCTGATTCGAGCCGCCGCCGAGGCCATCGACGCCCACGCCGAGGAAGTCACCGCCCTCGACCAGACGCTCGGGGACGGCGATCACGTCACCAACCTGCAGCGCGGCCTCAAAGCCCTGACCGCCAAAAGCGACGAACTGACGCAGATAAGCGATTGGAGCAATGCCTTTCAAACAATCGGCATGACGGTGATGTCCAGCGTCGGCGGCGCTTCCGGTTCCTTGTACGGGACGCTGTTCGTCGCCCTGGCCAAAGCCTATAGGGGCGACCGGCCGGTCGCCCCTACTCCCTTGACGCTGGCAGCGTTCGCCGGCGCGTTCAACGAAGCGGTGGCGGCGGTGCAAAAGCGCGGCAAGACGGAGGTGGGGGAAAAAACCATGGTGGATACCTTGGTGCCGGTAGCCAATGCGCTGACCGCCGGGGCGCAGGGAGGCGAACCCTCGACGGACGCGGCGGAAAAGGTCAAACAAGCGGCGGTGGCGGGCATGGAATCGACCCGCGACCTCCTCGCCACCAAGGGCCGAGCTTCTTATTTGGGGGAACGCACCCGTGGCATCGTGGATGCCGGCGCCCGCACCAGTCAGCTGATGATCTGCGCCATCACCGACGCCCTAACCGGCCAAACGACCTAACACCCCCAACGCAATCCCGGCGTGTGGACCGGCGCGTCCCACAGCCGGGTCAGCTCGTCCTCGAGCAGGGTCAAGCTGATGGAGCAGCCGGCCATATCCAAGGCGGTGGTGTAGTTGCCCACCAGGGAGCGGCGAATATCCAAGCCGTGCTGTTTCCAGAAATCGTAGGCCAGCTCGTAGACCAGATAAAGTTCCATCAAGGTGGTCGCGCCCAGGCCGTTGACGTGAAGCAGCACCGGCTGGCCCTTGCTCAAGGGGAGTTCATCCTCGATCGCCTCGCCCATCCGCTTGACGATTTCGGTGGCGCTGCTGAAATCCATGAGTTCGCGACCGTGCTCGCCGTGGATGCCGACCCCCAGTTCGACCTTGTCCGCCGGCAAGGTGAAGGTGGGGCCGCCCAGGGCCGGCACGTTGCAACCGGACAAGGCCACGCCGAAGGTGGCGGTCCGCTCGGCCACCCGATCCCCCAGGGCTTTCAAGGCGGCCAGATCGGCCCCCTCCTCGGCCGCCGCACCCACGATCTTTTCCACCATCAGGGTTCCCGCCACGCCGCGTCGACCGATGTCGTGTTCCTTGGGCAAGGAAATATCGTCCTGAACCAACACCGTTTCGACGGGGCATTCGAGCATCTCGGCGGCCATCTCGAAATTCATCACGTCGCCGGCATAATTCTTGACGATGAACAGCACGCCCCCGCCATTCTCCACAGCCTGGGCGGCGGCGAGCATCTGATCCGGACCGGGCGAGGTGAAAATCTGGCCGGGACAGGCGGCATCCAGCATCCCCCGGCCGACGTAACCGCTATGCAAGGGCTCGTGCCCGGAGCCGCCGCCGGAAATCACCGCCACCTTGCCGGCATTTCCGGGCTGCTTGCGTTTGATGAAGCAGGGTTCGGGGTTGACTTCCACCAGGTCCGCATGGGCCTTGGCAAAGCCGCGCAGGCTTTCGTCGAGCAGGGAATCAACATGGTTGATGAATTTTTTCATCGGGTTTCTCCTTGCAGCTGATAGCTGCCCATTCAATCCAATTCCATCCGTCCCTGCAACACTTTCGTGACCGCCTCGATATCCGCCAATACCCAGTCCGGCCGGTACTCGGCCCGCTTCAGGTCCGCCTCGGTGGATACCCCGGTCAATACCAATAAACTGCGGATGCCGGCTCGGACCGCGCCCAAGATATCGGTTTCGAGCCGATCCCCGATGGCCACCACCGCATGGGGTTCGACGCCCAATCGGCCCAAGGCCTGGCGATACATGATCGGTTCCGGTTTGCCGATGATGCTCGGGGTGAGGCCGGTGGCCGCGATCAAGGCCGCCAGAATGGCGCCGGTGCCGTGGGTGAACCCCAGCTCCATGGGCAGGGTGGTATCGGCGTTGGTGCCGATGAAGCGGGCGCCGGCGTTGAGATTCAAGGTGGCGGTGGCGAGTTTGTCCCAGGTCAGGGTCTCGTCTTTTCCCACCACCACGATATCCGCGCGCCAGTCGTCGGTTTCCTTGTGCCATCCGGTCAGGATGAAACCCGCCTCCGCCAGGGGTTGACGAAGCCCCTCCTCGCCCAGGACACAGACCTTGGTCGCCCCCGGATCGTGGTGCTCGGCCAGATAGCGGGCGGTGGCGATGCCGGAGGTCAAAATTTCCTCCGCGCGCACTTCCACGCCCATCCGGGCAAGCTTGGCCACGTAATTGCGGGGGGTGGAACTGGCGTTGTTGGTCGCCAGAATGAACGGCATTCCCGCCCCCCGCAGCGTCCGGAAGAACTCCCGGATGCCGGGCATCGGCTCGCTGCCTCGCCAAAGCACGCCGTCCATATCGACGATCAGGGCGCGGGCGTTGTGGAGCGGCACGTCGGTGTGGGTTTGTTTCACGAATAGGGTTCCCATGGCAATTCGGATGACCGCGAGTATAAACGTTCCCGCAAGATCTTGTCTAAACCGACCCGAAAGATGGGAAATTAAGCACCGATGCCTCTCTCCGTCACCCACCGGACAGAGCATAAGCTATAATAAGTTATTTCCTCTGATCCTTTCACCACCCATCGATATGACAGAAAACGACTCGAAGAGCTGCGGAGCAGAAAAACCCTGGGGCGGTCGTTTCGAGCAACCCACCGACCGATTCGTCGAAGAATTCACCGCTTCGGTGGACTTCGACAAGCGCCTGGCCCCCTACGATATCCAAGGCTCCATCGCCCATGCCCGAATGCTCCAAAAGATCGGCGTCCTCACCCAGGCCGAACGGGATGCGATCGTATCCGGCCTGGAGCAGATTCTGGCAGAGATCCAGCGGGAGGAATTCAGCTGGTCGGTGACCCTGGAAGACGTCCACATGAACATCGAGGCCCGCCTGACCCGGCTCGTCGGCGAGGCCGGCAAGAAACTTCACACCGGGCGATCCCGCAACGACCAGGTGGCTACCGACATTCGCTTGTGGCTGCGCGATGAAATCGGCCGGCTTCTGGGCGAGCTCGGTCGGCTTCAGAATGCTTTATTAGACTTGGCCGAACGCGAAGCCGACACCATCATGCCCGGTTTCACTCATCTTCAGGTGGCCCAGCCGATTACCTTCGGCCATCACCTCATGGCCTGGTTCGAAATGCTCCAGCGCGACCGCGAGCGACTGCTCGACTGTCGCCGCCGGGTCAACGTCATGCCCCTGGGAGCCGCGGCGATGGCCGGCACTTCCTTTCCCATCGACCGGGCTTACACCGCCGAACTTTTGGGATTCGAGCGTCCCGCTTCCAATTCCCTCGATGCGGTCTCGGATCGGGATTTCGCGATTGAATTTTGCGCCTGCGCGGCGTTGATCATGACGCACCTGTCGCGCTTCTCCGAGGAATTGGTGCTGTGGACCTCGGCCCAGTTCGATTTCCTGGAGCTGCCGGACGCCTTCTGCACCGGCTCGTCGATCATGCCCCAGAAGAAAAATCCGGACGTCCCGGAACTGGTGCGCGGCAAAACCGGCCGCGTCAACGGCCACCTGATGGGGCTTTTGACCTTGATGAAAGCCCAACCCCTGGCCTACAACAAGGACAACCAGGAGGACAAGGAACCCCTGTTCGACACGGTGGACACCCTGTTAAACAGCCTGCGCGCCTTCGCCGACATGGTCCCCCATATTCAAGCCAAGCCCGACCGGATGCGGCAAGCGGCGAGCCAGGGGTTCGCCACCGCCACCGATCTGGCCGATTACCTGGTCCGCCGCGGGGTCCCCTTTCGCGATGCCCACGAAATCGTCGGTCAAGCGGTCCGCCTGGCCCTGCAGCAAGGCTGCGACTTGGCCGATCTGCCCTTGGACCGACTCCAAACCCTGTCGGATAAAATCGAGGCGGACGTCTATCGGATTCTGACCTTGGAAGGCTCGGTCGCTTCCCGCGCCCACCACGGCGGCACCGCCCCCGGGCAGGTCAAAAAAGCGATCGAGGAAGGCCGCGCCCTGCTCCGACCATCGAAAACGCATGGCGCGGAAACCAAATGACCAATATTTGTACATTTGTGCCATACTTTCACTGATATCGCATCGGTTCAGGGGATTTGATCATGATCGCAACCTTAGACGACCTCTCGGTGGCGCTGGACCAAGCCCCGTGGGGGGTGCTGATTCTTCGGCAAGGACGCATCGCTTGGATCAACGAGACCCTGGCGGCGCTGACCGGACAAGCCAAATCCGACTTCATCGGCCGGCGGCTGCCGGAAACCGCCCTCGGTCAGGAGCGAAACGCGTTGGTAACCCTCCCCGGCTCCGACGGTCCTCGCCGACTTCGATCCCATCGGATCGAACCTTATCAGAGCGGGGAAGTCGTCTACTATCAGGACGTGACCGAACACCTCGAGCTCCAGGAAGCCGCCGAAGCGCTGCACCGGCGCCTGCAAACCATAGAAACCATCGATCCGGTCACCCGCCTTAAAAACCGGCGTGCGATCCTCCAGGAATTGGACCGGCAGATCAGCCGCAGCCGCCGTTATCATAACCCCCTTTCCGTGATCCGTCTGACCCTGGAAATGGACGGCGAGGCGGAAGCACGCCGGAAACAAATGGAATCCGTCGGTCAGGCGATCAAGGACAATCTGCGCTGGGCGGATGACGTGGGTGTCCTCGACGAGCGCACTTTTTTGTTGTTGCTCCCGGAAACTTTGGAGGAGGACGCCAAGGAATTGGCGGGCAAGTTTTTGGACGACCGTGCCGCTTTCCGACTCGATGAGGGCAAGGGAAAATTCCGCCACGGCGTCACCGCCTGGCAACAGGGCGACGATCTGCGCAAAATGCTCAAGCGGGTGGAGCAAGACCAAGAAATCAATCTCAGCGCCTTGCTTTCCTGACCCTTGCCTCTTCGCACCCACCGCGCCATCCGCCTGGACCCTCCCGGCGGCGAAATCAGCCGCAAGGATCTCAACACTCTGATTCGTCGCTTCCTGCACCTCCACCGCCAACGCCTGCAGTATTTGCATGCCTGGCTCACCCCGCGGCAACGCGACTGCCTGGAAATCCTGCCTCTGCTGCTGCACTGCAACCATCCCGCCCTGCCCGGCTACGGTAGCGGACAGGCACCGGCCGGAGTCAGCGATTACCGCCCGTCCAGCGCCGCGCGTCAGGCGGCCAGGCGGCTCGCCTCCGGCTTCGACTACCGTCGCCGGGGAACCCTCGACCCGCCGATCCTCGGCCTCTTTTTGATGGGCAGCATCGGCAGCGTGGCCTACTCGGACGACAGCGACCTGGACATCTGGGTCTGTCACCGCTCCGACCTAGATTCAGCCGAGCTGGACGAATTGCAGAACAAATGCGGACTCATTGAAAGCTGGGCCGCCGAGCATGGACTGGAGATCCATTTTTTTCCAATCGACCCGGAGCGCTTCCGACAAGGCCGGCTGGACCCCCTCTCACCCACCAGCTCGGGCACCACCCAACACAATCTACTGCTGGAAGAGTTCTATCGCACCGCGGTATGGCTGGCCGGACGCAAATTGCTGTGGTGGCTGGTACCGCCGCAACAGGAACATGATTACCGGGAATACGCCGACTACCTGCTCCATCGGCGCTTCGTCGACGCCGAATCGGTCATCGACCTGGGCGGACTGGACCGGGTACCCGCGGCTGAATTCATCAGCGCGGGACTCTGGCATTTGTACAAGGCCCTCGACTCTCCCTACAAAGCCCTCCTCAAGCTCCAGCTTCTACTCGATTACGCCACCGCCTATCCCCGTCCCCGGTGGTTGGCAGCGTCGATCAAGTCGGCCGTCTATGCCGGCCGGCTGGACTCCGAACCGATCGATCCCTATCTTTGTCTCTACCGGCAAGTCGAGCAATACCTGCTGACCCAGGATCAACCCACCTTCCTTCCCTTGATCCGCCGCTGTTTTTATATCAAGACCCGCTCGGCATTGCAGCGACCGGCGCACCGCGCTCAATTGACAGCGCTGTTTCAAAGCTGGGGCTGGGATCCCCGCTTTCCACTCAAAGAGGGCGAAAACCGTCTGCAACGCATCGAGCAGGCGGAAGTCGAATGGCGAACCCTGAACCAAACCTTGGAAAGCAACTATCAACTGATCAGCCGTCTCGCCTCTCGCCACAATCCTGTTCCAGGACGGGAACAAGAAGAGCTGCGGCTGCTGGGACGCAAACTCCGGGCGGCCCTGGAAAAGCGCCCCGATAAAGTGGACGTGGTGCAGCTGGTGCCCGAAGGGGGACTGCCGGAAGCGGCGTTCGCCTTAAATCGGGAACAAACCGCGGACGGCGGATGGCAATGGCGGCTGTACCGCGGCCGCCCTCCGAATTATCATCCCCAACCCCTCCATCAAGCCCGCCATCTGCTCCAGGTGATCGCCTGGGCCCAGGTGAATGGCGTCAGCCCTCCCGCCAGCCAATGGACGCCGCTCCCCGGCCCCTTACCTTTGGATACCGCCGAATTGCGCTTTCTCAACCACACCGCGCGCCGCTATCTGGCCCATCGCTGGGAGCCGCCCCTGGACGCTTATCGCCGGCCGGCGCGCCTTTTAACCGCCGCCCTGTTCGTCAATATCAACGCCCCCGCCCGACCCCGGCGGAGCGGATTCGAAATCGCCAGCGAGCGCTTCGATCCCTTGGGCTACGGCGCCAAGCGCCATGTCTTGATCCACAACGCGGAAGTTCTCACCCGCAACAGCTGGGGAGAAATCCAGGTCCACCGCTATGAAGGCCTGCCAGGGCTGCTCGACTGTTTCTGCCGTCTTTACGAGCAAGGCGGTCCGGAAACCGAGTTCCGAGTTCACTGCTTCGCCTCCCGTACCATCGCTCTGCGCGTAGACGGATTGTATCGGGATCTAAAGCATGCCTTGCAGCAAACGCCGAAAAACTGGTTTGTGCTCCACGGAGGCAACCGGTTCTATTTGATCCGCTCCCGGGACCATCGACTGAATTGGGTGCAGTGCGACGACGAGGCGTCCTTGCTGGACACTTTGGGACAGCACCGGACCGACTTTTCGTCGGTTTCGTTCGACGCCCAAACCCTGACTCACTCGCCGCTCCCATTCCTGTATCGCCACAACCGTCAGGGAAAGGTGCAATTGTTTCTCCGGCCGCGCGGCGGAGGGGTGGAAGTCTGGATACTCGACGAGCGCGGCGCCTTGTATAAGCAGGATTACGCGGCCCCCGCCAAGGTGGTTTGGCAGCGTTACGCCGCCTTGTTCTCCGCGTTGGACCGACGCTATCCGGGGAGCGGCGATGTGGAATCCGCCTGGCTGGACGGAACGGAAGGAAAATGGCGGTTACGAACCCTGGACCTCCTACCGCCCTCGGCGCCCTCGATCGAGGTCCAAGTCTATGCCGAGGAAATCCCCGACGCTTCCCCTCGCTATACCCTGGTCTGCAACGGGCGCGAATTTTCTTCCCGGGACTTGGGGGAGGCGGTCTTCAGCGAAACGGCGCGTTATATCCGCAAGCTCCGCCTCAGCGGCACCGAATATCCCTGCTACGTAAGCGACATCGACGTACCGCTTAGGGTACTCGGCCTCTCCCATCCCGCCCGCTTCCATACCGTCCGCGTGCTTGCCTACAAACGCCAGGTGGAGCATTTGCTCAATCAAGCGTAGCCTAGCCGTGCCGACAACCAACGGCGCAAAATGGCGATTTCCTCGGCGCAGACCGAATGGGGCATGGAAAACACATGCCATTCCACCGGATAGCCTTTCCGCACCAATTGCAGCCGACTTCGTTCGGCCACCGGTAGGGGCACCACCGTATCCTGGCTTCCGTGCATCATCAAGATGGGAGGGAACGCGTCGCCACCGACTTCCGGCAACGCTCCCGGCAGCGCCACATAGGTGGACAAAGCCACGATGCCGGCGACGGAAGGATGACGGCGGACGCCCGTTTCCAAAGCGATCACCCCGCCCTGGGAGAAGCCGGCCAAAACGATTCGCCCCGGATCGATGCCGGCGGCGATCTGATCGTCGATTAAAACGTCGATCAAATCCCGGGAATCATCGATGCCGGTCTCATCCACTTGCCCCTGCAAATCCGGTGAAAAGATGTCATACCAGGCCCGCATCTCCATGCCGCCGTTGATGGTGACCGGCCGGGTGGGGGCATGGGGGAATACGTAACGGATCGCCCCGGGCAGCCGCAGCTCGTAGGCGATCGGCTCGAAATCGTATCCGTCGGCGCCCAAGCCGTGCAGCCAAAGAATGCAGGCATCGGGTTCCGGGCCGGTCTCCAGCACCACCGCATCGAGTCGTTCAGTCACACCCCACTCCTTGCAATCCGGTTGACGCTCCCGAATAGGCGCGGTAAAACGGTCTGCGACCGGAAAACCCGCGAGAGAAAATAATCACCAAGGAGCATGCCCATGATCCAGCTCGATCTGAACGAGACTGAAAAAACCTACCTCATCGAGGCGCTGGAAAGTTATCTGTCCGATCTGCGCTATGAAATCGGCGACACCGACTCCCAAGACTTCCGTGATCGCCTCAAAGCAAAAAAAACCGCCCTGGAAAAAACCCTGACGGCGTTGCAACAAACCGGTTCCTGAGTTTGTAGCTCCTACGAACGGTCTCATAGTGTACGTGCCCCCATGAACGCCTGGTCGGCGCTCGCCGACCAGGTCGAAACCTGCTTGCGGAAGCGATTGAAGGAATCGTAGACCTTGCGCGCGAAAGGATCGCCGTCGGCGATTTCCGCCACCACTTCCTCCGCCAGCCCCTTGAGCTTCTTCAATACATCGTCCGGCAGCGCTTTGAGCTTTACCTCGTGTTCGTTCACCAAGGTCTCCAGCGCCTGCTGATTGCGCGCGGTGAGTTCCGACAGCATATCCAGGTTGGCGGCCTTGCAAGCGGTCAACACCACCGTTTGCAGATCCTTGGGAAGTGCCTCGAAAGCCTCTTTGTTGATGAAGCATTCGATCACCGAGCCCGGTTCGTGCCAACCGGGATAGTAGTAATTCTTGGCCGCCTTGTAGAGACCGAAGGCCAGGTCGTTATACGGACCCACCCACTCGGTGGCGTCGATGGTGCCCGATTGCAAGGCGGTGAACAGTTCGCCGCCGGGGATATTGACCGGTGTGCCGCCGGCGCGCTTGAACACTTCCCCCCCCAGACCGGGAATCCGCATCTTGAGCCCCTTCAAATCCGCCACCGAATGGATCTCGTTTTTAAACCAACCGGCCATCTGGGTGCCGGTATTGCCGGCGGCGGTGGGCACCAGGTTGAAGCGGGCGTACAGTTCGCGCCAAAGCGCCATCCCGCCGCCATAGTACAGCCAGGCATTCACTTCCTGGGCGGTGAGACCGAACGGCACCGCGGAAAAAAACTGGAACACATCGCCCTTGCCTTTCCAGTAATACGCTCCGGCGTGACCCATCTGGGCGGTACCGCGAGAGACGGCATCGAAGGCCTCGAACGCCGGCACCAGCTCCTTGGCGCCGTAGACCTTGACCTGAATCCTACCGCCGCTCATGGCGGTAATTTGCTTAGCCAGCCGCTCCGCGCCGGTCCCCAACCCGGGGAAATTCTTGGGCCAGGCGGTCACCATCTTCCAGCGATATTTCTTTTTCGCCAAGCTCACCGAAGGCACCGTCATGCTAGTGCCTGCCAGGGCTCCCAGCCCCATACCTTGAATAAATTGGCGTCGTTTCATTTCTCCCCCTTAAACGTCCGCATAAACCGTTTTGGAATGATCATCCACCGCCGCGAACCGATAGCCGTGATAGAGACAATGGTCGAGCCATTTGTCGAGAAAATAGTTGAGCAGCCATTTGTGTTCCAGCACCTCCCGGTCCACCGGCGTTTTGAGCGCCTGCCGAGGTCGTTCGCCGTCGCTCAAGACCTCCACCATGCCCGCGTCCAGATAGGCTTTCAGTACCAACTTGGGCTCGAACAGGAGCCGGGGACCGTGCTGGAAGCAATAACTCAGCTCCAAGGTGACCGTGTAGCGCGCCTTCTCCACCAATCTGAGATGGAGCGTCGGCTTACCCCCGAGTGAAGCCACCGAGCGCCGCTCGAGACAAGACAAACGGGGAACCAGGCGGAGCAATTTGCGGTAGTTCGATTCGCAGATCTCCTGGAGGCAGCAAAATTTATTGACCGGATTCAATTGCGACATGATCGGGAATTACTCTCGGTAGCGGGCGTAAGCTTCATCGGTTTCCCAAAGTACGACTTCCTCGACCGGATAACCTTGCTCCTTGACATGATCATGGACCATCCGCGCCAGGACTTCCGCAGTGGGATGGTCGGACAACCCCCAAAAACGCTCCCCGGCATCGCGCAGCATCGGCACCAAGGGATCGCCCTCATGGAGCAGCAGGTTGTGGTCGAGGCGTTGATTGACAAAGTCGGCCACGACTTGTTTCAAATCGGAAAAATCGCAAACCATTCCCTGGTCGTTCAATTGCACGGCACTGACCGTTACCGCCACCTTGACGCTGTGGCCGTGAAGATGACGGCACTTGCCGGGATGGTTCATCAGACGGTGTCCGTAACAAAACCGGACTTCCTTGGTGACGGAGTAGATACCCATAAAATTCTCTTCTGTTTAACCTTTAATGCCTTTGATCTCTGCGGCGATTTCGTACTCCCCGTCCCGTTCCTCGACCCTGAGCACCTCCACGAACGCTTCCAAAGGCGGTGTCGCCGACGTCACCGGCGTAATCTTGATCTCCAAAGCGTTGCCTGGCTCGATGGGGCGGGAGGAGGTAAACATCACCCCGGCGCCGCTGAGGTTGTGGCACGTGGCCTCAAATGTCTCGGGGGACTGGGGAAATCGATAGGTCATTTTACACCGGGCCTGCATTCGGATGAACCGGCGGCGTTCGCCTTGACGCTCAAGCATTTTATCACCTCTCATACCGGGTTATTTTTACAGCATAGTCCAGTCGCGTCGGTTAAGCCATGCTGCGGATCCGGCCGGGATCTGATATGGTGGCGGCAATCGGCCAGCGAGGACAAGCGATGCGGATTTTGATTGTCGAGGACGAACATTCTTTGGCCCAGCAGTTACATCAATATTTCAGTCACAAGGGCTTCGCCGTGGATACCGCCGCCACCGCCGAAGAGGGGCGCTATTTCGGCGACGAATTTCCCATCGACGTGGCGATCGTCGATCTGGGACTGCCGGATTTTTCCGGATTGGAGCTGATCCGGGGCTGGCGCGCCCAGAATCGAACTTTTCCCGTCTTGATTTTGACCGCCCGCGGCCGCTGGCAGGAAAAGGTGGAAGGCTTGGAAGCGGGCGCCGACGACTATCTGGTCAAGCCGTTCCATTACGAGGAATTGTGGGCCCGCATCAACGCCCTGATCCGACGGGCGGCGGGCAAGGCGCATCCGGTAATGGAATACGGGCCTTACGCACTGAACACGACCGCCCAGGAAGTCCGCTTCCGCGACCAACCGGTGGAACTGACCGCATACGAATACAAGGTGCTGGAGTATTTGATGCTCCATCCGGGCAAAGTGCTGTCCAAAACGGAACTGAGCGAGCACCTTTACGACGAGGACTTCGAGCGCGACAGCAACGTGTTGGAAGTGTTCATCGGCCGCCTGCGCCGCAAGCTCGACCCCGACGGCACCCTCAAACCCATCGAAACCCTGCGTGGGCGAGGCTACCGCTGGGCGTTCGAAGAAAAATGAAACGCGGCTCCCTGAGCCTGCGTCTGCTGCTCGCCGCGGGCCTCGTGTTGGCCGCCTTCTTCGGGCTGACCGGCATCGCCCTGGAACGGGCCTTTCGCGATTCCGCCCACAAGGCCATGCAGGACCAACTCCAAGTCCATATCTATGCCCTCCTCTCGGCCATCGATGTGGACCGGCGGGGCCACCCACGGCTTCCCCAACACCTACCGGACGCCCGCTTTTCCAATCCGGGTTCCGGCTTGTATGGCTTTATCTTCAAGCGAGGCCGGACGGTGTGGCGCTCTCCTTCGGCCTTGGGCTTGGAGATTCCACCCCGACAACCGGCGAGCGGCGAAGTCGTGTTTCTCCACGGAGGGGAGGAGCGGGATCTATGGATTTTATATTACGGGGTCACTTGGGAGACCGTCAGTGGTCCGCCTTTTCCCTTGGTGCTGGCGGTCGCCGCGGACGCCGATTCCCTGGCTCACCAGGTGGACGATTTCCGCCGCACCCTATGGATGTGGTTGGGCGGGTCCGGCATCTTTCTGCTGATCTTCCAGGCGGGTATCTTGCGTTGGAGCTTGCGCCCCTTGCACACCATCAGCGCAGACCTGGAAGCCATTGAAGCCGGCCGCAAGGAGCGCCTGGAAGGGACCTACCCCAGAGAATTGAACCGCCTGGCGGCCAATCTCAACGCCTTGCTGCACAGCGGTCGCACCCATTTGGAGCGCTACCGCAATACCCTGGCCGATTTGGCTCACAGTCTCAAGACCCCGCTGGCGGTGCTGCGCGGCCTGGGCCAAAACGAACCCCTACCCGATTCGTCCCGGACCTTGTTGATCGAACAGGTGGACCGAATGCAGATGCTGGTGGACTATCAACTGCAGCGGGCCGCGGCCCGCGGCGGCCACGGCACCCTGAGGCCGGTGGCGGTGTGGCCGGTGCTGGAACGGATTCGCGCCGGCCTGGACAAAGTTTACGTGGGTAAAAACCTCCACTGCTCCCTGGAAGGAGACCGGGAAGCGCAAAGTTTCTTGGAAGAAGGCGATCTCTACGAATTGGCCGGCAATCTGATGGAAAACGCCTACAAGTGGTGCCGAGGGAAGGTCCGAGTACAGGTTGCCACCGAGCCGGCCGACGCGCAAAATCACCCCGAACTGCACCTGGTGGTCGAGGACGACGGAACGGGGATTCCGGAAACCCGGCGTAGCGAGGTGTTGAAACGGGGTATTCGCGCCGATCAGTCCACTCAAGGTCACGGCATCGGCATGGCCGTGGTCCACGAACTGGTCCGTCTCCACCAAGGAACCCTGCGCTATCGGGAAAGCCGATGGGGCGGCGCCTGTTGGGAAGTGGTTTTGCCCAGCCCGATCTAGCTTGAGCTGCCATCGAAAGGAGGGATATGTCTCGGCAAGAATTCGCTTACGAAATCCTGGAAGAAGAAGCCGCCTATCAAGGGTTTTTCAGCCTGTTCAAATTCCGTCTCCGCCATACCCTGTTCGATGGCGGCTGGAGCCCGGTCCTGACCCGGGAACTGTTTCACCGCGGTAACTGCGTGGCGGTGGTGCCCTACGATCCGATCACCGATCAAGTGGTATTGATCGAGCAATTCCGGGTCGGCACCGTGAAAAACCAAGACGCCAAATGGATATTGGAAATCGTCGCCGGCGCCATCGAGCCGGGCGAAACAGCGGAGGAGGTGGCCCACCGGGAAACCTGGGAGGAAGCCGGCTGTACGATTCAAAAGCTGCTTCGGGTGACCGAGTTCTACACCAGCCCCGGCGGCACGTCGGAGAAGATCACCCTGTTCTGCGCCCGGGTGGACGCCACCCGGGCCGACGGCATCCACGGCCTCGACGCCGAGGACGAGGACATCCGGGTGCATGTCTTTAGCTTCGAAGACGCTTTCGCCAAGGTGGAAAGCGGTGAGATCAACTCGGGGATTCCCATCCTCGGACTCCAGTGGCTCGCCCTCAACCGGGAAAGGCTGCGGCGCGAGTGGACGGATTAGGATTTTGCAGAGAGAGGCGGAGAGAGAGCGCTCTCTCTCCGCCTCCCGGCAAGCGTTTGATCCTAATCACAACCTTCGGGCGCATCCACCTTGAGGAAAATGCGCATCCGGCGGGTGTCGGTTCGATAGCGATGCCCCAATATCCGCCGGCTGCTCACGTTCTCGTTTAGGCTATGAGCGCCCAGCTCGATCCATTCTCCCAGTTCGACTTCCAGCGTGGTCCCCGCCGATTGCACGTCGAGACCGCCGTCACCGACTCCGCTCAGCCGACTCGACCAGGGAGCGACGGTTAGGCGGACCCGGCAGCCGATGGTGCGGGGTATCACTTGGAAACCGGTGGTGACCGGCTTGTAATCGATCCCGCCCACGGCCGCCGGTGGCGATCCGTACAGATGTATAACCGGAATCGGGCGCTCCTGCCCGACCGCGATGAAAGCCGGCTGGCCTTCCAGCGTCTGAAGACGTTGCCGGGTCCCCGCCGCCCTGTCGGCGCGCGAACCGTACACTTTCGTCTCTGCTTCCAGGGTGCGTCCCGAAGACGGGCCTACGGTGACGTCCACGCCGGCATTCAGTTCCTCCAAATTGAAGCGATCGGTCTGCCATACTGTCACCAGCAGCGATTTGAGGCGGCGGTCGAGCCGTTCCAGCAAAGTGCGGATCTCTTCGATCCTGCCCGGGGCGGCCTGTACGAACAAGCCGTCGGGGACCGCGACGAGCTTCTCGCCCTCGGCCAAAAGCGGCCGGATCACTCGGACCAACTCCTGCGGCAAGCGGTGGCGGACGTCCAGGACGGTCGTTTCCGTTGGTAAGTCCCGGGAATCCCCCCACGCCGCTTGAGCGCCGATCCATAACAAGCCGATTAGAAAAAAACCGATGCGCCTCATCGCTTTCCCCTGCAAATTGATTTGGATATGATGAATGTTAGTTTCAATCTTAGGAGATCTGTCATGACCCGAACGACCCTAACCGGTATATTCACGCTTCCCGCTTGGGGCCTTCTGGCATTGATGGCCGCCACTCGATTCCATCACTTCGGGGATTTTCAGACGCTGCCCGACGCTTCGCTGGCGGTATTTTTCCTGGCCGGTCTGCTGATCGCCGACCGCTGCTTGTTCCCCGTCCTGCTGGCGGCGGCGGGGCTGATCGACTACCTCGCCGTCGCCCATGCCGGGGTCAGCGATTGGTGCGTAACGCCGGCCTATCTGTTTTTGATCCCCACTTACGCCGCCCTGTGGCTGGGCGGACGCTGGAGCCGGTGTTTTACGCTCGACGAGGCGGCCGGATTGGCTCGCACCCTGGTCGCGCTTGGGGCTTCCACCCTGGTCGCCTTTCTCATCTCCAACGCCAGCTTCTACGCTTTGTCGGGTTATTTCAACGGCACCGATTTCGAAAGCTACAGCGTCCGGATGATTCCTTACCTGACGCCCTATGTCGCCGCGCCTTTAGCCTATGCCGCACTGATTCTGGCCGGCCGCTGGGGCTGGCGGCAACTGGCGAGCGGTCTGCCCCAGGAGCACCCCAAGTCCTGACCGGCTGGCTTTTGCTATAATTCGACTCCTCTGTCGGGTGTCCTCCCTCGGGAGGGTGAAACGGGAAGCAGGTCGAAAGCCTGCGCTGCCCCCGCAACGGTAGGTGAGTGAAATAGCGGACCACGAGCCACTGGGCAAGTTGCCCGGGAAGGCGGTCCATGTCTACCTTTTTGCTCGAAGGCCGGAAAGCTGAGCTTTCCGGCCTTCGGGTTTTTTCGAGATTCTTCTCAAAAGGTCGCTCACGAGCCCGGAGACCGGCCCGGCAGGCTTCGGTGCGGCCTAAAGGCCGTGGTCTTTCACCTTGTGGGCGCGCGGAGGGCGCGTCCCGACGAGGAGTTTTTCTATGTCTTCACCCTTGCGTTTATTATTGCCTTTGCTGGGCCTGCCGGCGGTGGCCCTGGCCGCTCAGGATCAGGCCTCGACCAAACGACTCGACACCCTTACCGTCACCGCTTCTCGAGTCCCGGTTCCCCTGCGCCGGATCGGCAGCAGCGTCACCGTCATTACCGCCGAGGATATCGCTGCGCGCCAAGTCGTCAGTCTCGCCGACGCGCTGCGTTCCGTGCCGGGCCTGGACGTGGTGCGGGCCGGCGGCCTCGGCCAGCAAACCTCGGTTTTCCTGCGGGGGGCCAATTCCAACCAAACCCTGGTGCTGATCGACGGCGTCGAGGCCAACGACCCGTCCAATCCCGGCGGCCTGTTCGATTTCGCCAATTTGACCGTGGACAACATCGAGCGAATCGAAATCCTGCGCGGTCCCCAGAGTACTTTGTACGGCGGCGACGCCATCGGCGGGGTGATCAACATCATCACCCAAAGCGGGCAAGCGAAACCCGGCGCCGATTTCAGCGCCGAGGGCGGGAGCTTCGGAAGCTGGCGGCTGACGGGCAACAGCAGCGGTCGCCTGGACCGTTTCCGCTACAGCGTTGCCGCCTCCCACCTCAGATCGCGCGGCTTTTCCGCCGCCAACCGCCGCCTCGACGACAACAGCGAGGACGACGGCTACCTCAACACCACCGTCTCCGCTCGGCTCGGCTGGCGTGCCCTGGACAATCTGGATCTGGACGGGGTGGTACGCTACAACCGTACCCAAACCGAACTCGACGACTGCGGCGGCCCCCATTGCGACGATCCCAACGAGCGCAGCTACGCCGATCAAGTGTTCGGCCGCCTCCAGGGCAAATTGGATCTGTTCGACGGTTTCTGGAATCAACAGCTGCGTCTTTCCTATACTCTGCATGATCGCAACAACCAGGACGATCCCGATCCGATCAGTCCGTTTCCGCCGGCCACCAACCACTTCAAGGGAGAAAAATACAAGGTGGACTGGCAGAATACCTTCCGTCTGATCGATATGGAGGCGCTAGCCAACGACTCGCTGGTGATCGGCATCACCGATGAAAGGGAAACCGCCAGCGGGGACACCACCCCTCACCGTTCCGCCAGCACCCTGGCCTACTACGCCGAAAACCGCCTTACCTGGCTGGAGCGTTTCATCACCACCGTCGGCGTTCGGCAGGACGACCCCAACCATACGGGCGACAAGGTGACCTGGCGGGCGACGCAGGCGATTCTGATTCCGGAAACCGGCACCAAGCTGCGCGGCAGCTACGGCAAGGGATTCAAAGCACCAAGCCTGTTTCAGCTATTCGCGCCCGCCTCCAGCTTCGGCCCACTCGGCAACCCCAATCTGAAACCCGAAACCAGCCGCGGCTTCGAGGTGGGATTCGATCAGAGCTTTTGGGACGAGCGTGTCCTGCTGGGAGCGACCTATTTTCGCAACGATTTCCGCAATCTGATCGATTTCGATTTCAGCGAAGGTTTCTCCAATATCGACGACGCCGAAAGCGAAGGGGTGGAAACCTATCTGGAATTTCAGCCTTTCGATTTTCTCACTTTGCGCGGTAACTACACCTATACCCGCACCGAAGACGAGACCACCAACAAGCGCCTTCTGCGGCGTCCTTCCCACAAAGGCAGCGTGGACGCCGACCTCGAGGTATGGGAAAACGCCCATCTCCACCTCAATGTGCTGGCGGTGGGTAGCCGCGATGACATGGATTTCAACGTCTTTCCCGCCGAGCGGGTAAACCTTGCCAGCTATGCGGTGGTGAATCTGGCTGCCCGTTATCGAGTAAATCGAAACCTGGAGGTTTTCGGCCGGGTGGACAATCTGCTGGACAAGCGGTATCAGGAGGTTTCGGGCTTCGGCGCCAGCAGCGTCGCCGGTTACGGCGGAGTGCAGCTCTCGTTTTGATTAATTGCGCCATTTGCCGCAGTGGGTGCGGCAAATGGCGCAACCGAATCACCCGCCGATTTATACTTGCTTGATTTTGTTTGATAAAAATATGGCACGACGCATGCTGAACGTTAGGGGAGACGCAACGATAAATGGAGGATTCGCCCTATGGCCCCCGTCAAACCGAAAACCGTCATCCCCGCCCGGGAACACAGCAAACCGAATTGCTTCCTCAGCGACTACCGATTTATCTGCCGCAAACCCTGTCCCTTCCGACAGGAATGCCTGAAACTGGTCGCCGAATGGCTGCGTTGAATCATTGGTGAAGGGAAAATATTTCCTCGAGTTCCGCGTCGGAGAGCTTGCCGATCCATTGCTCGCCCGCCCCGACGGTCAGTTCTGCCAGGTTTTTTTTGGTTTGGATCATTTCGTTGATCCGTTCTTCGAAGGTGGCCCGGGTAATCAAGCGATGCACCTGGACGTTTTTTTGTTGTCCGATGCGATAGGCGCGATCGGTGGCCTGGGCCTCCACCGCCGGATTCCACCATAGATCATAGTGAATCACGTTGGAGGCCGCGGTCAGATTCAAGCCGGTACCGCCCGCTTTCAACGAGAGGATAAAAACCTGGGCCGTGCGGTCGGCTTGGAATTTCTCCACCATTTGATCGCGTTTTTTCCTGCTCACGCCGCCGTGCAGAAATAGCGGTCGGCATTTGAAACGCTGTCCTATCCATTGTTCCAAAAGCGTCCCCATTTCTCGGAATTGGGTGAATACCAGCACTTTTTCATGACTTTCGTGGATAGTGGCCAAAAGCTCCAGCAACAACGCCGCCTTGCCCGACAATGCGGGATCGTCCTCGCCCTGCTTGAGGTAGTTGGCCGGGTGGTTGCAAATCTGCTTGAGGGCCATGATCATCTGCAGCACCAACCCCTGGCGCTTGAAGGCATCGGATTCACCGGCGATGACTTGCAGACTCTCCCGGACTACGGATTCGTAAAACGCCGCCTGCTCCCGGGTCAGCTCGGAGTACTGATTTTGCTCGATCTTATCGGGCAAGTCGGTAATGATGGTCTTGTCCGACTTCAGCCGGCGCAGCAAGAAAGGTTGGGTGATTTTCCGAAAACGTTCGACGACGCGGGGATCGCGGTCGTTCTGGATAGGAGCGGCGAACTCGCGATTGAAGCGGGTCAGCGTCCCCAGATAGCCCCGGTTGGCGAAATCCATGATGCTCCAGTACTCCGCCAGCCGGTTCTCTACGGGCGTGCCGCTCATGGCAATAAAGCCGGAGGCGGGGATCGATTTGATCGCCTTGGTCTGGGCTGCGGCGGGATTTTTAATGTTTTGCGCCTCGTCGACCACCACCAGCCGCCACGCCATTTTCTTGAGCGCGGCCGCCTCGGTACGGGCCACCCCGTAGGTGGTCAGGAGCACATCGGGACGCCGGTCGGAAAGCGTGCGTGCCGTGCCGTGATAAACGTCGCAGGAGAGAGCGGGGGCGAAGCGCTCGATTTCCTTCCGCCAGTTGGTGAGCAGGCTGGTGGGTACCACGATCAACGCCTTGGATTCCTCGAGGCCGCCTTCTTCCCGAAGCTTGAGGAGCAGCGCGATCACCTGCAGGGTCTTGCCCAACCCCATGTCGTCGGCGAGAACGCTGCCGAAGCCGGCGCGGTGGTTGCGGTAGAGCCACGCCAAGCCGCGCTGCTGATAGGGCCGAAGTCGCGCCCGGATGCCGGCCGGCGGGGAAATCTCGCCTATCTCGGTCATCTCGCGCAAAATTCGGCGCAGGTCGGCGTCGAGCAGGAGGGGAGCGCCGGCATATTCCTCCGCCAGCGCCGCTCGCAGCAACTCGGTTCCGGAAAGTTTCGCAGGCGCCTCGAGCTGCCGGCGCAATCGTTCGATCTCTTGGGGATCGAGATAGACGTAGCCGTTGCGAAAGCGGACGATGCCCGTGGCGCCCTCGACCAGCGATTCGAATTCGGCGAGGGTGACCACCTCGCCGCCCACGGCGACTCGCCAATCGTAAGAAAGCAATCGGTCCAAGGTGAGAAAACTCGGCGAACCTTCCGCTTGGGACGAGATCTTCAGGGAAAGGCGCGGCCTAAGAATCCGGTCGAGCGATTTGGGCAAAAGAGTTCGGATCCCGAGCAGACGAACCACCGGCAAAGTCTCGAACAGGAAAGACGGCAACTCGTCCGCGCCGAGCGAGAGAGACTCCCGGCCTCCGTTTGCCACATAAGCTTGGAGAGGCGGATAGAAATCAGCCAGCAGGGAAATCGTCCGCAACACGCCGTACCGGACACTTTCCCAGCGTTTCTCCGTCAGCACCTCGGCAAGGGGGCAGGGCGTCTCCGGCGGTGCCTTGCGGCTCTGGACCGCCACCGAAAGGGAAAAATCCTCGTCACTTTGTCCCTCACTGAGGCAAAGTACCGGTGCGTACTCACGCTGGGCAAGATGCAAGCGCGACAGCCAAATCTGAATGCCGGCGGGGATCTCTCCCTCACCCGGCCCGCCGAAACGAGCCCGGCCGGAGTCGAAAAACAATCCCACGGTTTTGTCGTCCGGATAGCGGGCCATCGTTCGACCGCTCCCACGACGCACCAACGCACCGAGGAAGAGAGAGCACAGAGTCAGCGCCTGGGCCTCGGCGGTCAGCATCGCCGATTTTCCGCCTTGGATGCGGCGAGCGATCCCGGGGGGTAAACCGCGCGTGAGCGAGGCCATCAGATCACGAATCGACTCGTCCAGGGTGGCCGGCAGCCAGCGCAGCCCCACCGTCGTCTCGTCCAGGGCGAACAATTGCGGTACGACGGCGCCCCGAGCGAGCAGATGCAGGGCCGCCAAGCGGATATGATAAAGCGCTGCCACTTCGGATTGAAGATCGGGAAGATCGGCGGGATGAAGCCGTTCGAGCGCCGCAAGGAGCGGCTCCATGGCATCGCTGCCGGAAACGCCGGTGAGCGAAACTGAATAATTTTTTCCGATCTCGAATCGGGGACGGTCATCGGCCCGAAAATCGGCTGCTCCCTGCAAGGGAGAAACATCTTTCTGCCGACTTTTATGAATTTTGTTATCCGGCAGGGTATTTAAATTTTGACGAGCCAATTTAGCGATCTGTTTCAACGCGGCCAGATAGATGCGATGGAAATCGCCGCGAGCATGAAACGCGGGGCGTACCGGTAAAAGCCTGGCCAAGGTTTCCGTCAACGGGGGCACCGCCGATAGATCCAATCGTTCCAACTCGGAAAGATCGTGAACCGACTCATCGACCGTGCCTTCTTCAATCGGCAACAGCGAGGAGACCTGCGGCAATGCCGTTTCCGTTTCCGATTCGATGACAATGCCGCGCTTTTTCAGAGCCGCGACGAGATCGACACCGCGCAGGGCAAAAACCAGAAAGGGATTCCCATCGATCTCCCGGGACAGCAAATAAATCACGGCGGCCAGGTGTTTGCAGGGCACCGCCCAGTCCGGGCAGGAACACTGCATCGACAGACTCTTCCAACTCTTCGGGAAGACATCGATCCCGAGTTGATTGGCCCGTTCCAGTACGACCGGATCGAGTTCCCGGTTCAGCAGGCGGGCAAGAACACCGGGATCGGAGGTCAAGGTATCGATCAATGACGCCACCTGATGCGCCGGAATCTTAGGCACGTCGATGGCGATGGCGTAAGGCCGGGAACGCGAACCTTCGACCTGGGCCCGGACTCGGCCTCCGTCGATCGCCATTTGCCTGACGGCTCCCTTGCTGGCGTAGGTGCGACCCCGAGGGAGACGGTTGTCATAGTCGATCTGGGTCAAGGCGTTAAGCCATTGCTTGCCCCACCAAGTTTGACCGAATCTTTGCCGCGCCATCTGGACGTTTTATGTTCTGGTATCGCCTATTCCGAACGGTAGGAAGTTGGATCGGGCACGCCCGCCGCCGCGAATCCTTCCCGCCGCAGCCGACAAGCATCGCACTTGCCGCAGGCGCGGCCCCGTTCGTCGGCGGCATAGCAGGAGACCGCCAGGGAATAATCGGCCCCGAGTGCGATCCCGGTGCGAATGATGTCGGATTTCGGGAGGCGAATGAGCGGCGTGTGAATGCGGAAATGCCCGCCTTCCACCCCGGCCTTGGTGGCCAAATCGGCCAGATGTTGAAACGCTTCGATATATTCCGGACGGCAGTCGGGATAGCCGGAATAATCCACCGCGTTCACACCGATGAAAATATCGAACGCCTCCATCACTTCCGCGTAACCCAGGGCGAAAGCGAGAAACACCGTGTTGCGCGCCGGCACGTAGGTCACCGGAATCCCTTCCGTGGGGCTTTCGGGGACATCGATGGTCCGATCGGTGAGGGCCGAACCGCCGATGTCCTCCAAACCGAGGCGGATGATTCGGTGCTCCTTGGCCCCATAAGTACGGGCAATGGTCTTGGCCGCCGCCAGTTCCGCCCCTTGGCGCTGGCCATAGTTGAAACTGAGGCAATGGCAAATATAGCCTTGTTGGTGGGCGATCAACAGGGTGGTCATGGAATCCAGGCCGCCCGAGAGCAGCACCACGGCTTTCTTGGCTTGTGTGGTCATCGAATGCCCCGTGCGTTTAATGTCCCGGCCGATCCCCCCACAGCAGTTTGTGGAGTTGAATCTGAAACCGCACCGGCAAGCGGTCTTCCAAAACCCATTCCGCCAGCCGGCGCGGTTCCAGCTCCCCGGCCACCGGAGAGAACAACACTTCGCACCGATCCGCCAGCCGGTATTGATTCAAGATGTCCCGCGACCAGAGGTAGTCGCCACGGTCGCCGATCACGAATTTCACCTGATCCCGGGCGGTCAATCGCTCCAGATTGGCGTAGCGGTTACGCGTCGTTTCTCCGGAGCTCGGCGGTTTGAGGTCCATCACTTGAATCACCCGCTCGTCCACCTCGGCGATATCCATCGCGCCGCTGGTTTCCAGCGAGACCAGGAAGCCGCCGTCGGCCAAACGAGAAAGAAGCGGGAGGCAAGCCGGTTGGGCCAGGGGCTCGCCGCCGGTGACGGTCACATGGCGGACATCGTAATCGGCGACCCGCCGGACGATTTCGTCCACGCTCAGCCGCTCCCCGTCGTGGAAGGCGTAGGCGGTATCGCACCAACGACAACGCAGGGGGCAACCGGTCAAGCGCACGAAAACGGTGGGCCAACCGCTGCTTCTGGACTCGCCCTGCAGGGAGAGGAAAATCTCGTTGATGCGGAGGGAATCCCGGCTCGTCATCTAACGTCGTTCGCTCTTCATCCGTTTCAATCGATCGGCCGCCAGCGAAGCCGCCCGGCTATCGGGAAACCGGGCCACCACTTCCTCGAGATGTTGACGCGCCTCCTGCCAGCGCTTTTCTTCGTAAGCCACATAACCCAACTTGAGTAGCGCCGCGGAGGTTTTGGCGCTGTTCGGATAACGTTCGACCAATCGCCGGAAAGCTTGGCGCGCGGCGTTGAAATCGCGCTTGACGTAATACGCCTCGCCCAGCCAGTACCAGGCGTTGTCGCTCAACTCGCCTTGGGGATAACGTTGGAGAAAGGCGGAGAAAGCGTCAACGGCCGCATCGTAATGTCCCGCCTGGAGCGTTTCATACGCCTCCCGGTAAGCTTGGCTGGCTTGCTGGGAAGCAGGCGTCGCCGGCTTTTGGGTAGATTGGACGGGCGCCGGCGGGGGAAGTTCCGCGGCAGGCTCGGGGGCCTGTTGGGCAGACGCTTGGGGCGATTCGGTTTGCGACTCCTCACCTGTCAGCCGGCGCAAACGGGCATCGATATCCAGATACTGCGTCCGCTGGGTTTTCTCCATGCGCGTCAAGCGATGCTGAATCGACTCCAATTGGCCGCGCAACTCTTGCACCTCGTGCTGGAGTTGATCGGTCTGGCGCATCATATCCCGCATGGCGCTGCTGGAAAGCCGCTGCTCCAAAAGCTGGACCCGAGCCTCCAAGTTCTCGCTTTCGGCGTGGACGGTAAGCGCGAACCCCAGTCCTAAAAGCCCTGCCAAACAACGCATGCTCACTCTCCGCGATAGACGATTTCCACCCGCCGGTTCTGCCGCCAGGCTTCCTCGTCGTGTCCCATGGCCACCGGTTTTTCCTCGCCATAGGAGACGATGCGCATCCGGTCATCCGCCACCCCTTGCAGCCCCAGCAACTTGGATACCGCCTTGGCGCGGGCCTCGGCCAGGGCGATATTGTATTCCCGCGAGCCCCGCTCGTCGGTATGCCCCTCCAACACCACGCCGGCCTGGGGATGGGCCAAGAGATAAGCGGCGTGGGCCTCGATCACCGGAATGTCCTCGGCTTGGACCTGGGCGCTGTCGAAGGCGAAGTAAATCGTCCGTTTGGCCAACAATCCGCCCGCATCGGCGCCGGGTCCGGCACCGGCACCGTCTTCGGCGATCCCGCCGGTTTCCACTTCATAGAGGACTTCCCCCTCCTCTCCCCGCAAACCCTGAGTGGTTGCGCCTTCGGCGTCGGCCATCCCGGCCCGGGCCGCCTCCTCCCCCGCCTCCGACGGTTTTTCCCCCAAATTCTTGCAACCCGCCAAGGCTACCAGTAAACCGATCAGCACCCATTTTTTCATGGTTCATCCTCCAAAAGATTGACTCAAAACGGTGACCAGGCCGGCTCGCGCACGTCCCCTTCCTCGGTTTTGAGACGCTGGCGCACCCGACCGTCCACGGAAACCGCCGCCAGTTGCCCGCGCCCCCCGGCCTGAGTGGCATATAAAATCATACGACCGTTGGGAGCAAAAGAGGGAGACTCGTCCAGCGGTCCCGGCGTCAACACGCTCATGCCCCCTTCCTCGAGATCCAACACGGCGATTCGGTAGCCGTTTCCGCCGTGGACCAGCGCCAGTCGGCGGCCATCGGGGGAAAACGTCGCCCGGGCATTGTAATTGCCTTCGAAGGTCAAGCGGCGAGGATTGCCGCCGGCGGCGGAAATGGTATAGATCTGGGGACTGCCGCCGCGATCGGAAGTAAACACCAGGCTTTTGCCGTCCGGCGACCAGGCCGGCTCGGTGTCGATGGCGAAACTCCGGGTCAGACGCGTGAGCCGGCGAGAAGTCAGGTCGGCAACATAAATGTCCGGACTGCCGTCCTTGGACAGGGTGAGCGCCAACCGACCGCCGTCGGGCGACCAGGTGGGCGCGCCGTTGATTCCGGAAAATTCAGCCACTTTCTCGCGTTCCCCGGTGGCCAGGGTTTGAATGTAAACCGCCGAGCTCCGACGCTCGAAAGAAACATAGGCGAGCCGCTTGCCGTCCGGCGACCAGGCCGGCGACATCAGCGGCTCCGGCGAAACCACCACGGTCCGGGGACGATAGCCGTCGGCGTCGGCGATCTGGAGTTTATAGATCCGGCGGCCGTTTTGTTCCGCCACCGTAATATAAGCGATGCGGGTGGCGAATGCACCCGGCTCACCGGTGATCTTCTCGTAAATGAGATCGCTGATGCGGTGAACGGTGCGGCGCAGATCCCGCGTCCGCGCCGGCAGGCGGTAGGCGGCGAGCGCCTTGCCCCGATACACGTCGAACAGGTGGAACTGCACTTCGAACTGATCGGCGCCGCTTTGCCGCAGTCCGCCGATGACCAAATAATCCTGTCCCAACGCCCGCCACGCGGGCCATTGAATATTCTCGGGCCGGCTGGGGCGGGTGAGCATGTCGTCTTCGGGCAGGGGTTCGAAGCGACCGCTGCGAGCCAGATCGGCCTGAATGATTCCGGCCGCGTCCAAGGGCCGCCGCTCCGGCCCGCTCCAACCGAAAGGCACCACGGCAATGGGAAGGGCCCCCTCCACGCCCCGGGTGATTTCGATGGTCAACTCGGCGCGAGCGCCGGATAACCAGCCGACCCAAAGCATCGGAATCAATAGGATGGGGAGCGTGAGGCGATAAATCCGCGGGACAGAAAACATGACCATCATCATCCTTCGGGATCAAACTTGAAATTGAACTCTCGAAACGTTTCGAACACTGCCGGATCGTCCGAAACCGGCAAGGGAGAGGCCTTTCGCACAGCCACCTCGGCGCTGCGATCGAAAGCGGCGTTGCCGCTGGATCGAACCACCCGGGCCTCGACCACCTCGCCGCCGGGAATCAGCCGCACGTGGATTGTACAAGATAAGCCGGTGTGGTACGACGCCGGCCGGAGCCAGTAACTTTCCACTCTTTGCTGGATTCGGTAGCTAGCTTCGTTCACCGCCGCCTGTATCTCTTGCTGCTTTCTCGCCGCTTCCGCCTTCTTTCGGGCTGCTTCGGCCTTGCGGCGGGCGGCCTCCTCGGCCTTGCGGCGAGCGGCTTCTTCCGCCTTCCGTTTGCGTTCGGCTTCGCGACGCTTTTTTTCTTCTTCCAAGCGTTTGCGCTCCGCCTCTTGGCGCTCCCGTTCCAACTTGGCCAGACGCGCCTTTTCCGCCTGCTCGCGCTTTTTCCTCTCCGCTTGGCGCCGGGCTTCTTCTTCGGCCTTTTGGCGACGCGCCTCGGCCAGGGTCTGGAGTCGCTTTTTCTCTTCCTGTTGTTGGCGCTTCAACGCCGCCAGGCGACGTTCCTCGGCCCGGCGTTGGCGTTCGAGTTTTTCCCGCGCCGCCTGAGCCGCCCGGCGCTCGGCCGCTTCCCGGGCTTCGAGGCGTTGCATTTCCGCCTCCACCTGGGCTTGGTCCACGGCCGTGGCGTGAATGATTTCCCGGGGTTGGGGGGGTGTCGGGGACGGTGTGGATGAAGCGTCCCAGCGGAAAAGCAACAAGCCCAGCAGGACAAGATGCATCGCCAGTGAAGCAAAAAAGGGAACCCCCCAGAGCGAAGGGCGATTTGGCGCCGAGATTCGATCGGTCATGGCTGCATCGGCCGGGTCAGCAGTCCCACTTGTTCCACGCCCGCCTCCTGCAGCGCCGCCATTACCCGAACCACGCGCCCGTAAGGCACCTGGTCGTCGCCGGCCACCAACACTCGGGTCTCCGGTTTAAGACGCAATTCAGCGGCGACCCTGGCCAATAGGGTCTTATATTCCACCGCTTCGCGATCGCGCCCCGAGGCCACGTAAAACTGGCCGTCACCGGCGACGGTGACGATCAAAGGCGGCGTATCCTCGGTCGCCACGGGTTTGGCCTCGGCTTGCGGCAGGTTCACGTCCACCCCGCTTTGCAGCAAGGGGGCGGTGACCATGAAAATGATCAACAGCACCAAGGTGACGTCGATGTAAGGCACCACGTTGATCTCGGCCATGGGCCGTCGACGGGGTCTCTCTCTTGTCATCGGGAGCTTCTTAATCCTTTATATTCGTCCACGGTTAAACGCGCCTTTGCGAGTCACTTTTCCAAAGCCCGCTGCTGCAGCAGGCACAAAAATTCCTCGGCGAAATGCTCGTAGCGCCGTCCCAGTCGATCGATGCGATTGGTATAGCGGTTATAGGCGATCACCGCCGGAATGGCGGCGAACAGCCCCATGGCGGTGGCGATCAGGGCTTCGGCGATACCCGGCGCCACCAGGGACAAGGTGGCTTGTTGGACATTCGCCAAGGCACGGAAGGAATTCATGATCCCCCACACGGTGCCGAACAGGCCCACGTAAGGACTGGTGGAGCCCACCGTGGCCAGAAACGGCAAGCGTTCATCCAGCGCTTCCAGAGCCCGTCCAACGCCCACCCGCATGGCCCGTTCGACGTTTTCGGACAACAAGGCGGGAGGCGCCTCACGCTTGAACAGGCGGACGAACTCCCGGTAACCGCTGAGGAACACCGTCTCCAGTCCGCGGGGTTCGGCTTTGACCAGCTGTTTGTACAACTCGGCCAAATCGATGCCCGACCAGAAGCGGCCTTCGAACACTTCGGCCTCGGTCTCGGCGCGTTTGAGCTCGCGGGATTTTTGAAAAATCACCGCCCAGGAAAATACGGAGGCGGCGAGCAGCAAAGTCATCACCGCTTGCACCAGCAGACTGGCGTTGAGGATCAAATCGAGCAGGGATTCATTCATGGCAAGGCAATGCTTTCCTTAAATTTTCAGGCATGGGCCGCGGCCGGAAGGCTCCGGCATCCAAGCAGGCGATGCGCACCCGGCCCTCGCACAACACCGCCTCGTCATTGCGCACCGTCTGGAAAAAATCCAGGCTGGCGCGCCGATAATCGGTCAATTTACAGCTCACCTCGAGCAGGTCGTTGAAGCGGGCCGGACGCAGATACTCGGCCTCGATGGATCGAACCGCGAACAGCACGCCTTCCCGCGCTCTGAGCTCATCCTGCTCGAAGCCCAGGGCGCGCAGGAATTCGGTCCGCGCCCGTTCGAAAAACTTCAGATAATTGGCGTAATAGACCACGCCGCCGGCGTCGGTGTCCTCGTAATAAACCCGTACCGGCCAGGTAAACGGCTTCATGACCCTTCGCGTTTTCGCAATTGCAATCCTTTCGCCACGGCGCAATGCATGGTGGCTAAATTTTCCTCCAAGGAACCGTCCCGATGAAACAAGCTCTGAGTACCGGCCACCAACACGTCCGCGCCGGCGCCCACCAAGTCCGGAATGTTGGCGAACGATACCCGCCCGTCGATCTCGATGGCCACCTCGTCGAAACCGCGCTCGTCCAGGAACTTGCGGCATTCGGCCACCCGCTGCCGGGCGTAGGGAACCTGGGTCACCCCCGGATGACCGGCGAAACCCGGATTGATCAACATCAACAGCACGTAATCGATGCGATCCAGGCAATACTCCAACACCCTGAGCGGCGTGGCCGGCTTGAGCGCGATGCCGGAACAAATACCGCTCCCGTGCAGCTTTTCCAGGAGGCGGTCCACATGTCCGGCCGATTCGTAATGGAAACACAGCCGTTCCACCCCGATATCGATCATTTCATCAATGAAAAAGTCGTGTTCGGTCACCATCAAGTGGACGTCGAACGGCAGATCCGTGCGGGGCTTGAGTTGACGCACCGCCTCGATCCCCAAGGGCATACTGGGACTGAAATGGCCGTCGATCAGATCCACATGGAGAAAGTCCACGTTGAGCGTATCCAAGGCCTTCACCTCCCGCGCCAGCCGGCATTGATCGACGCAAATGAGAGAAGGTGCGAGGGCGACGGCGGTATCTTGCTCAGTCAAACAAATTTTCATTGGCGCCACCGGGAGGGTTGAGTCCGAAGTGGAGATAGGCTTGCGGAGTTGCCGTCCGACCGCGCGGCGTCCGCATCATGAATCCTTGCTGGATGAGATAAGGCTCGAGCACGTCCTCGATGGTGCCGCGCTCTTCGCCGATCGCGGCGGCCAGGCTGTCCAATCCCACCGGTCCGCCGCCGAATTTCTCGATCAAGGTGATGAGCAGCTGCCGATCGAGCTGGTCGAAGCCGTTGGGGTCCACCTTGAGCATCTCCAACGCGCCGGCGGCGATGGGCTGAGTCACCCGCCCGTTGCCCTTGACCTGGGCGTAGTCGCGTACCCGCCGGAGCAGGCGATTGGCGATTCGGGGCGTGCCGCGCGCGCGGCGGGCGATCTCCCGAGCGCCGTCGGACTCGATCTCCAGGCCCAAGATCCGCGCCGAGCGGGTGACGATGCGGGCCAAATCGCCCGCCGAATAAAACTCCAGCCGGTGAACGATGCCGAAACGGTCGCGCAGGGGGGAAGTCAAAAGACCGGCGCGGGTGGTGGCCCCCACCAGGGTGAAAGACGGCAAATCCAGTTTGATGGAACGGGCCGCCGGCCCCTCGCCGATGACGATGTCGAGCTGGAAATCCTCCATCGCCGGATACAGCACTTCCTCCACCACCGGACTCAAGCGGTGGATCTCGTCGATGAACAATACGTCGTGACGTTCCAGGTTGGTCAGAATCGCGGCCAGATCCCCGGGCTTTTCCAGCACCGGCCCGGAGGTCTGGCGCAGATTGACCCCCATCTCGTGGGCGATGATATGGGCCAGGGTCGTCTTCCCCAATCCGGGCGGGCCGAAAATCAGCACGTGATCGAGGGATTCCCCCCGCCCCCGGGCCGCCTCGATGAAGATGGAGAATTGTTCCTTGAGCTGCGGCTGGCCGATGTAGTCGGCCAGGCTGCGAGGACGGATCGCCCGGTCCAGGGCCTCCTCTTCGCTGAGCTGGACGGGGCCGACGACGCGGTCTTCGATCATTGCGCCCCCGCGCTTTGCAGGGCCAGGCGGATCAATTCCTCCACCGAATCGGCGCGATCCGCGACCCGTTTAAGCAACCGCTGGGCTTCCTGCGGCTTGTAGCCGAGCGCGGTCAAGGCATCGAACGCCTCGCGCGCCGGATCGGCGGCCGCCCCCACCGGCAGCGCTGCAGCGGAGGTGGACTGCGGCAGACGATCGCGCAACTCGACGATCAAACGTTCGGCGGTCTTTTTGCCGATCCCCGGCAAGCGTTGAAGACTCAAGGCATCGCCTTGGCTAACGCAGCGCTGGAACTCATCGGTGCTGAGACCGGAAAGGATCGCCAGCGCCAAGCGCGCCCCTACTCCGTTGACTCGGATCAACGAGCGAAACAGGACCCGCTCGGATTCGGTGGCGAAACCGAACAAAACGTGGGCATCCTCGCGCACCGCTAGATGGGTGAAGAGGGTCACTTCTCCGCCCGTTTCGGGCAATTGGTAGAAGGTGGACATGGGCGCGTCCACCTCGTATCCCACACCATTCACATCGATCAACAGCGACGGCGGTTGTTTGGCAGCCAGGGTACCGCGCAGAAAGCCGATCATGCCACGCTCACGGCATAGCGTTGCCGGGTTTGCTGGTAATGGGCATGGCACATGGCCACCGCCAGGGCGTCGCTGGCGTCCAAAGGAAGCTCGGCGTGAAAATTGAGAAGCATTTTAACCATATGCTGCACCTGCAACTTGTCGGCCCCTCCCTTGCCCACCAACGCCTGTTTGACTTGGCGGGTGGCGTACTCGTAAATCGAGAGGTCCCGTGCCAATCCGGCGCAAATGGCCGCGCCCCGCGCCTGCCCCAGTTTAAGGGCGGAATCGGCGTTTTTGTGCACGAACACCTGTTCGATCGCCATCGCTTCGGGCCGGTACTCGCCGACCACTTCCAGCACACCGTCGTAGACGATTTTAAGGCGACTGGGAAAGTCGTCGGCCACACTTCGGACGCATCCTGCCGCCACCAGCCGCATTCGCGATCCTTCCACATCCACCACCCCGAAACCGGTAATCCGCGAGCCGGGGTCAATCCCTAAGATTCTGGGCACCATTCCCAACCATTGGGCTCGTTATTCGATCGCCGCCAGCACTTCTTCGCTGATGTCGGCGTTGGAGTATACCTGCTGGACGTCGTCCAGATCCTCCAACCGCTCCAGCAAGCGTACCATTTTCTCCGCCTCGCGGGCTTCCAACGCCACCGACGTGCTGGCGCGCATGGTGACCTCGGCCGTTTCCGGCGCCTGGCCGGCATCGATCAATACCTGCTTGGCGGTCTCGAAATTTTCCGGCGGAGTCAGCACCTCGATGCTACCGTCCTCGCCCGTAATCACGTCGTCGGCACCGGCTTCCAAGGCCGCCTCGGTGATCGCATCCTCGTCGCTGCCGGGCGGATACGTGAACATGGCCGTATGAGTGAACAGATAGGCCACCGAGCCATCGGTGCCGAGATTGCCGCCGGCCTTGCTGAACGCATGCCGAACCTCGGCGACGGTACGATTGCGGTTATCGGTGAGGCAATCCACCATCACCGCTATCCCGCCGGGACCGTAACCCTCGTAACGGACCGCCTCGAAATCGTTCCCGTCCTGGCCGCCGGAACCCTTGGTGATGGCCCGCTGAACGGTGTCCTTGGGCATGTTTTGGGAAAGCGCTTTGTCAATCGCCGCTCGCAGACGCGGGTTGGTGGAAGGGTCGTCTCCTCCCAACCGGGTCGCGACGGTGATTTCCCGAATCAGTTTGGTGAAGATCTTACCGCGCTTGGCATCCTGCGCGTTTTTACGATGACGAATGTTCGCCCATTTACTGTGTCCTGCCATAGCCTCTTTTAAATCAATAACAACGAATCTGGGTTTTTCTATTATACAGGTGGGAACCCCCCTCATCACGCCGGCAAATAGTGCGATATTCGCCCGGGATTTAGCCTGCCCGACCCAATAGCGCGGTATCGGTTAACCTTTTTTCTGTCCGATAGCCATCGGAATATCCATTTCCTCCCAAGGTCGCGGAATCTTAACGGCATCACCCTGAGCATAATCCACTCCGAGCTCTTGTAACACTTCAAGAATCGATTCACTGTCCGCGCACTGCCCCACCGTCTGAATACCCATCGCATGAGCGGCTTGGTTGATCGCTTCGGCGACGGCCTGTTTGGTCGGGTCTTCAGCCAGGTTTTGGATAAAACTGCCATCCAATTTCAAAAAATCCACCGTCAACGTTTTCAGATGGTCGAAGGAGGCGATGACACTGTTGAAATTCTTGATGATGAATAAGCAACCAAGCGCTTTGAGCTCCTGGATGGATTGCCGGGCTTGATTCAGATGGGTGAGTGTGGCGGATTCGACGATTTCGAAACACAACGCAGGGGCGGGGGCTCCGTGCACAGTGAGCAATTGCCGAACAAATTCAATGAAGTGGTCTTCGGTCAACGACGCAATGGATAGATTGACCGCATAGACGGGCAAACTGTCCGGCGCGGTCTGGCGATGCTTTTCCGCGATGTGGGCGACGACTTTGCGCAGCACCCAACGGTCGATGGCCGGCACCAGATGATAGCGCTCCGCCACCGGCATAAATGCCCCGGGATCGACCAGGCTGCCGTCTTTCTCCACTAAGCGAAGCAGAATTTCATAGTGCGGTCGACCAGTCGCCCGAGCAAGGCGGCTGACGGGTTGATAATAAAGGCGGAAGCGATCTTCATCCATGGTCCGGGTAAGACGCGCCACCCACTCTCTCTGGGCTCGCTGCTCGGCAATTCCGGCATCATGCGGTTTGAACACATGCACGCGGCTGCGCCCTTTTTCCTTGGCCATATAGCAAGCTGCATCGGCGGCGCTGAGAATGGAAGCAATATCGCCGTTTCTCAGCGCCGCCACCCCGATGCTTACACCTACCGGAAAGGTCTTGTCTTCCCAGGTGAAATGGAAGTTCCGCACGATTTCGCAAAGCTCGATGGCAAGACTCCGGGCTTGGTCGAGCGAACAGTGTTCGAGCAGCAAGGCAAACTCGTCCCCTCCCAATCGTGCCAACGTATCACGCTGACGCAGCTTGGACTGAAGTAGGGCACTGAGCGAGCGCAGCAACTCATCGCCGGCGGCATGACCGCAGGCATCGTTGACGTACTTGAATTGATCCAGATCGAGATAGCACAGCGCATGCTCGGAGGGGGCTTCACGCGTACTATCCAGCACTCTGGCCATGCGCCGCTCGAGCTCCGTGCGGTTGACGAGGCCGGTAAGAGGATCATGGGAAGCCTGATAGGAAAGCTGTTGAGTTAAAGCCTGAAACTCGGTCGCGTCCCGGAGCAGGAGCACCGCCCCGGTGATCCTCCCTTCCACCAGGACCGGATAGGAGGAACATTCGGCATGAAAAGAACTACCGTCCTTGCGCTGGAGCCGGTGCGTGGATCGATGCCCCCTCTGGGAGAAGAAGTCATAGCCCGCCCCCGCCTCCGCGGGGCACGTCTCCTTGTTGGCGTCACGATAAATTTTTTGGGCGATGTCCTGCCCCAAAAACTCTTCCCGTGTATAGCCCAGCATGTCGAGAGCAGCCTCATTGATGAAGGTACAAGCACCTTCGGTATCGAGCCCCAAAATACCTTCTCCGACTGAATCCAACAATAAGCGGAAGCGGGCTTCACTCTGGCGCAACGCGGTTTCCACCCGCCTGCGCTCGTAAAGTTCACGATCCAGGTTGGTATTGGCGGCTTTTAGAATTTCACTCTGTTTTTCCAACTGGGTCGTGCGCTGGGCCACCAAATCCTCGAGGCGCCGGCGGTAATATTCCAACTCTTGTTCGGTTTCCTTGTCTTCCGTGATATCCACGAGAACGCCTTGTAAAAAAAGCGGCAGGTCCGCTTCGTCGCACACCACATTCCCTTCGTCCAGAAACCAGCGCGCCCGTCCATCCCGCGTCAAGAGCCGGTATTCGCGGCGCAGCGCAACATGCTGCTCACAGGTTTTGGCGTAGGCTTCGATCACGCGCTCGCGGTCGTCCGGATGAATCCGATTGAGCAGCCCGTCCGGCTCGTCGAACCATTTTTCAAAGGGGAATCCCAACTGTTGAATCTGGGGATTGATGTACAGTAGTTTTCCCGGCGTCTCGAGCGAAGCGATATAAGTGATGGCCGGAATTTGCTCCACCAAAGTACGATACTTGGCTTCGGCCTCGCGTAGCCGTTTCTCGGCCGCCACCTTTTCCTGGATAATTCGCTGTTCGCGCAGCATCCGAATGACAGCGGCCGGAAGCCACTGCAGGAACGCCTGCTCCGCATCCTTGACCAAATAATCGCGCGCGCCGCGCTTCAGTGCTTCCACCGCGACCTGGGCACTGTCCGTACCGGTCAACATCACCACGGGTATCGGCAGCTCACCGTTTTCCTCGACAAGCTCGGCGAGAAATTCCACGCCGCTAAAATCCGGCAAACGGTGGTCGAGCACGATGCAATCGAGCCGCTCGTTACGGGCGAGTTCGAGCCCCTGCCTGCCGGTTTCGGCCTCCAGAATCACATACTGGTTAGTTGCGTCTTGTGCCAGAGCTCGCCGGCAGGCCAGGCGGTCGACTCGATCGTCGTCCACCAGCAGCAAGCGGATGATCGGAATGTTGGACATGGCGTTCACTCCGGTAATTCACTGAGGGTCCAGTAAACATCGATGGTGCGTATCGTCTCGACAAATTGTCCATAGTCCACGGGCTTGCGCATATAGCCGGCCACCCCGAGATCAAAACTTTCTACTTTGTCTTCCTGCTCCTCGGATGTGGTGAGCACAACGACCGGAAGATACCTTAACTCCGGGTCCGCTTTGATCGCGCGCAAAAATTCGATGCCATTCATGATGGGCATGTTGAGATCGAGCAAGAGAATACAGGGTCGCTCCTTGCTTGGATCGCTTAGATAAACGAGCGCCTCCTCACCGTGCTCCACATGCGCCAGGGGATTGCCCACGTGCAATTCCTTGAGAGCGCGCCGGACAGTCATGGCATCCACTTGATCGTCTTCGATTAACAGAATGGGTTTGGTTTTCAATCGCATGATCACTTTTGTTTTGGGAGTGTTTCGGGGATTCTTTTCGGCAAGGTAAAGAAAAAGGTGGTGCCTTGACCGACAGCGGATTCGACCCAAACACGGCCTTCGAATTGTTCGGCGATCTTCTTGACAATCGCAAGCCCCACACCTGTACTCTCCACCCGATCTCGCGGATTCAAGGTCTGGAATAGATGGAAAATGCGGTCGAAATGACGCGACTCGATCCCCGGGCCGTTGTCCGCCACGCTGAACCGCCAACTTTCGCCTTGGTCGGCCCAATCAATTCGAATCCGTCCCCGGGGCTTGTCCATGAAGCGGAGCGCATTGGCGATGAGGTTCTGGAACAACTGTTGGATTCGGATCTTTTCCGCCCGGATCGTCGGCATATCGGCGGCGACGGTGACAGTGACGTGGGCGGGCGGCGCCAGCGAATCGATCACTTCGTGCACCAATTCGTTGAGATCGACCGCGACCTGCGCTTCATGGATTCGTCCGATGCGAGAATACCGCAATACGCCGTCGATCAGGGCATCCATGCGCCGTACCCTTTGGATGAGCAAACGCAGATGCTCCTGCCCTTCGGCGTCGAGACGTTCTTTCTGATCGGTAGCGATCCAGTCGGCCAGCGAGCCGATGGCGCGCAAGGGTGCCTTGAGATCATGGGAAACCACATGAGCGAAGTTCTTGAGCTCTTCGTTGGCGATTTCCAAATCGTGGATCAAGTGTGCCTGCTCGCGTGCCTTTTCCGCCTCCAACCGTTTGCGCTCAGTGACATCATACACCGTCGCCAGTACCAAACCGCTATCCATGGGGCTGAGACTCACGTCCGCAGCGAACTCGTTTCCGTCTTTGCGCAAGCCATAAATATCGAGCCCGGCGCCCATGGTGCGGCTTTTGGGTCGCACGGCGAATTCGGCACGCCTTGCGCTATGGGTTGCGCGAAATCGCCGGGGAATCATGTCTTCGAGCGTGAGCTCCAAGAATTCATCCAAGGTATAACCGAACAATCGTTCGGCGGCGGGATTGGCAAACAGAAGTCTACCGTCGGGAGCGACGAGAAGCATCGCATCCGCGGCGATTTCCAGTAACTCGCGGAGACTTTTCTTCTCCAAGATAGCCAGTGCGGCTCGTCGTGACGGCAGTTTTATTCCTCCATTTCCTCGGTATTTTCATCGACCCTTCCAAGGAGCCAATAAGTGATCCCGAGCGCCAACACCACTACCCCGGTCGCGGCCACGAATGGCCAATCGATGATTTTGAAATCCAGCACGATCACTTTCCGGGAAACGGCCATCAACGCGGTCGCCACCACCAAGCGAACCGGGATCACATCGGTGCGCAAATAAAGCGTAATGTTGATAAAAATCTCGATCGCGATCAATACCGCAAGAAAAGCGCCGAACACGGCAAAAATATCACTGACCTCAAGCAGAAAAAGCGGCGGCTTCGACAATCTTTGATAAAGGGTCCAAAGCACATCGAAAACACTCAGGATAATCAACCCGGTCATCAATATCGCCAGTACTCGAACCGCCCCCAGAATCGTCTTGTGCAGCACTCGAATCAATGGATCTTCGTGCTCGGTGGGCAATTCCTCGTACCGACGCCGTTTCGTCCATTCCTGTTGAAAATGGCGGGACATGGTATCGAGAATCTGCTGCTGGCCACGCACGGTCTCCTCTTCGGTCGCCGGCTTTCCTTCAACCAAAGAAGCAAACTCCCGATCGGACAGCCTCTTGAATGCCATACCGAAATCCTCGAACTCGCGCGTGTCGATGGGAACTTTTTCGATTACCCGAACGCCGACGTGGCGGGAATCCTTTTTGATCCGCTTGAAGGTCTCTTCCACCGCTTCTCTGGAACCTTCCAAGGTCTGCAAGAACATCTTATTGCCGTAGAATAAAATGCCGGTCACGCCGCAAGCGCCATTGTTGGCGCGACTGACCGTCAGCAACCCATCCAACTCCTGATCACTGAAGGATTGCCGCGCCTGGCTGATGTAACTGAGCCTTATCATTATTCCCCTCCTCCGAGCGGATCACCTCAACCCTTGACCCCGTTTCTCGGCAGTATACCATCCAGCCAATCGACAAGAGCAGGAAGCACAAACGTGAGGCACAGTGCTAGTCGCGTTGATGACGGCGCCCGCGTCCGGCTGATTTACGCGATCGCCCCGAGCGTAATCGAGAATCCCGCCGACCGTTATTTTTCAGCTTATGATGTTTTCCCGCCTGCTGAGCCCGGGCGACCGAGGCGGCGGCGTGGGCATCCTCCCGAGCCGCCTCCCGTTCGAGCAATTCGAGTTCGGCGAGCACCGCCGCCGGCGCCACATCCAATAGCCGCTCTCCATCCAGACCGAGGATATCGATCCGATCTCTGAGCTCGGGACCCAAAGGCAAACTCAAGTCGGTCCCCACGCCGTCATTCGGCAGGCAACCCCACCTTGCTCGCACATAGGACTGAATCAAGGCGCCAATCTGCTCCGCCTTTCGTTTCGACATATCTTGAATCAACATTTACCAGGATTTTGCACGCCCGAGGTGTATCTCCCTGCGAAGCGGGTGCCCCTTTTCGCATCGAACAAGAACAGGGAGCAACTCACGAATATATGGTTGGGGCCCAAACTCGCGTCGATGATAGTATGAGACAAGGACTAACGTATAAAATTGAACGTATCAATTTGAGCTTACGCGGATACTCTCCCCATCGGAGGATTTGCCATGTTACAGCGATTTTATTCACTCGCCGTCTTGACTCTGTCGCTTCTGATTGCGCTTCCCTTATCGGCGGCCGACCTGACCCGCAATCAGGTGGTGGCGCTTTTAGAGAAAGCCACCCCGGACCGACCCGCCGATCTCAGGCGCAAGGATCTCAAGCGCGTGGACTTGTCCGGATTGGACCTTCGCCACGCTGATTTATGGGGCGCCGACTTGCGCTACGCCAATCTCAGCCGCGCCAACCTCGCCGGGCAAAATCTGGATCTGACCATTATGCGCGGCACCGACTTGTCTCACGCCAATTTGGAAAACGCGAGTATTTTCGGCGTAACCATGATCGGCGCCAATCTTACCGGCGTCAACCTTAGAAACAGCCGGGTCATGGCCACTTTGGACCGGGCCAAGCTGGTGGGCGCCGACATCGAAGGTTCGTTTTGGGGCGCCGACATGAAAAACCAGAGCATGGGGCTGATGCGCGCCAGCTGCAACAACGCCGATTTCACCGATGCCAATCTGAAAAACGCCGACTTCAATCGGGTCCTGCTGCGTTTCGCCAGGCTGAAAAACGCAAATATGGAGGGCATCGACCTGTTCCGTGCCGATTTGTCGGGCGCCAACCTCGCGGGAGCCAAGCTGAACAACGCCGATCTGCGCAAGGCCAAGCTGAAACAGGCCGATTTCACCGGCGCCGAGGTAGAAGGGGCGAAATTCGAAGAAGCTGAAGGCCTTTCCTCCACCCGGGGGCTTGAACATTAAACGAAGATGGCGTTTCACCCATGTCAGAGCTGAAAAAATGGGCCGGTATTATCTGTCAACAAGATCTCCCCATTTTCCGTTACACCATTAACGCCATCAATAATATCGTATCCAACGAAGATGCATCGACGACCGAACTCGCCCAGGTCATCTTGCAAGATGCCACCCTCACCGCTCGCATTCTGAGAATCGCCAACAGCGCGACTTACAATCCTACTGCGTCGTCGATCAACACCATCAGCCGGGCGATTGTCATTCTCGGTTTCAATATGGTGCGCGATCTCAGTCTTTCGCTGGCGATCATCGACGCGCTCTTGAACCTCAAAGGCAGACAGCACGCATTTCGCTTAATGGCACGCTCGTTCCATGCCGCGGTGCAGGCCAAATCCATCGCCGAGGAACGGGGGGACGACGCCCCCGAAGAGATTTTCATCGCCGCCTTGCTCTATTATATCGGCGAAATGGCTTTCTGGTGCGTTGCCGGGCAAGAAGGCGAAAGAATACTCCACTTGACCGACGATAAAGGTTATCCGCCGGAAATGGCGCAACGGCAAGTCTTGGGATTCACCTTCAATCAACTGACCATCGCCCTGACTCAGGATTGGCACCTGAGCGATTTGCTGCACAGCGCCATCAACCAACCGCACCTCAAAAATCCGCGCATCAAGGACATCATCTACGGCCACAAATTGGCCGTATCCGCGGAAAAAGGCTGGAACGCCAAAACCACACACGAATTGATCCGAACCATCGCCCCCTACCTGGGACTCGAACCCGAGAAAACCCAGGCGCATCTCTGTCATAACGCCGTCAAGGCGATGGATGTGGCAAAGCTGTTCGGCGCCTCATCCATTATCGAGTATCTGCCCATCCCTGAAAATAGCAGCGCGGAGGGAACCTCGGCCGATTGTCAGGAAGCGGAAAAATATCCATCCCCCGACCCAATCCTTCAGTTAAATATTTTGCACGACCTGTCCCGCATTCTGGAGAAACAGCCCAACATCAATCTTACCCTGGAGACGGTTCTCGAAGGCATTTATCGCGGCGTCGGCATGGATCGTACGCTGTTTGCGTTACTCACTCCGGATAAAAAGCGCATTCATGGAAAATACGCCCTCGGAGAAGACAACCAACTTTTCACCCAAAAGTTTCAGTTCGAACTCGGGCAAGTCCCATTTTTCGACTGGCTCTTCAAGCACAAAGACGCGATATGGATAAAAAACACCCAAGATCCGGAAAACCAGCCCCTTATCGTCAATCAATTACTGGAGATAATCGCCGCGCCGGCATTTTTTGCTTTTCCGTTGATTCTCAACACGACGCCCATCGGCATCGTTTACGCGGATCGGCAACCCAGTATGCGCAAACTCGACGCGGACAGTTTCGAAAGCTTCCGCCATTTTTGCATTCAGGCGAAAATGGCGATCGAATACACCTCCCTGAAAAAACGCTGAGACTCGGTCATGCCTGTCATCAAACGAACGCGGAAATCATCCAATTTCCGTTAAAGTAACAGAATTTTCACCCAATCCACCCGATTCTGTAACAACGATCCGCCACAATTTCCCCTCGATTCAATGGCACCGTGGGGAAAGATTCATGAAATTGCATTGCCGCACCGTCTGCCTCTCCGACATTCACCTCGGCACCCGCAACTGCAAGGCGGAAGAATTGGTCGACTTTCTCCGCCGCCTCCACTGCGACACCCTATATCTGGTGGGGGATGTCATCGATTTTTGGCGTTTGAAACAAGCCGGCTGGTACTGGCCCGCCGCCCACAACGAGGTCGTTCGTCAACTGCTGACCTTGGCGCAGAACGGCACTCGGGTGGTCTATATTCCCGGCAACCACGACGAGTTGCTGCGCGGTTACGTGGGAACCGAGTTCAACGGCATCGAGATCGCCTCGCGTTGCGTTCACGAAAGCGCCGATGGCCGCCGGCTGATGATTCTTCACGGCGACGAATTCGACGCGGTGATTTGCTCCAGCCCCTGGCTCAGCACCTTCGGCAGCCGCAGCTACGACGCCCTGCTGGGGCTGAATCATTGGGTCAATCTCGGGCGGCGCAAACTCGGCCTGCCCTATTGGTCGTTCGCGTCTTTTCTCAAATCCCGGGTCAAAAACGCGGTCGATTACATTGCCACCTTCGAGCAAGCGCTCATTCACAGCGCCCATCGTCAGCAAGTGGACGGGATCTTTTGCGGCCACATTCATCATCCCGCCCTGCGTCAAGCGGGAGGCATCCTCTACGGCAATTGCGGCGACTGGGTGGAACACTGCACGGCACTGATGGAGGACGCAACCGGTCAGTGGTCACAGCTCTTTTGGATGGAAGACCGTGCCCGCCTGCTCACCGATATCCGGCAGGCCGGTGCGCTGCCAACAACTCGCCAAAGAAGGGCGGCCTAGAACGCATCCCGATGGCGCGGCGTGTCGACATTGGTGAATGTTTCGGAGGCCGCAATCAACGCTTATTGTGTTGCCTGATCGTCGAGGCTATTTGCCGGGCAAGACGGGCCACGCCTTTGCCGGTGACTTTTTCGGGAGGGCCTTTGACCTCCACGATGAATTCCTCTACCAGCTCGCCGGTTTGCGCGGAGACCAAGCGGGCGAACAAATAAACGAACAAAAAGCTCGCTTTATGGACCCGGCCCACCACGACCCACTCGGCACCGACATCGCGTCCCAGTCGGGCGGCCACATCGGAATGCTCGAACAGATAACCGAACCCCTTGTTTGCCGCCTGCTGAGCGGCGGGATCCAATACAACAATGCGATACTTCCATCGATTCCTCAAGATTTCTTGCAAGGACGGCTTGATGGAGGCGGTCCGATCCATTTCTTCCTGGGTGCGGGGCTTAAGCGTCAAATCCTTGAGTTCGAAATCGAGAATCGCGATCGATGCATTTTCCGCAAAGGCCGGACTGCACGACAAAATCAACCAGGCGACAATGATCGAATACTTTAGCACCGAATGCATGGGACTCTCCTCGCACCATTTTGTCCGAATGATCGAAGTAAATATGGCCGAATCCGATCGGTTGAAAAATAATTGTGGCATAAATTCAGTGATTGGCCTATAGTAGTTTTGGATTTTGTTTAGGTAAGGTATTCATGGCTACAGGTACTGTTAAATGGTTTAACGAAGCCAAGGGCTTCGGTTTCATCGCTCAGGACGATGGTGGTGCAGACGTGTTCGTTCACTTCAGCGCGATTCAAGGCTCCGGTTTCAGAACCCTGACCGAAGGTCAATCCGTCCAATTCGACGTCGAAAACGGGCCCAAGGGTCCTCAAGCAAGCAACGTCGTTCCTCAATAAACGCTTGCACTGATTGAGCTGAAACGCGCTTGCATGGGCGCGTTTCACGCCCGCCTCAGGAAACTCGCACCGGCAATCCCCATCTCCCCATCGGAGAGGCGGGAGCGTCGGTGGGTTTTTTTCCATTTCTCGTCGTATCCGGTTCGCGACGAGCCCCCCGGTGACCGCCCCGGTCGCTATCAATCCATACAATTCGAGAAATAGCGTATGAAAACACTCTTTGTCGGAAATATCGCACCGCAAGCAACGGAAAACGATATCAAGGAACTTTTCTCCGAATATGGCACGGTGCGCAAGCTGGAACTACCGCGAGACATCTTCACCGGCAAATGCAGGGGGTTTGCTTTTGTCGACATGGAAGGCCATGAAGCCCGCGCCGCCAAAGCCGCCTTGGACGGGAAAACCTTCATGGACAGCCACCTGAAAGTGCGCGACGAGAAACCGCGGCTTAAAAAAGGCCGTCGTCGCCGTCGCTAATCCTCGCCTCAAGGAATACGAAAAACAGAGTTTCGCTCGCCCCGAAGAAAACATACGAAGGTGAGACAAAACGGCTGTCAGGATTTTTGACACTTCCGGTTCGCTCATTGAACACCGCACTGTCGCCTTTTAGCAACTAGCGGATTTTATTGAGAATTTATTTCTGGCTCCAATCTTGCTTAAAAGCTCTACGGCTAACGTTAGCTTAATTAGCTAATTTCGTCCGGACTTCTCGAGGTCGACCGAGACACCTCTAGACCTCAAGCAGTCACGGAAACCAAATAGCCCGGAACGTATAATCAAGAGGAGCTTGTAAATAATGAAGTTGTTATCGAAATTCGCCGTTTCGATTCTTGCTGCCGCCCCTTTCATCTCGGCATGGGCGGATACTCCCCCTGAAGGTTGCTATAATCCGGTACGCGGTTTTGCCGCATCGATCTGCGCAAACACCGATTGCACCACTCAACTCGGCATCTACCAAATCGAATTGAAGCGCCAGTCTCCCGGCGGCAACCCTTGGCTCAGAATGAGTGGAACCTTCCGGGGCACGATCACAGAGCAACCCAATGAATGTGGCGGCATCACTTTAAATCATATTTTCATGGACAAGGACATGGAAGGGACTATTTCCACGAACAATGACGTGGGTTGTCCGATAGGCGGCGACGGGGTCAATACGTTGGAAATCGAAGAAACATTACACGTCGCCCAAGGCACTGGGATCTATGAAGGGCTCGTTCCCGGGGGAACGATCACGCTCACCGGCACGTTGGGTTTGGCGACGGGAATCAATACTTTCGAAGTCACCCCCAGCCCCGACGACGAAATCTGCTTTGACCCCCTACCTTAAATCGGGAACGATTACAGCGACATCCATCAGGATCACACTGACAAAGCCCCGCTTAGATGGCGGGGCTTTGTCGCAATATAAGAACACCCACCGTTGTTCCTCATCGGTCTTAGTCCCGGCGAGGACTGATCCGGGCTTTCGACGCGCTTCGTACAATCGGCCGCATTCTTGCGTGCGGCGTTTTTTGAGCCCGCTAGCCCTCTTCGCCAATGTAGATCGCCATTTCCCTTTCATGTCGATCCGGCTGAGGATCCGAGATGGATTCAACAAGACCGATTCGCGCTACATAACTTTCGGCAAGTCCGTATTCCCTTGCCCCTGTCAGCACATGGTGTTTGTACCAATGATAGGGAAATAACGTCGAATCGATGCTGACAGCATAGTAAGTAAAGGCCTCAAGGGTTTCACCGGAAGGCGTTGCCACTTCGACCGTTTTCTCTTCGTAGCTGTGACCCAGCCCTTCCACGCTATCCAAATGGGGTTTTTCCGTTTCGAAAATATCGAATACCACGCCCATCACGGCATGTGCTTCATTTCCGGTTTCGTGGGCATCACATTTGCTGGAGCCGTCCTTACCTTTTTTATGGAACCTCAAATCATGTCGATCGAGGGTCGCGATCGTGACAAAATTTGCCGATGGCACCCGAGCTTTGAGCCGCTTACTCGACATATTGGAACCATAGGAGAAATAAAGCATATCAATATAGACCTCTCATTGCGGTAAGGTTGAACGCTACCGTGGCCGGCCACTCAATCCAAACGGTCAGCCAATAGCTGAGCCTGCGCCGAGAACGGCGTTTTATGACCGGGCTCGATTCGGGTGTAGCTGCCGTCCGGCTGGAGTTCCCAGCTGCCGGTGGTGTCGCGCAGGGAATAGCGCAGGGTCTCACGAATCACTTGACGTTGGAGGCTGCGCGATTGGATGGGGAAAGCCGCTTCCACCCGGCGGTGTAGATTGCGGATCAGCCAGTCGGCGCTGGCGGCGTAAACTTCCGGCTTACCGTCGTTGCCAAAGTAATAGACCCGACTGTGCTCCAAAAACCGCCCCAATATCGAGCGCACTCGGATGTTGTCCGACATCCCCTTCACGCCCGGCCTCAGGCAGCAGATTCCACGCACGATCAAATCGATCTTGACGCCGGCCCGGGAAGCGGCATAGAGCGCTTCGATAATCTCCGGGTCTTCCAGGCCGTTCATCCGGGCAATGATGCGCCCGCGCTTCCCCTGCCTCGCCAAATCCGCTTCGCGGTGGATTTTGTCGAGGAAGAAACGGTGCAGATCGAACGGCGCTTGCACCAATTTTTGGAGTTTGAAGGCGTGACCCAGCCCGGTGAGCTGATGAAACAAGCGCTGCACATCCTCTCCCAGAATCGGTTCGGCGCTGAGCAAGCCGATATCGGTATAGAATCCGGTGGTGATCTCATGGTAGTTGCCGGTGCTCAAATGCACATAGCGGCGCAGACCTTCCTTCTCCTGGCGTACGATCAACAACATCTTGGCGTGCGTCTTGTAGCCGACCACTCCGTACACCACATGCACCCCCGCCTCGTACAGACGCTCGGCCAGGCGGATGTTGTCGGCTTCGTCGAAGCGGGCGCGGAGCTCGATCACCGCGCTCACCTCCTTGCCGTTCTGGGCCGCCCTAACCAGGGCGTCGGCGATGGAAGATCGGGAGGCGGTCCGGTAAAGGGTTTGGCGAATGGCCAAGACTTTTTCGTCGTCGGTGGCCTGCTCCAGCAAGGCCACCACCGGCGAGAAGGCGTCGTAGGGATGATGGAGCAGCACCTCGCCGCGCCGCAAGACGCCGAAATAATCCTCCTGAGCGACACAACGCTTGGGGATGGCCGGTTTGAACGACGAATACTTGAAATCCGGGCGCTCCACGTCGTCGTATACCGAAGCCAGCCGGTGCAGATTGACCGGACCGTTGACCTGATACAGATCATCTTCCATCACCCCCAGGCAATCGCCCAAATAGCGCGCCACTTCCGGCGGACAGTTATCGGCCACTTCCAGCCGCACCGCCTGCCCGAAACGGCGCTCCTGCTCCAATCGGCCTTGGAGTTCGCGCTTGAGGTCTTCCATTTCCTCTTCGTCGATATACAGCTCGGTATCGCGCGTCACCCGGAATTGATAGCACCCCTCCACGGTCAAGCCGGGAAACAGCTCGCCGACGAAGGCGTGGAGGACCGAAGATAAGAAGACGAAGGCGGTGTCGGTGCCGGCCAATTCTCTCGGCAGACGCACCAACCTGGGCAGGGAGCGGGGAACCGGAAGCAGCGCGTAGCGGTGGCCGCGACCGAAAGCATCGTTGCCGTGGAGGCAGACGATAAAATGAAGGTTCTTGTTGGCGATTCGCGGGAAAGGATGGGCGGGATCGATACTCAGGGGCGTGACCACCGGCAATACCTGTTCGCGCATGTAAGTATTCAGCCAGCTGCGCTGGGCGTTATTCCAATGAGCACGCCGCAGAAAGCGGATGCCCTCTCCGGCCAATGCCGGGATCAACTGGCCATTGAGCAGCCGATACTGATCGTCCACCATGGCGCGCACCCGCTCGTTGAGCGTTCGAAAGAGCGCACCGGTATCGGCCCGATCCACCCCGGTGCCGGTGACGCCGAGACTGATCTTTTTTTTCAGCGCCGCCACCCGGACTTCAAAAAACTCGTCCAGATTGGCGCTGGAAATACATAAAAACCTCAGCCGCTCCAACAACGGCTGAGTCTCGTCCTCCGCCATGGCCAACACCCGGCGGTGGAACGCCAACAAGCTCAATTCCCGATTCAGATAACGCTGCGAGTTCATCCATCCTCAAGCGACGCGGTTCAAGGGGGGCGTGATTTCCATCCGCGGCGGCCAAACCGGCCAGGATATACTTTCGGGCATGCTTGGCCAATGCCTGGCGCTGCTCGGATGCGGGAAGCGGACGGCACCATACGACGGTCGCCGGCACGATGCGAAGACTCAACACCCGCACCAGAGAACTCAGAAAATCATCCTCACCGATGAACGGGGCGCACCGCGCCGCTTTCCCCCGATAACGCAGGCCCACCGGCTGGACGGGCACGGCGGTCTCGTGGACCGCTTGGAAAACAGCAGTACTAAAGGGTAACACAGTTTCGCCTCTAGTGGTCGTGCCCTCGGGAAAGACCACCACCTTATCGCCCGCTTGCAATCGAACGCCGACCGCCCGGACCAAGCCGGCGGTGGCGCGCAGATTGCCCCGGGTCACGAACAGCGTCCCGCTGCGCCGGGCGAGAAATCCCATCAACGGCCAGTCGGCCACCTCGTTCTTGGCGACGAAGGTGACCGGGACCTGGGTTCCAAGCACCAGCACATCCAGCCAGGAAATATGGTTGCAGGGCACCAAGGCCGGACCGGATTCGGGCTCGCCCCGAACCTCCAGGCGCAATCCCAGAATGCGCGCCATCCCCCGGAACCACTTGAGTCGGATCGCCGGGCAGGCGGTTGGCTGCAATCGTTCCAACCAGGGAAAAACGCCGCCCAGGATAGCCGCGCCAAGGAGCAACCAGGTCAGGAAGAGCGCTCCCTTAAGACAGACTCTCGACCAGGCCACGGTCTTTGGTGCGCGTTTCCAGAAAGCGTTTCGAATAGCGACTCTGGATATTGGCCAAGGGCAACAGGATGAACACGTCCATGCAATTGAAGTCTTCGTCCCAATAGGGGTCGCCGCACACCCAAGCACCTACCCGCAGATAGGTTTGCAGCAGGGGCGGGACGCCGCAATCGTCACGGACGCAGTGGAGATCCGGCGGAACCGGGCGGCGCGAGGTTACCTCCAACCAATTGGGCCCCGTCTGCTCGGGCATCAGGCGGCGATAAAACGCTTCCACCGCGAAACCGTCCGGCCCCGGCGGAATGCTGGCGCAACCCATGAGATAGGAAAATCCGCGCTCCCGGGCGTAATGGATCAGCGCCGACCAGAGAATGGTCAGCACGATCCCGCCGCGGCTGGTGCGATCGACGCAAGTGCGCCCGACCTCCAGAAACCGCCCCGGCAGAGTACGCACCGCTCCCAGATCGAATTCCTTCTCCGAATAGAAATGCCCCACCCGATCGGCCGCCGCGTCGCTGAGCAGGCGGGTGCAGCCGACAATCTTCCCGCTGCGGCGGTCGCGCACCACCAAATGGTCGCAATAGGGGTCGAATTGATCCCGGTCGAGCCCATCCGAACCTTCCAGGCGCGCGCCCATTTCCTGGGCGAAGACCCGATAGCGAAGCGCATACGCCTCCCTCACCGTCGCGTCATTCATGGCCACGAAGGCCTCGTAACGGCGGTTGGAGGCGACCGAAAAATCCCGCTGCATGGTTCACTCCCGTGATAATTATCGATCGAGCGAGCATAAGGGCGCCCTGTGACAGGCGTGCGACAGAACCATGAACGTTTGTTGACAAAATAGTCAGGAAGTCGGCATGCTTGGCGGAAATTCGTACCTAAGCGGAACAAGCGATGTTCAAAGCGATATGGTTGGCTTTCCTGCTCCCGCTGGCTGCCTCATGCTGGGCGGAAAACGAGGACGAAGCGGCGCGGGAGCGACTTTTGAATCGCATCGAACAAGATTTTCGCGACACCGCCGCCATGACCGGCAAGCGCGCGCTCGACCCGCGGGTGAAAAAGGCGCTGCGGGAAGTACCCAGGCACCTTTTCGTCGATCCCCCCCACCGCCACCAGGCCTACAAAAACCGGCCCCTCCCCATCGGCTACGGCCAAACCATCTCCCAACCCTATATCGTCGCTTTAATGACCGCGCTGCTCGAACCCCAACCGGATCACACGGTCCTGGAAATCGGGACTGGATCGGGTTATCAGGCGGCGGTCCTGTCCCGTCTGGTGAAAAAGGTATACACCGTCGAGATCATCGAACCCTTGGCCGAACAAGCGCGGAAGCGGCTGCGGGAATTGGGCTATGCCAACGTGGAGGTGCGTCTCGGAGACGGCTATCACGGCTGGAAGGAACACGCGCCCTTCGACGGCATCGTGGTCACCGCGGCCGCCAGCCACATTCCTCAACCCTTGGTCCAACAACTCAAACCCGGCGGACGAATGATCGTTCCGGTGGGTGGGCATTTTCTCACCCAATCCCTGCTGCTGGTGGAAAAAGATCGTGGGGGGCGCGTGATCACGCGGCAGTTGCTGCCGGTCAGGTTCGTCCCCTTGACCGGAAAGCATTGATTGGAAGGACGGGGTTCGGCGCTCCCCGAAAACCCGCCTCAACGCCAACCCGCCATAATTATCGGGATAGACGCTTAATCGAGGGTGTAAAGATAAGCGGCCATATCCCGCGCATCCCGCTCATTCACCCCCAGATCCGGCATCGCCGACAAGGAAGCGATCTCCTGGGGGTGCCGGAGCCATCGGATCATGTTTTCCGGCGTATTGGGCAGACTGCCCGCGATATAGACTCGCTTCGCCATCCGGTCGAGGGGCGGGCCCACCAGGCTGTTGGCGCCTACGACACCGGGAATCACGTGGCAACCGGTGCACGCATACTGTTGCAGCGCCACTTTTCCCCGTTGGGGGTCTCCCTCCATTTCCTGCATGGCAGCAGTGGAAGATTCGTGCCCATGAGCGGACAGCCCCGCCAGCATTCCCAGAAAAACGGCGATCGTTTTATCTAATTGCACGGCCTTTATTCAAGATAGTTTGTGGATGACTGTGTTTCCCTGGAAACAGCCTCTGCGGTTTCCATTGCATTTATTGAGTACGCCATGGACCGATAATCCTTGGGCGAAAGCGCAGGAAGGTACTTCACGAACGCCACGATCGACCAAATTTCATCGTCCCGGAATCGGTACTGCCAGGCGGGCATGCCGGTCATTTTAATTCCGTTGCTGACCACCCAGAAGATTTCGGCCGACGTCAACTCCCGGCCGCTTTCTACTAAGTTGGTGGGCAGCGGAAGCATGCCTTTGCCGGCATCGCCCGGAGCGATACCCGGCGCACCGTGACAGGGCACGCAGTTTTTGTGGTAACGGACGAATCCCGCTTGAATCAGGGATTTATCCTCTAAAGAAGGCGACTCGATGTGTTTGGCACGCTGCCGGATCGATTGTCTCAAGGCGATATCCAAAACCGTATAGACCGGCAGTGTATGCTGGGCAACCGCGGCGATGTTGTACAAGCCGAAATAAACCACCAGCGCCGCCCCCACCACGCCGGCCATCCCCATTATCGCCAGCGCCACGGCGGCGTGGAGAAGAAACTGTTTGAACGGCTTGAATGGCGACATAATCTTACCTAAGCGGGGTCTTTTGCCTTTACAATGCCATCAAGACAATCCCTGGTCACCTCCTCGAATCGGTAAAGGAGCGTCCTATGCACTTAACCGACAGACCGGTAAAAGGTAGCATACCTGGTTGGACAGACCGTACTTCTATAAGTGCGGCATGGGAAGCGACCGGTATGATCCGGCGACTCAATTTTTCCGGCGGAGGTGATCCATGTTCCGGAGATCCGGTCCTGCGCTGTACGGCTTAGGACTCTTTCCAGCCGATTTCCCGGAGGCGCTTCAATCGAGCCTGCATCCGCAATCAGCCGTCGCTCAGCTGATTGCGAAGATCGGCTGGGTTATGTTCGTCGGAGGGACACTAATTTTCCTGGCCGTTTTGATGCTTGCCCTTTACGCTGTATTTGCCCCCCGCGAGCGGCGTGCCGCAATCGGCCGGCGGAGCCTGATCGTTGGTGGCGGCGTCATCTTTCCCGCGGTATCGCTGTTCGCCCTCCTTCTTTATGCGCTGGTCACGGCCGATAGGATTGTCGACATCGACGAACCGGCGGATGTCCGGATCGAAGTGATCGGCGAGCAGTTCTGGTGGCGGGTGCGTTATCTCGATGCCGCCGGCGGAATCGGTGCGGTCATCGCCAACGAAATTCACATCCCAGTCGATCGCCCGGTCGATTTCATCGTCAAGAGTGCGGACGTGATCCACAGCTTTTGGGTGCCGAGCCTGGCCGGCAAGATCGACATGATTCCGGGGCGCACCAATACGCTGCGGATCAAGGCCGACAACACGGGGACGTGGCGGGGCCAGTGCGCCGAATATTGCGGCGCCCAGCATGGCAAGATGGCGTTCCATGTGGTGGTGGAGTCACCGGAGGCATTTGCCGCATGGTTGGCGGCTCAGCGCCGCCCCGCGGAAGCACCGGACGACTCTTTTCTACAACGCGGCAAAGCCCTGTTTCTGGCCGACGATTGCGGCCGAGAAGACTGCTGCGCGGACTGTCATACCGTGCGGGGTACCGCGGCCGAGGGCGACCATGGACCGGATTTGACCCACGTGGGCAGCCGCCGCTGGATCGCGGCCGGAACATTGCCCAACAACCCCGGGACCCTGGCCGGCTGGATCGCGGCCAGCCAACACCTCAAACCGGGCAACCACATGCCTTCCTTTGCCGCTTACGAGGGAGAGGAGCTGCGCGCGTTGGCGGCCTATCTGGAGAGCCTGAAATGAGGACTGCATGATGGGATCCGAGCCGGAATTGCCGAACCCGCTGCCGAGACCGGAAGACGAGCTCGAGATTCTGGAGAAGGCCTGGAGACCGCCTTCGGGCTGGAACTTCCTCACCGTGGTCAACAATACCTATATCGGTGTGTTCTATGTGGGCGCCGCCTTTTTATTTTTTCTGCTGGCCGGCCTCCTTGCATTGGTGATGCGTACCCAGCTCGCCGTACCGGAAAACACCCTCCTCGATCCCGATACCTATAACCAAGTCTTTACCATGCACGGAAGCATCATGATGTTCCTGTTCGCCATCCCCGCGGTGGAAGCCCTGGGCATCCTGTTGCTGCCCAACATGCAAGCGGCGCGCGACCTGCCGTTTCCGCGGCTTTCCGCTTTTGCTTTCTGGGCCTATTTCATCGGCGGGCTCTTCTTCTTCGCCAGCCTGTTTTTCGATCTGGCACCCAAGGGCGGATGGTTTATGTATCCGCCCCTGACCAGCTACGAATATTCACCCGGAGACAACGCTGATTTTTGGCTGCTGGGCATCGGCTTCATCGAAATTTCGGCCATCGCCGGCGCCATAGAAATCGTGGTAGGCGTCCTTCTCACCCGGGCCCCCGGGATGTCGCTGGATAAGATGCCGGTTTACTGCTGGACCATGCTGGTGTTCGCGGTGATGGTGATCTTCGCCTTTCCGGCGATGATCGCCGGCACCGCGCTGCTAGAGCTGGAACGTAGCTTCCAATGGCCGTTTTTCGTCGCCGCCAAAGGTGGCGATCCGGTGCTTTGGCAACATCTCTTCTGGTTCTTCGGCCATCCCGACGTTTACATCATCTTTTTGCCCGCGGCGGGAATGGTGTCCATGATCGTTCCCGCCATGGCGCAAAAACCCCTGGTGGGCTATCGCCTGATCGTCCTGGCCTTGATCGGCACCGGCTTTCTGAGCTTCGGCCTGTGGGTTCACCACATGTACGCCACCGGCCTGCCTCAGCTTTCCATGAGTTTTTTCAACGCCGCCAGCATGGCGGTGTCGATCCCCAGCGGGATCCAAGTCTTCGCCTGGATCGCCACCTTCGCCGCGGCCGAGAAACTCCAACTCAAAGTCCCCACCCTATTCATCCTGGGCTTTCTCTTCGTCTTTATCTTGGGCGGCTTGACCGGGGTGATGCTGGCCGTGGTGCCCTTCGATTGGCAGGCTCACGACACCTACTTCGTCGTCGCCCATCTCCATTACGTGGTGTTCGGCGGCATGGTGTTTCCGTTGTTCGCGGCGTTTTACTATTGGATGCCTTATCTCAGCACCCGCCCGCTCTCCGAGCATCTGGGCCGCTGGGTATTCGGGCTCATTTTCATCGGCTTCAATCTCACTTTCTTCCCCATGCATCTCACCGGCCTGCTCGGTATGCCGAGGCGGGTCTACACCTATTCCGCCGGCATGGGCTGGGACGAACTCAATCTCGTCTCCACCGCAGGCGCCTATCTGATCGGCGCGGGGGTGGCGGTTTTTCTGGTGGATCTGGCTCGGAACTTCCGCCTGGCCACCGACGAGAATGCCGGTAACGTGTGGAACGCCGGGACGCTGGAATGGCTTCCCAACGGCAACTACGCCACCCGCACCATTCCCATCGTCACCAGTCGCGAACCGATCTGGGATCAACCCAATCTCGCGGAAGACGTGGAGGCGGGCCGCTATTATCTGCCGGGGGCCCCCACCGGTTATCGCGAAACCATCATCACCAGTCCGGTTCATGCGCGTCCGCTTTATCTGCTGCAGATGCCGGGTCCCAGTTGGCCGACGGTGCTCGCCGCCGTGGCCACCGCGGTTTTTTTTCTGATGCTCACGCTTAAATGGCTGATCCCGGCGGCGGTGGCAGGCGTTTTCGCGATCATCATGGTCCTACGCTGGCTGTGGACCACCGATCCGGGACCCACTCATCCGCCGGTGGATATCGGCGGCGGCATCAAGCTTCCGGTCTACATCACCGGCCCCATGTCTCACTCCCGTTGGGCGATGTGGGTGGTCATCCTGGTGGCCGCCACCATATTCGCCTGCTTTGTCTTTTCCTATTTCTTCCTCTGGACGGTGTCGTCGGAGGCTTGGCCCGAAGATCCCCGGTTAATGCCGGAAAGCCATTATCCCGTTGCGGCCATGCTGCTTCTCATCCTCAGTAGTATGGTCGTCGCCTACGCCAGCCGAGCACTCAAGGGGGTCGGGAACGGCGTGGGTCATTGGCCGATACGGCTTGCCCTTCTGTTCGCTCTCTCCTTGCTCATCGGAGCGTTCGGGGCCGAGTTTTACGGGCATTGGCAGACGGGGCTTCGGGCTACGGAAAACAGCTATGGCGCCATGATCTATACCTTCATTGCCAACCAGGGTTTATACGTCACCACCCTGTTATTCATGAGTATGTACACGATCGCCCGTTCCCTTTGCGGTCTGTTGAACGCGGAACGTCGCGCCACCTTCGACAACACTATGCTGCTTTGGCATTACACCGTCCTTCAGGGACTGGTGACGCTGGCGGTGGTCCATCTTTTCCCGAGGATGGTCGAATGAACCCCGCAGCCGTCTCATTTACACCTCTTACTCTCCGGATGCTCTCGGGGGCGCTGATCTGGGCCTCCCACTTCGGAGTCATCTATCTCTTTACCGCCCTGGCCTGCGCGCGCGGTTTCTCGGCAATGAACTGGCACGGTATCGGTGTGGTGCCTTGGGTCATCGGCGCCGCGACCTTAGCCGCGGTCTCGTCGGTGGCGGTGATCACCCTGCGGTCGATACGCTATATCCGCAACCACACCGCCCCGGAAAATGCTTTGAGATTCATGCTCTGGATGACTGCGTCGATCGGCGGTCTGTCTTTGGTGGCGATCGTCTGGCAGGCAGTACCGGTGTTGCTGATTCCCGTTTGTGGATAAACAATCGGCTCGAGATGGCTACCGCTTACCGGCTCACAGTTGCTCAATCCGTTCCATCTCTACCAACGCCAATTTATTCGAGCGTATACAAATAGGCCGCGATATGGCGGGCATCGGATTCGGTCAGCCCCATTGCCGGCATGGCGGTGGACGGATTGACGCGAGGCGGGTCGAGCAGCCAGCGGATCATGTTTTCGGGGGTATTGGCCAGTTTCCCGGCCACATAGGCGCGCCTCGCCATTTTGGCAAGCGGCGGACCCACGATTCCGTTGGCGCCCGGAATGCCGGGGATGGCGTGGCAAGCGCCGCAGCCGTGGCGGCGGATCGCCGTTTTTCCTTGCCGAGGATCACCTCCCGCAATCCGAGGGGTGTACGTCTCCGCTTGTTTCTCGCTGCAGGCGGCCAGCGCAACGAGAAAAACCGACAAGGCGCAAATGGAGCGAATTGATGCGGGCATCTTGACGTCGACCGAAATCGCCTCGAATGCGGTACTGTCCTAATGGTACCTTGAAGCTTACTTGAAGGGGAAATCATGATGGAAAAGACCGTTCCGCCCCTGTCCGTGCTGCTGGCAGTGGCCCTGATCTCGGTCGCCTCCCTGGCCGGGGAAATTCTGCTGATGCGGCTTTTGTCCATCATCCAATGGCATCACTTCGCCTATATCATCATCAGCTTGGCCTTACTCGGCTACGGCGCCAGCGGCACCCTGGTCTCCTTGGCCAGAATTCGAATCAGGCGCCATTTCGCCCGCCTCTTTCCCGCCGCTTGTCTGGCGTTCGCGGCAAGTTTGGCAGGGGGCTTTCTGCTCGCGCAAAAGATCGCCTTCAATCCCCTAGAGCTGCTGTGGGATCCGCATCAATGGCTCCGTTTGATAGCCGTCTATGTCCTGCTGCTATGGCCTTTTCTGTTCGCCGCCAGCGCCGTTTGCCTGACCCTGATCCGCTTCGAATCCCACATCGGCCGCATCTACGCTTGCGACCTGATCGGCGCCGCAACCGGCGCCTTGGGGGTCATCGCCCTGCTGGAGTATTTTTTTCCCCTCACCGTGCTCGGCTGGATTGCCGCCGTGGCCTGCCTCGCCGCGACACTGAGCTGGTTCGGCCTCGGTCTCAAGCCGAGAATCGTCGGCGTGGTCACGCTCATCATGGCCGGATTGCTGCCCGTGGGGCTTGCCCAGGGGCCGTTCCAGCTTCGCCTTTCCCCCTACAAACCGCTGAGCCAGGCGCTTTCGGTCACCGGCGCTAGAACGTTGGAGGAGCGCTCCGGCCCGTTGGGACTGTTGACCGTGGTCGCAAGCCCCGAAGTGCCGTTCCGCCACGCCCCCGGCTTGAGTCTTTCCGCTACTACGGTGGTGCCGCCGCAACTGGCGGTGTTCACCGACGGCGACGGAATGAGCGTGATCACCCGCTTCGAGGGAGATCTCGAACCCCTGGCGTTTCTCGGCCAGATGCCTTCCGCCCTGCCCTATCGGCTGCTCCCCCATCCCTCCATCCTGGTGCTGGGCGCAGGCGGCGGGATCGACGTGCTCCAGGCGCTTTACCATCATGCCGGACGGATCGATGCGGTGGAATTGGACCCCAATCTGCTCGACCTGGTGCAAGAAGAATTCGCCGATTTTGCCGGTCATCTTTATCAGCACCCCAAGGTTCATGTCCATTCGGCCGAAGCCCGCGGATTCGTGACCACCGGACAAAAGCGCTTCGACCTGATCCAAATCGGATTGTTGGATGCCTTCAATACTGCTTCTTCCGGGCTGCACGCCCTCAACGAAACCTATCTCTACACCGTGGAAGGGATAGCCGCCTATGTGAGGCGTTTGACTCCCGGCGGCATGCTGGCCATCACCCGCTGGATCCGGATTCCTCCCCGGGAAGAATTGAAACTGTTCGCCACCGCGGTGGCGGCTTTGAAAGCCTCGGGCATGGACAAACCCGAGCGACATCTGGCCTGGATCCGAAGCTGGAACACCATCACCCTATTGGTGAAACCCGCCCCTTTCAGCGACGAGGAGATCGAAACCGTCCGCCAGTTCTGCCAAACTAACGGATTCGATCCCGCCTATTATCCGGGCATCCGATCGGAAGAGATCAATCGCCGCCACCGCCTGCCCCAGGCCTATTATCATCAAGCCGCAACGGCCATTCTGCGCGCCGATCGGGATTTCTTCGACGACTACAAATTCGACATCCGTCCCGCCACCGACGATCGGCCCTATTTTTTCCATACCTTCAAATGGTCCGCACTCGAAGAGCTGTGGGCGCTGCGCGCCCACGGCGGAATCGCCCTGCTGGACAGCGCCTATCTGCTGCTGCTGGGGACGCTCGGTCAATTGATACTTCTCAGCGCGGTGCTGATCGCCGCCCCGCTCCTGCCGGGCAGCCTGCGCCGGGGAACCCTGCCGCGGGCAAAGATAATGGGTTACTTCTTCGCCATCGGAATCGGTTTTATTTTCCTGGAAGTGGCCTTCATCCAGAAATTCATTCTTTATCTCTCCCATCCGCTCTATGCCGTCGCGGTGGTATTGACCGGTATGTTGTTCTGGGCAGGGCTCGGCAGCGCTTCGCTGGCACCGCTGCAAAGGCTTCGGCCGAACTTATCCGTGTGGTGGCCGGTGCTGGGAATCTCGGCTTCGGCCTTGTTCGATTTAGGCTGCTTGCCCGGGTTGATCGAAACCACCGCTTCGGCCGCGGATTGGCTCAAAATCGTGATCAGCCAGATGCTGCTCGCTCCCCTTGCCTGGTGCATGGGGTTTCCTTTCCCCCTGGGAATGGCGCGTTTGGTGCATTCGCAATCTTCCCCAGAAACCAACCGCTCCGACTGGATCGCCTGGGCCTGGGCGGTGAACGGCTGCGCCTCGGTCATCGGTGCGGTATTGGCTAGCCTGCTGGCAATTCATCTGGGGCTGACCGCGCTGGTGGGCCTGGGTCTGATCGCCTATCTGGCGGCAGGATTGCTGCTATCTCGACACTAATTATCCTGTACACCGTCTCCCACCTATTGTAAACCTTCCAATTCCTACTATGGTTATTAGGATATTTCATCAATTTTAAATAGGGGGAAAGGCATATGTCCAATATCGCCGGTAAAGCTTATGCCATGAACGTGGTCACGCCCAGCAATCCCAAAATCACCTGGATCAACCGCCTGATTTTCATGGTGGCACGGGGGCTGCCGCAGACGCTGGGCGGCCTGCTGGGCCTTTCCATCATTCATTTCGCGCGCTGGATCATCGTCAAGCGCGACCAATGGCCCGACCTCGGTCAGGGAAAACAGAACCTGAAGAACGATTACATGATCTTCTGCTCCAATTTCAACGGCACCTGGGATCAATATATCGACGCCTTTTCCGACGGCATCCCCAACGGGCTGAACCTGTTCTGGTACACCGCCACCAAATATCCCGCCTCGATTCCCATCACCCCGTTCAAGAATTACATTACCTATAACCAGATTTACACCGATTATTACTACAACGCCACGCCGGGGGCGGCTCAACGCGACATCAAGAACGGAATGCAGGTCTACGACACCTTGCGCGATCTGGCCCGACGCCATAGCGAGGAAAGCCCCGAAGAGTTCGCTCACTCCTACCGCCAGGCGTTGCTGAAAGTGCAGGACTGTATGGGCGAACCCGGCTATGCGCCGGTGGCCAGCCTCGATACGGAGAACGCCGATATCAACCGCAAGCCCTTCGTCAGGCGGGCGGAAAAAGAACTCTTTGCCCGCCCAAAATCCGCAGTGTAATTCTCAGCCCAACCCGCCCTCAGAAGGAGCATCATCATGCCCAATTTCGATACCGGTCATTTGTTTCTAACCACCCTCGCGCCGATCAAAAAGGGAACCACTCTGGATGATCGCGGGGTCAAGGTTTCCCATGAGCAGAAGATACGGACGACCCTGGCGATTCTGCCCACGGCCCTGCAATCCCCCGCCACCGAAGAGATCGGAATCAACAGCCCCTTCGCCCGCAACCTCCGCACCCATTTGTGCCGATTCATGGTGCTCGACGACGTGGTCTTCAACGGTCGCGTCAAGCAGGATGCGATCGTCACCGCGCTGAGCGGAGAGGATCCGATCCATCCCCGGCCGGTCGACCAACTGACCAATTCCTTCCTGCTGTTCGTCGCCGATATCGACGCGGTGACCGAAGACGGCGCGCCGCTGCCCGCCAAGCTGAGCAAGGCCCAGCAGGATGAGGTGCGCGATGCCTATGCCCGCCGCTTGTGGGAAACCATGGAAGCGGAAATTTGCGAGATCTACGAAAACTGCGAAGGCTTCGACACGGTGAAAGACGCCGACGGTTTCGCCGATTACCTGCGCCGGTGTCAGGTGGAGACCACCATGCCGTTCAACGATTACTGGCTCAACCCGCCCAACCTTCACCAACTGCCGGTCAAGGGAATGGCGGCGGTGGCGCTGGTTCCGCTGCTGGTCGCACTGCTGGGGGCGATCGGCTGGTTCACCGGCAGCGTGCCGCTGCTGACTTGGATCTTCGGCTGGACCCCGGGCTGGACCTTCGCCGGCGGCCTGATCGCCACCGCCCTGACGGTTTGGGGTGCCTATGCCTACACCCTCCGCAACGGCGAGAAACCCATGCCGCCGGGCGAATACGGCGACCTGCCGTCGGTGCTCAAGTCCCTTTACCTGCAACAAAAATTCGCCGATTTCGCCGTGCGCATGCAAGGCAAGAGCAATGCCGAGATTCACGCCGCCTTCGGAGACTTTATCGCGGAAACCCAGCCGGAAAACAAGATGGCGCCCACCCAGGTTCCGGGCGTGATCTCGATCCAGCGCAAGAACGCCATTTTCGAACAATAAGAGAGATCTGAGGCCATGACACGACAACTCAATCTGGACGATATCCAGGGCAACGTCACCCGTGGATACGGTCGTTTCTCCTTCCCTTTCGCCCGCTATTTCTTCCTCCACATCGAGGACCCGGAGGCGGGGCGCAAATTCGTGGACAAAGTGCGCGGCAAGGTCACCACCGCCGCTCGCTGGACGCCGGAGACCAAACCCAAAGTCACGCTCAATATCGGCTTTACCTTCATGGGCTTGCTGCAGCTCGAATTGCCCACCCGAACCCTGCAGAGCCTGCCCGACGAATTCATCGACGGCATGAAGGCCCGCGCCCATATTCTCGGCGACCGGGACCCCACCCAAACCCACGTCGGCGATTCCGAATGGTGCCGCCACTGGGATCCGCTCTGGCGGAATAATCGAACCGGCAACGGCGAGGACGTCCATATCTGGATTTCCATGAATGCCCAGCTCGCCGCCGAAGGCTCAGACACGCCCCATTCCGACCTGGAAAAACAGACTCAATGGCTGCGGAGCCTCTGCGACGAGCTCGATCAAAAAGTGCGTATCCTGGCCACCAACGGTCAAAGCGGAGAGGACGAATATCAGTCGGCCTCCGCGATTCTCGCCGATATCGGCGGCTACAAAGTTCCCACCGCCAAGGAGCACTTCGGCTTCACCGACGGGATCGGCGATCCGGTCTTCGAGGGACAATACCCGGACGAACAAGTACCGGACGTGGTCAAGGGCCGGGGCAAATGGATGTCGCCCGAGCGCGGCTGGGAACCGCTGGCCACGGGCGAATTCCTGCTCGGCTATCCGGACGAAAGCCAGGAGCTTGCGCCCACCGCCGTGCCGCAAAATTTCATGCACAACGGGAGCTTCCTGGTGTACCGCAAGCTGCACGAGAATGTGGGCTCCTTCCGCGAGGTGATGGCGGCCGAAGCCGAGACCTATGCCGCCACCATGGACGTTTCCCGGGAAGAGGCGGAGGAAACTCTAAAGGCCAAAATGGTGGGGCGCTGGTCCGACGGCGTGCCGCTGGCCAAGGTTCCGACTTACGCGGAATGGAAGGCTTTTCGAAAGGAGCGGGGCTTCGAAGATCCCAACCCCGAAAAAGCCGCCCTCGCCCTTTCCCGCTATCTCCGCTCGCCCGCCGCGTCGGATTTCCGTTTCGCCGACGACATGAAGGGTTACAAATGTCCCATGGGGTCGCATCTCCGCCGGGTCAACACCCGCGACTACCTCGACCCCCTGAACCAAGCGGATTCGGACAACCCCGACGCCACCACCCAGCTCAACAAGCGCCGCCGGATTTTGCGCCGCGGCCTGCCCTACGGCTCCGCCACGCTTGGCACCGGCGACGACACCACCGAGCAGGGCATCGCCTTCATGGTGGTTTGCGCCAATATTTTCCGCCAGTTCGAATTCATTCAGCAGCAATGGATCCAGTACAGCCTGGATTTCAATCTCGGCAACACCACCTGTCCCTTGCTGGGGAATCACGAACATCACAAACGCCATGTGATTCCTTCCGATCCGGAATCCGGCAAGCAGCCCTATATCATGAACCGCCTCAAAACCTTCGTGGAAACGAGAGGCGGCGATTATTTCTTCCTGCCATCTATGACGGCGCTGCGAATGATGGCCATGGGCATTGTCGATCCCACCTAAAGCCTATCCCAATAGGTTCGTCGTGTGGGCGTGGGGGAAACGGCTTTCGGAAACACCCGACATCCCGAAAATCCCATCCCCTACGCCTTTAGCAAGACTGTTGAATGGGGGCAAATCCCTCATGGAGAAAACATACAACAGGAGATAAAAACAATGATTGACGCGCTCAAAAACCTTTTCGTGACCCCGATGCGCATCTTGCTCGTCTGGCTGGAAGGATTCTGGAGTATTCTTCAAATAGTGGGCATGGGACTGTCCGCGCTCGTCGGTTCCGGCAGCCTGAAGGAACGGTTGGTGTCCCGACTCACCGCCGCCCCCGCCCAAAGGGCGATTTTCGCCATCCTGCGCGCCTTTCTCCCCAACCTCGCCCTGTCCCGGGTGCTGGTGAAATCCTATGAAAACACCGGCACCGCAGTGGTGACCCGAGGAAGAGACGTGCGCGAGGTGTTGTCGCGCGATGCGGATTTCGAAGTGGTCTACGGCCCCCGAATGCGCCGGCTCACCGAAGGCGAAAATTTCTTTCTGGGAATGCAGCCCGGCTGGGATTACGAACGCGACGTCTCCGATATGCGGCTGGCGGCGCGCCGCTCCGACGTGGCCGAGATCGTCCTCCCGCGCGCCCGGAAAGTGGCTGAAGCACAGGTCGCCGAAAGCGGCGGCAAATTGAATCTGCCCAAGGACTTGACCCTTCAGGTGCCCTGGGACATGACCGCGACCTATTTCGGAACCGGCGGCCCCAGCGCCGAGGCCATGCAGGATTGGACCACCACCCTGTTCTGGTACCTGTTCGGCGATCTCGGCGCCGACCCCGAGTTGGACGAGAAATCCATGCGCTACGCGGCCGAACTTCGAGCCTACCTCGACGAAGCCATCGCCCAACGCAAAGCCTCACTCACCGAAAACGACGACGTCCTGAATCGATGCCTCGCGCTGCAGAGTGCCGGCACGCCGGGGATGAGCGATCTCGGCATCCGCAACAACCTGCTGGGCCTTCTGGTGGGCGCCATCCCCACCATCAGCAAGGCATGCTGTCTGGCCCTGGACGAGCTGCTGCGGCGGCCCGATGCCCTGGCGGGCGCGCAGGCCGCGGCCCAGGCCGACGACGACGAGCAGATGGCGCAATACCTTTGGGAGGCGCTGCGCTTCAATCCCCACAACCCGGTGATCTATCGACGCGCCACCCGCGATACGGTGATCGCCCGATCGAACCTGCGGTCGATCCAAATCAAACAGGGACAGATGGTTTTCGCGGCCAATTTGTCGGCCATGTTCGACCGGCTGGACGTGCCCGACGCCGGCGCGTTCCGCACCGATCGCCCCTGGGAAACCTACATCCATTGGGGCTACGGCATGCACACCTGCTTCGGCGCCGCCATCAACCGAGTAGTGATCCCCGCCACCCTGAAACCCTTATTGACGCGCAACAACTTGCGGCGCGCGGCGGGCGGTGCGGGACAGATCGACACCGGCGGCACCCCCTTCCCCCAGCACTTCGTCGTCGAATTCGATCCGGCCTGAAGCGACTACAGGAGACTCATCATGGCCAAAAAACCCTTTCTCGTCACTCTCTTGCCGAGCGTGGATGTGGATCTCGGCCGCTGGCTCCTCCAGCATTGGGGGATCGACTACGAGGAGCATCCCCACGCGCCGGTTTTCCATATTCTGGCGCTCAAATGGTACGGGGTGGGGAAGGATCAGTACCCCTTGTTCATCTCGGGAGGCCGGAAGTATCCGGCGATCAAGGCGATGGTGGAAGCCCTCGATCCCCTCGCCGCCCCGGAAAACCGGCTGGTTCCCGACCCGGTCGCGGAAAAGGCGCTCCACGACGAAGTCATGAAACTGCAGAACGAGGTGCGATTCGGCCTCGGAAAAGGCACGGTGGACTGGTGCTATTATCATTTCCTGCCGCGCAAAGACCTGACCTGGGCGAGCTTCACCACCGGTGTCCCGTGGTGGGAAACCTTGTTTCTGACCTTCGGCTACGGACTCATCAAGTCGCTCATGTTCAAAGGACTCGATCTCACCCCCGAAAGCGCCCGAAAGGGCCTGGATCGGGTCCTGGCCGGCTTCGACAAGATCGATGCCCTGCTCGCCGACGGACGTCCGTTCCTGGCCGGCGACCGGCTGACCCTCGCCGATCTCGCCTTCGCCACCTCGGCGGCGCCCATGGTGCTCGCCGACGGCTACGGCGGCCATTTGCCGACCATCGATCGGGTCCCGCCGGAAATGTTCGAGGTCATGTCCGAACTGAGGACGCGCCCGGCAGGCAAGTTCGTCCAGCACCTCTACGACGAATACCGGAAAACCCCGCCGCCGCAGACAAAAGAAGCCGCTTGAAGCAAGGCGGCCCAGCGGCTCAGGGACGAGCCCGGGCAATTAAGAGCGGGTTTACAATTGCTGTGGGGGTATCGGCCTTCGGACGAACGCCCGATACCCGCCTTTTCGGATTTGCAAACAAGCGCTTTAAAACACTTAGCCGTTATTGTTTCGGAGCTTCTTGATTTTATTCAAATGGTTGTTTCCGATTTCCCGGATTTTATCCAGATGATTGTTGGTTTCCTCCTTCAATCGGTGCAACCAACGCCTCGCCCAGGCGAATTCGGCTCCGAGCACCGCCAAGCCCAAGGGGATCACGATCATGGCGGGGCCGGGAAAAACGATCATCACGATTCCGATCAAGACCAAGGTGCCGCCGATCAGCGCCACTACCAGCCGCCGGGCGGTGACATAAGTTATCTTCAGTACGGATTTTCCATTCATTCGTCGGTATGTTCAAGATTGAGTGACATGCGATTTCGGCGAAGTATAAACCATCCCCCCGAATTCGGTTCAATCGGGAGAGGCGTTTGAGGAAATCGCGCTTAGCAAAGGGTGGGATATTCCTTTTGTCGATAATTTACGCAACTCAGCAAAGCACGACGAGCATGAGCAGGCCGGGAATGATGCCCAGTAGCAATCCGATGACGATGGCGATGACTTCCCCGGTTGAATAGTGGCATCCGTGACCGCCCACGTCCATATCGACGACACTGTCGTCGTCCAATCCGGCCAGCATCAATCCTTCCATCTCATCCGCCACGCGATCCGGGCTGTCGGCCGCAGCGATTCGGTCACGCATGTTCATGAGACGCTTCCGGGCCGATTCGAGTTCACTACTAGCCGGCATCAAAGTGCGAGCGGTATCGAGAGCGCCGAGGGCGGCGTCAGTGGGCTCCAGCGCCAGACCCCTAGCCTTCTCCACGGATTCCGCCCGACCGATAGCGTCCAGCAATTGCTCGACTTCGCTCCGACCGTCTTCATCGACGATATGGCCAGCGGCCGCAACAAAGGACCGGTCCATTTGCACGGATCCGACGGAGATGGCCGGAAAAAAAGATTGCAAGCAAAGAAGGGTAGCGAATATCAATATGAGAGGCCGACGTGAAAACATGTTATTCCACCACCGTTGCCGCGTCGATGCGCCATTGGAAGGTGCAGGGATTGTTACGGCATTGCACGAACACGCTGTCCACGCGATCGCCGCAGAGGGTCCTGGTCATGCCGGACTTTACGTCCGCATAACTACTCCCCCCCCTCATAGTGGACGGTTAACTCCACATCTCCGCCTCCGAGATTCAAAATGGTCGCACATAGATCGACCCGCTGGGCATAGGGAGAACCTACAAGGTAGACCGGCTCCTCCGTCGGAGCGAGGTCCTGCATGCCGCCCGGACCTCCAATGGTACGGCCGGTGGCCGGGAGTTTGTCCAATGTAGCCGTAGCACTCTCTTCCGGCGAGGGACCTGCTAGGAGGTTTGGAATCGAGAAGGGTGCCGCCACCAAACCAAGTATTAATAAGGTGAAGCACGCGCGAGGTTTCATAGGTCACCTCCCGGACAAATGCGAGCATTAAACGGCCTTTCCACCCTTCGCCAAAATGCTTCAAGACCGTTGCAAAGTCAATGAAGCATACCCTCCGAACTAAGTCAAGCAGATTCGTCGCTCTTCCTTCTCCGGAAGGGCTTGGTACCGACTGACGATCCGATCCTTATCGAGTGGTCGCATCAATCCGAGACATTCTTTTCCGTTAGGCGAGCAACATCCGAGAAGAATTCCGCCGTCCTCGTCCGTGTATCTAATTCAAGACGGTATATCGAGAAGGTCACCTAAAATGAAATTACGCTTTGTTACGGCTGTTATGGCCGGTCTGCTTTTTCTGGGCGGGACCGCACAGGCTACCGACGTGTTCGTGAACGGCAAGGAATTACGACCGAATGAATTGCTGGTTCTGGAGCGAATGCTCGGCGCTTCTGTTGTCCCCGGCTACTATTTGTACAACCCGCGGACGGGTTGCTGGGCGAATCTAGTGAACGGCGCTTCAGGCTGTCTCAACGCCGGTTCCGGCGGAAGTCCAGCCGACCGATGGGTCAGTCCGGAAGAATTGACTCACGGCGGACTGCGCGGGGTCAGACCGGGCCCTTTGTCCACCTACGATTTCGTCCGCTGATTTTTCCGCAAGAAAAGGAACGGAAACACATCTCTCCGCGACGATGCCAAGGAAGGCCTCGTCGCGTCCATGACGCCGACTGCATGAGGTGTTGAACATGGAAATATTTCTATTTCGTATTCTGGAACGAATGATCGCCGTCGCCATCGGTGGTATCGCCATTTATTTGGGCTATCGGCTTTTCTACGCCGTTGACACCACCGGCGACGGCCGGATCGAAGTCAAGCTACCCCGCGATTTGACCGTGATGATCAGCCGGATCGGACCGGGCGTATTTTTCGCTCTGTTCGGAGCGGGAGTCGTCGGTGCATCGCTCGCCTTTCCAGTCCGCTACAGCGAGCAAAAATCGAAAATCGCGGGTGACGCGTACCGCCAACGGGAATGGTCCGGAATCGGGGCCGCCATCTCGGGCATCGGCACCCCGACCAATCACATTCCGTCCATTTCACCCGATCAGGAATTGACGTTCGATCGACTCCGGGTACAACAACATATCGCCTTCCTGAATCAACTGCCGCCCCTGCTTGATTCGAAGCTTTCGACGGCCCAGCAGCGGCATGTACGGAAAACTCTGCTAGCAACCAAACTACACCTCATGAAAAGCGTTTGGGACCGGGACTGGGGCTCATTCGAAGACTTCCTGCTTTGGGCGGAAGAAGGCGGCAAAGCGGTCGACTCGGAAGCGTTCCGCACGGCGGCGGCATTTTTCACTCACGGTAGAGAGGAACCTCGATGATCAAGATTTTGTTGCCGGCCCTGCTATTCGTTTCGCTGCAGGCATACGCCGAGGAGGTAAACGATATGTACGCGGAGAGGGAATTGGTTCACGCTCAAGCCAGATACGAGCGACGGATCGACGAGCTCTTCTCGCAGCGTCTCTGGAGCCTGATGAAAGAAGAGGAGCGACGAGCACTCCCCGACGTCCGCATCCTGCTTCCGTTAAAGGGGAACGGTCCGCTGAACGCCTTCTCGGGTAGAATAGACGGAATTCCCACCGTAGTCCTCCCCGTATTAACCCTCAAGTTCATCGAGGACTTGAGTATGGCCTACGCCTGGCGGCACGTCTATCAATACAGCCTGGAACCCATCGATGAATATCTGGCGATGCTGAAATATCGGCGGCCTGGCGACTTTCCCGGTTCCCGCCTGCCGAACCCCCTGACGGCACTGGGCGTTCCGGCACGGATCTGGGAAAAGGATACACGGGTGGACGATTTGTCACTGCGCTTTCGCAACACGGCGTGGGCCTTCATTCTTGCCCACGAACTAGAGCATTTGCGACGGCGTCATCCGGGCAATGGCTCCGTGCCGGCAAAGGTTTCCCAACGCCATGAACAAGAAGCGGATGCATTTGCGGTTGAACTCTTCAGACGATCTGACGAGATCCCGATGGGAATGATTCTCTGGTTTCAGGCAAGCGTAGGGTATTTTCCGAACCGGGCGGATTTCCGCAGCGAGGCGGAATATCGCGATTGGCTGCGAGGCAAGTTGAACCATCCCCGCTGGGGTTCGGCGACTCACCCCATGAACCCTGGCCGCGGCGATCAATCAGTCGGCGGATGAAAGTTTGAGCCGCAGCCATTCGGGGATTCTACGATTCATCGCCGGGAAAGTCGTCGCCATCGGGGATATCTTGGCCGAACCCGACATGCAGCGCCTGATTGCCCGCTGTGCCGTACTGGGAAACCCCGACGATCTCAAACGTCTGGAACATCGCCCCTGCGATCGAAGACTGAATTAGGGTTCTTTCCGCTTCTCCCGGGCAAAAGGGATATGCCGGAGGCAAATGGGTGCCGGCGGCCATTAAGAAGGTATAGTAACGATCCATGGAGGATAAGTCGGGAACAGCATCGCGGCCGTCCGGCGCGGCAGACCGCGGAGGCGGTCTTCGCGCCCTGAGGGGCGTTTTGCCTTTTCTTAAACCCTATGCGGGTCGTCTGGGACTCGCCCTGATTCTGCTCACCCTCGCCGCCGGTACCGCCTTGGCGCTCCCCTGGGCGATCCGCGGCATCATCGATCTGGGACTCGGTGAAGCCCCCCTCGCCGAAATCAACCGTCATTTTCTGCTGCTCCTGGGATTGGCGGCGGCCCTTGCGCTGTTCGCATCGAGCCGTTTTTACCTGGTCATGTGGCTGGGAGAGCGCATCGTCGCCGATATTCGACGCGCAGTCTACGGCCATGTGATCCATTTGAGCCCCGCGTTTTTCGAGGAGACCCGGCCCGGCGAAGTGCTTTCCCGGCTCACCGCCGACACCACCTTGGTGCAATCGGTGGTGGGGGCGGGCATTTCCATCGCCCTGCGCAGCGCTTTCATGCTGGGGGGCAGTCTGATCATGCTGGCGGCGACCAACCCCAGGCTCACCGGATGGATTCTGGTTTTGGTGCCGCTGGCGGTGTTTCCCTTGATCGTTTTCGGTCGCAAGGTGAGACGCCTGTCCCGAGAAAGCCAGGATCGCCTGGCCGAGGCCAGCGCGGTGGCCGGGGAAACTTTGAGCGCCATGCCCATGGTGCAGGCTTTCACCCTGGAACGCTTGCAGACCGGACGCTTCGCCGCGGTGGTGGAATCGGCCTTCGCTGCCGCTCGGCGGCGCATTCTGGCGCGTTCCCTGCTTTCGGCGTTCGCCATCCTGGTGGTGTTCGGCGCGGTCCTCCTGGTATTGTGGATCGGCGCTCTCGATGTGATCGCCGGAAATATGAGCGTGGGGGAATTGGGCCAATTCCTACTTTACGCCGCCATGGTGGCCACCGCCAGCGCCGCCCTCAGCGAGGTTTGGGGCGAGGTTCAGCGGGCCGCCGGGGCCATGGAGCGATTGCTGGAGTTGCTTCACGCCCGCACCCGCATCGAAACGTCGCCGCCGCCGACTTCCCTGCCGGACACGTCGCGCGGTCCCATCCGGTTCGAGGCGGTCACTTTTCATTACCCTTCCCGCCCCGGCCAAGCGGCGCTTCGGGATTTTTCCCTGGAGGTCGCCGCGGGCGAACGCCTGGCCCTGGTGGGCCCCTCGGGAGCCGGCAAGAGCACAGTATTTCAACTGCTGCTGCGGTTCTACGACCCCCAGGCCGGCGTCATCCGCCTGGGCGGAATTCCTTTGCGGCGGGTCGAACCGGGCGAACTACGTCGTCATATCGGCATCGTTCCCCAGGAAACCGTCATTTTCGCCGACAGCGCCCTGGAAAACATCCGCTACGGCAGACCGGGGGCAAGCGACGAAGAAGTGCATGCCGCCGCCAGGCTGGCGGCGGCGGACGGGTTCATCCGGGCGTTACCCGAAAGTTATGCGACTTTCTTGGGCGAACGTGGCATTCGCCTTTCCGGCGGCCAACGGCAGCGCATCGCCATCGCCCGCGCCATCTTGAAAAATCCGCCGGTTCTGCTTCTGGACGAAGCCACCAGCGCCCTGGATGCTGAAAGCGAGCGCCTGGTTCAATCCGCCCTGGACCGGTTGATGCGAGGCCGCACCACCCTGGTGATCGCCCATCGCCTTTCCACCGTGCTTAAGGCCGACCGTATCGTGGTGATGGATCGCGGGGAAATTATCGCCGTGGGCAAGCACCACGAGCTGATCCAACAGGGCGGCCTCTACGCCAGATTGGCGGCAATCCAATTCGAGGAGTTGAATGCGCACTGAAAGCAAGGGGTACACCACAAAAAATAAACTTTCCCGAAAACCCATGTTCTTAAAGAAGGAGAGCAGCGAATCTTGACCGCTCGGAGGTAGGATATGACGCGTTTTCTCCGGTTCCTTCTTGAAAATCAACAGCGCCTGGCTCCCGGGATACCGACGAAATATTCGGGGCACCGGAGCGGTTAGGTTTCAATCTCCGCCACACGCTGGCCCCGGGTCGCTGATACGTAAATAATGCTGGGAGCGGCCTTGCTCGAGGAGCCGAATGCGATTGACGATATCGGCGGCGCTGCTCTTGCCGATGGGACCGGCAACAATGCGATCGGTGGCCGCCGCGAGCAAGCGCACGTAGCTGTCATGGGGACCGCCGGCCAGGCTCGAATAGGCCATTGTCCCGTGGGTCTTGAAATCGGGTTCGATTTCAGGCACCTCGGTGCCGGGATTGCAGGCGCCGAAAAAGATCAAGCCGGCGGGGTCGACCAGCGACTTGAGTCCCTCCGTAAACCGATAAAACCTGTCCGCCGCCACCCGCTCTTCCGACTCGACGACGAACAGTGGCTTGCGGCAGACCGCGCGACAGAGCTCGCGACGATTCGCACGCGCCACCGGGTCCTCGATTTCATATAGGCGGGCATAGGAACAGTGAAACTCGAAACAAGCGGCGTCGACGGGCTGAACTTCCCGCTCCACCCGGGTCAGAAGTTCGCGTAATTCCACTTCGCTTTTGTCGCGCAGCCGGTCCCAATGGGACGCCATGAATTCGCTGAAAGCCGCGTTTTCACCGGCGTCGTAGCGAATGGTCAATACCTTTTCGATCCCGGGCTGCGATTCGCGGATTCGGGTGACGCTGCGGTGCGATCCCGTCATGTTCCTCTTTTCTCGAAGCGTCTCCTGGTTGAGAATGGGGCCGTCGAAGCCGCCGTGACCGATGAAGATTACCCGATCGAAGGGGGCCGATTGTTGCCGCAACCGGTCCACCTGCCGGTAATAGTCCGCCCAGATTCGCACTTCCGGCAACCAGGTCACGTCGGCCCCGAAGCGACGCCGATAAAAACGTTCGATGATCCTCGCCGGACGTTCGGGCCAGTACTCGCTTTCCTCGGTGCCCGGCTCGGCTCGCAACAGCGGCACCAGCAGAACGCGCCGCGGCATAGGTAGATCCGAAACCTGCCGCCCCGATTCGCATGCTTCCAACGACCGGACCGCGCCCTCCCCCATCCAGACCAACAGGAAGATCACCATCGCCGCCCGGGCTAGGTCGACCACGTTTTGACATATCCTGCTCATGCGCATCATGGTCGCAGTATAAATCAACCGGCGAAGGGACTGCGATTTCAAGAAATTGTGTCAGAATGGCTTCCGAGTTCGGGGCCAAACACACCGGAGGGGCATCATGAAAAAAGTTGCGATCACGGCGACGGGATTGATTCTGGCGGCCTTGCTGCTTTCCTTCTGCAAACCGGTGGTGCGGATGTTCATGTCCCCCGGTGAGCCGCCGGCGGGGCAGAAAGGCATGACGACCGAAACGCCGGGCATCCACGTCCAAGTGGTGGCCGAAGGCTTGGAAATTCCCTGGGAAATCCGGTTCCTGCCGGACGGCGATATGCTGGTTACCGAGCGCCCGGGACGGCTGCTGAAACTGCCGATTCCGGACCCGGACGACGCACCGGTTCACCCCGAGGACGGCCACGCTTGGACAGTCGCTTCGATTCATCATCAAGGCGAAGGCGGCCTCATGGGTTTGGCGCTGCATCCCAATTTCGCCGCCAACCGCCTGATTTATCTCATGCACACCAGCCAAAAAGCGGGGCAAGCGGTCAATCGGGTGACGCGCTATCGGCTCACCGAACTGGGCCTGATCGACGCCAAGACGATTCTGGATAACATCCCGGCGGCCAGCTTCCATACCGGCGGACGCCTCGCCTTCGGACCGGACGGCTACCTCTACATCACCACCGGCGACGCGACCCAATCCGAGCTGGCCCAGACGCGCAATACGCTCAACGGCAAGATTTTGCGGGTCACCGACAACGGCGAAATACCGCCGGACAACCCCTTCGATTCCTTGCTCTGGTCGTGGGGGCACCGCAATCCTCAAGGCCTGGCCTGGGACGATTCCGGACGACTGTGGAGCACCGAGCACGGCCGCTCCGGCTTGCGCAGCGGATTCGACGAGCTGAATTTGATCCAGCCGGGCGCCAACTACGGCTGGCCCGCGATCGAAGGCGACGCAACCGAATCCGGCATGCATCCGCCGGTAAAGCATTCCGGCCCCGACTACACCTGGGCGCCGGCGGATTTGGCCTGGCTCGACAAACGCTTGTTCTTCGGCGGCCTGCGCGGACAGGCCCTTTACGCAACCCGGATACAAGGGGAAAAAGTGGCCGGTTTTCACGCCCATTTCGTGGAGGAATTCGGACGCATCCGCGCCGTTGCCGTAGGGCCCGACAGCATGCTCTATTTCGCCACCAGCAACCGCGACGGCCGCGGCCGGGTGCATACAGGCGACGACAAGATACTGCGCGTCGATCCGGCTGATCTTTAACCTGACCTGTCGCCGCCCCCTTGAATCCGAATCAGCTCGGGATCGAAAGCGAGTCGTCCTCGAATAGGGGCGACGGCTTCGAACGGCGCCTCGTAGCTCCAGGCTGCGTCCCTGATCGTCTCGCCGTCCAGCTCGATCGAATAATAAGTGGTATCGCCCTTGAAAGGGCAATGGGTGGTGGTGGCCGATCGCCGCAAGCGTGTCATCTCCACGTCCTCGCGCGGAATGTATAGCCTGAGCGGATAACCGGTTTCGCGCAGCTCGATCGCCTTGCGCGTGTCGGCAATCAAGGTGTCACCTGCCCAGACCCGCACCCGGCCGGAATGACTTTTAAGGTCGATGCGTTCGCTCGGATCATGGCACATCCATCGACTCCCATCGAGATGATCGTGTCTTGATTACCATGAGACATCTTTCACCGGACACAGTGCCCCCCTTTCCCAGAGCAGGTTCCACTTGCCCTCTGGCCCCAGCGGGAGACGGGGTTCAGCAGATCCAGGGAAACCCAAACCGCCCCAGATTTATTGACACTTTCCCGGTCCTGGAATACATTGCTTGAAGCTTTACTGCTTATGTCCCTGAGGTCCTTTGGGAGAAAGATCCATGCAAGAGGCACCGGGCATCTATCAGATGCTCGCCTCCTATTTCGGTTGCCGACAAGAACCCTTTCGGCGTTCTCCCGATCCGCGCCACGTCTCCCTGAGTCCTTCTCAAGCACTAGGCTATCGGCGGCTTTTGGCCCATATCCGTGCCGGCGCGAGGCACTTGCTGGTTATCGGCGAACCGGGAACCGGCAAGACATCGTTGCTACGCCGCCTATCCCAAGCACTGGCCGAAGCGGATTACGCCGTGTCCTTTTTCTGTAATCCCGTCGCTTCGATTTCTGAATTGACCGAAACCGCCACGGCGGGCGATCCCCCCCCTTCCCCCTCAAGCGGCAGGGAGGAGGGCAAGGGCAGAGTACTGCTCCTGGACGAAGCCGACGGACTTTCGGAGGACATCCTCGGGGCGCTGATTCGAAATTCCGAGTCCGACTTTACTCACCGGGGGCGGATGCATGTCGTTCTCGCAGGCCGGCCGACCTTGTTGACCAAGCTCCGCGCCGTAGGTCTGGAAGCGGCGGCTGAATCGCCCATCCGGCTGGCACCCCTCGAGAAAAACGAAGTGGGGCCATTCATTCGTCAGCACTTGAAAGCCGTCGGCTGCGATTCACCTCAGCTGTTTTCCGAGAAAGCCGTTCAACGGGTGGCCCGATACACGGGCGGGGTTCCCGCACGCATCCAAGTGCTCTGTTCGAACGCCATGATGGTGGCGGCGTTGGAGAACGAGCGCGTCATTACCGAGACCCTGGTGGAGCAGGTGGCCCGGGAACAATCTTTCACGGACGAAGAGGAGCCCGCCATCGCCGGGAAAGCTTCCCCCATCACGACACCGCGGTTCGACGAACTCCCCGAGCCCGAGGAAACGGTAACGCTCCAAACGTTCACCGCCGCCAGTCTCGAATCTCCGCCCTATCGTCCTCGCCAAGGGAGACGCCTGGGCCGCCGATCACTGACGCTCCTTCTCCTGATGTGGGTGTCGATGATGCTGGGGGCTTCAATGATGTATCTGTTGGGACCCTACAAACACATGGATGCCTCCAGACACTTGTCGAAGCCTCTTCCGCCGCAGAGACCGGAAGCAAGACAAGCGAAACCGGGGCTACCCATCTCTCCGCTTCCTGCTACCACGCCCATGGCACCAAGCGAGTCGGAGGCCGAAGCGGGCCGCCTCCAGGTTCCCCGGAAGATCCGGGGGTATGAAGATACCCCCATTCCCCTCGACATCCGCGTCACCCCGCAACTGGCCTCCGACCTGGCTGTGGAGCTTCACGGCTTGCCGCCGAGCGTCCATCTCTCCGCAGGCCGCAGGGAGGGGGATAGGTGGCTCCTTCCGAGCACCGGTTTGACGGGGCTCACCCTTACTCCGCCGCCGCACAGCGACCGGGATTTTTCCTTCTCCATCCAGGGATTCCACCGCACCTCCGGGCAGCGACTGGCGACCGCTTCCGTCGAGGCGAAGGTTCGAGCGGTGGCGGACATGCCGCAGCTCAAGGTGTCGGCCGCACCGGGTGACCGCTTCACCCCCATTCCCCTGCAGATATGGTCCCGACTCGAGGACCAAGACGGATCGGAGGAACTTACCATTGATATCTGCGGCGTCCCTTACACCGTCAAACTCTCCGCCGGTCATCCCCAACGCAAGGGCTGCTGGACACTCACTCCCGCCCAACTCCGCGGGTTGATTTTGACCCCCCTGGCAAACTCTCCCCCCGAGCTCATACTGGGAGTGACCGCCAAAGCGACCGAATCAGCCAATGGAGACAGCGCCAGCACCACCGAAACCTTGCGCCTCCAGGTGTTTTCGGCCAACCCCCAAGAAAACGAATTTTTGACCGATCGTTCCCCCGCGCCCGATCGCTAAGGGGGCGCACATCGGCGCCAACTTGCCCCCGGCCGGTGGAGAGCGCTAAACTCGATACTCTGTCGGTACTTTGCTAGCCAAAGGGAGGCGCCATGGCGCTCGTTTCCGCCCTCATCTCCGCATTCCTGATCCTGGCTTTCACGGGCGCCGGGTTAAGGATGTGGAGCGGGGTTCTGATCGCAATCCTGACCGTGGGAACCCTGCTCCAACTTGCGGGACCTTCTGTCCTCACCGCTTTGTGGCTGTCGATCGCGATTCCCCTGACCGTCCTCAACCTGCCGCCGCTGCGCCGCCGGCTGCTCAGCGCCCCGGCGATGCGGCTGACCCGCAAACGCCTCCCTGAACTTTCCCGCACCGAGCAGGAAGCGCTGGAGGCCGGCGATGCCTGGTGGGAGGCGGAATTGCTGGGCGGCCGGCCCAACTGGCGCAAGCTCCTGGATTTCCCCCGCCAGCCGTTGACCGAGGAAGAACAGGCGTTCCTCGATGGACCGGTGGTAGAACTATGCCGGATGCTCGACGACTGGAAAATCACCCACCGCGACCGCGATTTGCCTCCCGAGGTTTGGCGCTTCATCCGCAACAACCGCTTCTTCGGCCTGATTCTGCCCCAACGTTACGGGGGGCTGGCCTTCTCCGCGCGCGCCCATTCCGAGGTGGTGGTTAAGATCGCCAGCCGCAGTATCACCGCCGCGGTGACGGTGATGGTGCCCAATTCCCTGGGACCCGGCGAGCTAATTCTCAAATACGGCAGCCAAGAACAGAAAGATTACTATCTACCGCGCCTGGCCAGCGGCGAAGAGATCCCCTGCTTCGCCCTCACCGGACCGGAAGCCGGCTCGGATGCCGGCGCCATGACCGATACCGGCGTGGTCTGCCGGCAGGATTTCGAAGGAAGATCGAATGTGCTCGGCATTCGCCTCAACTGGGACAAGCGCTACATCACCCTGGCGCCGGTGGCGACCTTGCTGGGACTGGCCTTCAAGCTCCAGGACCCCGACCGGCTTCTGGGCGAGGAGGCGGATCCGGGCATTACCTTGGCCCTGATTCCCACCGCCACCCCGGGGGTGGAAATCGGCGATCGTCACAACCCCATGGACATTCCCTTTCAGAACGGCCCGACCCGCGGCCAAGACGTGTTCATTCCCTTGGACTGGCTCGTCGGCGGCCGGGAAGGGGTGAACCAAGGCTGGCGGATGCTGATGGAATGCCTGGCGGAAGGGCGCGGTATCTCCCTGCCCGCCCTGGCCGCCGCCGGCGGCAAAGTGGCGAGCCGCACCACCGGCGCCTACGCCCGCATCCGGCGCCAGTTCCGCGTTCCCATCGGCGCCTTCGAGGGAATCGCCGAAGCCCTGGGAAAAATCGGCGGTCTCACCTATGTCATCGACGCGGCACGGATACTGACGGTAGACGCCATCGACCGAGGCATCCACCCCACGGTGGCCTCGGCGATCATCAAATACCATCTCACCGAAGCCATGCGTCAACTGGTCAACGACGCCATGGACGTGCACGGCGGCAAGACCATAATCCAGGGCCCCCACAATCATCTGAGCCGGCTTTACCAATCGATTCCCATCAGCATCACCGTGGAGGGGGCCAACATTCTCACCCGCAACATGATCATCTACGGCCAGGGGGCGATTCGCTGCCATCCCTACCTGCTCACCGAGATGCACGCGGCGCAGGCGCTGGATTTGACCGCCTTCGATCGGGCGCTGACCGGACATCTGGGATTGGTGATTCGCAACAAGGTCCGAGCGATCCTGCTGGGCCTGTCCCACGGCCTGCTCGCCCCGGCGCCGAGCGGTTCCTATCGGCGCACCCTGCAACATTTGAACCGCTTCTCGGCGGCGTTGGCTTTCCTGAGCGATGTCAGCCTGGGCCTGCTGGGGGGCGAACTGAAGCGGCGCGAGCGCGTCTCCGCGCGGCTGGGGGATATCTTGAGTCACCTTTATTTGGCTTCGGCTCTGCTACGCCATCACCAAGCATCGAACTCGCCGCAAGACGAGGCGCCGCTGCTGGAATGGGGAATAGCGTGGTGCTTATCGCACATGGAAGGGGCGATGGTGGACCTTTTGGACAACTACCCCGCCCCCTGGCTGGGATGGATTTTGAAACGCCTGGTCCTCCCCTGGGGACGGCGATTCTCCCCGCCCGCCGACCGCCTGGATTTCGCCGTCTCTCGCCTGCTGCAATCGCAGGGCCCGGCGCGCGATCGCCTCACCGCCGGCATTTTCATGCCTTCGGAGCCGGACGAACCGGTCGCCCGCCTGGAAGCGGCCCTCGCATCGATCCTGGCCGCCGAACCCATCGAGCGGCGGATCAAAGCGGCGGTCAAGGCGGGCCGTATCCCGCCGGGTCCCGCCGTAATCGATGCGGCGCTCGGGGAAGGAGTGATCGACTCCGAGGAAGCCGAACGCTTGAGGCAAACGGAAACGCTCACCCGGCAGGTCATCGCCGTGGATGCCTTTCCCCCTCAACATTTTGAATCAGTCGAGGAAGTTTAATGGAGCACAGTCAGGATTTTCCCATGACCGGCCGCCCGGTCTACGTGGTCGACGGGAGCCGCACCCCCTGCCTGAAGGCCCGCGGCAAACCGGGCCCCTTCACCGCCGCCGACCTGGCCCTGCGCGCCGCCCAACCGCTGCTGGCACGCCAACCCTTCGAACCTCCGGTCCTGGATCAAGTGATCTTGGGCTGCGCCATTCCCGGCCCGGACGAGGCCAACATCGCCCGGGTGGTGGCCCTGCGCGCCGGCTGTGGGCGTTCGACGCCGGCCTGGTCGGTGCAGCGCAACTGCGGCTCGGGCATGCAGGCGATCGATTCCGCCGCGCGCGACATCGCCGCCGGCCGATCCAACCTGGTGCTCGCCGGCGGCGCCGAGGCCATGAGCCACGCTCCGGTGCTGTTCAACAACGCGATGGTGGCTTGGCTGGGCCAATGGCAGAAAGCCCGTACGCTCCCCGCCCGGCTGCGCCACTTTACCCGGCTGCGACCCGCTCATCTTAAGCCCATCATCGGTTTGCTTCGCGGTTTGACCGATCCCACGGTGGGCCTGAGCATGGGACGCACCGCCGAGATTCTGGCCTGGCGATTCGATATTTCGCGGCGGGAAATGGATCTCTACGCCCACGCCAGTCACCATAGACTGGCGGCGGCCCAAGCCGAAGGGCGACTGGCGGACGAAATCGAGAGCATCTACGACGGCGAGGGGCATTTTTACGATCACGACGATGGCGTGCGCCCCGACCTCACCCTGGAGCAATTGGCCGCTCTCAAGCCGGTTTTCGATCGTAAGTTCGGTCTGGTGACCGCCGGCAACAGTTCGCAGGTCACCGACGGCGCCGCCTGGCTGCTTCTGGCCAGCGAAGAAGCGGTCCAGCGCTACGATCTGAAAGTCATGGGACGCGTCTTGGATTGCACCTGGGCCGGTCTGGATCCGGCCCAAATGGGGTTGGGACCGGTTTACTCGAGCGCCGCCCTGCTGGGGCGCAACCGTCTCGACCTGGATCAAATCGACTACTGGGAGCTCAACGAGGCCTTCGCCGGCCAGGTGCTCGCCTGCCTCAAGGCTTTCGCCGACGAGCGCTTCTGCCGGGAAACCCTGGATCTTCCCGGGGCTCTGGGGGAAATCGACCGGGACCGACTCAATATGGACGGCGGCGCGGTGGCCGTCGGCCACCCGGTGGGCATGAGCGGCACCCGAATCGTGCTGCATCTGCTGCGCGTCATGGCCGCGCGGGGCGGCAAACGGGGGGTGGCGACCTTGTGCATCGGCGGCGGTCAAGGAGGCGCCATGTTGCTGGAAAGGTAGGGGCGGCCCCTGCGCCTGCCCCAGCCCCGGGCAACCACGGGGTCCCCTGCCAGGGATGATTTGCCCACCATCAAAATCGTAGAGGCAGGCCCCCGTGCCTGCCCCAGGCCCGGGCAACCACGGGGGGTTGCCCCTACAGAAACCGTAGATTAAGGCATTGAGAGAAGAGCAATCATGGCAACACTTCGACACTTCCGCCTGAAAACCGATAACCAGGGGATCGCCTGGCTTCATTTCGATCACGCCGAATCCAACGCCAACGTCCTTTCCGCCGACGTGCTGGCGGAATTGGGCAGCGTGCTCGATCGCTTCCACAAAAATCCACCCCGCGGGTTGGTGATTCTGTCCGACAAGCCCTCGGGCTTCATCGCCGGCGCCGACGTGAAAGAATTCATCCAGCTCACCGAACGCCATCGTGCCCTGAGTCTGATTCAAGTGGCCCACAAGCGACTCCAAAGCCTGGCCACACTACCGTGCCCCACCGTAGCCCGAATCCATGGCTACTGCTTGGGCGGAGGACTGGAACTGGCCCTGGCGTGCCGCTACCGGGTGGCCCTGGACGACGCCAAGACCCGCCTGGGACTGCCCGAGGTGCTGCTCGGCATCCACCCCGGCTTCGGCGGCAGCGTGCGCCTGATCCGCCGAATCGGCGCGCCGGCGGCCTTTCAATTGATGCTTTCGGGGCGCACCGTCGACGCCGCCAAGGCCGCCCGGCTGGGCTTGGTGGATCATGCCGTTCCCGAAAGACATTGGGACCGCGCCTGTCGCCAAATACTGAAAACCCAACCCCCGCAAAAGCACCCTTCCCGCCTGGCGACCTTGGCCGATACCGCTCCGGTTCGTCCGCTGCTGGCTTTTTTTCTGAATCGGCAGGCGGCCAAACGCGCACCCGCTCAGCATTACCCCGCCCCCTATGCCTTGATCGATATTTGGCGACGTCACGGGGCCCACTCCGACAGCATGTTCCAGGCCGAAGCCGAATCGGTCGCCGATCTTCTCCTGTCCGACACTTCGCGCAACCTGGTGCGGATGTTTTTCCTGCGCGAACGACTCAAGGGCTTGGGCAAGGAATCCACTGATTTCTCCCACGTCCATGTGGTGGGCGCCGGCACCATGGGAGGCGACATCGCCGCCTGGTGCGTCTCCCGGGGACTTACCGCCGGCCTTCAAGATCGCGAACCGAGATACATCGCACCGGCGGTGAAGCGGGCCTATCGGCTGTTCAAGCGCAGATTCAAAGCCAAGCACGAGGAAACCGCCGCCCGCGACCGGCTGATTCCCGACTCCAAGGGATTTCAAGTCGATCGCGCCGATATCGTGATCGAGGCAATCGTGGAGAATCTGAACGCCAAGCGGGCCCTCTACCGGGAAATCGAATCCAAACTCGCGCCCGACGCCCTTCTGGCCACCAACACCTCCAGCCTGCCCCTGGAGGAATTGGCCGAGGGGCTCCAACACCCGGAGAGGTTGGTGGGAATGCATTTCTTCAATCCGGTGGCGAAAATGCAGTTGGTGGAAGTGGTGCGGGGAAGTCATACCGACGAGGGCGTCGCCGACCGGGCCGCCGCTTTCGTGCGCGCCATCGACCGCCTGCCGCTACCGGTGAAAAGCGCGCCCGGCTTTCTGGTCAACCGGGTGCTGATGCCTTATCTCTTGGAAGCGGTGGTGCTGTTGGAAGAAGGCATCCCGGCCGATGCCGTCGACCGGGCGGCGACCGAATTCGGCATGCCCATGGGACCGATCCGGTTGGCCGATACGGTGGGACTGGACATCTGCCTGGCGGTGGCCGAAATCCTGACCGAGAATCTGGGGGGCGAGGTACCCCGGCTGCTTCGCGACAAAGTCGCAGCCGGCGAACTGGGGGTGAAAAGCGGGACCGGTTTTTACCGCTACAAGCGCGGCAAGCCGATCGTCTGGAGAAAATCGGCCAGCCCCCTCCCCCAGGAAACCATCGAGGAGCGCTTGATCCTGCGGCTGCTCAACGAATGCGTGGCGGTACTCCGGGAACAGGTGGTGGAAGACGCCGACCTGGTGGACGCCGGAATGGTCTTCGGCGCCGGTTTCGCGCCCTTTCGCGGCGGTCCCATGCATTATCTGAGACAGCGCGGAATAGCGGAAACCCAACAGAAGCTGGAAGAATTTGCGTCCACCTACGGGCCCAGATTTCAACCCGACCCTGGTTGGGATATATTGCAGATACCGGCTTGAAACCGGCAGACCCGATGTAGGGTAGGCAGTCGCATCGGTGGATTCAATTTTTGATTGGCGCCATTTCCCATGACCACACCCACGACCGAAGACTTCATCCTCTCCGTCACGGCCAAGGACCGGCCGGGGATCGTCGCCGCCGTCACCCGGGCGGTATTCGGGCTGGGCGGCAACGTCACCGAGTTGAGCCAGACGGTGATGGCCGGCCATTTCAGCCTGATCCTGCGCGCCACCTGCCCGACGGGGCTGGCGCCGGAGGCGGTCCGCACGGCGATCGAGCAAAGCGTGCCGGAATTTAAGCTTTCGGCCTGCGTGCGCCGCTACGATCCGGTGCCCGCCTTCGCGGCGAAAACCGATGCCCCGGTTTATTTTCTCACCGTGCAGGGACCGGACCGACCCGGCCTCATCGCCGGCATCGCCGCCGCGCTGGCGGAACGCCGAATCAATATCGAGGATCTCTATACCCGCAGCGAGGAAGAGACAATCACCATGATCTTACAGGTGCACCCCCGGGACGAAAGCGCCGCCGAAGCACTGCGTCGGGACCATACCACCATCGGCGCCGGACTCGGGGTCGCCGTCCACCTGCTCCACCGCGACATCCTGCGCGCCACCAGCGAGGTGGGCGCGGTCCGCCGCCTGGTGCGGGGAGGCATACGCCCATGATGCGGATCGAGGACATTCTGATGACGCTGCGCATGTTCCAGGAGGAAAACTGCGATGTGCGCACCGTGACCCTGGGCATCAATCTGATGGACTGCGCGGACTCCGACCTGGAAATCTGCTGCCGCCGGGTCAAGGAGAAGATCGCCGCCTTCGGCGGCCGACTGGTGGCGGAAGGAAAGCGCGTCTCGGAGCGTTACGGCATTCCCATCGTCAACTATCGCATCGCCGTCACCCCGGCTGCCTGGTGGGCGGGGGGACATGGCCCGGAAGGGCTGATTCGTATTGCCCAAACCCTGGATCAGGTAGCCGGAGAAATCGGCGTGGATTTCATCGGCGGTTTTTCCGCCTTGGTGGAAAAAGGCGAAACCGAGGCCGACCGGGCCCTCATTGCCGCCCTTCCCGAAGCTCTGGGGCGAACCGAGCGGGTTTGCGGTTCGGTGAACGTGGCCTCCTCGCGCGCCGGCATCGACGTGGACGCCATCCTGGCGGTCAGCCGCGCGATCCTGGCACTGGCCCGGAGAACGGCCGATGCCGACGGCTTCGGCTGCGCCAAACTGGTGGTGTTCGCCAACGTCCCCGACGACAACCCGTTCATGGCCGGAGCGTTGCACGGCGCGGGAGAACCCGAATGCGCCCTCAACATCGGCGTCTCGGGGCCGGGGGTGGTCAAGCGGGCGGTGGAGCGCCTGCGCGCGGCGGACTCGGAAAGTTCCGCCGGGAACGTGTCCGGGCTCACCTTGGGCGACATCGCCGAGGAAATCAAATGCACCGCCTTTCGGATCACCCGGATCGGTGAACTGATCGGCAACGAGGTGGCCGCTCGCTTGGGCATTCCCTTCGGGATCGTGGATCTTTCCCTGGCGCCGACGCCGCACATCGGCGATTCGGTCGGGGAAATTCTGCAAATGATGGGGATCGAAAAAATCGGTGCGGCGGGATCGACCGCGGCACTGGCGCTTTTGACCGACGCGGTCAAAAAAGGCGGCGCCTTCGCCTCTTCCTCGGTGGGGGGACTGTCCGGCGCGTTCATTCCCGTGAGCGAGGACGCCGTCTTGGCGCAAGCGGCCGAATCGGGCAGTTTGTCGCTGGAGAAATTGGAGGCGATGACCAGCATCTGTTCCGTGGGCCTCGACATGGTGACCATTCCCGGGGACACTTCGGCCGAAACCATCGCCGGCATCATCGCCGACGAGTGCGCCATCGGGGTGATGAATCACAAGACCACCGCCTGCCGCCTGATTCCTGTGCCCGGCAAAGGGCCCGGCGAGAAAGCGGTGTTCGGCGGATTGTTCGGCGAGGCGCCGGTGATGCCGGTGCGCGCCGGCGGCGAGGGATTCATTCGTCTCGGCGGGCGAATCCCCTCGCCCATTCATGCCCTGAGGAACTAACTACCAAACCGACAAAAAATGCAGCTCGCCGGCTTTCATGTCCGGCACCAACAAATAGCGGCCGTCCGGCGCAAGGGCGATATCGGCGGCGGACTGATAATCGGTTTTCATTAACTGAGGCGGGGAACTCGGTTCCACCAACCGCCAGACCTTGCCGCCCTTCCAATCGCTGACGTAGAGATAGCCGCGGCTGTCGCGCACCAGACCGTCGGTACCGCCGAGTCCCGAGTTGAGATCGATCACCTTGCCTCGGATCAGATCCAGCCGGAACAGCTCGCCGGTGCCGAAATCGGCCACCAACAGAGCGTTTATGCCATCCAGCAAGAGGCCGTTAGGCCGTTGGATACCGCGCTTTTCGGCGAGAATCCGGGTGACTTCGCCGTCTTGATCGATGCGGTAAATGCCGCTACCGGTACCGTCTTCCTTGCCGCTATCGGAAACGTAAACATTGCCTTCGTCATCGATTTCGATGTCGTTCAGAAATTCCGGCCGGTTGGGAAAATCCTCCGCATCGGCAAACACCGAAGTCTTCCCGTCCAGGGTGATCTTCATCACGCGCGTTTTATCGGCGACATAAAGCGTATCGTTCCACAGGTCGATGCCCTTCGGATCGTCGAGACCGCCGGCCAGAACCTCCTTGCCGCCGTCCGGCATGATGACGGTGATCTTTCCGTCCCCATCCTTGTCGAACTCACCGATTTCGGAAACGAAAATCCGCCCATCCAGGTGCCCCACTGCGGATTCGGGATTCCGCAAACCGGTCACTTTCTTGACTTCTTCTTTCGGAGTCTCGGCTTCCGCCGCCGCACCGGTGGAAATACCCACGGCCAGCATCGAGCCGAGGGCGATCAATAATCGAAAATTCGATTGCATGGTTCATACCTCTTGCTAAGGTTCCAGAATTGAATGAGGGGACACTGCCGGGCACTTTATTGCAAGACATTGTGAAGGGCAAATCTTTAGCAGCCCTCCTGGGACAGGAAGGCCTTGGCTCGGTCTGGTAACATTTTGCAAATCCCCAAATGGCGTGTTATCAATCGATCTTACCGGTTAGATTCTGAGAATATAAATCCATGCCCAACCGACCCGAAGCGCTGTGTAGCAGAATCAGTTCCAGCGTCCCCCTTATCGATCACCGCAGGGGCCGATGGTAGTGGCCGATGAAGTGCATATACCCATCGCCTCGGAGGCCGATATCCTGACCGCCCGAAGGGAGGCTCGATCGTTGGCCGCGAAACTGGGGTTTTGGTCGGTGGAGAAAATGTTCATCGCCATGGCCATCTCCGAAATTGCGATCAACATCATTCAATACGCCGGCAAGGGCGAAATCATCCTCGGCAACGCCGTGAGGGGCGACGGCAGTCAAGGCATTTCGATCATCGCCCGCGATGAAGGACCGGGCATCGAAAACGTCGAGCTCGCCATGCAGGAAGGCTACTCGACCAGCGGCAGGCCGGGGCTCGGCCTGGCCGGAGCCAAGCGGCTGATGGACGAATTCGAAATCACCTCCGAACCCGGCAAAGGCACCACGGTGACCATGAAAAAATGGGTACGCTGAAAAGCGGCGCGACTCGATAGGATCTCTAATAATTGCCCCTCTTTTTTGGAGCCGGGCTGTGAATGAAAATGAAACACCCGAAGCGATGGAACAAAAGCTGACGGAGCAATATACCGAGGCTTTGCGGGACTATCTGGCTGGCGCCGAGAAAGAAGCCTTACGGCGTGCTTATCGTATCGGGCGGCGGACGGCGGAAGAGAAAGCGACTCTCTCGCCCCTGGCGGCGGCCCATCACGAAACCGTGGCGAAGTTTTTGTCTCCGCTCGTCAAGCCGCAACCGGACGCAAGCGCTGACATTCAAGACACCTTGCACCGGGCTTCGATCCCCTGGAAGGCGGTTTTGCAAGGTTATGAAGCAGCCGTCAAAACCTTACGTCAAGCCCACGAGGCGTTGGAAAGCCAGACTCAGAAACACGTGACCGAGCTGGCGGAGGCCAACGAGACGCTGGAAGCGGAAATCATGGAGCGCAAGCTGGCTGAAATGGCCTTGCAGGACAGCGAGGCCCGCTTTCGCGTGATCTTCGAAAGAGCGGGCATCGGCATGAGCCTGCTGGATCGGGACGGAAAAGTGCGGGAAAGCAACCAGGCCCTGGAGCGGATGTTCGGTTACAGCAAAGCGGAGCTGCATGGCAAAGTCCTGTTCGAACTCACCTATTCGGAAGACAAAGAAGTCAGCATCCGCTTATTTCAAGAATTGGTGGCGGGCAAACATAGCCATTACAAATTGGAAAAGCGCTTTATCAAACGAGACGGATCGCTGCTTTGGGCGCGCAAAATCGTTTCCGGAGTCTATGGAATCGATGGCGAACTGCAGTTCGCCATCGATATGATCGAAGACATCACCGAAAGCAAACGCGTGGAAATGGCGCTCCGGGAAAGCGAGGCTCGATTTCGCCAGATCGCCGACATGACCGGCGAATGGATCTGGGAACAGGATGAAACCGGTCGCTATATTTACTCCAGCGCTGCGGTGGCCGAGATTCTCGGTTATCGACCGAAGGAGATCATCGGAAAATACTATTACGAATTATTCACCCCGGAAGACCGGAAACGCATCGCTGTGAGCGCTCCTGAAACAATCGCCAAAAAGGAGACCTTTCACAGCATCACCAATCGCTACCAACATAAAAAAGGCTATGAGGTCTATACCGAATCCACCGGCACGCCGATCCTGGACAGCCACGGTAAGATACTCAAATGGCGAGGGGTGGATCACGACATCACCGAGCGCAAGCGCTTCGAGGATGAGCTGCGCCTTCGGGACCGCGCCATCGAGGCCTCCAGCGTCGGCATCATCATCACCGATGCCCACCGACCGGGCAACCCCATTATCTATGCCAATCCGGCCTTTACGGAAATCACGGGATACAGCCGGGAAGAGTTGATCGGGCGGAATCCCCGCTTCTTGCAAGGCCCGGAAACCGATCCCGAGGCGAATGAGGAGATTCGACAGGCCGTGCAGGAAGGCCGCGACTGTCATCTGACGCTAAAAAATTACCGCAAGGATGGCACCCCTTTTTGGAATGAATTGTTAATCTCGCCGGTACGGGACGAAGACGGCAAGGTGACCCATTACGTGGGCACCCAGACCGATGTCACCGAACTCAGGCGGGTGGAGGAACAGCGCCATGAAATGGAAATCGCCAAACAGATTCAATTATCCCTGCTCCCCCCGGCGCCGTTGCATAAGGACGGCATCCAGGTGGCGGGTTTTTGTCTCCCGGCCGCCCATGTGGGCGGCGATTACTACGACTATTTCAGCATGAAAGACACCGTGGACCTGGTGATCGCCGATGTTTCCGGTCATTCGGTAGGCGCGGCGATGATCATGGCCGAAACCCGCTGCACCTTGAAAATGGAGACCCTTTGGCTCATGAAGGAGAGTACGAGTGTCGCGAACGCCGCGTCGGAAAACCTCGCCATCCTGAACGAATTGCTCTTCGAGGATCTGAACCGGGCCGAACTCTTCATCACTATGTTCTACGCCCAATACCACATCGCCAGCCGTAAGCTCAGCTATGCCAATGCCGGCCACAACCGCCCCCTGCTCCTGCGCCGAGGCGAAAGCCTGGAATTGGATGCCGACGGGCTCATCCTGGGGGTGAGCAAAGAGGTGGCCTTCGAAGAAAAACAGCTTACCTTGGAAGATGGAGACGTGCTGCTCCTTTATACCGACGGCATCACCGAAGCCCAGAATAAAAGCGGGGAATTTTTCGGTGAGGCGCGCTTAAAGGAACTTTCTACCGCCCATGTCCAAGCCTCGCCCCAAGACATCATCGACGCCGTCATCCGGGAATTGGAGGCTTTTTGCCAAAGCCAATCCTTTCATGACGATATTTCCCTGCTGGTTTTGAAAGTCGCCTGACAACCAGGATTTTTCCTTCTCCCGTTCTGTCTCAATTAGAATCGAGACTCAATTCCACCGCCTTAGAGGAATCCGATGACCACGCGGCCTCAAACCGAAGTAAAAGTTACGCAAGTGGAAGAGAAACCGTTACTCCAGGTGAAAAACCTGGTTTCGGCACTCATCGGTTTTACCCTGTTTTACCTCGCGGTCCGCTGGTATCAGGAAGCTTACGGTTGGACGAAGGGCTTGGACGCCTATTCACCGGAATTCAAGCTTTATTGGATGAGCCTGATGTATGTGGAGCTGGCATTGGAAGCCGTCGCGGCCGCCGCCCTCTGGGGCTGGTTATGGAAGACCCGGGATCGCCGTTTGGAGGATTATTGGATGCACCTCCTCAAACGGGAGATCGCGCTGGAAAGAGTCAAGGGGGCCGAACTGAAGGCATTGCTGAACAAGAAACGGGACCGCGGTTTAGCCATGCTGACGCCGCGCGAAGAACTGCGCCGCAACATGACGCACCTGATCTGGTTAGCCGTCTATGCCTGGACTTTCTACTGGGGCGTGAGTTTTTTCACCGAGCAGGATGCCACTTGGCATCAAACGGTGATTCGGGACACCGACTTCACCCCCAGCCACATCGTCGTTTTTTATCTGTCTTACCCCATCTTCATCATTACCGGGGGCGGCGCTTTTCTCTATGCGAAAACGCGGGTGCCCTATTTCGCCAAGGGACTGTCCATCCCCTACCTGATGCTGGTGGTTGGTCCCTTCACGATTCTACCCAACGTGGGTTTCAATGAATGGGGACATACCTTCTGGTTCATGGAAGAAATATTCGTGGCGCCGCTGCACTGGGGCTTCGTGGTGTTTTGTTGGTTCGCTTTGTCGGTCATGGGGGTGATGCTGCAAGTATTCAGCAGTATTTTATACCTGATCGAAAATGACCTTTTATCCGAAAACCCCGAAGCGCTCCTGGTCGAAACGGGAAAACCGAAAGAACCTTCCTTTCCCTCGATTTATTAATTGTCTCAATGACTTAAGCGACGCCTCTTGTCGTGGGCGTCGCTGTTTTTTTGACCTCCACCACTAGACTCTGTTGATATTGAGCCGATGCGATCCTAACCCAAAGCCAGTGAGAATCATCGGGGACACGACAATTAAGCAGTAAAAAATGAACCCAATTTTTCATATAAGAATTTTCTAAAGCCCACTTTCAATTTTTTGGACTACATTTTTATTGTGGGTTAATACCGGCTGTCGTGTGAATTTTATTGTGCCAATCAGGAGGTTGGGCCAGTGACTACATCGTTCAAAAAAACTTGTTTGTTTACATTCTGTTTTCTGCTGTCGGGCTACGCGAAGATGGTTTTCGCGGACACAATAGTGCTGGAATTTTCAATGGAAGAAAACTCTTTCGCTCCGCGCACGGGTACGTTTCAGGTTCTGACTAAGGACAGCGCTGTATCGCCTTACGGAGGCATCGAGTTCGACGGATTTGATACCAGTTTGTACATGCAAGCATCCTGGGACAGCATTTGCGGCAGCAATATCTCTCTCGCCGGCGGCGAGGCTTCCGGCTGGGTACTGGGTCCGATTATCGACAGCAGCTTTCCCGATTTCGACGTCGATTTGTTACACGACCAACTGAGAGAAAGCGTCGGTTTGGATCCCGGGTCGGTGTCGAATATGCTTTATGCGGTATTCAACGATAGCGCGATCGGCGTTCCCGGAGCCGGCTCGGCGAAGCGCATTTCATGTTCGGGAAGCTCCGAGGACGCCGCTTTTGCTCTGAGTTATGTTTTCCTGTGGGAGAACGCGACTTTCTTCGAGGGAAAAGGCTATTACATTGGCGATTTGGTTTATATGACGGAAATAGGCACCCAGCTCTATTTTTTATATAACGACCAAAAATTACTGCCTTGACGCGTGCCCCAGTCGTAACCAACGCACAAGGGATCGGTTACTTTTTACTCGGCATATTGCGTATTCGTCAACTGTTCGGAAGCCTCGGGCGGATTGCCTTCGTTCTTATTGACATTGGGCACTTCCAAATTCAATTCGTCCCAACGCTCGCGAAGCTTATCGCACCATGCCGACAGTTCCGTTTCATTATCGGGCGAGAATACCATCAGTTGATCGATGGAATGATGCAAGGACTGATAGCGAGTGCCTGCGTTCCGATGATTTTCGGCCTGTTCGGAATATTTCAGAAAGGTTTGCAGGGAGGCGAGTATGGCACAGAGTAATAGCAGCATGCCCGCGATCATTTTGACCCAAAAATCCGGATTGTGGTTGATGGTAAAAAAGATATAGCTGGCGACCAGCATCGCGATCAGAATGACCGGCACGCCCAGCAGATAATTCAAACGCCGGATTGCAATGGATCGGGCGTAATGCGCTTGAAAAAGCACCCTCAACTCGTCCCGCCAGGACTGCAGTAGCGATTTTTGTTCAGCCTTCATCGATCCTCTCCTGTAGTTTGAGCATTGCCAAGGGTAGCGTCTCTTTTTTCTTCAGGTAATGACGAATTTAAATAAAAGCGCGTCATTTCCCCTGATTCCTATCTCGATCAAGGATCAGTCGTGTGCTTCTTCTAGCTGCCCAAGGGCCGAACCGATCATGATCTGCGCCACGCCCAGGAAGACCAGATCGACGCCGATCAATATTCCGATCGCCCAAAAAGCCGAGCCGGGCAGACCCATGAACATCAATATGCCAATCGTCACCGACACCAGCGCCGACCACATCATCCAGCCCCAGCCCATGCGCGGATACAGGGAGAATGCGCTGACTATCTTCATGATGCCTCCGGCAAAGAAAAAGCCAGCCAGGATCGCAGTCAGGGTCATCACGCCCTCGAGGGGGAAGAACAGCAACACCCCGCCCGTCACCGCAGCAATCAGGCCAAAGGCGATGTTCCAGAAAATCCGCGCAAATCTGCGCAGCTGAAAACCACGGAAAATCTCGACCAGCCCGGTCGCGAGCAGCACCACGCCGAAGGCGATTTCGAAACCGATAGACGCGGCAAAGGGATAGATCAGCGCCCCGATTCCCAGTAGGATCGATAGGACTCCGGCAATCCATAGCACCCATTTCCCCCTCCCTTCCCATTCGGATGGAAGCTCGGTCATCTCGTCCCGGGTCATTTCCTGCCTCCTGTGAGAGGAAAACCTCTCATTGCTGATTTCGGTACTTGGAGTATAAATACTTCCTTTCCGAAGGGTCAACAATCCAGGGGATTTATACTTCGGGTTTGCGGGCGCTGATGATGCCGTAAAACCAATAACCTTTTTGCAGGGCTTCGTATTGTCGCAAGGAACCAATCAGGTTGCCGTGCTGATAGGCATTGCGGATGCCCAAGAAATTCAGCAGATGGCCCAAGGGAGTGAAGAAGATGGAGAGACGGTATAGAACCCGCAGGGAAGGTTCGGTGTTTTTCGTCACGTCGCGGATGACAACGTCGGTGAATCCCGCCTGCCCGGCATGATCCAGGTGCGCTTGCTTCGAATCGATCCGGTTGATAGCCCAGCCGTGCAGCCACTCGGTCAGGAGCCTTTCTCCTTCGGCATGATAGGAATCATTGCTGCGGATATATTCGGCGACGATCAAGCGGCCGCCCGGTTTCAGGATGCGGAAGGCTTCGCGGTAGAATTCTTCTTTGCGATCGGCGTGGCACAGGCTTTCACAGGCCCAGACTACGTCGAAACTGGCGTCTTCGAAGCGGGTGCCGGTGTAATCGCCGATTTCGAATTGAACTTTGTCGCCCATCCCTTGTTTTTCCGCGTAGGCACGGGCCAGGCGAACCTGGGATTCCACCGGGGTGATTCCCACCGCTTCGACGCCCAAATTCTGCGCCAGCCAGACGCTGCTGCCACCTTGACCGCAACCGGCATCGAGCACCCGCTCCCCCGGACCGATGTCCACCGTCCGAGCCAGCACTCGGTTCATGTTGACCAGGGCGTCGCTGTGTTTTTGGGCGGTTTCGTCGTAAAAACCGAAATGGACCGCACGCGTCTTTTTGCTGAACCAGAGTAGTTGGTAATCCCAACGAGTGTCGTCGTAATAGGAGATGATGTCCCGCATGGTTTTCCGCGTAGAAGTGCTTTGGGGGCTGGTGGTCGACATGGCTTGAAAATAGACTCGCTCGAAAAAAGCTGAAATCTTAGCACAGATCAGGAACGGACCGATTCGCGTCCCTTTGCGCCTGCGTGGTATGAACCAACTGCCACCTCATCAATGCGCTGCGGAGGCTCGATCCTTTCGAATTGCCTTTTTGCGGAAGTAACGGTCGGTTTCTCCCTTGATGACTTTTGAAAGCAACAAGAGGCCTATTAGATTGGGAATGGCCATCATGCCGTTCATCAAGTCGGAGAAGTTCCAGACAAATTCCAGGGGGGTGGTGGCGCCAACGATCACGGCGGCAGTAAAAAAGATTCGATAGATGCGGATCGACCGGGGCCCGAACAGGTATTCCACCGCCTTCTCGCCATAGTAGTTCCAGCCGATCAAGGTGGAATAGGCGAACAGTGCCGTGGCCACAGCGATCAAAAGTGCCCCGGTTCTGCCCAAGGTTTCCGCCATGCTGGCGCTGGTCAACTCTCCGGCACTGACGCCTTGCGTCCATGGGGTGGCGGTGAGAATCACCAACGCCGTCATGGTGCATACCGCCAGCGTGTCGATGAAGGTCTGGGTCATACTCACCAGCGCTTGCTTGACCGGATCGTCGGTGCGCGCCGCCGCTGCCGCGATGGGGGCCGAACCGAGCCCGGATTCGTTGGAAAACACGCCGCGGGCGACGCCATAACGCATGGCGGTGGTGATCGTGGCGCCGGCGAAGCCGCCACCGGCCGCGGCCGGATTGAATGCGTGGCAGACAATCAGACTCAGGGCATGGGGGATTTCCTCGGCATTGAGTACCATAACGACCACTGCGGCGGCGATGTAGCCGACGATCATGAACGGAACCAGCAGTGAGGTGAAGCGTCCGATGGAGCGAACACCGCCCAAAATCACCAGAGCCGTCAGCACCATCAATACCAGTCCGGTGGTCAGGGGAGCAATGCGGAAGGTGCTTTCCAGTATCTTGGCGGTGGAATTGGCCTGCGTCATGTTGCCGATGCCGAAGGCGGCCAACGCGGTGAAGACGGCGAACGCGGCGCCGAGCCAAGGCAAACCGGCCCCCTTGGCCAGATAGTACATCGGTCCGCCGCGCATGCCGTGCTTGCCCTCCTCGCGGTATTTGACCGCCAGCACCGCCTCGGAATATTTGGTGGCCATACCGACCAGGCCCGTCATCCACATCCAGAACACGGCACCGGGCCCGCCAAGGCTGATGGCGGTCGCGACGCCGACGATGTTGCCGATGCCTACCGTAGCCGCCAGTGCCGTCATCAATGCCGCGAAATGACTGATGTCCCCGGCGTGCTCAAGATCCCTGTGGAAAATCAAAGCGAATGCCCGAGGCAGGGCGCGGAACTGCAGGCCGCGCAAGAGCATGGTCAAATAGAGCCCGGTCCCGACCAATAAAATAAGCATGGGCGGCCCCCATACCCAGTCTGATAACGTAGCGATCAGCGCCTCGATTTTCTGCATGGCTTGTCCTTATTAGGGGTAGGGGGATTATAGATAGATATGCCGTTTATACCGGCCAGGGTCCATTCGGAGGGTTCTCACATTCCAACATCACTCCCGGTTGTTCAGCTCAAATCGACGTATAGCACGGCTCACCGTCATATAATGCACACCGAAGTGCGCGCCGATTTCGGCCATGGTGTAAGCGCCGGACAGATAGGCCCGATGGCTGCTCCAGGGCCAATCTTCCGGTTGTTCTACCAGGTGGGCTCTGAGCGGATTCAACACGACATATCGGGCCAGTTCCAGCAAGTAAGTCTCCTTCTGCACCAGGATCGCCTGGTAGCGACCTTGAATATAGATGCCCCACCAGGCCGTGGCGACGATTAAAACGCTGCGTATAGACGCCGTTCAACTGCCGCATGCCTTGGGACAGATGGCCATCGACCGTTTCCACGATCAAGTGATAATGGTTGGTCATCTGGCAATACGCATGCACCACCCAGTTGAAGCGGGCGCAGACATGCCCCAGGATTTCCAGCCATGCCGTTCTGTCCTCATCATCCAGATAGATGTCCTCGCGCCGGTCTCCTCTCGAAGTCACATGATAGAGGGCGCCCGCAAATTCCCATCTTAAAGGTCTAGCCATGAAGCGAGTATAGCGCAGAGCGGAGTATGTTTGAATGTTAGAACTGACCCCAAGTATGCAAAAGGGGACGCAAGTCACGTTACCTTACCAATTTCGACACCATCGCATCAAAGCAGCTCCATCGATTCGATATTCGAAAATCAATTCCAGATCCCCTTGAACGGTTGAAAAGTGAAAAGGGAAACTGTCTGTTTTTTAATAGCGCGGCATCGTTTCGTCGATGAATCGAGCCCAGGCATCAATACCGCCGGCCAGATTCCATACGTTGTCGAATCCCTGGTTTTGCAAAAACGACGTCACCATGGCGCTGCGGATTCCATGATGGCAGAGAACCACAACCGGCCGATCGCGGAGAATTGACGCCAGGTGATGCGGCACCTCGTGCATGGGAATATTGAGGCTATCCTCAAGTCCACAGATCCCGACTTCCTGCGGTTCACGAATGTCAAGCACGAGGTGCGGCCGGCCGTTTCGACGCATGCTGGCCAAAGCGTTTACGTCGATATCCCGCTGCTGATCCATGGGAAGACTTATCCCGTTCTTTGGGGAACCTCGGTTTCCAGGCGATCAATGGCATGAACCGGCGCGGTCTCGCCCGTCATCAAGTGAGTAATCGCCTCGTAAACGAGGCGTTGGCACTCCAGCCGACTTTTCCCATCGAATACCGGGGAGGTGACTGAAATACTGAAGTGTCCGCCAGCACCGCTGACGCTTGCTTGCGAATCAGGAACGTGCGCTTCGATCGCTTCGCGCACGGTGTCGACGATAGATTGTTGCGCATCAAAAGCATTGGTCATAATGATTTCCGTTCGGTTTTATTTAAGATTTCAATGCAATAACACCTTCATTCTTATTCGCTTATAGATAGGAACAGCATGGTACACTAAATGTCAATAGATGTTTGGTCCCAATAGATTAAAGGGCATCTAGAAAACCCGGAGCCCTCCCGATGCCTTCTTCGGTTTTTATCTGTATAACCATTTAAAGTGATTGATCTATGCCAAGCAGTTTAGAGTTTACGCCCCAGGTTAAAGCAGCGACCCAACCGATCTACGAACGCCTGCGCGATGTCATTCCCGAGATGGAATGGCCCGTCCATGCCCCTTTGATTGCACGGATCAATGAGCTCAAAAGGGAACGCAGCGCCACTCTCGTGGCTCACAACTATCAACTGCCGGAAATTTTTCATGGAATCGCCGATTACACCGGCGACTCGCTCGGCATGGCCAAGTTTGGCGCGGAGACGGAAGCGGATGTGATTGTGGTTTGCGGCGTGCGCTTCATGGCTGAATCCGCCAAAATGCTATCGCCCGAAAAAACAGTGCTGCTGCCCGATATGGAAGCGGGGTGCTCTTTGGCCGCATCGATTACCGCGCAAGATGTGCGCCGGATGCGTGAGAAATACCCGGGTGTTCCGGTAGTGACCTACGTGAATACCTATGCCGATGTCCGCGCCGAAGCGGATATTTGCTGCACCTCGGTCAATGCAGTGCAAGTGGTGGAGTCGCTGGGGACGGATCGGGTGATTTTTATCCCCGACGGCTATCTCGGCCGCTACGTGGCCACTCAAACCGATGTGGAGATCATTCTATGGGAGGGCGCCTGTGAAGTACACGAACGCTTCACCGGCGAAGAATTGCGTCATTATCGTCGTTCTTACCCCGATATCCAGGTGATCGCCCACCCCGAATGTCCTCCGGACGTATTGGAGGAGGCGGACTTCGTGGGTTCGACGTCCGGTATGATCCGTTACATCGATGAACACCGACCGGAACGGGTGGTGATGATCACCGAATGCACCATGAGCGATAACGTCGCTGTGGAATTTCCTCGGACCAACTTTGTGCGTCCCTGCAATCTTTGTCCGCACATGCGGCGCATCACATTGCCCAAGATCCTGCACAGCTTGGAAACCCTGCAGCCCGAAGTCCACATCAATCCGGAGACCGCCCGCCAGGCGCACCGCTCCTTGGAACGCATGCTGGCCGTTTAACGAACCCTACTACCACTTGCGGAGCGGCCTTGTCGCTGCAATTCGGAAGGCCGCTCGGGGTGTCGTGTCCCGTATGACTGGCGAGTTTCGAAAGTCAGGGAACATTACGATCAGATTATCCAAGCATTGCTGGAATCCTCGGGCTGACCTGACCCTTGAGGTGCAAGCTTCCTACTTATCCTATCGCTCCAAACAGCAAGTCATCATATAATCATCGTAGTAGTAACCATTTCCCGCATCGCCGATTTCGGCCTTGGCGATGATGAAGCCGGCTCGCAGATAGGCGCGGACGGCCTGGCGGTTTTTCTTGAAGACGTAGAGATGGATCTCCCGCACCCCGCGCTGTTCGGCCACCGTCTTGACGTGCGTCAGCGCCCGGGCGCCGATGCCACGGCGGTGATATTCGGGCAGGAGGTAGAGTTTGCTGAGCCGCATCCGGGCTTGGTCGGGGAAGTGATGGTAGGCCAGAAAGCCGATCCGGTTTTCGGCCTGCTCGATCCATTCGTAGACCGCGCCCCGGGCCATTTCGTCAAGGATGCGGTCCCGGTTCCCGGTGCGGTGCCATAAATAATCCATCGCATCCCGGCTCAAAACTTCCGGATAGTAGCAGCATTGCCAGATGTCCCAGCCCATCGCCGCGATGGCTTCGGCGTCGTCCGTGCGGGCGGGGACGATACGGATCGCTTTCGGCTTCGGATCTTTTCTATCCATCGTCGTACCCCCTCTTCCAGAGGTTTTCTCGATCAGATCGAGCATTGTCGTCGGATCGGCAGATTTAAGCGGAAGAAGATTCCACTATTCTAAGCGGAATCCCGGGGTGCCAGCGAGCCGCCGATGTGGCCGTCGACGCGCATCCACAGGTGGGGCAAGCCCAATTGTTCGAGCCAGGCGGGGCCTTCCTTTTCCTTGAGGATGGCGATGGTGGCGGCGCTGCCCGCCACCACGCAGAAATCCCCCAGCACGCTGACCGAGGCCAGATACCGCACCGGCCAGCCGGTGCGGGGGTTGAGGATGTGACCGTAGCGCACCCCGTCCACCACTAGGCAGCGCTCGTAGTCGCCGCTGCTGGCCAAGGCGCCCTCCTTCAGGAATAAGGTCCGGAGCACCGCCTCCGGCCGCCGCGGATGGCGAATACCAACCCGCCACGGACTGCCGTCGGCGCGCGGGCCGATGATTTTGACGTCGCCGCCCAGATTGATCACCCCGTGGCGAACCCCCGCTTCTCGCGCCAGGGTCGCCGCACGATCGACCGCGTATTCCTTGACGATGCCGCCGAAGTCGATTTCCATCCCCGGGGTGGTAAATTCGAGCACCGGCGGCGCCCAGCGGACCCGATGCCAGCCGATTTTGCCGAGCAGGCGTTCGATTTGCCCGGGCGCCGGCGCTCGTTCCCGATCGAAGCGCCAGGCTTGACGCAGCACCCCGGAGGTGATGTCGAACAGGCCGCCGCTCTGTTCGTAGCAAGCGGCGGCGTAATCGAGCAAGCCCGCGGTCTCGTCGTCCACTTCGATTTTCCCGCCTAAGGCGGCGACGCGGTTGATTTCCGACAGAAAGCTGTCGCCCCGGTAACGGGAATAACGGTTTTCCAACCGGGCCACATCGGCGACGACCGTGTCCGCCGCCCGTTTCGCCGCGGCCGGGGTGGCGGCGAAAAGCTGGATTTCGCACGTCGTTCCCATGGCCTTGAAACCATGCCGGTGATATTTCATGAGTGGGAATCCATCTCAGAGCAATCTCATGAATGCCTTTCATTTCAATTATATCCACCCTCTTCCTAACCTTCTCCCTCCAATAGGGAGAAGGGACCCATACTTTTGCAACACTTTCGTCAACGAGAGAGGAAATATCATCCTGATAGGAATGCTAACCGCATCTAAAAAGCGTAATTCCAGGAAGCGGTCAACGCCCCTTCGCGCTTCAACTGGAAGCCGTTGACGTCGTCTTGGACCGGCTGCAGCCATTCGAATCGCAAGACGTTGCCGGCCAGCGGCCATCCCTTGGGGATCAGGGCGTTGACGCCGAAACCTACGTCCACAAAATGCCCGCCTTGATTGGAAGGAAAATCCATCGGCCCCGAGCGGCCGTTGAAGGCGTTGAAATCCCCGACGATTTTTCCTTGGGCCGTATAAACGCCTCGCACCGACAATTGCAGCCAGTCGGTCATCCCGTAGCCGCCCCAGACGGTGGACTGGAAGACGTTGCCGAGGCGGTAACCGGATTCATTTTCATCCTGCAGGCGCACGGTGCCCCTCACCTGAGCCCCCCAGGACCAGCGTTCCTGGTGACCGGTATAGGTGAGGCTGGGCAGGAAATCCCAGGTGCCGCTGCCCAGCTGCATTCCGAAGTGCACCAGACCGCCGTCCTGCTGAGCGGTGCGCCGGAATTCCAGATCCACTGAGCCGGTGGGGGCACTGATGCCGAGCCCCAGGTGCATATGGTGTCCCGGAAGGTCGAACAGGCGGATCAACGAAGCCATGATGGTGTCGCCCACGCCGCCCGTGGTATGGCCGACGATGCCCGTATGTTCGTGGACTTCCGGTACCGGCGGCGGGCGCCCTTCCAGCTCGCGCAGGTTCATTTCCATGCTCATGAATTGAGGCATCAGCATCAGATTCAGCCAATCGGTGGGCGCGTACATGATTTCCACCATGTGCATGTACCGATCCATATAGGTCGGCGCGAACCGGCAGCCGATGTCCCGGCAGCCGTCGGCGACCACGGTCCGGTCGCTCGCGGTATTCGAGCCGTGCAGCAGTTTTTTGGGACCGTCCCGCCGGCTGTAGTTGAATCGGTACCCCACCATGAAGGGGGTGGCGCTGGGCATCATGTGGGCGTACATCAAGCCGGCGGGCACCAGGTGGCTGGCATGATGATGGTGGTGGTGCTGGGTGTGATGATCCTCAGGCATGCTGAAATCGAGTGATTCCAAATCCACCGTGAGAGCGGCGTTGGCCACGAAATAATTGAAATCGGCAAACGCGTCTTCCCCGCCGCCGCCCAGTTTCAAGGAGCCGGCATGGCTGTAATACTCGAAGCCCGCCTCCAAGGTGACTCCTGGGGTGAATGCCTTGCTCACCGTGATCCCGCCGCTGAGGGTGCCGAATCCCGATAGGCGATGGTCGCTGGAGAAATGATCGGGCAGTTGATCGCGGTCGAAGGACTGGATTTTGGGACGGGCGTTGACCGCGTTCTCGTCCACCACGTTGCCGTCGGCGTCCACCAGATCGAAGTTTTCGTCACGGAAGAATTCTTGCCCCTGATCATCCACCCAGATCTCCCGCCCCCGATCGTCCCTGGCGATCTCGCTGAAACGCTGGAAGGAAAACAGGAACGGGCGGTAGAAATCGGCGTCGTTTTGGGAGTAATAGCGGATGCGGGGCGCGATCGTCCAGCCGCCGCCCAAGGGTTGCACCCAATCGGCCTCGAAGGTGTGGGCGGAAATGCCCCAGTCGTCGCGGGAGAATTGATAATCGAAATGCAGCGCCGCATCCAGGGGCTTGATATGCTGCACCCATTTGACCCCGACCGTCCCTTGATTGCGCTCGCCGGGGCGGTTTTCCAGCAGCGCGCGCACGTCGCCCGAGAGAATGGCATTGGAAGCCTGATCAGGATCGACGAAGATGACGCTGACCGCCTTGTAGGGATTTTCCAAGTAGCCGCTGCTGTGGGTGAAGCCCAGGTTGACATCGATCAGGGAATATTTGCTCACCACCTGGGTCAAGCCCAGATTGGCGGCGAAATCGCTTCTTTCTTCCCGGAGGATTTCCGAACCCGACTTGAAGCTGATTTGGTCCTGAAAATCCACCTGGGTGATATAGGGGGCGGCGTCGGAATCGAGCACCGCGGTGATGTCGCTGTCGGTGTAGCTGACGCCGCCCTTCAAGGTGGTCAGCTTCTGGTTGAAATCCCAGCGCCCGCTGAGCCCGCCGAACGCGGATTCGTAGTCGCGCTCCACGGAGAGCCCGCCGTTGATCGCCAACGCCGCGTTGTCCCACTCGTATTCGAGATTGAAATCCCCTTGCCGGCGCGCCTCCGGCGAGGCGGTGGCGAGCACATGGACCGAGCGTGATTCCACGCCCAGCACTTCCCCGGTAATGGAGTCCCTCTGCAGGGGGTTCAGGTCGGAATCCAAAAGCACCGGCCGGTTGAGCATGGGAGAAGCCCCCACCACCGTGTCGCCTTCGCGAATGGGGCGGTTGCTGCCCGCCGCCAGGGGCGCGGTGGCCACCGGCGTCGCCCCCGACCACACATCTTCGATGAAGTTGAAGCCGAATCGCAGTCGGTCGGTCAGCCCGATGTCGCCGTTCAGCCGGAAGGTATCCACCTGGAGGGGATCCATGCTGTTTTTGACATTGAACAGATCCCGCTCACCTTCCTGGTAACGGCTGTATTGCACGCTGACCGAATCGGTCTCGGCGGCCAATCCCGAAGTCTCCAGCAAACCCGGCAACACCAGGGCCGCCGAAGTGAGGGCTTTGAGCGCGGAATGGGCGGAGGATTGCTTACCCGGGCTGTCCATCAATAACAGCCGCAGCCTCCGCCGCCGCTACTGCGGGCGCTACCGCCCGCCTCGCGGCTGCCATGCACGTGCTCTCGCACCGAGTTCTGCAGCGGATAGGGATCGAGGGCCATTTGCGGCTTGGCCAGGTAGCCTCTCTCCCAAGGCGGGACCTGGGCGCAGCCGATCAAGCCCGAGGCAATGAACAAAAGTGGCATTATTTTCGTTTTTATTCTCATTGGGAAATATCCAAACATCGTGAGGCCCTCCCTACAAGGGAGGGAGGGCCTGAGTATTTATCATGCAGGGAAACAATCAACCGTCCGGCGACGGCTCGGCCACCAGTTTCTCGATCGCGCGGCGCAGTTCATCCGCGTCCCCCGACCGGAAGCCCAAATGCCGATAGCGAACCTCGCCGGTGCGGTCGATTAGATAGGACGCGGGCATCCCCTGCACGCCGAAATCCTTGGCGCATTGCGCCTCCGCATCGGCGAGCACGGTGAACCGGGGCGGGAATCGTTCCAGGAAATTTTCGGCATCGGTCCGGTTCTCGTCCAGATTCACCCCGATGACGGCAAACCCCCGGTCCTGCAGATCGCTTTCCAGGTCGTTCAAGAATTTGAAGGCATGAGCGCACGAGGTGCACCAGGAAGCCCAAAAATCCACATACAACACCTTGCCTTGCTGGATCTCTCGCAACTGGCGGCTCTCCCCGCCGTCCAGGGAGGTCAGGGTACAGTCGGGCAAGGGGGCAGCCTGGGCGTAACCGCTCAAGCCGATCATCAAAAGCACAATCCACCGCATGTTACTGGGGGGTATCGATCTGTCTGATGGTGATGTCGGTGCCGGTATGAATATTGTTTTCCGACATGCAATGCCATTCCACCTCGAAGGATCGAGGCCCCAAACCGGTCTTGTCGACCAACATCGTATACGTGCCGCTCCCGCCGAACAGCTCCACCGGGGCGCTGAATTCGCCGTCGCCGGAAAACTCGTCGGTCACGCTGATCGCCTGGCGACCTTTGATAATTTGCATGTTCACCAAGAGTCCCGCCTCGGGCGGGGACTGATCCTTAACCCGGGCGAACAGCTTCGCCGTCGGAGGTAAATTATCGCTGGAAGAACAACTGATGTCCGCCATATCGGTGGCATGGGGGTTCGCGCCACCGGGATCGAGAACCGTCCCGCCTGTATGCGCCTGGGCGGTCGCCGCAAACAAAGCGACCACCCCCGTCAACCATCGGGCAATCGGTCTGCCCGGCCATATCGTTTTCATTCACTCACCTCTTCTTGGGACAAGGGGCGGGTGGAGCCCCGCTCCACCCGATGACCCGCTTACGGTTGCGGCCATATCCGTTGGCCGTTCATTTCAACCGGCATGTCGCGATCGAGCTGCGTCGCCGAGGGGAATATTCTCACATCGAAGCCGTTTCCGCAGCTTTCGGGAAGCGGGCTGTTCTCCAGATCGCGCTCAACCGTGAATGAGGCCGGATAGGACCAATCCGGCGCATCGAAGGAAGAGCCGGCATCGGGGGCGGTCCACAAATCCACGACTCCATCACCGAATCCCTCGACGGAGCTCAACTGACACACGTTGGCGATGGCGGGAACCAAGTTCACGCTGTTGGCGCAGGATTCGTCCTGAATATCCACCGAGGAAATGCGCAGCGGTAGCTTGCCCACCCAATTGGAAGCGGGCAACTCCCCGTCCGCGGCCCAAAAACCGACCGGGTTGCCCACCGTATCGCTGATGAGACCGGACTTCGCGAACACGTCATTGCTTTTGATCAAGCGGATGAATCCGCCTGCGGCGACAAAATCCGCGGCGGTTTGGCCGCTGGTTTCAAAAGTTTCGAACCCGTCGGTCGATGTTTGCACGATCGAATCGGTCTGATCGGGCATGACGAAGACGTTGCCGATCACCGGATTGCCGTCGCAGCCGTGGGGAATCACCACGGCGGTGTCGTAAGTGCCGTGGGCGGACGTGCTTTCCTGCACCACCGGATTGTCCAGCCGGGTATGCGCCAGCGCTCCCTGGATAAAAAAGGCCGAGGCCGCCAGCACAACACCGATTTTAACGGCTCTGTAATTTTGGGTTGTCATAGTTGATTCCTCCGGGAAATGAAAAGTGTGTGATATGCCGCACCTCGATTCCGAGGCGGGCCGGGCGCTTGCTTCTTATCCTTGATTATTATGAGCAAGGCAGCACAAGCTCTAAGTAGAGCTTGCAAACCAAATGCCAATCAAAAATAACAATGATTTACATTAAAAGCCGGTCAAAAAAGTGCGGCATTTCACACACTAGTGCGGCATTTCACACAGTTGGATTTCCGGCAAGGGAGGATTAAGTTCCGTTGACGTCACAGCGAGGGTCGACGGGCATCTTTCGGGACCAATCGCAGACCTTCGGGCCCGGCAGGATGCACTGAGGAAGGTGAAAGCAGGAAAACCGGCCCGGAATCGGGCCGGTATCGAGGAATGCTGGCCGAATGGTTCAGCCGTTTGCGGTCTTTCCGATCCGATCCACCGCGTTTTCCAGATTTTCCATGCTGGTGGCGATGGACAGACGGACATGACCCGGGGCGCCGAAGGCGGTTCCGGGGACCAGGGCGACGCCGGCCTTTTCGATCAGGTACTCGGAAAGCGCCAAGTCGTCCTCGAGACCCAAGCGTTCGATCATTCCGGCGACCTTGGGAAACAGGTAGAACGCGCCCTCCGCCGGCAGGCAATCGATCCCGGGAATTTGGTTGAGGGCCCCGACCACGAAATCGTGGCGCTGCTTGAAGGCCTCGACCATCCTTCCGATACAGCTTTGATCCCCTTCCAGCGCGGCGACGGCGGCGGCCTGGGAGATGGAAGCGGGATTGGAGGTGCTCTGGGACTGGATCTTCTTCATCGCCCCGATGACTTCCTTGGGACCCGCCGCGTAACCGATCCGCCAACCGGTCATGGAGTAGGCCTTGGAAATGCCATTGAGAACGAAGGTACGATCGGACAGATCCGGACAGGCGTTGAGGATATTGCAGAAACTCCCCTCCTCCCAAACGATGTGTTCGTACATGTCGTCGGTGGCGATGGCCACTCGGGGATGCTTGAGCAATACTTCCCCCAGCGCGGCGAATTCTTCCTTCGTGTAGAGCTTGCCGGTGGGGTTGGAGGGGCTGTTGATGACGAACAGTTTGGTGCGGGCCGTGATCGCCGCCTCCAGTTGCTCGGGCGTGATCTTGAATGCCTGCGCTTGGCCCGCCTCGATGAAGACAGGGGTGGCTCCGGCCAGAAGCGCCATGTCGGGATAGGACACCCAGTAAGGCGCGGGGATGATCACTTCGTCGCCTTCGTCCAGCATGGCCTGGGCCAGATTATAGAAGCTCTGCTTGCCCCCGCAGGAAACCAGGATTTGATCGGTCTGGTATTCCAAGCCGTTGTCGCGGCGGAACTTGTCGGCCACCGCCTGTTTCAAAGAAGGAATCCCGTCCACCGGCGTGTATTTGGTCATCCCGGCACGGATGGCCTCGATGGCGGCCTGCTTGATATGCTCGGGGGTATCGAAATCCGGCTCCCCGGCGCCCAGGCCGATCACGTCGTGGCCCTCGGCGCGCATCGCCGCGGCGCGGGCGGTGATCGCCAGGGTGGGAGAAGGTTTGATGCGATTGACGCGTTGGGAAAGTGATATGGTCATGGAAACTGCCTGCTGTTTAATAGATAGAAATCACGAGATAATTTTACGGACCGGTGCCCGGGCAGACGACATACTTCGCGAAAAACTTAACGCAGAGTCAGTATCCCTATGAAACATGATCGAAATAGAGAATTTTCACGCGCTTCAGCGCGCCCGCAGGATGGCGTCCAGGGAGGTACGCCATGAACTCCACGGAAATCGGCTCGCGCCGTTCTCTCTACCGAAAATCCTTGGATACCGCTACCCAGGACACCAGCCATGACACCCCGAACATGATAACCGAAGGCCAAGGCCCGCTGAATCCTTCCGCGGCGAAAAAGTTCAAGATCCACAGTCCCTATCGGCCCGCCGGCGACCAGCCCGAGGCCATCCGCCGCCTGGTGGAAGGGTTGAATCACGGCGAACTCCATCAAACCCTGCTCGGGGTCACCGGCAGCGGCAAGACCTTCACCATGGCGCACATCGTCGAGCAAATGCAGCGTCCCGCTCTGGTGCTGGCGCCCAACAAAACCCTCGCCGCCCAACTCTACGGGGAGATGAAAACCTTTTTCCCGGAAAATTCGGTGGAATACTTCGTATCCTATTACGATTACTATCAACCGGAGGCCTATTTGCCCGCCTCCGATACCTATATCGAAAAGGACGCTTCCCTCAACGAGCACATCGAACAGATGCGCCTGTCGGCCACCAAGGCGCTGCTGGAGCGGCGCGACACCGTGATCGTGGCCACCGTCTCCTCGATTTACGGCTTGGGCGAGCCGGCCTCCTATTTCCAGATGGTGCTGCATCTGGTGCGCGGCGACCTGCTCGATCAGCGCCAGATAGTGCGGCGGCTGGTGGAGCTGCAGTATATGCGCAACGACACGGAACTCAGGCGCGGTACCTTCCGGGTGCGCGGCGACGTGATCGACATCTTCCCGGCCGAATCGGAAAAGGAAGCCCTCCGGGTGGAACTGTTCGACGACGAGATCGAACGCTTGAGCCTGTTCGATCCCCTCACCGGCGAAGTCTTCTGTCCGGTGGCGCGCTACACGGTCTATCCCAAGACCCACTACGTCACCCCCCGCGAGACGCTGCTCAAAGCGGTGGACGCGATCCGCGAGGAACTGCGCCTGCATCTCAAGATATTGCGCGAGGAAAACAAGCTGGTGGAGGCCCAACGCCTGGAACAACGGACCCGCTTCGATCTGGAAATGATTCTGGAGGTGGGCTACTGCTCCGGCATCGAGAACTACTCCCGCCACCTGTCCGGGCGCGGCCCCGGCGAACCGCCGCCGACCCTGTTCGATTACCTGCCGGACGACGGCATCGTGTTCGTCGACGAAAGCCACGTCACCCTCCCCCAACTGCGGGCCATGTACCGGGGCGACCGGTCGCGCAAGGAGACCCTGGTGAACTACGGCTTCCGCCTGCCCTCGGCCCTCGACAACCGCCCCCTGACTTTCGAGGAATTCGACGCGCGCGCGCCGCAGCGGATTTACGTTTCCGCCACCCCCGCCGCCTACGAGCGCGAGCACTCCGGCGCGGTGGTGGAACAGGTGGTCCGCCCCACCGGCCTGGTGGACCCGGAAGTGGAGGTCCGCCCCGTCCTCACCCAGGTGGACGACCTGTTGTCGGAAATCAGCCTGCGCGCGGCCAAAGACGAACGGGTGCTGGTCACCACCCTGACCAAGCGGATGGCCGAGGATTTGACCGATTATCTGATGGAACACGGGGTCCGGGTCCGTTACCTGCACTCGGACATCGACACCGTGGAGCGGGTGGAAATCATCCAGGATCTCCGGCGCGGCGAATTCGACGTACTGGTGGGCATCAACCTGCTGCGCGAAGGACTCGACATGCCGGAGGTCTCGCTGGTGGCGATCCTCGACGCCGACAAGGAAGGCTTCCTGCGCTCCACCGTCTCCCTCATCCAGACCATCGGCCGCGCCGCGCGCAATGTGCAAGGGAAAGCGATCCTGTACGCCGACACCCTGACTAAATCCATCCGCCAGGCCATCGATGAGACCGAGCGCCGCCGAGCCAAGCAGATCGAGCACAACCGGCACCACGGCATCACACCCAAAAGCACTACCCGCTCTATGACCGATATTCTGGAGTTGCCGGTCCCGGGACGCGGTCCGCAAAAGCCCAAAGCCAAGGTGGCCGAGAAAAAAGCCGCATACGCCGCCGAACTCAAGTCTCCGGTGGAGGCGGCGAAACACATCAAACGGCTGGAGGAAGAAATGTACCGGCACGCGCGCGAGCTGGAATTCGAGCAGGCGGCCAAGCTCCGCGACGAGATCGCCGCGCTGAGAGAACGCTTTACTCTGTCGGGCTAAGTAACACCCCAAATAACTTGTCAAATTTCCCCCGGGCGGGCATCCTAACTCCCGCCTGTTTACTTTGCCTATACTGATACCCATGGACAAACACATCCGCTGGCATCAAGCGACCGTCTCTCGACAAGACCGGGAACAGATCAACGGCCACCGAAGCTTTATCCTATGGTTTACCGGCCTTTCAGGCGCCGGCAAATCCACCCTCGCCCATCGGGTGGAGGAACTGCTTTATCTACGCAGTTGCCGCACCTACGTTTTCGACGGCGACAATGTCCGTCACGGACTATGCTCGGACCTGGGTTTCAGCCCCGAGGAGCGCCATGAGAACATCCGCCGCATCGGCGAAATGAGCAAATTGTTCATCGACGCCGGAGTAATCGCCCTGACCGCCTTCATCTCTCCCTTCCGGCGGGATCGGGAAATGGTCCGATCGCTGGTGGATGAGGGGGATTTCATCGAGATTTACTGCGCCGCCCCACTGAAAGTATGCGAACAACGGGATGTGAAGGGTTTGTATGAAAAGGCCCGGCGGGGGGAAATCAAAAACTTCACCGGGATTTCCTCACCCTACGAGCCGCCTGAAAATCCCGAAATCATGGTCGAAAGCGGCTCGGATTCCTTGGACACATGCGCCCGCAAAATCCTAGACTATCTGGAACGGCACGACAAAATCGCATTGGTGCCGGAGTCCGAACAACGCTGGGAGAGAATCTATGAAAATTAAAAAAGCCGTATTTCCCGTGGCGGGCTTGGGGACCCGCTTCCTGCCGGCGACCAAGGCCAGCCCCAAGGAAATGCTGCCGGTGGTGGACAAACCCTTGATCCAATATGCGGTGGAGGAAGCCGCCGCCGCCGGCATCGAGTTGATGGTTTTCGTCACCGGCCGCAACAAAACCGCCATCAGCAACCATTTCGACAAAGCCTACGAACTGGAAACCGAACTGGAGCACCGCGGCAAAATCGACAAATTGGAACTGGTGCGCAACATTCCGCCGGCGGGGGTCAATTGCGTCTATATCCGCCAGGCCGAGGCGCTCGGATTGGGCCATGCGGTGCTTTGCGCAAAGCCGATTATCGGCAACGAGCCCTTCGCGGTCCTGCTCGCCGACGACTTGATCGAGAACAACGGCCGGGGGTGCATGGAGGAAATGGTGGAAATCTACGAATCCCACGGCCGCTCGGTGCTGGCGGTAGAGGAAATCCCGCTTGATGCCAGTGAAAGCTACGGCGTCGTGGCCGCTTCCGAGGTGGTCGACAACGTGACCCGGGTGGAAGGTATCGTGGAAAAACCCAAACCCGAGGAAGCCCCCTCCAATCTGGGCGTGGTGGGCCGGTACATTTTGACGCCGCGGATCTTCGACCTGTTGGAGACCGTGGGTCGCGGTGCCGGCGGAGAAATCCAGCTCACCGACGCCATCGCCCAACTGCTCGAACACGAACTGGTCTACGCCCACCGCTTCAGCGGCAAACGTTACGACTGCGGCGCGAAACTGGGCTACTTGGAGGCCACCGTCGATCACGCCCTGCAGCATCCGGAACTGGCCGAAGATTTTCGGGCTTATCTCAAAAGTTTGAATCTGTAGGGGCGTTTCGCGAACCGCCTCTACCGGAGGCAACATTCAACGCCAGATCAGGGAAAAATCGAAATCGATCCGGCAGTCGCTTTTCAAATCAAACGGGTAGCGGTCGGACTGCTTCCCTCAAGGACCGACAGTGTTCATACCTCGATCAGCGAACCATGCACCCAGCCCTCGTGACCGCCGGAGGAAACCAGGAACCAACGCGCATGCTCGTCGCCGTTGCGATACCAGCCGCTGCGCAGCACCTCCACCGCCGCCCCCTTGGGAAGGACTTGGATGACGTTATCGTGATAGGAGGGCCAACGGCGCTGATTGGTATTGGCCAGCATGATTCCGTCGTTGCCGTCGTCGCTTTCTCTTCCGGTCAATTTCGCCTGCAGATGAAAAAGCGGAAATAGCGGGTTGGTATCTACTTTACGCCCCGGACTCACTTTCCAATGGGGCCACAGCCAACGCAAATCGTACTTGGCGAACAAGCAGGCGCAGACCGCCTCCACTGCGGCCAACTGAGCGCTGCTGTAATCCATCCAGCCACCGAAGTCGTGTTTCGGAGTGCTTTTCTCGATGATGGTATATTCCCGATCGTCGTATACCTCACCGAACCAGGCCCGATAGCGACCGTTGCCCAACGGCTCCAGCCGCCCCGGATTGACGATTTCGATGCCAATGGCGAAATTGTTGACCCCATCCCGCCCATTGAGTGTGGAACGGCCGGCGTGCCACGTCTTTGCGTTGAAAGGCGCCATTTGCACCACGCCACCGTCGTGGTCAATCACCAAATGCGCCGATGCCTTGGCGGCGGGATTGAGAAACCACCTCACCGACGACTCCCCGTCCAGGCGGCCGGCGGTGTCATGCACTACGATGCCTTCCGGTTTGAGCGTAAAGCGTCGGGTGCGGTTCGGGGTCAGACGATAATCCACCTGACGATCGGCCTGGAAAAGGCGGTGATTGCGGACGGAAAAAACCATCATTCTCCCCTGACGAATGTATTTGTTCCAAGAAACCTTGGACATGCTACAACAAATCTCAACCGCCCTTATCGAGAAAAGGATAAATGATTGTTCTTATCCACCCTCAACCTCACCTTCTCCCGCCAGCGGGAGAAGGAACGAAAACTTTTGCTACCCTCTTGGTTCCCCCTTCTGTCGCCGGCAAGAGCCTCGCAAAAGCATGGATCCCTTCTCCCCTCAGGGGAGAAGGCTAGGATGAGGGGGAATCAATCCATTAGAAATCATAGGTGACAGTCGCGTATAGGTTGCGGCCGGGGTTGGGTACCCGCGTTCCCACGGGCAGATCGCGTGTGTCGCGGACCCGATTGAGACCGTTGACACGCTCCAATCGGAGGTTTGTCGTTCGTTGTTGTACACTGATGGCGGTGGCATTCTGGCTGGCCTGAGCAAAAAGCGCTTCCATGTCCCCTGCCTGCTGGTGCCATTTCCGCTCCATCTCGGCCAAACGCGCTTCGTTGGCTTCGAATTGCGCGCGCAGCTGGTCGGCCCTGGTCTGTTCCCGGCTCAACTGAGCGCTGATCTCGGCCAATAATTGGCGTTGCCGGTTGCGTTCGCGCAGGAACCGCTCCAAACGTTCCTGTTGATGCTTGCGCTCAAGCAGACCTTCCTCGCGGATGGTTTTGACCAACTGTTCCAAGCTCACCACCTCGGCCGCCCGGGATAGTTGCGTGTTGCCAATAAATAGCCACAACAGCATCAAAAGGCTGATTACAAACTTAATCCGACCTGAGATGAAGCGGGGTTCGGCGGCCTGCCTTCCGGGACGCCGTGAACCCATCCCCGGGGGCTCGATCGCGACCGTCCGGGAATGACTCAAGTAGAATCCCTTCTCCCGCCAGCGGGAGAAGGTTAGGAAGAGGCTGGATCTAATTGAAATAAAAGGCATTTTGATTTAAACCACCCTCACCCCATCCCTCTCCCGCCAGCGGGAGAGCAACCGTGTTTAAAGTCAAGTGTTTTGTGGCTGCCAAGGGGTATTATTTTTCAACATGGCATTCATGATGGTGAGCAACTTCCTCATGCAGGCGACGATGACGACCTTGGGCGGTTTGCCAGCGTTTTTGAGGCGTTCTGCAAAGGCGCGGATGACCGCATTACAGCGTATCGCCGAGATCGTGGCCATGTATAGCACGGCGCGAACCTCGGAGCGACCGCCCCAGATGAAGCGCTTGCCGCGATACTGGCCACTGTCGTTGGCCATCGGCGCCACGCCGACCAGCGCGGCAATCTCGCGCCGGTTGAGGGTGCCCAACTCCGGGCATTTTGCCAGCAACGTGACAATGGTCACTGAACCGACGCCGGGAATGCTCTTGAGCAGATCGTCCTTGGCCCGCCAGGCGTCCGACTCGCGCAACCGCCGGGTCAGGTCCCGGTCGTTCTGGTCAATCTGCTTGTCCAGCCAGGCGATATGCTTTTTCAGACTGGTTTGCAGCGGTTTCGTCGTGGCTCCCTTCAATCGGAGGACCTCTTGAACCCGGATGCCGATCAACTGCCGCCGCCGATCCACCAGATCGTCCAACGCGCGGGTGTCCGCATCCTTGAGCGGGCGCGCCTGGGGACGGATGGCCCGGGCAAACGCCGCCAGCACTCCGGCATCCACCCGATCGGTCTTGGCCAGCCGGCCACTGGCCTTGGCAAAGTCGCGCACCTGGCGCGGATTGACCACCGCCACCGGCAATCCCTTGCCCGCCAAGGCAGATGCAATCTGGGTTTCCAAACCACCGGTGGCCTCGATGACGATCAAGGTCGGCCCGATCTCTTGCAATTGCAAAACCAGCTGATCGATCCCCTTGGCATCGTAGGCCACCTGCCATACCTGACCTTGAGGCTCGACCGCCCCATCCAGCGTCGCTTTCGACACGTCAATACCAACAAACTGTTCTGCATTCATTTCGTTCATGATTCCCAACCTTGCAAAAATACGGGCTTATCTGCCCAAGCAACCGTCCGGGTTATCCATGAAAACCGGTGCGACGCTCATCGCTCTCCCACGGGCTTGGTGTCCCAAGGGAGTTTCGAACTGCCGCACCGGGCCAGACATAAACCTACTCAAACAACCACTGTCCAGCAACACAAAACATACAAGGGAGATGATGGCATTCGCGATTACCCTGACCCCCACACGAGCTTTGAAACCGACTCTATGAGGCGAACGTTCTTCCCCCGCCTGTTTCCACCCGCCACTCATGGCGCCTCCGGTGCAGGTACCGGCAAGGTCACCAGATTCGGCGGCGCCTGCTTGGCGGCGATCCGCATGGCATGGTCCAAGGAACGTAGATAATCTCGATCCAGTACCCGCCAACTGCGCGTGGCTTCCTCCCACACGCCGGCTTCGAGACCATCCAGGGTCAGATAATAGAGCCCCACCCGCCCGAAGCGCAGAAAACGCACCGTGCGCGTTTTGCCATTGTCGGCCAAGGGTCCCTCGTAGGTTTCGATGTTGTGGCCGTATTGGGCTTCTATTCGGAAAGCCTCCATCAGGCGGCGGTATTTTTCCGGCAACGCCACGTCGGCGCGGTTCATCAGCTCACGCAATGACCGCACCCGTTCCAGCCGTTCCTGGGGCAGAAAGGGCGTATCCACTTCGACGACTTTCTCCAGCGCCGCGAGCATCTCTAAGAGAAAGGGGAACAGCTTCTGCTTGAGCGTTTCCAGTTCCTCGAGCTGCGCCTCTCTGCGCGAGAGTTCCGTGGCCTGATCGGCCAACAGCTTATCCAATTGATCGTTATAACGGGTCAGTTCATCCAATTCGGCCAAGTTGGCGCGGTATTCCTCGACCATTCTTCGGGTTTCATCGTCGAGGGAATCGATTTTGGTTTGCACCCCGGCGGCCTGTTTTTGAGTGTTCACCTGTTGCTGGATGGCTCGATCCACTTGGGCTGAGTCGGCGGGTGTCGGCCAGGCCGGAAAAATCAGTGTCAAAATCAAAACAATGGGGGTTGCGGGTGGCTTGGGCGTGGGTTCACGGCGTCCTCCGACCCAATCACCCGCAACCCTTCTCCCAACTGACCGATACGTGATCATTTGCGCTGCAACCGTAACGAATTGGCCACCACCGAGACCGAACTCAACGCCATGGCTCCGGAAGCGATCATCGGGCTGAGTCTGCCCATGGCCGCCACCGGTATCGCCACGGTGTTATAACCGAATGCCCAGAACAGGTTCTGGCGGATGACTTTGAGAGTGAAGGCGGAAATCTCGATGGCATCGGCCACTTTTTCGATGTCGCCTTGAACGAGGGTGATATCGGACGCGTCGATGGCGATGTCGGTGCCGCTGCCGACGGCAAAGCTCACGTCCGCCGCCGCCAAGGCGGGAGCGTCGTTGATACCGTCGCCGATCATGCCGACATTTTCTCCTTGACGCTGCAATTGGCGGATCTCCGCCAGCTTATCGTCGGGCTTGGCGCCGGCGATGACCTCTCCGATCCCCACCTGACGGGCGATGAAGCGGGCGGTGGTTGCCACGTCTCCGGTGACCATCATGGTTTTCACCCCCATTCGATGGAGGCGATCGATCGCCGCCTTGGCATTCGGACGCGGTTGGTCGGCGATGCCGATCAAGGCCGCCGGCCGGCGATCCAAAGCCACGTAAACCGGTGTTTTACCTACCTCGCTGAGCTTTTCCACCCGATTTTCCAGCCCCGCCAAGAGCACCTCATGGCGGTTCATCCACGCTTGATTGCCGATCATAATCTCGCGATTTTCGACCCGAGCCCGAACCCCTTCTCCCGGAACCGCCTCGAAATCCATCGCCGCCGGTATTCGAACCCCTTCCTGTTCGGCCTTTTCCACGATGGCGCGGGCCAGGAAATGTTCCGAATTGATCTCCGCCGCCGCGGTCCAAGCCAGTAAGGCGGTTCGTTCCCAATCGGAGAGATTGATGAAATCGGTCACTTCCGGCCGGCCCTCGGTGATGGTGCCGGTCTTGTCGAAAACGATGGCGGAGAGATGGGCGGCCAACTCCAGACTTTCGCCGTTTTTGATATAGATGCCGCGGCGGGCGGCTTGGCCGGTGCCGACCATGATCGCCGCCGGGGTCGCAAGCCCCAGGGCGCAGGGACAGGCGATGAGCAGAACCGCGATGGTGTTGCCGAGGGCGGGAGCAAACCGAGCGCTCTTGAGCAGCCATCCACCGAAGGTCAAACCGGCGATTCCCATCACCGAAGGGACGAACACCGACGAGATGCGATCCACCGTCTTCTGAATCGGCAGTTTCGAAGCTTGCGCCTGATCCACCAAATGGACGATCCCGGCCAGGACCGTATCCGGCCCCACCGCCGTCACCTTGAATCGAAACGCGCCCGGCCCGTTGATGCAGCCGCCGATCACTTTATCACCGGCATTTTTCACCACCGGCATGGATTCGCCGGTGAGCATGGACTCGTCCACCGTGGTGGCGCCCTCGAGCACGATCCCGTCGGTGGGAATGCGCTCACCGGGACGCACCAAGAGCAGATCGTCGAGACGCACCTCCTCGATGGGGATGACTTTCTCCTTGCCGTTTTCGAGGCGGGTGGCGGTCTGGGGCTGGAGATCGATGAGCTTGTAGACCGCTTCGTGAGCCTGGCCTTTGGCCTTTTCTTCCAGATAGCGGCCCAACAACACGAAGGTGATGATTCCCGCGGCGGCCTCGAAATATAACCCCCCGGATCGACTCAAGAGCAAGGCGGGCACGCTGTAACCGTAAGCCGCCCCGGTACCCAAGGCCACCAGGCTGTCCATATTGGCCGATTTCCGCTTGGCCAACGCCCAGGCTTTTTGGAAAAACGACCGGCCGCTGATGAAAACCACCGGCGTGGTGAGGAGAAACTGAATCCAGTGCCAAATCCGCCGCTTGGGCATGGCCATGGCGATGAGGATCGCCGGAGTGCTGAGCACTGCCGCCCATACGAAGCGGCGCCGGGATTCCTTGATCCGCCGATGCTCCCTTTCCATCAGCAGCTTGCGCTGGGTGAGGTTGTCCAACGGAAGGGCCCGGTAACCCAGTTTTCGCACTTGCCGGTAGACTTCCTCCTTGGTCAGGACGCCGACGACTTGCGCCGTCTCGGCGGCGAAGTTGACGTTGACCTCGCGGATGCGCGGATCGCGCCGAAGGAGCATTTCGATCAACAGGGCGCAGGAGGCGCAGGTCATCCCTTCCACGGCGAATTGTGCCTCCACCGTCGGGGCATCCGGATCGACTTCTTCGATGCCTTGGAACATGCCGGTCTTCGCGGCGGCGAGATTTTCCAGCAGCGCGTCGCAAATCTTGACAAGCGCGGCCAAGGGCAGCGCCTGGGGATCGAACCAGACGGTCACCGAACCGATGGCGGGCACCGCTTTGACCTGTTTGATGCCATCGCGCTTGGCAAGCAGAATTTCGAACAGATAGGTTTTTTCCGGATCGTTTTTCAGTGCAGGCACCACGATCCGGATCCTGCGGCGCAACCGGTGGACGATTGAAAAATGCTCGGGAGTCATTATTTAGGCAGGCGGGAACGAACCAGCAAATAGGTCAGATAAAACACTGCCGCCCACTCGTAGCGGTGCTTGATGGGATTGGGCAGCCATTGGGTGACGATCCGGTGCCAGTGCATCTTGATGAGATAGAGCACCAGGACATCGTTGGCGAATTCGAAGGCGAATTCCTTGGGATCGTGGAGAAACTTCGGACCGCCCTGCCACCCCCGTCGGGCCAAGATACCGAAGGCGGTGAAGGTCTCCCGTACTGCCTCGACCTTCTCCCGGAACCAGCGGACGAGAGGGGTCTGCTTGATCCGCACCAAGGGGGAAGGACGCGGTACCGGAGGACGGGGTTTAAGTTGTCCCTGCTGTTCCAAACGGGTAACGATCGCATGGAAGCGGCGGGTGAACCGAGGGTAGGCGCAGAATGCTTCCTGGTAGCGAACCGACAGCTTGTTGCCGCGCCGAACCACCCGGTAGACGCCGTCCAACGCCCGCAGTTCCGCGATCAAGAGCGCGGCGGCCTCCGGCCGGCACAATTCCGGCGGAAGCTGAAAGCGCACATGCCCCGGCGCCCGGTAGCGAAGAATAATCCGACGGGTAATAATCAAGGTTTATTTTTTTCCTCCAGGCCCCTTTTCGCCGCCTTCTTCCTGGCTTTCAGCCACGATGTCTTCCAGGGATTCCCTTTGCTGAAGGACGAAATCCCTGCTTTTTTCTCCCGCTTGCAGGGTGGTGGCGATGATCTCCTTGCGATAGCGGTACACCACCACACCGGCGGCAACGCCGAGGCCGAACATTAGCCAGGGATGACGGTACAATCTGCTCATTAACGATCCTCCTTTGGTGACACCGGCCGTAACGGCGGCGCCTTTGGCAGCGGTTTTCATGGAATGGGTGGCGCCATGCATCATGGGGGACGGCCCCATCATTTCTCCCATCATGGGTCCGTGGGGACCAGGCCCCCGCATCGCGCCACCCGCCGCGTGGGCGGCAGCCTCCACCATTTTCTTTTTGTCGCCGTGTACATGGGCCATGGTTATACTCCTAACGGTTTTCTTCAGGAACCGGCATCGGGAGCCTGTGAAGAGGATTCTTCCGGCTCCTCGACGATTTCGTTCTCATGTAGCATACGATAAATTCCCAAGCAACCCTCACAACAAAACTGCTTGACTCCATTCTTGGTTTGAAGGCGGAAATCGGGGATTTCCACCGGCAAGCCGCAAAGGTCGCAACTGCGCTTGTCTTCACTCATTGATATCCAATACTTGTCGATGAATGGCTCGCCGATTTTAGCACTTCATTATCGAGCAATAAAAAAAGGGGCACCCTCCTTGGCGCCCTATCCGATATGATCCGGAATCGATCAATGACAGCTGAAGCCGCCTACATCGCCGCATTCCTCGCCCTTGCCGTTGCTAACCGCCCGACTCGAGGCGCGCATGAGCGCCATCCGCATGGCGCCGGTCAAGGCCGCCCCCATGCCCAGCCGACTCGCCATGGCCGGCACCAGAATCAAGGCCGCCACGGTCAGGCCGGTACTTAACAACAATGCGCCACCGTCGTATTGAGAAGACTGGACCAATGCTTTTTCGCTCATAATAAACACCTCGTAACCAGATTGCCGATTGATATTTAGCATAATTTGTGCCAATTTATTAAAACTCTGAAAAACAACAAATTTCATATCGTTTTAAGCCACTCATCGGTCAAAACTGCGGCATATCACACAGAGGTGTGTGATATGCCGCAGTTATTCATTTCCAGTCACGACCGATCACCACCCAAGGCTTTGCATATTTTTTGCTAGAAATAATGGTTTGACACTTGTGGGAGACAACACCTTGAAGCCAGCCTCGCCTCATCCCGTCAAACGCTGGACGGGGATTTTGTTCGGTGCCCTCGGCATTTTGCTGATCGTCTATATGGATGCCCGCCTGGGCGGTCATTCCCCCCATGAACACGGCTTGATGGATGGAATGAGCCATGCCCTGGCCTTGGCGACCGGCTTCATGACCAGTTTTCACTGCGTCGGGATGTGCGGAGCGCTGATACTCACTTACACCACCCAGGACAGCGCCCGGGGTCGCCCTTCCTATCTTTCCCACTTTTGGTACGCCAGCGGCAAAACCCTCTCTTACACGCTGATCGGTGCGGCATTTGGCGCACTCGGTTCGGTGGTGGCCTTCACGCCCTGGCTGCGGGGGATTATCGCCTTGATCGCCGGCGTGTTTTTGATCCTGTTCGGGCTGAGCATGCTCAACATCTTTCCCTGGCTGCGCCGGATCCAGCTGCGTACGCCGGGATTCGTGATGCGCTTCCTCGGCCGCCAATACAAAAAACACAGCCATCCGCTCATCATCGGCCTTCTCAATGGATTGATGATTGTCTGCGGCCCCTTGCAGGCCATGTATATCATGGCGGCCGGTACCGGCGACCCCCTGAAAGGCGCGCAACTGTTGTTCTTTTTCGGGATCGGCACCTTGCCGATGATGATCGGTTTCGGGGTTTTCGCAAGCACGATCGCCAAAAGCGTGGGCCCCAAGCTGGTGAAGTTCTCCAGCGTGGTGGTGGTGGCGCTGGGCGCTTTGATGCTCAACCGGGGGTTGGCCTTGGCGGATACCCATTACGATCTACGCAGCGTGATCTCCCGCATCGAATTCACCGGGGAAAAGCCCCTGATTTCCCGCATCGAATCCATATGGGAAAAGCCCCTGCCCACAGTCAACATGCAGGTGACGGCGCGGGGTTTCGAACCCGATCATTTCGTCTTGCTACGCGGACAAGCGGTGCGCTGGGAAATCGAAGTGGCTGAAGACGGATTTTGCCGGAGCCGCCTGGAAATTCCTTCTTTCGAGGTCGCCCTGGATTTGAAGCCCGGCCACCAGGCGGTGGAATTTTCCCCACCCCGGTCCGGTCTGATTCTCTGGCGATGTACCGAACCGGAGCGTTACGGGACATTTACCGTGCAATGAATCTCCGGTTCCCGCAAGCCGTAAAAACCCTCTAAAATAGGCTTATGGCGCGAATCTGGCCATTCCGGATCTCCCCATCGCATTCCGGCCGCCAAGGAACGGGCAATCAATCCACTCGATAATGAAGGACAGGGGGCGCCGGGCTGGTATGATACGCCACGGCTTTATAATTTAAGATTAACCCGAGAAAACAAGGAGCCATCATGCAAATACCCTTGCAAGTCACTTTCCGGGGTTTGCCCCAATCCGATGCCATGGAAGCCAAGATCCAGGAAAAAGCACAGAAGCTGGAACGCTATTACGACAAGATCACCAGTTGCCGAGTGGTGGTGGAGCGCGCCCATCACAACCACAACAAAGGCGATCTCTATCACGTCCGCATCGATCTGACGGTGCCGGGCAAGGAAATCGCCATCAGCCGCGAGCATCACGACAATCACGCCTACGAAGACGCCTACGTGGCAATCCGCGACGCATTTCAAGCAGCCTCCCGGCGACTGGAAGATTACGCCCGCATCCAGCGCGGCGACGTCAAAAAACACAACAACTCCGCCCTCGGCTGAGTCGTTTATCCAACCATCCCTACCGCACCGTCAGTATCCCGAAAGTTACTGACGGTGCCCATTCAATCCCCCTCCCGATTGAGATCGCAGCAGTGGGTTGCGGGTGGCGCCTCGGGAAGGAGCACCGCGCCGCGGATCGGATTGGGCCGGTAAGTGGTACAACCTTTTAAACCCAATTCCCAGGCGCGGCGATAGACGTCCTGGAAATCTTCGAAAGCACACTTCTCCGGCACCTGGATGGTCTTGGAAATAGCGCAGTCCACGTATTTTTGGAGGATCGCCTGCATCTGCAGATGGGCTTCCGGCGCCAATTCGGTGGCGGTCACGAACGCCTCGGAAAAGGACCGATTCGGATGCCGCTGACGCCACAAGCGGACGGCCGCGTCCTCTACGTTGACCAGGCTGCGGCTGCCGTCGGGCATTTGCAGGCGGCGCTGATAGCGCCACGCGAACACCGGTTCCAGACCACTGGAAACGTTGCCCCCCAACAAGCTGATGGAACCGGTGGGAGCGATCGCCAGCAAGTGGCTGTTGCGGATGCCCGAAGCGGTGATCGCCTTTGTCACCTCGGCCGGCAGGGTGGCGACGAATTCCCCGGCCAAAAAAGCATCCTCCTGGAATTGGGGAAAACTGCCTTTTTCCCGCGCCAACTCGGTTGAGGCAAGATAAGCGGTATGGCAAATGGTCGCCATCAACTTGCCGGCGAGCGCCCGCGCCGATTCGCTTGCGTAGTGCAGGCCCAGCATGATCAAGGCATCGGCCAGCCCGGTGATTCCCAATCCGATTCTCCGCGTCGCGTGAGCTTGACGGCGCTGTTCCTTCAACGGGAAACGGGAAAGATCGATGACGTTGTCGAGAAATCGGACCGCCACGGGCACCACGGATGCGATGGCGTCCAGATCGAGACGCGCCCGGCGGGTGAAAGGCTCGCGCACGAATTGGACTAGATTGACCGATCCCAGATTGCAATCGCCGTAAGGCGGCAGGGGAAGTTCCGAACAGGGATTGGTGGTGTAGATATGTTCGCAATAATACAGATTGTTGGTGCGGTTGATCCGATCGATGAACAGTACCCCCGGTTCGGCCATATCGTAAGTGGCGCGCATCAACCGGCACCAAAGTTCCCGCGCCCGAACCACCTTCAACACCCGACACGGCACCGGCCGATCGAAACCGGGCCATTTCCGTTCCACGCTGCCTTCTCCGATTTCGTCGGCCAAGCTGACCTCGGGAAATACCAACTTCCAGTCGGCGTCGTCTGCCACCGCCTTCAGAAAAGCGTCGCTCACCAAAACCGATAGATTGAAATTGCGCAGGGCCCGGGGGTCGCGCTTGGCGTCGATGAACTCCTCGATGTCGGGATGATCGCAGCGCAGGGTGGCCATCATCGCGCCGCGGCGGCTGCCGGTGGAAAGCAAGGTGGCGCAGGTCACATCCCAGATGCGCATGAACGACACCGGTCCGGAGGCGATCCCTCCCACGGTGCGCGCCAGGGTGCCGCGCGGACGCAGGGTGGAAAAGTCATAGCCGATGCCGCCGCCCTGCTGCATGGTCAAGGCGCCTTCCTTGAGCGCACGGAAAATGCCGTCGAGGGAATCCTCGATCAATCCCATGGCGAAACAATTGAACAAGGTGACCCGTTTGGAAGTGCCGGCACCGGCCAGAATCCGACCGCCGGGGAGAAACTTGAAGCCCTCCAGAAGCGCGTAAAAGCGGTCACGCCAACCCTCGGCATCCGATTCCACGCTCGCCACCGCCGAGGTCACCCGCCGCCAGGTATCTTCGATGCCGCCCTCGCCTTCGATCCGGTATTTGTTCAACCACACCAGGCGGGAGATTTCCAGTTCGAAGTCCGCCGCCATGACAGACCTCCATAAAACGCCCACTGAGCTATTGTTCCACGGAACGCGTCCCCAATTAAAGAAGCGTCGCCAGAATTGCGGGGACACAATACGTATCTTCCAAAATGTATCCGTATAATCGGCGAAAAAAATCCGCCGTCTGCACATGTCCCAGGCGGCGGAGAACGGGAGGGTGGTTAGATGCCTGTTCACTCAGGCGGGGGAGTCCGTCCTTTGGCCCTCTTGCGCCATGGCCAGATCACGGCGACGTTCGGGCATCAGGATCTTCTTATTAAATTTTCAGCAAGGCACGCAAATCGATCAAAGCGGAAGTCGTATGGGAAACATAGGTGGCAATGGTCAAGGAATAGTTGGCAAAAACCCCCAGGCCGTTTCCGTTCAAAACGACCGGGCTCAACACGGGATCTTGAATCGATTCCAGTTCGCGGATGATCTGCTTAACCTCCTCATCCGCCTCCTTCAACCGGATTATCGTGCCGAAGTCCCGTTGGATCGCCCGCATGATATGCAACAGCGCCCAACAATAGCCGCGGGCTTCGTAGAGATGATTGTCCACCTCGAACCAGGAAACTTCTTCCAAAGGCACGGAAGCCCCGGATTCCTCGGGGACAGCGACGGCCGGTTCCTCGTGGTGGGAACCGGCGGCGGCGGTAAGAAGCTGAGCGTAGGCACCCAGGCGCTTGGATAGGATGTCGATGTATTGGGACAGATTATCGGCACGGGGATAGAACGGGCCCCGCTGCTCTTGGAGACGCCCCAGATAGCGGCGGAATGCCTCGATCCCTTTTTGGTATTCCATTTCGGTCGGGGGGAGGATCCAGGAAGTGGTTTCGAAGTAGTAATAGGGTTCCCCGACGCCCAAATCGGGATCTTCGGCGGATTGGGACTGGGCCCGGGAGAAATGATTACGCAAGGCGGTGGCCAGATCCCGGGAAGCCACCACCACCCCGTATTCCCAACTGGGCATATTGTCGAGGAATACGCTCGGCGGGGTGACGTCATTGGCCAGGTAGCCGCCCGGCTTGGTCAATAAATATTCCATGTTATGAATCAATACCGCCGTGGTCCGGGCGCCGGTCCCAAGCTCCTTGGGATTGCTGAGACCGGTTTCATTCAACGCCGCTTCGGTGACATCGTACATGTCCGGGTAAAAACACTGATAGGTCCAATACCAACCCACCGCGATCATGATAAACGCCACGCCACCGGCAATTCCGGCGAGGATCCAAATCCAGCGTTTTTGCAATCCTCCTTCTGCGGTTCCCATGAACAACGGAGCTCTAGATACTATCGACATTTGCGACCGCCCCCTGCAAAGTTTGGAATACTTCAGTAATCCTCGGACATGGTAAATGAAACCGCATACGGACCGAAAACCGCCCCTCCCACCACCCTCGAACCGGAAGGTCCGGTTTTACATATAGGCGTCACCGTAAGAGGTCGGGCGATAAAAATCGTCCCAAACATAAGCCGGTTCGACCACGCTTTCGGTCGGCAGCGGGCTGGTAATGATGTCGAAGACACCGCTGGCGGTTCGACCCAGGGTATCCACGGTTCCCATGATCAAGCCACCCGTCGTACCGACGACGGCGTTGGTTTTCCCGCTCGCGTCCACGATATTTTTCGGGACCTCCACAAGACCGGTAAACAGATTGGCCACGCCGCGATTGAACTTGTCGCCCACCCCTGACACATAACCATCGGCATGTCCGACCGGTGCATAGGTCGCAATGGCGAGCAACGCAGTCAAGCAAAGCGGTTTGAATTTCTGCATGATCAAGTCCTCCAGAAGCTCATTCTTTTTTGTTTCGAGTCGAAACCAATAATAGAGCGCTGGCGCTTCCCGGTCAACCAAAAATGAGGGTTATTCTCAAATAAACCATTTACTTCCCGTAAACAAAAGTCACCCGGCTTTCCCGATGACCATCCGTTGCGACGAATCAATGGCCAGGCACTGTTTATCCAAGTATCAGATATCGATGCCGCAAAAAGCTCCGCCGTCCCGGGGGACGGCGGAGAAACGAGGGCGGTTAGATGCCCTTTTGCTCGGGTGTCAGTTCCTTAAGCCAGCGCTCGACCTCGGGAGCCAATTTGCCGCTACCGGACAAATCGAGCGTGTCCTTGAGCCATCCGTGGAATACCAGCGGCAACGGCAGCACGCCCTGGCCCCCGTAACCGTTATAAGCGGTGATCTGGGAATCGCTGGGGTCGGCAAGCGGAATCCTTCCGGCCACCTCCAGGGTATCCATGTCCACCACGGTCAATACGTTGGAGAACTTGCTCGCCACGTAGGCATAGTAACCGCCCCCCTTCTTGAACCCGAACTCCACCCCGTGGGCGCCGGGATCGCAGGGCAACTGCTTGACCACCTGATTGGTCTCGGTGTCGACGATGGAGATGCTCGCACTCAACGTGTTGGCGGTCACCACGTATTTACCGTCCGGACTCACCGGGGTTTGGATCGGCAGCAAACCGTAGGCAGGCCCCGAGACTTCGCCGGAAATCGGATCGTAGTCGGCGGCGAGATCGATGTCCTTGACCTTTTTCTTAGTTCTAAGGTCGATCACGCTCATGGTGCTCAACTGTGGCGGCGTCCCCAGCAGATTGGCGGCATAGGCGTAATCTCCCTGCGGCCGGATGCCGATCGCGATGGGAATCACCCCGCCGGTGGGAATCTCGGTCACTTTTTCGCTGTTCAGATCCGTCACCGATACGCTCGAGGCGAGGGCGTTGGGCGTCACCATGGTGCTGCCGTCGTCGCTGATCCAATGCCCGTGGGGACCGGTATGGGGACCGGTGTCGATCGCGCCGAGAAGATTGTGATTGGCGCCGGGAGACAGCTTGGCAACCCGCGCCTCGCCGTTGATGGCCACGTACAAGTCATCGGTGCCCGGGCGGGTGATGACGTGGGAAGGCGATTGACCCACCGTGACCACGCCGTAGACATCCCCCTTCTCGCGATCGAAGGTGGTCAAGCGCTTATCGAACCACTCGGTCTGATAGATGTACTTGTACGTCTTGTCGGTCCACATATTGTGGGGGTGGTTCATATTGGTCTCGACCCCCTTGACCTTCTTTTCGATCTCCCAGGTGGCGGTATTGAGCTGGGTGGCGGAACCGAACTTGGTCTTGCCGTTGATGGCTTCGAACTGGGTGTTGACCCAGACCTCCCCCACGCCGGGAGTACTCGGCTTGGAGACCTCGTTGGGAACGGAAACGCTCAAGGCATTCAGGGAGATTTCCGTTCCACCCAGATTCAAGGGCAGGTCGGGCAAATTGACCTCCCAGGTGGACTTGCTGTAATCGCGCCACAGATCGGGAGTGGTCACAACGAAGAAGGTCCGGAGGAGCTTCTTGGCGATATCGCTGGTGGTGGGCACTTTGGCGCCGGTGACCAATTGGATCTCGCTGCCGATGTCCAGTCCGTCGGTCGCCGGATCGTCCACGATCACCGCTCCGAACATATAGGGATGCACTTTACAGGTGAACACATACAGCCCGGGACGGTCGAACTGGACCGTGACGCTGGCCGAAGAAGCCTTCTCCTGATCCACCGGGAAATCCTTCGCCCCCGGCTGCCACAGCAGGCTGGTGATGGTGTGTTCGCTGTTGGTTTCGGTCATCTTGATCAACACCGCCTCCCGCGGCTTAACCACCACCACCGCATCCCCGTCGACGGGGTCCTTGAACCAGGTTCCGGGCTCGTCGGTCATCTCCAAAGTGGCCGAAGGCATCACCCCGGCCACGCTGATGATCGCCCCTTCGGCCGAGGGCTTCGGCGCGGCGCTCTCGGCGCCTCCGCTCTTCAACCGAACCGCCGAAGCGTTGGTCGCCAGGCTGACGCCGGCGGCAATGGCCAATAATTTGAATAACGGTTTCATAGCACTCCTCCTCTTTTATGGAATGACTCGGAATTTACCCATCATGCCGCTTTGCATGTGCTGGACCACGTGACAGTGGTAGTGCCAGTCCCCCGGACCGACGCCCTCGCCCGCCTTGACGACGAAAGCTTGGCGACTGATGGGGCCGATGTTGACGGTATCCACCACGTGCGTGGTGCCGGGTTCGATCCAACGGTGTCCGTGCAGATGGAAAGTGTGAAAGGCGGTCCCCATGCCGATGACATGGAAGCGCACCAACTCTCCCTCCCGGGCACCGACGGTGGGATTGGTCCAGAGGGGAACCTGCTTGTCGACGATGTGGTTCACTTCCTGTCCCCAGAAAGTGGTCTCGTGCATCCAAAGAATGAATTCACGCTTGATATCCCCGACGTTCACTTGGGTCACCTTACCGTCGATCATGGCGGGCACCCGGCCGCTTTTGGGGTTGACGATGAGGGTGCCGTACAGCCCTTTGTCCTCCGCTCCCACTTTGGGATCCCCGAAGGCGTGGTCGTGATAAGGCCAGGTCCCGGCGGTGCCGGGGGCGGCGATCCACTTGTAGGTATAGGGCTTACCCGGAAAGGCGGCTTGATCGCCCTCGCCGTTGAGGGCGGCGGTGGTGCCGTCGCTGTCGATTTTGTAATGGACCCCGTGGACATGGAGGCTCACCGGCAAGTCCGAATCGGCGATCCCATGTTTCAAGGTCACTTCGGCCACGTCGCCTTCCTGGATGACGATGGCCGGTCCCGGAATGGTGGGCCCGGAGGGGTAACGTCCGGTGACATCCTTCACCTTCCCGTCGGCATCGATGCGATGCTCGAGCATCCGGTAAGCCAACTGGCCGGAAGGCATCCGCACCGCCTCCAGGGTAATCCGGTGATTGGCCGCGTAAAGCGGCGAAGCGAGGCCCAGGCTTAAGGCCAGAGCCATGAACAAGGAGAAATATAAGCGCATAACCTGCTCCCGATGGATGATATTGATGGTGTCGGGAAACCAGTAAACGTGACTTTAAACGCTTTGTCAATTTTTATGTTTAAAAAATCATATTTCGCTTAAAAGGGAAAGCTTGTACACTTCATAAAACTCAACGATTCTGGAGAAAACACAATGCTCACTGGCTTTGGCAAACGCCAGCAACAACTCCTCGAGCTGCTGCTGGAAAACAAGGCGGGAATGACGATGGAAAACTTGGCGCGCGCCCTGGACGTGTCGAAAAGCGCGGTCCACCAGCACTTGACCGCCTTGGAACGGGACGGCTACGTCGCGCACAAGGCCTTCATGAAGACCGGCGGGCGTCCCAGCCAAGTCTATGCCCTCACCGACCGAGGGATGCACCTTTTCCCCAAGCAATACGCCTGGTTCTCCGAACTGCTTCTGCGTCAGTTGATTGAACAATTGGGCAGCGCGGAGATGGAGAAACTGCTCTACCGGCTGGGACAGGAAACCGCCGCCGTCTTGCGCGAACGCCTTCGCGGAAAAAGTCGCGCGGAACGGATTCGGGAAGCGGTTCAGATCATGCAGGAGTTCGGTTACCAGGCCCAGGTCGTGGAGTCGGAAGCGGGATTGCCGGAGATCAGCGCGAAAAACTGCGTCTATCACGACCTGGCCGAAACCCATCCCGAAGTCTGCGCGCTCGATATGGGCTTGCTGGACGGTTTGCTGGAAGAAACCGTGGTGCAGCGGGAATGCATGGTGCGGGACGGAATGGCCTGTCGGTTTTGTCTGGCGGCACGGCAAGTCTCCGAGAAAGCCAAGACCACCCCCTCAGTTTATAAACATAAAACTTGACAAACAAACTGCTCTTTGTTTTGGTAACGCTTGTCATCAAGCAAGCCGAAGGTCTCTACCCATGAAGACTTCCATCATCCCCCTCCTGTTCTTGCTGTTATCGGGTAGTTGGTTGGCCGACGCCGGTGCAAAGCCGCATAATTTCACAGCGGAAACGGCACCAGTGGTATTGGTGGCGATGGCTTCGCCACCCTTGGAAATGCATCCCGATTCGCTCGGCGATCGCCAACCCGCCACCCACGCCTTGATCAGGGATGCGATCATGACCGCCGACTACCTGGCGCTGGAAAAAAGCCTTTATCTCGCTCCCGGCGGCGTACTCACCCTAGGCAGAATCGCACCGAATGAATCCGGCGCCCGTTTCGATCCGCCCCTCATTTCGGATCGCGGCCCGAGACCTTATGAAGGGCATATCTGGTCAGCGAGTCGGGAAGTGAGTGAAACCCTCGCCCGAGCGCTTCGAAATCAAGGGGTCGAAGCCCGCGTGTGGGATCGCTATCTCCCCCTATCGCCCTCCCGTCCGACCCATCTGCCCGATTGGCGCGCCGCGGTTCTGCAATGGTACGCGGCGGAGCAAAGTGACGCCGATTACCGGCACGCCGGCATTCCGAAAAGCACCGATGTCATCGAGGTGGCCGTCGGAGACGTTTCCGTCTTCCATGGCCAAATCCGCCTGACCTTGCTGGCGAAACGCATCGATCCCGTCAGTGGCCGGGTGAAGGCGCGCGCCAGCGGGCGCGAGACCGCATCCGTCCGGGCGGAGTGGCAACTGTTCGATCGGGAGGCCAGGGCCTTCAAATCGGCGATCCGCGATCTGGGTCGACGGCTCGCCGAGCAGACTCTGCCGCCCTTGACCGCTAGCTTCTGACTCCGGCCCCATGGCCATGCCCCGCCGCAACGCCCCCTTCGCGCTCGTTCAAGCGAGCCTGATGCTGGGCCATGTGCTGGTCCTGTTCAACGCCGCGGTTTATGTCGCCGCCATCCCCAAGGCGGCGGGGGCCCTGGGGGTGGCATCCAGCTTCGGCACCTGGGCCCAGACCTATTTCATGATGGGCTGGGCCTTGTCGGTGCCGCTGACCAGTTGGCTGGCGAAAAAATTCGGCCGGGCGCGGATACTCTTGGCCGGGCTCGCGGGCTTCCTCCTCGCCTCGGCGATTTGCGCCCGGGCACCGGAATTTCCCGGCTTTCTCCTAGGCAGGATTCTGTTGGGCTTCCCCAGCGGCCTGGTATTGCTCCTTTCCCAAAATATCGCCCTGAGCCGCTGGCCACCGGAAAAAAAACTGACCGGCGTCTCCCTCTGGGGCATGGCGGCCCTGGCACCGCTCACCCTGGGGGGAATGGTCGGCGGCTGGATTACCGACGAACTGGGATGGCGCTGGTTGTTTTATCTCAATCTCGCCGTCGGCGGCATGGTGGCCTTCATGGTGACCACGCTCCTGGATATGGAAAAGGAAACCCGTCCCGCCTGGCGCTTCGACAAAATCGGCTATGGCCTGCTGGTGATCGTGATGGCGGGAACCCATACCCTCCTCAACCTGGGCAACGACTGGGATTGGTGGCGTTCCGACCTCCTGGTCGGCGTGGCGTCGATCACGGTAGTCGCCTTGCTTTACTGGTGGATTTGGGAGCTGGGCACCCCCTATCCGGCGGTGGATCTGCGCCTCCTGCGCCAGCGCAACTTTCTCATTGGAGTGACCTGCCTGGCGGTGGGTTTTTTCTTCATTCAAGGCTTGTTCTCGTTTCTGATCGTACGGCTTCAGCTCATCTTCGACTATTCCACCTGGCTGGCGGGGCTGGTATTCGTGCCTTTGCTGCTGGCCAAGCCGATGATCGCCTTCACGCATCGATTGATGCGGAACATCGATCTCCGCCTGCTGATTTCCCTGGACTTGCTCGGTTTCGCCCTGGTCTTTTCCTGGATCGGCCGCTTCGATCGCGATGCCTGGCTGGATCAATTGTTCTGGCCCCTCTGCCTGGAAGGACTCTGCCTGGGCGTCTTCTTCGCCCCCTTGACCGCACTGATCTTGGCCGGGGTGCCGCCCAGATACCATCCCCGGGTTCTGGAACAGGCCAACGTTCTGAGAATCGCCGCCGGGTCCTGGGGGATTTCCAGCATGGGGGTGATCGCCTACCAGCGCAGCGGCTTCCATCGCGTCAATCTGGTGGACCAGTTCACCCTCGCCGATCCGCGCAGCCAAGCCTTGTTGGACAAATTTACCCAGGCCGGATTCTCCCCCGCCGCCGCGCAGACGCAACTAGAAAAAACCGTGGCGCATCGGGCGTCGATCCTGGGATTCGACGATGCGTTTTTGCTCGCGGCCATGGTATTCGTCGGCCTGGCGGTGCTGGCCTGGCTGGCCGATCCGGTGCACTTGCCGGTACGCCTGGATTTGCGCCGCAAGATCCGCATGCTTTGGGAGGAGAAGCAGCTTGAGGAACCGTAAAACCTATTCCTCTCCGCGAAACATTGCCGGTTCGGCACGCCGCGATTCCGGAAAATGCCCGGTTTTACCGGCATGGTTGTTCCCCCTGGCGCTTCTCGCCGGCTGCGCCTTCCTGCCCGATGCCGACGAAAGCGAGGCCCGCTTCCTCTCCCAGCCGGATATGGCGCTTACCCTGGAAGCGACCGACGAGGCCGCGCCGGTCGACGGCAAATGGCCGAACCGCGCCTGGTGGCGACAATTCGGCAGCGACGAACTCGATCGGCTGATCGAAACCGCACTGAAAGACAATCCCGATCTCAAAACCGCCGCCCATCGCCTGCGCCAATCCCGGGCTCAAATCACGGTGGAAACGGCTCGCTTGCTGCCGGGCTTGGAGTCCAACACCCAATTCGGCCATGCGCGATTTTCGGCCAACAGCGTACAGGCCAAGCTGGCCGGGGAGAGCTTCGGATTCATCCTGTTCAACCCGGTCAATCTGCGCTGGCATCTGGATCTGTGGGGCAAGGACCGCGCCGCCATCGCGGCCGCCATGGGTCGATCCAAAGCCCGCGCCGCCGAACTGGCCGACGCCCGCTTGTGGCTGAGCAGCGCCATCGCCCGGGCCTATCTTCGCCTGGCGGTCGCCGAACAACGCCTGGCCGCCGCGGAAGAACTGATCCGGCACCAAAATGGCCGGCTCGAAGTCAGTCGGGGCCGTTGGCGGGCGGGATTGGACCCGCATATGCGTCAGGACACCGCCGAGGAACGTTACCTCGACGCCCAAGCCCTGAGGGATGGATTGCGTCAAGAGGTGGCACTACTGCGCCACGAAATCGCCTATCTGGTCGGCCGGGGTCCCGATTTCGGCGACACCATCCAAATTCAGCCGGTTCGGATTTCCAAGCGCTTTTCCCTGCCCACCGACCTGCCCCTCCACCTGCTCGGCCACCGGCCGGACGTGGCGGTGGCGAAACATCTGGCGGAAGCGGCCGCCCAGGAGGTCAAGGTCGCCCGCACCGCCTTCTATCCCGACGTCAATCTGGTGGGATTCGCCGGTCTGCACAGCGTGTCGTTCTCGGACATTCTCCTGCAAGGCAGCAGCCTGGCCTACCAGATCGGTCCCACGGTGGATTTCCCCCTGTTTCAGGGCGGACGCCTCAGGGGCAACCTTCAGGCCAGCCGAGCCGCCTATGCCGCCGCGGTGGAAACCTATAATGAAGCCGTCCTCCACGCGGTGCGGAACGTGGCCGACGCCCTGACCCGCTGGCAGGATAGCAACCGCCGCCTGACTTCGCACCAAGCGGCGCTGAACGCCGCCCGACGCCGCTATCGTCTGGCCGCCGGCCTCCACGAGGCCGGTCTCAACGATCGCTCGGAACTGCTGGCGGCGGCAACCGAAACAAGCTTCCGCGAACTGGAGCGGGCCCGGTTGGAGATGCAGCGCAATCGGGCCGTGGTGGACCTCATCCAAGCACTGGGAGGAGGCTGGACAAAAACCGATATCCCCGACGAGTAAAGGAATTCATGTCAACCCGCAAACGACTTTTGGGCCGGAGGAACCGGCGCATCCGACGCTTGACCTTGATCTTATTGATTCTCGCATTGATCTTCGCTTGGTTCTGGTACCGCAACCACCGCTTTGTCAGCACGGGCGACGCCTACGTGCGAGGCAACGTGATCCCCGTCGAGGCCTTGGTTTCCGGGACGGTGGTGGAGGTCGCCGCGGAAGACACCCAATTCGTCCGCGAAGGGCAGATCCTGGTCCGGCTGCAGGGACATCGGGCGCAGATCGCTCTGGAAAAAGCCAAGGCCGATCTGGCCGCGGCGGTACGCCGAGTCCAGGCCGCCTTCGACGAAACCGAAGTGCTGCACCATCGACTGGACGCCCAAACCGCTCGGGTAAAGCGAATTCAACACGATCTCCAACGCTTCCGCTGGGTGGTCGAGGAAGGCGGGGTGTCCCAAAAAACCCTGCAAAACACCGAAGACCGGCTGCGTGAATTGCGCGCCCGCGTGCGCGAGACCCGGGCCGATTTACGCCGGACGGAAAGCCAGATCCAGGGAACCGAGGTGGACAATCATCCCTGGGTGGAGCAGGCCAAAAGCGCGCTCGAGACGGCCTATCTGGATTTCGTACGCCAAACCATCGTCGCCCCGGCCAGCGGCTTCGTGGCGAAAAGGAAAATCCAAGTAGGCGACCGGGTGTCTACCGGAACCCCCTTACTGACCCTGGTTCCCCTGGATCATCTATGGGTCGAGGCCTACCTTCTGGAAACCAAGCTCGCCCCCGTCCGCCCCGGCCAACGCGCGGAAATCAGTGTCGACATGTACGGTTCCCGCCGCACCTATCACGGCGTCGTGGAAGGCATCCTCCCCGCCACCGGCAGCACCTTCGCCCTGATTCCCCCCGACACCGCCACCGGCAACTTCATCCGCATCCGCCAGCGGGTGGGGGTACGCATCGGCCTGTTCCCGGAGGAACTGCGTCGCCATCCCCTGCGCCCCGGTCTGTCCACCGTCACCCGCATCGCGGTGGGACGGCGGGGATTGACTTGGGCGGGAGAAAGGGGCTCCCAGCCGTCGAACGAAGTGAAAACCGAAGCGAGCCCACCGCCCCGGGAAGAACGGCGATTCGAGACGGACGTCCTGCGCTCCCTGGCCACCACCGAGGCACCCGCCTACCGAAGCCAGGCCTACGCGAACGAACTGCAGGCGGTGGAATCCCTCAGCCAGCGCATCATCGAGGCCAATCGGAGGAAACGTTAAGACTCTGCCGGCCGGTACTCGGCGGTCACGGTAGTATAGATCCCGCCGCGGACATTGAAGCGGGCCTCCACTTTCATCCAGCGGGGACGGCACGCGGCCGCCAAGTCGTCCAGGATCCGGTTGGTCACCGCTTCGTGGAATGCGCCTTCGTCGCGATAGGACCAGAGGTAAAGCTTGTAGGACTTGAGCTCGATGCACAGCCGGTCGGGGATGTACTCCACCAGGATGGTGGCGAAATCCGGCTGACCGGTCTTGGGGCACAGACAGGTGAATTCCGGCGAATCGATCCGGATGGTGTATTCGCGGCCGGGATTGGGGTTGGGAAAAGTTTCTAACGTTTTACTCGGTTGGGAGGGCATATTGTCTTGCTGAAAGCCTGAAAATTCAAAATGGGTCAGTATAATACGTAAAATTGTAATAATGCGTCGTAACATTGGACCTTCATCCAACTTCGTTGCTCCCATGCGCCTGGAAAAAATCAAATTAGCCGGCTTCAAGTCCTTCGCGGACCCCACCGCGCTCGTCTTTCCGGGGCGCTTGATCGGGGTGGTCGGTCCCAACGGCTGCGGCAAGTCCAACATCATCGACGCGGTCCGCTTCGTGATCGGGGAAAGCTCGGCCAAGCACTTGCGCGGCAGCGCCATGGCGGACGTCGTCTTCAACGGTTCGAGCAGCCGCAAACCGGTGGGTTTGGCCGGGATCGAACTGGTCTTCGACAACCACGAAGGACGCCTCGGCGGCGAATACGCCCGCTACGCCCAGATCGCCCTCAAACGCCAGGTCACCCGCGAAGGTCAGTCCCAATATTTCCTCAACGGCTCCCGCTGCCGCCGCCGGGACGTCATGGATGTGCTGTTGGGGACCGGCCTGGGACCGCGCAGCTACGCCATCATCGAACAAGGGATGGTATCGCGCTTCGTCGAGGCCAAACCGGAAGATCTGCGCCTGTTCGTGGAGGAAGCGGCGGGACTCTCCAAATACAAGGAAAGGCGCCGCGAGACCGAACTCAAACTCCAGCACGTCCGCGCCAACCTGGATCGCGTCGAGGATATTCGCGGCGAGCTTCAAGGCCAGGTCAAACGCCTTGCTCGACAAGCCAAGAAAGCGGAGCAATACCGCGAATTGACCCGTTCCATCGAGCAGCGCCAGGCGGAGCTGTTGGCGATCCAATGGCGCCAGGCCGAAACCGAGCATCGCCGCCATCAAGGGGATCTTCAGCGGATGGAAAGCGAGCTGGCCGACCGGGAAAGCGCTCTGGAAGAAGCGGAAACGAGGGTGTCGAAAGCGCGCGGCCGGACTCAAGATTTGACCCAAAACCTGCAATCCCGGCAGGCGAAGCTATACGATCTGAAGGCTGCCATCAGCCAATGCGATCAGAATCTCCGTCACGCCCAAAAAACCCTCCAGGAGCGCGAACGCTCGCTGGATGCCTGGCGCGCCGAATTGGAACGGTCCCAATCGGCCATCGCCGAGACCCGAACCGAATTGGAACACCTGGAGCAGGAGCACCTTCAGGTGCAAGCCGAATGGGAGCAACATCGAAGCGGGGTCGAACAAATCCAAGCCCAGCGGCATGCGGCGAAAAGCCGCCGCCAAGAAGCGCGGCAAGCGTTCGAGCGTCAAGGCGAGAAGTTGAAACACACCGAGTCCGAGACTCAACTCTTGGAAGTGGAAATCCGTCATTTGGAAGGTCACCATAGCCGCAATCGGACGCGTCTCGAACAGCTGGCCGGCGAGCGGCGCCAACTGGAACAGAACCGCGACTCGGATGCAGTCGATGAGCTGGCCCGGCAATTGTCGGAAATTCAGACCCGGCGAGAGGCCCAACAGGAAGCCATCCAAAGCACCAGCCAAACCATCCGCCGCCTGCAAGACGAAAAGCAGGCCGTCGAGCGCCGGATCAAACAATCGGAAAGCGAATCATCCCGCCTGCAAGGCAAGCTCAGCGCCCTGGAAACCCTCCAGCGGTATGCCTTGGGAAAAGACCGCGAACGATTGAACGATTGGCTCAAAGCCCTGGGGCTGCAGGATGCCCCGCGCCTCGCCGAAGCCCTGGAAAGCGAGGCCGATTGGGAACTTGCGGTGGAAACCGCTTTGGCCGAATGGCTGGAATCGGTCTGCCTGGAGGATCTCGCTTCCGTCGCCCAAGCCACCCCCGAGTTGGAAGAAAACGCCGTATTCATTCTGAAGCATCCTTCCTTCCCCGGTTCCGCGCCTGCCGACTCCCTGATGAAAAAAGTCACAAGCCCGGTGAATTTGGCGCCTCTTCTGGAAGGCTTCCGCTGCACGGAATCCCTCGACACGGCGCTGGCTCGGCGGGAAGAATTGGCGACTCACGAACGCTGGATCACGCCCGGCGGGGATCAGGTCGGTCCCTCGTGGCTGCAGCTCCGCCACCGGGGAGAATCCAATCAAGGGGTACTGGAGCGGCAAAAAGCCCTGCGGGAGCTCCGGGGCAGCCTGGATACCCTGGACCGGGAGCGGAGCCGGGACCAGGCCGAAAAAAACCGTGTGAACGAGGCGCTGAGCGAGACCGAACGGGACTTGGAAACGCTTCGCTCCGGGGAACGCGACAGCCACTCCCGACACAGCCGCTTGCAAGCCGAATTGGGCGCCGCCCGGACCCGCCAGAAAGAAATCCAAACCCGCCTAGAACGGCTCGCGCGGGAATATGAGGCAACCGAAAAGGATAACCGGGCGCTGGCCGACAAACTGGCCGAACATCGCCGGGAACTCGCCCGGAAAACCGAAGCCAAAGCGGATCAAGGGGATGCGCTGGGCAAATTGCAGGCCGACTTCAATCGCGCCCACGCCGAATTCGACCGGATCGAAAACGAAGCCCGCCGCCAACTGGACCACCAACACCGGTTGGAGGCCCGCCGGGAAAAGATCGAACACGCCCGAGAACTGCTCCGGCAGCAACTGGCGCGGGCCGAACGACAAGAAAGTCAGCTCCGGGATCGCCTCCGGCACGCCGAAGCCGAGCAAACCGAAGGCAAGGCGCCGATCCAAGCCGCCGAACGCGAACTGGCATCCCTGCTCGAACGCCGCCCCGCGCTGGAACAAGACCTTGCCCGAACCCGCGCCGCGGTGCAGAAAGCCGAGGTCGATTTGCGCGACTCGACCGAGCGGAAGCAACGGGCGGAAGCGCAGCGCGATCAAGCTCGAAGCGCCCTGGAGCAAGCCCGTCTCGCCGCCGAGGCGGCTCGGGTCCGCTGGCAAACCGCACAAAACGAGGTGGCGACCCAAGCCGTCGACCTCGACCGAACCCTGGCATCCTTGCCTCCCTCCGCCGATGTGGCCGGTTGGCGGAAACGCTTGGAACAACTCAAGGCGGATCAAGCCCGCCTGGGCGACGTCAATCTGGCCGCCATCGAGGAACACCGCCAGCATTCGGAGCGTCTGCGCTTTCTCGACAAACAGCACGCCGATCTGGAAAGTTCGGTGGAAATGCTGGAGAAGGCCATCCGCAAAATCGACCGCGAAAGCCGCGCCACCTTTCGCGCTACCTTCGACGCGGTGAACGGGCATTTCCGGGAACGCTTCCCGGCGCTGTTCGGCGGCGGGGAGGCCCGACTGGAGCTGACCGGCGACGACCCCCTCGACGCCGGGGTACGCATCGTGGCCCGGCCGCCGGGCAAACGCAACAGCTCCATCCAGCTGTTGTCCGGCGGAGAGAAAGCGCTGACCGCGGTCGCCCTGGTATTTTCCTTTTTCGAATTGAACCCGGCCCCCGTTTGCTTCCTGGACGAGGTGGACGCACCCCTGGACGAAGCCAACGTGGGGCGCTTCTGCCAACTTCTTAAATCCATGTCGGAACGGGTACAATTCATCTTTGTGACGCATAACAAAGCCACCATGGAAATCGCCGATCAGCTGATCGGCGTCACCATGCGCGAACCGGGGATATCCCGCATCGTCGCCGTGGATCTGAAACAGGCCGCCGAAATGGCGGCCGCGTAAATGGGCCGACCGCAGAACCGACTCGAAGCGCTCCGGAGGAGAATCAAACATGGAGATGGATAAAACCACCTTGAGAATCATTCTGGCAGTCGCCGGGGCGGTGCTGCTGGTTGGAATCTACCTGTGGGACCGCTGGAAAAAGCGGCGCCGGATACCGGACGAAACCTGGGACGAAATGGAATCCGAACCGTCCCATGACGAATTCGAATTGGAAGAAATCGATACCATCTCCATCAATCCGGCGGAAGAAAACGTCCCGGTGGACGCGGACGTCCTGGACGCCGAACAGGCCAGCATGTCGCCCCCCCGGGAAGAACCACGCGAATCGTCCAGCGATTATTCCGGCCGCGACCGCCCCCGCCAAGCCGAAGCCGAGAAACGCCAAACCCGGAGCGAACCCGAAGCGACGGCCAAAGCCGCTCAACGCGCTCCCGAGCCGGCCCCTGCCGAACGGCAAGCGGCGACCCAAGCCGCCAAATTGCCGGACGTCATTCAGGTAAGCGTGGCCGCTCCGCCGGGGCGACCGCTCCAAGGACCGGCACTGGCCAAAGCGTTCGCCGACTTGGGACTCGAATACGGCGACATGGAAATCTTTCACGCCTACCAAGGCGATGAAATTCAATTCAGCGTAGCCAGCCTGGTCAAGCCGGGGACTTTTCCCATCGATGCCATGGACGATTTTCAAACCCGGGGGCTGACGCTGTTCATTCAACCGCCCTTGGTCAAGCGCCCCTCCGAGGCGTTCGAACGGATGATTTCCGCTTGCCACACCCTGGCGCAGCGTTTCGGCGGCAGCGAGTGGGACGACCGTCGACAACCCTTGACCGCGGTTAAAATCTCCCTATGGCGCCGTCAGCTCAAGGGCTCGTGAGCATGTCGCCGCCGGAATCGGCGGCGCAGCGGGTGGAGGCGTTGCGCCGGGAGATCGAGCATCACAATTATCGCTATTACGTCCTCGACCAGCCGGTCGTCTCGGATGCCGAATACGATGCCCTGATGGCCGAACTCAAGGCGCTTGAAACCGGCCATCCCGAATTGATCACCCCCGATTCTCCGACCCAGAGGATCGGGGCGCCCCCCTCGGAAGCCTTCGCCCCCATCCGACATGAAGTGCCCATGCTGTCGCTGGACAATGTTTTCAGCGACACGGAGCTGCTGGATTTCGACCGACGGGTACGCGAGCACTTGGGCGTCGACCGGGCGGAATACACCGCCGAACCCAAACTGGACGGCCTGGCGGTGTCGATTCTCTATCAACACGGCCGTCTCACCCGCGCCGCCACCCGCGGCGACGGCACCACCGGCGAGGACGTCACCGCCAACGTCAAAACCATCCGTTCCATCCCCTTGCGTCTACAGGGGTCGGCCTGGCCCGACCGATTCGAGCTGCGGGGGGAAATCTTCATGCCCATCGAAGGATTCAAACAATTGAACGCCTGGGCCTTGCGTCACGACCAAAAGGTGTTCGCCAACCCCCGCAACGCCGCCGCCGGCAGCCTGCGCCAGCTGGACCCGAAGGTGACCGCGCGGAGGCCGCTGGATTTTTTCTGCTACGGTTGGGGACTATTCCCCGCGGATCGGCTGCCCGAGGCGCAGGCGGAATTGCTGGCCCGGCTCCAGGATTGGGGCTTTCCGGTGTGCCCGGAATTGACGGTGGTAGAAGGGGCCGAGGAATGCCTGGACTATCATCGGTCGATTCTAGCCAAGCGGGAATCTCTGCCCTACGAAACCGACGGCGTCGTCTACAAGGTCAACCGCATCGCCGCCCAACAGCGGCTGGGCTTCACCGCCCGCGCCCCGCGCTGGGCGATCGCCCACAAATTCCCGGCCCACGAGGCCACCACCGAGATTCAAGCCATCGAAGTGCAGGTGGGACGGACCGGCGTCCTCACCCCGGTGGCCAAACTCGAGCCGGTCCAGGTGGGCGGCGTGACCGTGTCCAGCGCTTCCCTGCACAACTACGAGGAAGTGAAACGCAAGGACGCGCGGGTGGGCGATACGGTGATCGTGCGCCGCGCCGGCGACGTCATCCCGGAAGTGGTGACGGTGATTGCCGAGAAACGCCCGGCCGAAACTTCCCCGATCCAACCGCCCGGCCGCTGCCCGATCTGCGGCGCGGAAGTCGTGACCGACCCGGGGGAAACCCTGATCCGCTGCAGCGGGGGACTGTTTTGCCCCGCCCAGCTCAAGGCCGCCATCAAACACTTCGCCTCCCGGCGGGCGATGGACATCGACGGGCTGGGGGATAAATTGATCGACCAGTTGCTGGAAAAAGGCCTGATCGAGGATGTGGCCGATTTGTACGATTTGACCGAGGAGCCAGTGGCGCAATTGGAACGAATGGGCAGCAAATCGGCACGAAATCTGATCCAGGCCCTGGAAAAAAGCAAACAGACCACCCTGCCTCGCTTTTTGTACGCCCTGGGCATCCGCGAGGTGGGGGAAGTCACCGCCCAAACCCTGGCGCAACACTTCCGCGGCCTGGAACCCTTGATAAAGGCCGACCAGGAGACATTGGAGCAGATTGCCAACATCGGTCCGGTGGTGGCCAATCACATCGTCGCCTTCTTTCGCCAGCCGCATAACCGCCAGGTCATCGAGCGGCTGCGGGACGCCGGGATCGAGTGGGAAACACCCGAGGAAAACCATTCCCGTCCGCTGGCCGACAAAACCTTCGTGTTGACCGGCGCGCTGGCCTCCATGACCCGGGATGAGGCCAAAACGCGGATCGAAGCCCTGGGCGGCAAGACTTCCGGCAGCGTCTCCAAAAACACCGACTATTTGATCGTCGGCGAGGACCCCGGCTCCAAGCTGGACAAGGCCCGTCGACTGGAAATTGCCGTCATGAACGAGGAGGCGTTTCTGGCCTTTCTTAATCAGTTCGTAACCCCCTGAACCCACAAGAAAAACTCGTGAACGAGACAGATCCAGACGCGGAAATCGACGATCTACAGACCGAGCTTTGCATTTTACAGAGCCATTTGGAGCGCTTGATCGCGCGCATCCGCCAAAACGATGCCAAATTATGTCAGTTCCAATCCCTGGAAACCCAGCTGCTCTCCCTCAACTCCTTGCGGGAATTGGTGGAGTACGTTCTGGACGACACGCGCACCGTATTCGAACTGGATTGCGTCACCCTGGCCCTGGTGGATCCCAACGGCAAGCTGCAACAATTCATGCAGGAAGACGGTCTCGGCCTCGACAGTTTGAAGGAACTGATCCTTCTGGACTCCGACCGCACCTTGACGCAGCTGTTCGGCAAGGCCTTTCGGCCTTACTTGGGAGCCTTCGATTCCAGACATGGAACACTGTTTCCATACTCATCCCCACCCACCAATATCGCCCTGCTTCCCCTGGTACGCCGGGGAGAACTTCTCGGCGCCTTGAATTTGGGAAGCCATGATCCGGACCGCTTCATTATCGGCATGGCCACCGACTTTCTCGATCGCTTACGTGCGATCTTGTCGATCTGCCTGGAGAATACCCTGAACTTTGAGTTGCTGCGCCGCACCAGCTTCATCGATACCTTGACCGGGGTCAACAACCGCCGCTTTTTCGAACAAAGGCTCGGCGAAGAACTCGGCCTCGCCCAAAGGCGCAATGAACCGATCGCATGCCTGTTTCTGGACATCGATCACTTCAAAACGGTCAACGACACTTACGGCCATCAAACCGGCGATTTGGTGTTGGCGGAGGTCGCCGCGCAAATCCGTTCCCAGCTGCGCAGCAACGACGTACTCGCCCGCTACGGTGGAGAGGAATTCGTCGCCCTGCTGTCTACGGCGGATGAGCGACGAGCGTTGGAGGTGGCGGAACGTATCCGAAAACGCATCGAATCATCCAAAATCGTCGATCATAACGAGCAGCCGATCTCCGTCACCCTGTCCATCGGTGTGTCGGAATATACGCCAACCCCAAGCTCGGCACTGACCGAAACCGACAAACAGCGTTTTTTGGAGCTGGCCGACCAGGCCTTGTATCACGCCAAGCGCGCCGGGAGAAACCGGGTACATAGCGGCGGGGCTTATCCAGCCCTCCATGAAAAGTGGGTGGCGTCCCAATCCTAACGAAAGGCGCCGGGTCCGGCGCCTTTCCAAGCGGAATAACTATGCCCCGCTGTCCGGAGCTTCTTCCGCTTGCTCCGGCGCGGGAGTGGCGGGAACTTCCGATGGTTCTTCCCGGGGCGCCTCTTTAGGCGCTTCCTGAGCTGGGGCCTTCTCCGCTGCCTTGGCGGTCAACAGCTTGATCTCGGCTTTTTGCTTCAGCTCGTCCACGTGCTCCTGAATCATTTGCCGCTTGAGCATCATTTCAATCTGGGGTTTGACTTGCTCGAACGGCGGAGGAGTTTTCTCGCGCGAATCCTCCCTCAAGATCACATGCCAACCGAACTGGGTCTGGACCGGTTCCTCGGAGTACTTGCCGTTTTCCAGCGCGATCACCGCTTCGGAGAAAGGCTCCACCATCCGCTCAGGCACGAACCAACCCAAATCGCCGCCTTTCTTGGCGGAAGGTCCGATCGAATTCTCCTCGGCCAACTTGGCAAAATCCTCGCCCGCCTTCAGGCGTTCAATGATTTTTTTCGCCGCATCTTCCGTCTTGACCAGGACGTGGCGGGCTTTATATTCGCTTTTCTTCATCGCGCCCACCAGTCGGTCGTATTCCGCCTGAAGCTGCTCCTCGGTGATAGGATGCTTGTTCAGGTAATCCTCCACATTCGCCTGGGACAAGACCGCCCGTTGGGTATAACGGATTCTCTCCGCCACTTCCGGTTGCCGAGGAAGCTGATTTTGCAGGGCTTCCTGCTTCAACAACTCCCGGTCGACCAATTCCTCGACCAGTTTGCCTTCCGGCAGATCGGCGCCGGCCCTGGGATTGTTGCGAGTAATTTCGTTTTTGACGTACTCCAACGCCTTGCGACTGATGGGCTGGCCATTGACGATCGCCACCGCCTCTTTTTCATCCACGGGCGCCAGGCTCAGGCCTTCCGAAGCTTTATTGCCGCCGGCGTTACAGCCGGCCAGGATGGCGCAGGACAGGACGGTCAAGGTGAAGGTTTTTTTCATAATTATCATCCTTTGTTTGCAGATTCATCGGGAGTGTATGCCTGGATGCTGAGCGCATGAATTTCGCTCTGCATCAGGTCGGAGAGCGCCTGATAGACCATCTGGTGGCGTTGGACCAAGTTTTTGCCGGCGAACGCGTCGGAAACGATGGTCAGATAAAAATGTCCCGCCCCACCCGCCTGGGCATGGCCGGCGTGGGCGGCGCTGGCATCCATCAACTCCATATGGGTAGGAGACAAGGTTTGGCGAAGGCGCTCTTCGATCATTTGAACTCGATCACTCATTGGGGAAACACCTGTAAAAATGGTTTAACTGTCACGCGGGCATAGACTCCCGCTTTCAGGTAAGGGTCCGCATCCGCCCAAAAGCGGGCATCCTCGAGACTGGGAAACTCGGCTACGATCAAGCTGCCGCTGAAACCGGCCGCCGCCGGATCGGGACTGTCGATGGCGGGATGGGGGCCGGCGAGGATCAAGCGCCCTTCCGCTTGAAGGGCCTCCAAACGCTGAAGGTGGGCCGGCCGCTGCTCCTTGCGCAGCGGCAGACTGCCGGGGGCATCCTCGGCGATAATCGCATACAGCACGATTACTCCTTATTGGATTCGGGCTCGGGCAGATAACGGGCCAAAAAAACCGCCTGCAGCAGCACGAAGCCGACGGTCAGACCCAACATACCGAACAATTTGAAATTGACCCAGGTGTCGGTATCGAAGGTATAGACTACGAATAAATTGACCGCCCCGAGAAACAGAAAAAACAACGCCCAACTGAGGTTGAGACGGTACCAAACCAGCTGGGGAAGATCCACGTTAGCGGCCATCATCCGCTGAATGAAAGGTTTCTTTCCGATGAACTGGCTGGCCAAAAACGCCACTCCGAACAACCAGTTGATCACGGTGGGCTTCCATTTGATGAATTCCTCATCGTGGAAATATAAGGTCGCACCGCCGAATACCACGATCAACCCCAAGGTGATCAGGTGCATGTTTTCCACCCGCCGGTGGCGCAACCACATATAGCCCACTTGCACGAAGGTCGCCGCAATCGCCACCCCGGTGGCGACATAAATGCCTTCGAGCTTATAAGCGGCAAAAAACAGAATGATGGGGAAAAAATCGAATAATAATTTCATAAATTGTCACACATATGCGTCCACAGCGTACCACAGTTGGGGCGCCGTCTCGTCCGGGAGGGACTGAGCGTTCAAATAGGCCAGCAAGGCCCGTCGGGTACGAAGATCCAAGGTGTCCTCCACCAAAATCCGCCGGGCTCGGATCGAATCCTCCACGGCGGGTTCGGCAAAGCTTTTACGTCCGGACGACGGCACCGATTGGACCGCCCGAACCGGATCGGGTTTCCGCCCGCTCGGACGCGTCCGGGGATGGACGGCCAACGCCGAAGGATAATTGACACGCCTGATAGCATTCATCGAACCACCCATTAATGTTAGCTATGCTATCCTGTCGCCATCCGGCGCGCAAGCAACCGGAATCCCGTTACCCTAAAACAACCCGATCTTTGCGCAAATGGACGAAAAAACCCGAACCGAAATCGAAGCCGCGGCTTTTCGTCGACTGCTCCAGCATTTACAAACCCATCCCGATATCCAAAACATCGATTTGATGCTTACCGCCGACTTCTGCCGCAACTGTCTGGCGAAATGGTTCCTGGCGGAAGCGGAAGCGCGAGGCGTCGAGCTGGACTACGACGCAAGCCGGGAAATCATCTACGGCATGCCCTACGCCGACTGGAAAGCCCAGCATCAAACCGAAGCGTCCCCTGAGCAGAAGCAAGCCTACGAGGAACGCCAGCGGCGCAAACAAGCGCGATAAAACTCTCCCGGAGGTGCTCCCATGATTATTAAATACCGGATGCATTGGTTAGGACTCTCTTTGCTCACCCTGATTTTGGCCGGGTGCGGCAATGGGACAGATAGCGTCAGCAGCGGGCCCGCCAACATCCGCGGCCAAGTCATCAGCGACCAGGGACCGGCCAAGAAAGCCGCGATCAAGGCGGTGGACAGTCGGAATCGCACCTTGGCCACGACCGAAGTGGGCCGGGACGCCCATTTTCGCATTCAATTACCCGCCGATACCGCTTATCCGGTGGTCCTCACTGCCACTTTGCCCAATGGCAAAACCTTGGAGGCGGTGGCAGGCGGCAGCCTGGTGAGCGAGCAAAATATCAGTTCCTATACGGATTTGGTGGTCAAATCCGCGCGCCAACTGGGCGGCTTGACGCCGGAGAATATCGCCCGCGCCGCCGGCGGCGCCATCAATCAACGCCCCAGCCAGGGCGGGAAACGCTCGTCCACCGGTTTCAAGGGCGATCTGACCAAGCAATACGGCGGCTGGCACTGAGCCCAAAACCAGGCCCGCATCAGCGGGCCTGGTACTTTAAAACGTCCCGTTGTTCCACCCCCAATATTTACGCGGAATATCGATCAATTCGACATAGACCCGATCCGGGGGAATATTCAACTGCGCCTGCAGAAACTCGCAGACGAAGCGGGACAGCGGTTCGGTCTGGTTCTCCGGCAGACCGATGCTTTTCAACTCCACATAGGCGGCCGGGTCCGAGGTGCCGCCGAAAATCAGATCGGCGCCTCCCACCACTTGCACCATCACGAATCGCTCCGGCTTGCCCAGCTTGTCCACCAGTTGGGCGGAGGCCTCTTTCAGGATGGATTCACGCTTGTCCGAACTCAGCTCCAAATTGGTTTCAACCCGCAAATACGGCATTGCTCTCCTCCATTTTCTTCGTCAGAACGAGATTATAGTCTGACTGTAGAAATAGTTGGAATCCCCCCGCTGATTCGGCGCATCGGGCGCGTTGCGGGCAAACTTGCCTTTGAATAGATGGGCCCAGCCGGCCTCCAGGGTCAACAGAGCGGGAATCACATGCCAGCGGGTGCGGATTTCGATCTGGTGGCCGAGAAAGTCGCCCGATCCGCCGCTGGCGTCCCGCAACCCGGCACCGGTCCAAGCATCCCGTTTTTCCGCCAGCCAAAAAGCCCGATAGGCGAAGAATCCGTCTACCGTCGGCGCCGGTTCGACCTGCACCCGAAAGCCGAGGGAATTCAAATTGCCGCGCGCGAACGCGCCCCAAATGCTGGTGGGACCGAATTCGAAGCGGCGCGCGCCGAACAAGGTGTCGAAGCGGTCATAATCGCCGTCGTTGGGGTCTTCGTCCCCGCTGGCGTAATCGTACTGGACGAGAAAGCGCGGCCGCCAAGGCAGATCGAAGGTATAGCCAACGGCGGCATGACCGAAATAGGCGAAGTGGTCCAGGCTGTCGGTCGAGGTTTTGGACGCCCGCGAACTGCCCGTCTGCAAGGCCGTCTCGAATTCGAAATCGAACCGTCCGGTATCGGGCTTGCGATACCAGCGCACGCCGGGCGTCCACAATTTCCGATTTTGGGTGGCGATGGGATGATGACGGGTATCTTCCTCGTGCAGGTAATAGGCGTAGAGCTTCCCCCGGGAATCCAGGGGCAAGCGGTCGAGGCCGAGAAAGGTGCCGATGAAGAAGGTGGCTCCGTTCTCCTCGTCGAATTGGGTCCGGCCGCGGCGCAAAGCTTCGGCGTCGCCAATAGGAGCTGACGCCCCAATGTTTGCAGGTTATTCGTCAATTGCGACAGGCGTTGAGTAACCGCCGCCGGCCGCTAACAGCCTGCGAGCGCCAACCAGTCCGCTAAATGTCCCACATCCCGTAAATCAGCACCTTGCTCTAAATAATAGACATGAGAATCTTCGGCTGAGATGCCCATGTAGAGATTCGTGTTGGGGTAAAAGCGATAATAATAAGGGGAGGAGGACTGCGAAGCGGCTTGCGCCGGAGAAAACATGTTAGGGTAGCTGTTTTCCGCCCAGTTTAATAAGCAGTCGGAACGAGACAGTTGCCCCCCGGCAGCGGTAATCGTTTCCGATAGGATACCGTGGCCGCCTTCCATCGGGTAAACCGGATCATGCCATGATAAGTGATACATGCAGGTTTGCCCCATTAACCCTCCGGGACTGCAATCCATGTAAGCCAATTGATCGGGATCAGTGGGGCCGAGGACGGGGTCTATGGCGTTGAAGTTGATCGCTACGGCCACATTGTTATTGACTGGAGGATTCGTATCTATTTCGGTGGTATTCATGGCAAAGGCATAGGCCGTTATACCGCCCTTTCCATCGCCTGTCGTGTGAAGCTGATAACGAATCTCCTCTATGTTTCCCATCAGGGTATCGTCCAGCAGACCTTGAAGGTTCGTCACTTTCTGGGTATCGGCATCATAATCGAATGACCCTCTAAACTCGGTATCATCCCAATAAACAACTTTTACCTCATAATTCAGTGGTTCGGCATGGGCTACGGTCATTGCAGCAAAGGCCAAGCCCGATGCAATAAATAATTTAAATGCTTTCATTTTACTTCCTCTTACTTTTTGAGAATTGAATACCGACTCGCTTCTACTTTTTAATAAGAAAGAGTCAGGCCTACATAGACAGATCGCCCCTGACCGGGAAGATTGGTCGTTTTCGGCCGTGATGAATTTAAAGTCATTGCATTTTGGTCGCCAATATATACACCGGATAAAGGATGAAAATATTGTTTGTCGAGAATGTTATCCAAACCGACATCTACGGTAATGAATTTCCATTGGTAACTCGTTTTGGCATTCAGCAAAATATAGGAAGATGTTCGCAATTCATTTCTAATTTCCTGTACATCGTCCTTTTCATCCACAAATTGCATTTCAAACGAACTTTGCCAGCCTCCCAGTTTATGGTTCAGACTCCATTTAAGATTGAATGGCATCATGTGATAAAGATTATCCCCGTCCGTGCGCCTGCCACGCACGTAACTCATAACGGTTTGCGTAGAAAACTCACCATAGGATGGATCTTCGGACAGCTTCAACGTACCGGTCACGTCAACCCCCCATAGCCAAGCGTCGTGATTAGCCATTCGCAGATAGAAGAAACCATTTGTGGGCTGCCTGCATTCTTCACAGAGATCGGCATCGATATAATCTTCGACGTAGCTAAAATACGGGCTTATTTTGAGACGCCAAGTTTCCTGCTCATGATCGATAAACTCGGCGGTAAGGGCAATATTGTGAGCCGTTTCCGGCCTTAAATCGATATTTCCCACATAACCGTTACCATCACCGAACCAACCGATCATGGTCATCGGCATGGGACTGGTACTCCATGGATATAGCTCATGAAGCGATGGAGCGCGGTTTTTTCGCGCATAACCAAGACTATAGCTGCCCCAATGATTCGGCGTATATTGCACTAAGGCAGTGACATCGAAGGTACTAAAGTTGCGTTCATGATTCAGCGAATTAAAGGCGGCCGCTTGCTCGAAATCATCGGTAATATTGTTATAGGGTTCCGCATCGCCGGTATCGGTCGTGGTATGGTCGTATCGCAGACCTAGCATGGTTCTCCACTCGTCGGTCCAGAATCTTTCCCATTCGGCAAACGCGCCGAAGCGGTCCCGTATGGCATTATTGAGGTTAATGAACGTTTCGGGACCCATCATGCTTGGCAATAAGGATGTCGGCGGCCAATAGTCCTTAATTTTGCTACTGTGAAATTCGGAACCGAAGCGAAAGGTATCGTCCTGTTGGAAAGGAATCTCGGCTTGCAGATTGAACCCGTGATGCTTGCCCCGCGTCTTCATCGGCATGGGTTCCGGCGCATCTCTATCGGATCCAAAGTTCATGGTATGATTGGTTCTCCCGATATACAGTTTTCCGTCCAGGTTGCCCCAATCGAAAAAACCTTGATAGTGGACATTTCCGAAAATACTATCGTTATTGGTCATATCCATTCGAGCGGTTGGAAACCCTTCAAAGGGAATATGTTGCTGCCCACCTTTGATTTCCAACAAATGCGAATCAAACTTCATGGCCAAGCTGGCGGCATGATTTTGATTCTTATAATTGGTTGATTTGATATTGCTTCCAGTGCCGTCCTCGTAATTATTGCTTTGCGTATGGGACCCCGTGTAGTCAAATCTTAAATTTTCATTGGCAAGGCCCGCAGCAATCGTTCCCCCATAGGAATCGCCATTACTGCGATAGAAAGAGGAAACCCGCCCTGTGATCAAAAGCGCTTCGCCGGGTTCAGAAAACTCGGGTTCGGGAGACTCCACCGAAATAGTTCCCGCGATGCTGTCACCTCCCATGCTAACGGGCGTTATCCCTTTGATGACGGTAATGCTGCCGATATTGCTACGGTCGATATTCGCCAGCGGCGGGTTCATATGATTTGGGCAAATTGAGTTAACGGTCATGCCATTCACATCAATTTTGATGCGATTATCATTGAGACCGCGCATGACGGGTATTGAAGAGACGCCGCCGCCGGCTTGCAAGCTGATGCCTGACGTGTCTTCCAGTAATTTCGCCGTATCGGAAATGCGGGATTGTTTTCTCACAATCTCTTCTTTTTTAATCGTTTCTTTCGATAAAATCCCGCCATCGATCAGATCTTCTTTGATTATGAGCTCATCCAAGTAGATGAAGGAATGATCATTGGGTGTTAAATGTTCATTTTGTTCTTCGGCATTGGCGGTTGTAAAAACACATAGCCCGGCCGAAATCGTCAGCAATAATGCTTTGTTGTTTTTCATCAAGATTCTCAGGATTCAACGGTGCAATATCGAAAGGCAAGAATAGATACAATTGTCTTTAAAAATCGACTGGAAGGATTGGCCTCTGGGGGGCGGGACGCCGGCGCTCGGAATTTAAAACAATTTGTGTCGCGGCATTTCCGATGATCACGATTATTGCGTATGGTCTGCTAGATAATAGGCGAAGGGTTGCAACGGATGATCTGTTCCGGATGCCCCCACGGCTGGAAGCACGAGCATTCCATCTTTAGCGAAATCAGGATACATATCGTAATAATCAACCATCGTCTCATCGCCTTCATGCCCGTGCGGAACAATGAGTTCCGGATGATCGAACGGTGCCCTTTGATAACGAACCCGATCATCGGTCAATGTTTTTAAAAATGCGATAAGATCTTTACGATTCTGGTCGGAATATTTCAATCGGGGTAAAGGAAAGACGAGGGTGACTTCCTTGGCATCATTGGAAAAATTTCCCCCTCTTGCATAAAAATTAATCACTTGCTCCAAGGTTGCCATACCCCCGTTATGCATATAGGGCATACGCGCCAACTTAAGCCATAACCGACTGATTTATTAGGCATTGCTCAATCCTTGTTTCCTGCAATGCGCCAATAATTCGATCACCGGCCCCGGAAGCGTCTGCAATGCCCTTTTCCGTGGTCGCTCCATCATGACTTTCCGGCACGGATCGTAGTTTTGCGTTTGCCAATGCCACGGCGCCTGAATGGCCGTATCGATCGCTTGTTTGAGCAGTTGCCACAGGCGCCACCCGGTTCCCTGGCGCGGCCGGTCCAGACAGGTCCATTGCCGGCCAAAGCGTTGGCCGGCCAATTGTTCCAACACCAGGGTATAGAGCAGTTTGCCGTACAAATACACCCGGGCCAGTTCGCTTCCCTGTCGAGCCCGCAGCCGATCCCACGCCAACAGGCTTTTCAGGCGCTTGATATACAGTTCCACCTGCCAGCGCAGCCGGTACAATTCGCCGAGGGTTTCGGTAGGGAGCAGTTCCGGCGGCAGATGGGTCAGTACCAGCACCCAACCGGCCAGGGACAAGGCCGCTTTCGACGGTGTATAGCCTTTTTTTTGCCTGGCGTCTCAGTCGCTGCCGGGCCTTTTCCGCCTCGGCCGGGGGCAGGGGCAAGGCATGCAGCGTCATGTCGACGTACGCTTTTCGTTTCGCATCGATCACCCGGACCGGCCGGCGCTGACAGGTCTTTCGGTTCTGAAGCCAGTCATACACGTCCACCTTGCGCAGGGATTCGTCGTACAGGTTCATGCCATGCGGGTTGTATCGCAAGACCACGCTCACCCCATGCTCACCCGCACGGATCAGGCTCAAAGGCTGGTTGTAGCCACGATCCACGACCACCACATCCCCGGATTGAAAAGGGAAATGATCCAGGCTTTCCCCCGTATGAGCATCGCTGACTTCGACCGTCACCAGCTCCAACTTCACCAGGTCAATGGCCAAATGCAGCCGATAACTGATCCCGGAGGCGCCGGGCACCTGAACCGTGCTGCCATCCGCGATCAAAAACCGCAAATGTCCCGGGGGCAGGCCAACTTGGCCTGCTTCATGCAGGTGCTGACACATCGCCTTCAGCCACGGACCACAAGCCTTCAACCGCTTATGGACGGCCGTGTCGGTGATCTGTTCTTGCAGCAGCGTCACCCTGCCGGCCGTCCCTCTCAGACTCAGATCCACTCCGCAATACAGCATCACCACCTGCAGCAACTGGAGGGGACTGGTGATCTTGCGCCCCCGGACAAAGGCCCGGAATTCATAGGCCATCGCTTCATAGTCTTCAGGCAACGCTTGCACAAACTGCTCGAATGCGATATCAACACGGTTCGGAAGTGACGACATCTCCGGCTCCTTCAATTTGGTCGTTGAAAAAGCTGAGATCATGCCGTCACTTCCCCCTAAAAATCAATGCCTTATGCGCTTAAGTTGGCGCGTATGGGCCGAATGCCATCAGCGACGGTAAATAAGCTTGTGGCAATATATGGCGGCTCGAAATTGATCGCGAATGGCGCTTGGAAATCACAGGCGCGGACCTGACGGACCGCATCATCCTTTACTCCCGTATCGTTACCCGCCAAATATTGAAAATATTGCTCGCTGAAAGACAAGGGGGTGCCAAAAACATCAACGCCACCCAATCCGATGTCCGCTGCTTCCTTGGCGACGCCGGTAGATGCGAAGCCGGTATCGGAAAACACCAACATCGCCTTATTGCGCGCAAATACCGGGATGCGATTGACCACATTGGTTGTGGTGCTGATTTTGTTGCCGGGCTCTCCGAATACTTCTGGGCGGGCCTTTGCTAAAGCTGCATTGGCATTCACCGATGCGGAAGTAAAATTGGGGCCCAAGTGACAATGGGAACATAAGTTGAGCCTGAATTGCGTCAAACCACGCAACTCGGATTCGCTGAGATCGACCGGTACATTATTCGCGTCGCGCCGGCTATTATCGAATGGCGACTCATCGGATATCAAAGTGCTTTCATAAAGCTGGATCGCCAGCCCAAAAAACATGGCAAAGTTTGCTTCTATTTGGCGGTAAGCTTGTCCCTTGAGAGGGCCGCCGAATTCACCGGCTCCTTCGTAGGACCAAAATTTGCGGTTGAAAGCCTTCTTAATTAACGCCTCATAGGTCGTTTCGAGCCCCGGCAACAGCTTGCCCGGCCGGCTCGGACTCCAACGCCCTAACACGCTGTCATTCCAATGAACCTTTTGCCTCGCCAAGGGTCGGCGGTGCAGCAACTTTCTGCCGATATCCGGCAACGATCGCTGACTGCAACTCATTTCGTTGGTATTCAGAGGCGGCGACGTTGCGAGCGAGGCCAGTGAGGCATTTAACAAATGCAAGCGTTGCTTGCTGACGGTTCCTTCCTTATTCATTACCCATACACCGGCATCCGGATCGCGATCCCCCCAAGGACTACTGCCATTGAATATATGATTTGCTCGGCCATCCCAAAAATTGCGATGGTTGAAAACCGAATTGATCACGCTTGGTGCGTTCCTCGAGGTGACTCGCCGAGTGCCGTAGGGCCCCACATGGAAAATTTCATCGACCGTGCGTTGGCAATCCTCGATGCCACTGTCATCGAGGTCCACACCCCTGTACTCCCCGCCAAACGTGCCTGCGGAGCCAATCACCACATCGCTGTCGAGCACAACCGGAGACAATTCTTGCAACGGATCCTGTCTGCGATGCAGGGGAAAATCGTCAATGCCCAAGGTGCGGTTTGCCGCAAAGCCAGAAAAATCCTGGTCAATCGGTCCGGATTGTCCGGACGGGGCCATTTGATTTTTTATGCGCCGATCGGCGCCCGCGTGGAAGTGACAAGAAGCGCAGGCCATTCCGTCGCTGCCGACGTTGGCATCCCAAAACAATGCTTTTCCCAACGCGATCGCGGCCGTTTTGTCCACCACAATGGGATCAGGTCCATCCAGCAATCCCGGTACTTCGGGTACCGGCAAATGCTTCAGGCTGATCGGCATCGGTCCAAGCGGCAATTCATCGGCCGCTATGGCGCTCGACGATGGCGATAGCAACAACCAACACAATAGCCAACGATAAAATAGGGTCATATGGACTTCGGCGATAAGCGCCTAACTTCGGTACAAGACACAACACCCAATCAACTAACCTGGCAGGGACATACGCGCCAACTTAAGCGCATAAGGCATTGATTTTTAGGGGGAAGTGACGGCATGATCTCAGCTTTTTCAACGACCAAATTGAAGGAGCCGGAGATGTCGTCACTTCCGAACCGTGTTGATATCGCATTCGAGCAGTTTGTGCAAGCGTTGCCTGAAGACTATGAAGCGATGGCCTATGAATTCCGGGCCTTTGTCCGGGGGCGCAAGATCACCAGTCCCCTCCAGTTGCTGCAGGTGGTGATGCTGTATTGCGGAGTGGATCTGAGTCTGAGAGGGACGGCCGGCAGGGTGACGCTGCTGCAAGAACAGATCACCGACACGGCCGTCCATAAGCGGTTGAAGGCTTGTGGTCCGTGGCCTGGCTGCCTGACAAAACTCGCGGAGGGCGCGGAAGGATTGTAGGGTAGATCGTCCGAGATGATGATTGATAAAGGACGAAATTGCCCATGAACAACCCTTCCACACGGATGTACGTTACGGTAACCCAGGTTTTGAAACAAGCGCCGTGGCGAGATATGCGACATCTTTCGACGGTCGCTTGGATGATCGCAGGATTGTTGTTGAGTGGGGGCATCGGTTTGAGCCGGTGGGTGGTGTATGTGGACAGCCGCGCCCGCTATGCCCAAAGCATTGAGCGGCGATTCCGGCGTTGGTTGAGTAACGGACGGATCGATGTGAATGAGGTGTATGCGGGGCTGTTGAAAGGGTGGTTACCGACGGGCGAGGAACGCCGCGTATACGTGGCCTTGGATACGACGATGCTATGGAATAGTTTCTGTGTGATTCAAGTGGCGTTGGTGTATCGGGGTCGGGCGATTCCGGTGGCCTGGAAGGTGAAACGGCAACCCAGTGCCAGCGTGGCCTTTCAGGTCTACCGCTCGGTTCTGGCGCAAAGTGTCTCCCGCCTGAAAGGTTTTGAGGTGATTTTGCTGGCCGATCGTGGATTTTGTCATCTGCAGTTGGTGCGCTGGATCAAACGGACACCGGATTGGCACTGCCGGATTCGGATGAAGCGCAATACGCCGGCTTGGCGATGGAGCGGCGCTGGTTACCGCCCGCTGAAGTGGTGCGTGGATGCCGGCCAGGTGCGTTATTACCACACTGTTTATCTCTGGAAGGTGCATGAAGCGGTGAACGTGGCCGTGGGTTGGGAAAAAGGCGCCAAGGAACCCTGGCTGATCCTGAGCGATGAATGGACCGATGAAACGACCCTCGCCGATTACGGCAAGCGTTTTGCCATCGAGGAAGGGTTTCTGGACCATAAATCCAATGGGTTTCAATGGGCGTCTTCCCGGCTTCGGCAAGCCGAGGTCTTGGATCGGCTGTGCTTTGTGATGGCGGTGGCCACCTGGATCGTGACCTGTCAGGGGACGGCAGTGGTAGCCGAGGGGCAGCGTAGAACCGTCGATCCGCATTGGTGTCGGGGCTTGAGCTATGCCCGTATCGGCTGGAACTGGATCCACCATGCCCTGGCTTGCGGGAAGGCGCTTATCGATCGGTTGTGGTTGCCTTCCGCCGACGACCCCGCTCCCGTGCCTACGGCCTCGGATCGTTCGCGCTGGATGGAGGAATTACCTTGGCAATATACCTTTTGTATCCCTGACTCCACTACATGACTGATTTTGCATGGAAAAATGAGTTTTGTCAGGCAGTCAGGGTCCGTGGCTGAAGGCGATGTGTCAGCACCTGCATGAAGCAGGCCAAGTTGGCCTGCCCCCGGGACATTTGCGGTTTTTGATCGCGGATGGCAGCACGGTTCAGGTGCCCGGCGCCTCCGGGATCAGTTATCGGCTGCATTTGGCCATTGACCTGGTGAAGTTGGAGCTGGTGACGGTCGAAGTCAGCGATGCTCATACGGGGGAAAGCCTGGATCATTTCCCTTTTCAATCCGGGGATGTGGTGGTCGTGGATCGTGGCTACAACCAGCCTTTGAGCCTGATCCGTGCGGGTGAGCATGGGGTGAGCGTGGTCTTGCGATACAACCCGCATGGCATGAACCTGTACGACGAATCCCTGCGCAAGGTGGACGTGTATGACTGGCTTCAGAACCGAAAGACCTGTCAGCGCCGGCCGGTCCGGGTGATCGATGCGAAACGAAAAGCGTACGTCGACATGACGCTGCATGCCTTGCCCCTGCCCCCGGCCGAGGCGGAAAAGGCCCGGCAGCGACTGAGACGCCAGGCAAAAAAAAGGCTATACACCGTCGAAAGCGGCCTTGTCCCTGGCCGGTTGGGTGCTGGTACTGACCCATCTGCCGCCGGAACTGCTCCCTACCGAAACCCTCGGCGAATTGTACCGGCTGCGCTGGCAGGTGGAACTGTATATCAAGCGCCTGAAAAGCCTGTTGGCGTGGGATCGGCTGCGGGCTCGACAGGGAAGCGAACTGGCCCGGGTGTATTTGTACGGCAAACTGCTCTATACCCTGGTGTTGGAACAATTGGCCGGCCAACGCTTTGGCCGGCAATGGACCTGTCTGGACCGGCCGCGCCAGGGAACCGGGTGGCGCCTGTGGCAACTGCTCAAACAAGCGATCGATACGGCCATTCAGGCGCCGTGGCATTGGCAAACGCAAAACTACGATCCGTGCCGGAAAGTCATGATGGAGCGACCACGGAAAAGGGCATTGCAGACGCTTCCGGGGCCGGTGATCGAATTATTGGCGCATTGCAGGAAACAAGGATTGAGCAATGCCTAATAAATCAGTCGGTTATGGCTTAAGTTGGCGCGTATGCCTGGCAGGGATCACTCGACACCCCCATCGATGCGCCCGCTTTCGCCTGAAATAGGCGTATCGATAAAACCCCTAACCAAAATTGATTGTGCAGAAGGATATTAGCCGGGCATTTGTCCATGTCCGGCTAATATCCTCAGCCTTCTTATTGACAGGTTTCCGGCAGCATTTCCGAAACAAGGCCCAAATCCACCGGTTCCGGATCATTGGGACCTAAAGAATAAACATGGTTATCGGAGGAAACGCCAAGATAGGTATTGGTTTCAGAATAATAACGGACATAGTATTGAAGCTTGGTCTGAGATACCAAACCCTTTGGCTCGGCCCCCGAACTTCTGGGATATAACGTCGGATTTTCTTTTTCTTCCCAGTTCAACAAGCAATCGGCCGGCGATAAGGGAACTCCCGAAACTTTGACATCGATGGGGGTATCGATGCCGTCCGTGTCCGTTCCGCCAAGAAATATCGTGTAATAACCGGCTTGCAAATTCAGCAGCGTTAAATTGGCGTAGTTGGTATTTCCATCCACACCGGAAGAGTGGCTGACACTACCGAAAACACCATTTTCATATTCGTTACTGATGCTTAAATCGTGTGCGCCGGCCGCGACTTGATAGCCGTAAAAATTCTCGTAATTTTTTCCGGATCCATTGACATATCCCAGCGTTTCAACGATCCCCTGTTCTGTGGTATTTCCTTCCAATGAATCGGATACATCGTCATCCGTCGCCCAAATGATGCCCTGCTCCCCCGCCTGCGCGACTTGATTGAAGGCATGGATGGACCCTTCGGTACCATTTTTATTACTTACTCCCGTACCTTCCCCCGTAAAAGGACCATCGGTTCGATAGACCGTGAACCCTGGCGCATTTCCCGATGCCGACGATAACGAGATAAGCACATCGCTCGGTTCCTTCACTTCAAAACTAAGCCAAGTGCCCTGCATGCCCCAAGCCAAATTATCCAAAGCCGGATTACCGGTGTAGCTGTTCTTGTTGGAATTTGCGGCGATCGCCTGAATCGTGGTTCCCGGTTCGAGAATATTGTCATCGTTGACCCACGTATCTTCCGCATTGACGGAGGCGTTAAGTGCTTATCAGAAAGTCAGCATGTATTCCGAGCCAAAACCGGCCCCGATTTCACCGATTGCCTGTTCGAGTTCTTCCGGCGTGAACGTCTTGAACGGGAGCCATTCGTATTTCATCTTACGCCATAACATTTCGATGCGGTTCAACTCCGGGCTATAAGGGGGCAGGAAGTAGAAACGCAACCCTTTTTCTTCCAGCAGTTCCCAATATGGCTGCAAGGACTTGGCGGTATGGATCGAGGCGTTATCCAAAATCACCACCAACGGCTTCTTGACACGCTCCACGAGCGCCATCAGGAAGGCAAAAAAGTACAGTCCGCTGACGTTCCACCACAGTTTGGTCATAAACAGTCTGCCCGACGACAGTAACGCGCCGATCACGTTCAGACGCTTTGCCCGCTTGGGTGCAACGGCGTGCGTCTCGCCTTTCGCCGTCCACGCCGAGCGGTTCGGCGGTTGCGGCGCAAAACCCGCCTCGTCCACGTAAGCCAGTTCGATTGCACCCGCCTGGGCCTGGGTCATCAGTTCGGCGATATCCCGCTGGGCTTGCTCAAAACGTCCTTCATCACGCTTTTTTTTAAACAGTAGCGCGTGCGCTTCCAGACATAGCCCAGGCGCTTCAATTCGTTGCGCAGCGTCGTCGCGCCGATCTTCACGCCAAATTCCCGCTCCAGCCGCGTCAGTAGGACGCGCGCCGTCAACGGCTCCGCCTCGACCCAGCACCTCAACTGCACGCGGTGTTCGTCCGTCAGTTTGCTGGGCGCCCCGCTGCGTTGCCGGTCCGGCAAGCTCGCAAAACCTCTTTTCAGCCATTTCCGCCGCCGCACCCGCACCGTTTCCGGCTTCACCCCTTGCGTTTCCGCAACCTCCGCCACCGTCCGCCCCTCCGACAAGGCCAAGATCGTTTCCGCTCGGTCACGCTCCCGCCAATCCACGCCTTTTTTGATAATCGCCCGCAGCGTTTCCCGCTCGCCTTCGCTCAATTCTATCGCTTTCACGCCCATTGTCCGCTTGTCCCTCAGTTCAAAAAAACGTCATTTTAATGCATGTCAATTTGTTGCGAAGGACTTAAAGGTTAGCGCCGAGGATATTAAAACGGCCTTAACTGAGAATTTAATCGTCATTTTCATCTCGCTCTTAATAATAATTGATTACGAAATCCGCTCCCACTCAACTCCTATACCTTCCTTCCCAAGTTGCAGGTTATTGACAGATCAGGCACCTCGAGCCGCTTTCTCTGCACCGTTCCAATCGATGGACCACCGGACCGGGCACATTCGCGGCTTTTTCCGGCGAAAGCGCTCCCTCATGATTCACCGGCAAATCTCGAAGTTTTTCCATCGCGACGGATGGTTTCGAGTATCAGTCGATCATGATTGATTGCAAGTACCATACCACTTACAACAACCCCTTGATACGCATAGGATTATTGGGAAATGGAGGCGCACCTAAAACATGCAAAGGTGTGTCATATCACACAGCACTATGTGATATGACATAGTTTGGCGATTGGGCGATTATGGCTAGGTTTCACATTCAGACAGTTGCCAACGCCGCAGGAATTCTGTACACAGAACAGATTCTCGGGGGAAGCCCGCTCATTCTGACTATGCCGCTTCCTGCCCTGAGCGTGCGGTGTGGCAGCAATATTCGGAGATCATGTGTGATGACCAACGATGAACTGATTGCCGACTTCATGCGACTGGTGGAAAGGGACGGCAAAACCATTCTCGAAGTAGGCGTGGTCACATGGAACGGCCCCCATGATCCAGACTTCAGTTGGAAGGTTTTCCGCCGGTGGTCCAAATGTCCCACGGCCGAGCGTCTGGCGGCAGCCCAAATGAAGGCGCTTGAAACGCCGCGGTTTTTCCGTGTCTGTGGATATTGCAGAGAACGAATGAACGCCGGCCACATGCTTGACCAAGAAATCTGTCAAAGCTGTGCCGAGAAACACCTGGGTATCACCTTTTAACCTCTAAGCCGCCCGCGTTCCCCGGTACCTCGGAAAGCCGGCGCAGCCCCAAAACCGAGTACCTTTCCCCTCTCCCCGCCTGGCGGTTCTCAGCACCATCTCCGATCCGCAGCGGGGGGGGGTATTGCGGCATAAGCGCCAACTGGGGTAGCCGTCCACTTCGTCGAACAGCACCAGGCGGACGGTGATCCGGCGAAACCCGCGCGCTGTGCGCCCCGGTGATGTGGACGATCCCGCCCCCCAAGTTCGACAGTTAGGGGTGTAAGTATTTGTTTTTATTGACCCCTGTTTTTAATTTTTGCACTACAAGGCGTCGATCTTGGGTTGAGAGACCTCCATGGTTTTGAACAGATCGAGTTGTTCGGCGGTCATTTGGGTCAGGCCTCGGAATGTCCGGTAGCCGATCTGGACTTGATGCAGCTGAATGGCCCGCAGTTTTTCCAGGGCGCGCTCGACGCTGAAAGGCGCGTGGCATTGCCTGAGGCGGCGGCGCATAACCCGGTGCATCAGTAGCGCCAGGAAACAAATCAGGGCATGGGCGCGGATCCGGTCCGGTTTGTAGTGATAGACCGGAGCGATTTCGATGTCCTGCTTGAGCACCCGGAAGCCACGCTCGATGTCCGCCAGGGCTTTGTAACGGGCGACGATGTCTTCGGCCTGGAAGTCCCAGGCGTTGGTGAGCAGCACCCGCTTGCCGTCGAGCCTTTCCGATCGCGCCAATGCCGGTTCGTTGACGCGGAAGGTGAACCGGTCGCTGTCGAGTTCGGTATGGATATAGCGGCTGAAGTGGGCCTCATGGACGGCCCGAGCGAAGCGGCTATAGGCGCCCCGATCGCTCGCCCGGCGGCCGCGTTCGGTCTGACCGGCATCCTGGGCGTCGAGCTTTTGGGCCAACCGATCCCCCAAGGCGACTAATTCATCGAGTTTGCGGCGTCGCCGTTCCCGTTGGATTTGGGCCCTTTCCGGATCGTGGGCGACCACGACCCGGCGGCCGTCGAGTCGATCCTCGCGCACGCTTTCGCTTTCCCCGGCAAAGGCCACCCCATCGATGCACTCGGCAAAATCCCGGTAACGACCGGCGGGCACCGCCAGAATATAGTCGAGCCGGCGGCCATCGGCCAGGGTCAGTTGTTCCAGGTCGGCCACGTTATCCAAGCTCAGCAGTCCCCGGTCGGCCACCACGATCACCCGTTCGATGGGGTATTGCTGAAGGCAACGCTCGAGCATCGGCAACAGGGTTTTGACTTCGGCGACGTTGCCCTCGAACAGCTCGAAATCGAGCGGCAAGCCGTCGGCGGTCTGGACCAGCCCCAACACGTGGCGGGCGGGGCCTTTCAGTTCCTTGCTCAGGCCGTAACGCCTCAGATCGTCTGCCACTTTACCCCCGCCCTGAATCCGGATCGTGGTCAAATCGTAAAAGACCACCGAGACTTCCCGATCCAGCAAAGGCAGCAAGCGGCGGCTCAACGCCTTGTGGATGGCTTCCCGCTTGGCCATCAGGGCATCCATCGTCCGCAATAAGTGCGGATGGGAAATCCGCGAGCCATCGATGCCCGGTACCACCACTTGTTCCAGCCAACGCAGCAAGCCCAGCTTGCTCTCCGGATCGCACAGGCGATTGAACACCATCAACCGCACCGCCGCCTCGCCGTCGAATCGCCGCCGACCCGAACGCAACGCCTGACGGAGCATCGGCCCCAACCCCAAGGTCTCCCACAGTTCCGTCAAGAGCCAAGTGGGACCCACTTCGAGGGCCCGTTCGAACTGAGGAGAGATCCCTTCGTGCGCCTCGGGCACTTCCGTTCCGCTAAAGCGGCGCAGGCTCTGAATCAGCCCGTTGATTTGGCCTTCGTCCAGTTCATCCAAGCGGCCGAGCTGGGCGATGTGACGCTGGCGAACTCGGCCGTTTTCGTCCCGATAGGATTCGACCAGACGTAGATATTTTCGGCCGCCGGAGTTGGATACACGAACATACATGGCATGACATTACGCCCTCCATATATCCATACATAAAGAGATATATACGAAAAAGATGGCACTACAAGAATCGCCGCACAAAACATCGGGAACGCCTGTCATTACTGGCTTATATCAGAAATGGGGGAGGAGGAAGTGTCGAAGTTGGGAAACCCGGTTCAATCCCGGCGACCGCTGCCGGACTACCTGGGACGATGAACTTGCTTATTGGCTCGTCCGCTTCTAGATAGATACCGATCTTCGGACTTGCATTTGGAAGTTGCTCACACTTCGATGGGGGTGAGCCCAAAAGAAGTGAAACGTCTTGCTGAGTGTAGAATTTCTCCTCCTGAAGTGGTGCTTTCGCCATCTGGTTGAGGCGGGTGTCCCATTGCTGGAACAATATTAAGGGTCAAAGTAATATTTATATATTTAATTATAATAGCCGGTAAATGTTACTCTGACCCTTAATATTGGCAAAGATCACACCCACACTTGTTTCATAAACGTGTCGTCAATCATCCGGGACACGACAAGTAAGCGCGAATCTCCTTCAAGATATAACCCAAGCGATTGAGGCGCTCATCGATAGGGCGCTTAAAATAATGAAACCAAAGCACCTTACTAAAACCATAAATCGCTTCCTCGCCATGTTGGTAATACATAAAGTCAGATGAACTCCAAACCACCTCATCCAGCACATTCCAGAGTGAGTTACGAAGTTCGGCATTCATCGAATCACGCTGCAACAGCGTGCTCCGTTCAACGATGCCCATTCGCTTACTGAATGTCATGAATCACCTCAGACACAGAATCAGTCCTAGACCGATTCTGTCTATGCTATTATTAACGTATGAAATTTATAGAATTTAATTTCTACATGTTAAAGCGCTATTGATTGATTGGTGGAATAAAGTTTTCTTTCTCCAGAATCTGAATCAGGCTTCTCATGAGGAAATTATTCATAAAGCTCACATAATATGTTCGTCCATTTTCTTTGAGCGGCCTGATAAAACCAGAATCTTTCATTTTTTTTATTAGATGTGTGCGCTGCCTAGTGGTTAGCCCTTCCAAGGCATCATCCAGCTCACCAGCTTTAAAATACTGTTTCTTTATCCCTACACTTAGAACTTTAGCCTCATCTTTATTGATATAACCGCGATCAATCGCCAAATTAAGCGTTGGAACTAATATTTTTTTATATAAGATGTCAAAGTCCAGAAGGTTATTTACTTTAGTAACCTCCTGGAGAATCCCTGTAAGAACGTATTCACACCACTTAAGTAGCGCTTCATCAGTACCTGTATCCGCCTCAGATAGTCTTTCGTAATAGAAATCTCTATCGTTACAAAAGACAGCTGTCGGATTAAGTATCTTGCCATCCTTTACGTTAAACCCATATTTTATCAGCAATACATAAGTGAGCAACCTGACGACTCGCCCATTTCCATTACCGAAAGGATGAATCCAGGTAAACCGGTGATGAGCGATCGCGGTTTTAAGAAGATCATACTTGTCCGGATCTTTTTTGTTCACAAACTCCAACAACTCATCCATGTAGGATTGAACTTGAAAGTGCTCAGGTGGTATGTGTGAGGATTCTGTAATCTCTACGTTCCAAGTACGATAAGCTCCAGGGGTTTTGTCCCCTTCTCGAGTTAAGTTGCTGACTACTAAGCGGTGAAGTTCTCGGACAAAATGGTGAGTAATATCAGAGCCTTCATCAATATTCTTCTCAATAAAATCCATTGCTGCTTCAACGTTTGCAATTTCGGAAAATCTTTCACTTGAGCGTTCTTTATTCTCGATTTTTCTCTCGATGTACTCAGAAATCGTAGTCCTATTCCCCTCTATCCTCGCAGACCCTACGCTTTCAAGAATATGGAAAATGTTCTTGAGCTGAAAAAAGATCCAAGGCGCAGTCGTCCCCTGCAGGCGTAGCTTTCTCAAATGATTCAGCTCTATCAACGTGTCTGTAAGGGGAGAATCAAAGCTAGGACTCACAAGTCTGAGATTAAAATTCATTCCTACCACCACCATATTTACAATAAAGAGAACTAACCATCTGTAATTCAACAAATTTTAAAAATTAGTTTGGCGCTCACAACTACATTCTAGCCGAGTACAAAATTACAAGCAAAGGATACCGAGAAGTACAGGAAACGGAATAAGGGATGGAGGCCGTGGAAGACTCTGTGTGCTTTAACGGATCAGCTGTTGAGCCTCGAGCATCACAGGCAAGCGATTTTTATTTAGACACTTGCTCAGAATCGCCGTGGCTCGAATGGATTAATAGCTAAAGCGCAAAGCGCGGCGGCTATCAAATCGGGAAGTAAAGCAGCGGACAGCAGCTGAACCATACATCCTTACTTACCCCCCCTAGCCTGCTACTTTTTCAGCATAGCAGCAGCTGCCGTACAGTGAATCAAGACTTTGTCAACACCGATTGAAAAGTGACCCACTTTGGCAAAATCCACCGATTGAAATCTGACCCACCCGGTTATCTTGAACCGTCCCTGGTTTTGGAGGCCGGAAACACGCCGGCCTGACGTTTCTCCCTCAGCCGAAAGCTTTCCCCCTGAATCTGCACCACATGGGAATGATGCAGCAGACGGTCCAGGAGCGCCGCCGTCAGCTCGGTATCTCCCGCAAAGGCTTGATCCCATTGTCCGAAGGTCAAATTGGAGGTGAGGATCACTGAACCTTTCTCATAGCGCTTGGCCACCACCTGGAAGAAGTGGTTGGCCTGCTCGCGGGACAGAGGCAGGTAGCCGATCTCGTCGATGATCAACAGCCGGTGATGGCTAACGCTGCGGCGCATGAATTCCTTGTAGCGGCCCTGACGTTGGGCGGTTTCCAGTTGCAACATCAGGTCGGCGGCGCTGAGAAAGCGTGTCTTGATGCCCGCCTGGGTGGCCAGATAGCCCAGCGCAATCGCCAGATGGGTTTTGCCCACCCCGCTGGGGCCGAGCAGGATGATATTCTCGGCTCGCTCGATGAAGGCCAGCGAGGTCAGTTCCAAAAGCTGCGCTCGGGGAGCGCCGGTAGCGAACTCGAAATCATAGTCCTGGAGCGTCTTAATCGCCGGGAACCTCGCCGTCCAGGCGCATCCCGGCGCCCGGCAATCATCCATCAATGGCTATAGCATTTCACACCGGTCTCCTCCTCCAACTCATGGATGGCCTCCTGAATCTCCTTCACCAAAGGACCCAGCCTGGCCATTTTTTCGGTCATGCCATAGAACGCAAGGCTGCGGACCACCAGATAATTTTCGCGGCGAAGATCGCGCGCCTGGATGAATTCGGCTAGCCCGCCGTCCGAAATGTGCGGTTGAAGCTGCTTCCATTGTCGGGCCAGGTCCTCCAGGGCGTCGCGGGCACGCTGGAACGCTTCGACGGACAATTCCTGGGCGCGGCGGTCGATCTCTTGGCGGGTCTTGGAGCCGAGGTCGGGTTCGGTTTGGGGTGGCAGTTTAGGGAGAGGCTTGGGCGGTTGGTTCGCCAAGCTTTCCAGTACATCGAGGACCCATTTGCGAAATGTCTTGGCTCGGTTGGTTCGGGAGAGCATGGCGATGAGGTGACAGCCTCGGGGGGAGAAGATGCGAATGCCCATTTTGGGCGCCAATGATGCATCAATGACTTGCGTCATATCCTTGCTGAATTCGTCGGGATGACGGGAATACAAGCGAGTGACTTTTCTGGTTTCCGAGTATCCCAACGCTCGGGCTAGATCTGCGGCAGCGATCCATGGCTTCCCGTCTCGGTCGATGATAGTAAGGTCGGTACCCTCAAAAGTAAGGGTGGAAGGAAGGCGTGCATTCATAACGTTTCTCCTAGGCTTGAAGTTGGGAACCACCTCGCTGCCTTGGCAAAACAGGGAGGCGAACCGCACGGGCCTGCCAAGACCGGGCCTAGGACCAGGTCGCCCGGCAGGATGAGGTGATCGATGGACCAGGCTTCCTCGCCGACGCCCCAGCCGCCGATTTCGGCCTCGATCCGGGGCTGCTTGATCTCCGCCGTTTCGAAGCCGCGGACGTGCTCGAGACCGCAGTCGGGGCACGTCAGGACGAAATAGCCCGGGCTGGATTTCTGAAAGCTGTCCTCCACCCGGGAGAGTCCGGCCACGGTGGGCTGGACGATCAGCATGGAACACGGGTCCTGGTGGCTGTGGTAGCCGATCACATGGCCGAGGTTTTGGTATAGCCCACCCGGGCGCTCTTTCATGGTGACGACTTCCACCAGCGGGTGGGTGTCGGAAACTGGCGCTTCTGAATCGGGTTGCTTCCGTGGAAGAATTGCGTGTTCCCCCCGGCAACCGGCTGGAAAAACTTTCCGGCGACCGGGAGGGTCAATGGAGTATCCGCATCAACAATCAATGGCGCGTTTGCTTCGAGTGGCGGGACGGCCATGCCTGGAATGTCGAGATTGTGGATTACCATTGAGAGGTTTTATGAACATTCGTGCCGAAGATCTGGAACGGACGGACTTTTCCGATGCGGCGGATCTATCCTCGGGGAAGTTGCCGCCCGTCCATCCAGGCGAAATTCTCTTGGAGGAATTCCTGAAACCGATGGGCATCACCCAGTACCGGCTGGCCAAGGAAATCGAGGTGCCTCAGCGCCGCATCGGTGAGATCGTCGCAGGCAAGCGTTCCGTCACACCTGACAAGGATCGACAAAACAACTCGTTAGCGGTTCCTCGCCAGCACGCGCTCGGGAACGATCTCGTTCTCGCACTTCCCGCCGGCTTCCAGACGGCTGATATTGTCCAGCGTCTCCTCGGCAATGGCGGTCAGGGCCTCCTCGGTAAAGAACCCCTGATGGCCGGTGACCAGGACGTTGGGGAAGGTGATCAGGCGCTCGAAGACGTCGTCCTGAATGACCTGGTCGGAGAGATCCTCGAAAAACAGGTCGCCTTCCTGTTCATAGACATCGATCCCCAATGATCCCACCCGGCCCGACTTGAGCCCTTCGATTACCGCCAGGGTGTCGATCACCGCCCCCCGGCTGGTGTTGATCAGCATCACTCCGCGCTTCATCCGCGCCACGGCTTCGCCGTTGATCAGGTGGTGGGTTTTCGGATTCAGAGGACAATGCACGCTGATCACATCCGAGACTGCATAGAGTTCATGAAGAGAGAGATATTCCACGCCCATCTCCCGACATTCTTCGTTAATATAGGGATCAAAGGCGATCACTCGGCAGCCGAAACCGTGTTTCATGATGCGCGCGAAGGTTGCCCCGATCCGACCGGTGCCGATCACGCCCACCGTCTTGCCGAACAGGTTGAAGCCTTCCAGGCCGCTCAGGGAGAAGTTGCCCTCCCGCACCCGGTTGTACGCCCTCGGAAGATGGCGATTGAGCCCCAGAACCAGGGCCGCCGCGTGTTCGGCGACGGCATGGGGGGAATAAGCCGGCACATGCACGAGCTTCAGCTTCGCTCGGGCGAGCGCGTGAAGATCCACGTTGTTGAAGCCGGCACAGCGGAGGGCAATGAAGCGGGTGCCGCCGCTTTCCAGTCGGGAAATCACCTCGGCATCCAACTGGTCGTTAACGAACACGCAGATACAGGGATAACCTCGCGCAAGCGCCACCGTCTCCGGGCTGAGGCGGGATTCCAGAAAATGGATCTCGTGCCTTCCCTTTCCATTGGCCCGCTCGAAAAAACGACGGTCGAAAGGCTTGGTGGAGAATAATGCGATTTTCATTGCCTATCCCGGGACTTCTCCCAATCATTGAAATATTAAGCACCGACCCCCCTACCCGACCGGCTTATCACAGAAGGTTTATCAGAGCAAGGCGCTTTTCGTAGGCTTCGCGGGCGATTCGGACGTCTTCCAGGAATAAGGGAAGCTCTTCCAGCAGAAGGGCCTGCGGTCCGTCCACCAATGCATGAGAGGGATCGGGGTGGAAATCCACCAGGATCATGTTGGCACCGGCGATCACTCCCTGCGCGGTGACGTGGAAAACATCGAGAATCCCGTCGGGATCGCTCTCCCGCGAGCCCACCGAATGGGACGGATCGATGCACACCGGCATGCGCGTGAGGCGCTTGACCACGGGGACATGGGCGAAGTCGACGAAATTCCGGTGCGGATCACCCATGTTGGTCTTCATCCCGCGGAGCCCGAAAACCACCTTGCGATTGCCTTCGCTGGCGAGATATTCGGCGGCGTTGAGCGATTCCTCCAGGGTGATCCCGAAACCGCGTTTGAACAGCACCGGAAATTCCCGCTGGCGACCGACGCTCTTCAAAAGCTCGAAGTTCTGGGTGTTGCGGGTGCCGATCTGCAGCATCACCCCGGTGGGATGACCGGTTTGCTCGAGCGCCTCGTGGATCTCCGCCACGTGCGCCTCGTGGGTCACCTCCATGGCGATCACGCGGATACCGTATTTGCCCGCCAATTCGAAGACATAAGGCAGGCAGGCCTTGCCGTACCCTTGAAATGAATAAGGACTGGTCCTGGGTTTGTAGGCGCCCATCCGCGTGCATACCTGGCCGTTGTCCTTGAGCGCCTTCATCATCGCTTCCACGTGTTCGGGGCTGTTCACGGCGCACAGTCCCGCGAAGACGTGGAGATTGTCCTGGCCGAAGCGCACCCCGTTGTAGTCGAAGTAGGTGGCACGCTTATCGTCCCGGTGGCGGCCGAGGATCCGGTACTCCTCGGAGACCCGCACCACCCGATCGACGCCGGGTAATTGCTCCATCGCCGCCACTGCCAACGCCGCGGTATCGCCGACGAGATAGACCTCGGTCAGGGTCTGCTGAGTGCCGATTTCCTGGTGAATCCGGGTCTTGATGTTGGGCAGATGAGAGAGATGATCCATCAGTCGACGGTAATCGTCGCCGGCAATGTCGATGTCTGGGGTAAGGATGAGTATCATGGCGCCGATCGCTCGCAAGATGACGGTGAGCGCCATTATCACATATTCGAACGGTCTGTCGAGACGCGATCGTCTTGGCCTCGATCAGCGGGATCCATCGGCCGTTTTCGCATCGTGCAGGCGTCGGTGCGCCGCGGCGCGCGTGAAGGCGCGCTTGGCCTTTGCGTTCCGGTATACCGCCAGGGCGAGTACCGGGAAGTATTTCGGGTAGTGGTGGTACTTTAGGTAGAAGGCGTTGGGAAAGCCGGTGCCGGTGAATTCGTTCTCGCACCACAGACCGTCCTCCTCCTGGTTGCGGATCAACCAATCGGCGGCCCGGCGGACGGGGTCGCCGGCGGCGCGGCCGCAGCTGATCAGGCCCATCAGCCCCCACGCAGTCTGGGCGGCGGTCGGGGCACAGGTCTCGCCCTCGTGGCCCGGCAGGTACGACGCGCACGACTCGCCGAAGCCACCGTCGTCCTGCTGGTAACGCTCGAGCCAATCGCCGGCGGCGCGCATGGCGGGGTCGTCGGGGCCAACCCCGAGCGCCGCCAAACCCCGGACGACCGACCAGGTGCCGTAGACGTAATTCACGCCCCACCGACCCCACCAGCTGCCGTCTGGCTCCTGCTCGCGGCGGACGTAGGCCTCGGCGCGCTGCACGACCGGATCCGAACGCGAGGCCCCCAGCACACCGAGCATCTCGAGAATTCGGCCCGTCACGTCGACGGTGCTCGGGTCGAGCATGTTCTTCTCGTCGTTGTAGAGGATCTCGTTGAAGCGTTCGTCGTTGACCTCGAGCTCGAAAGCGCCCCAGCCGCCGTCGCCGTTCTGGAGGCCCAGCAACCACCGGCGGGCGAGGTCCAGGGCAGCGCGGCGGGCGCCCTCGGACTCGGGGCTTCCGTTCGTGAGCGCCATCATGACGACCGCGCTGTCATCGGTATCGGGGTAGAAGTCGTTGTAGAACTGGAACGCCCAGCCGCCGGCCGGGACGTCCTTCGCCTTGACCGCCCAGTCACCCTCACGCTGAATCTGCATCGAAGTGAGCCAGTCGCAAGCGCGCGCCACGGGGTCGGTGTCGGGTCGGACACCCGCCTCCACGAGGGCCAGCACGCTCCAGGCGGTGTCCCACACCGGCGAGACGCAAGGCGCGACGTGCGTCTCGTCGCGGACTTCATCGGGCCACTCGAACCGCTCCAGCGCCTGCATGCCCCGCAGAAACGGGTCGGCGTCCACATCCATGCCCATCACGTACAAGGCCAGCAGGGAGTTGGCGATCGCCGGGAAGATTCCGCCCCAGTCGCCCGAATCGTCCTGATGGTCGAGGATCCACCGCTTGGCCCTGGCGAGGGCGCGCTCGCGGAGGGGATTGATCCCGCGTCGCTCGCACCACTTGAGGACCTTGTCCGCCTTGACGAAGAAGTGGGCCCTCGACACGCCGCGGATGTCCTCGGCGCCTTCGTAGAGGACGTCGGGGTCGACGGGCGCCGGATACAGCTCGGAGATCCCTCGCCCCTCGGAGACGGGGACGACCTTCTTGTAGTCGGTCAGCACCGCGAGCGGAACGGTGCACACGCGCGACCAGTAGGACAGCTCGTAGATGTTGAACCGGCTCACACGCGGCACGAACATCAACTGGACCGGGAGGCTGGGACAAGCGACCCAGTCCAGCTCACCCAACAGGGCCAGCTGATAGCGGGTCAGCACGCGCGTGCGCGTCGGGCCGCCGTGGGCGCGTATGAACTTGCGTGCCTTGGCCATGTGCGGCGCGTCGGCGGGGTCGCCAAGGAGCTTCAGCGCCGTGTACGACTCGGTCGTGACCGAGATGCATCCAGGCGCGTCGTAGTGGATCGCCCACGTGCCGTCGGGCCGCTGCATCCGGCGGATCCAGTTGGCCAGTCGGCGCGCCTTGTCCTGATACTCGGGCCGCTCGAGCAAGCCCGTGTAGTGGAGGAGGAAAATATACTGCGCGTCGAGCGTCTGGTTCGCCTCGACTTCGCCGTTCCACCAGCCCTCTTCGTGCTGTAGGGCGAGCAGCGCGTCGGTCGCCTCGGCGAGCGCCCGATCGAGCTCGGTCTCGGCGCCGACATGAGCAGCGGCTCGGCTGACGGCGCTAGAGCGGGCGGCGGTGCCAGACTGGTGCATGCGGGTCCTTTTGTTTTCCATTCGGTGGAGCATTCGGCCACCCTAGTGGTGGCACGGTATGCAATGATATCCAAACGCGCGTACTCCGCTCAAGCCGAATGTTCTTGGACGGTTGGACAAATTCGATTCTACCGGGCGGCATGAGCGGCCCGGGGTCGTGCGGAGTACCGAGTTCAGCAGTTCCAATAGTCTAGCCGCGGGGCCGGTGGACAGATTGGTTCCATCGATCCCGGATTTTTGACGTGGAACTGCTCGAAATCAGATAAAAAAGTCAGTAGGACGTTTTTCTGTTGCATTTCTTGCACCGCGCAATGGTAGAACAGCTTAACGGCATTGTTGCGAAGAGGCCTGAGTCCTGCCACAGATAAGCGTCCAGAATAGCTTTCAGCAAGCCAGCCACAGCGAGAGACCTAATGCGTTGATAGGGTTCCCAAGTTCATTTGGGGATCAGAGGTGCTGTCGGCTCGATACCCTCGACGCTCACTTCCGGATCGTGTTTCTTGATTAAGGCTTCATACTTTTCAACCTCATCCTTGGGTACGTCCGCCATCAGGAGTATCTTGCCCTCGTCAATGGCGGACTCGAAGGATTTCAACCGAGAACTGGGAAAGGCTGCGCCCGCTAACCCGGTCAACAGTCCGCCAATGCCCGCTCCCCACAGTCCGATCAATAGCACCAGACCGCCGCCGACGACGATTCCGCTGGGCGGAAAAGCCAGGGCCGTCAGGCCCAACAGCAGCCCGGCGGTACCCCCCAGTTCAATCCCTCGTTGATAGGCGGCCAGGAAATCGTCTGACTCGGGACCGGCGTCGGGCAGGTCCTCCATATCGACACCGTATTTGGCGATTGCGTAGATATGTTTCTCGGGTATGCCGTTGGCCTTGAGATCCTCCACTACCTTGCGGGCGTGGTCCACATCGGGTGATAGAAAACAAAGTCTTTTCATGGTGATCCCCCGTAAACTCAGACAACGTAATTGGCGATCAGGATACTGATAATGATCAAGGCGATAAGCGTACCAGCGATGATCAATGCGTTGCGCAATGCGGCACCTTCCTTTCTCATTTTTCGTTACCCCATCTTTTTAACGTTAAATCATGTTGTCATTGCCGAGATTCCCAGAACCATTCGGCTCGCACGGGTGCTCGTTTTGCGCCCTGCGCGATCGGTTCGATCGAAATCCGCCTCCGACCCGTCTGGAGGCTCGCGAGCAGGAGCAATTCGAGGGGGGGTATGGCGGGTTCACCGATGGAGAGAAATTCCAACGCCAGTTCTCCATCCCTCGCAATAAAACGGTACTCCCAGCGAATCCGTTTAGCAAGGCTTTTACCCAACGCGCCGTAAAGCCTCGTCATTCATGGCGAGGATATAAGGCGCGTTGGGTACCTCCCTCGCTCCTTTCAGCGAACCACGGAACACTTCATCTATTAAGCAACCTCCATACCTGAAAAATAATAAGGAAATTGGCGCAGCATCTTCCATCGAAACTCCATCGTTCCGGGAAGAGGACAACAATTACATTTGCGACTGTAAATAATTCTGCAGTCCCACTTTATCGATCAATTCCAGTTGCGTTTCCAACCAATCGATATGATCTTCCTCGCTTTCCAGAATATCTTCGAAAATTTCCCGCGAGATGTAGTCGCCGACGTTTTCGCAATAGGCAATGGCTTCCTTGAGCAGCGGGACCGCCTGCTGTTCGAGTTTGAGATCGCAGTCGAGCATTTCCTGGGGATTTTCGCCGATCAGCAATTTACCCAGATCCTGCAGGTTGGGCAGCCCTTCCAGGAACAGGATGCGTTCGATGAGGCGGTCGGCGTGCTTCATCTCATCGACGGATTCGTGGTACTCCTTCTCGTTCAGCTTCTCAAAGCCCCAGTTTTTATACATCCGGGCATGAAGAAAATACTGATTGATGGCGGTCAGTTCGTTGGTCAGAGCTTTGTTCAAATACTCGATGACTTTTTGATCCCCTTTCATAGATGCCCTCGCTTCAATTGCTTAGAGATTTTGCCGGCAAAGCGTTTCCGGCTCCACGGACGGTTGTGTGACGCGCTGCAGCGTTTCGCTGAAGATCTCCCGGATATGTCGATTGCACCTGCCGCAATCCTTCCCCACCCCCAAACACTGGGTCAACTGCTTGCGGGTACAGACACCTTTGCCGATGGCATCGCGAATCTGCCCGTCGGTTACCGCTTTACAGACACATACATACATGGAAAAGACCTCTATGACAACAGGGATCATTCACATGCAAATAATAACAAATCTCATTTGAATTACCAATAGTTAAAAGCGGAACCCCTGCATCGCCCTCTATCGTCTTCGGTTTTGTCGGGTTTGCGACAATTATTCCTTTCCCGGCCTCGTGCCTCATTCGACACCGATCGAGCGCTCCATCGGCTCGATTCCCGGGTCGGGATGGCAACAGAATCTAAGCATGACTGGTTCCTTTCCGGGATCGGGTTGCCTCCATCAAGCCATTATAGAAATCTCGGTTCGACAATAGCTCGATGGGTTCCGATTCCACCCGCCAAATATCCCGGCAATATTCCCGTATCGTGCGATCGGAGGAAAAATAGCCGCTGCGCGCGGTATTCAAGATCGACATACGCGTCCAGTGTTCCTTGTCCCGCCAGACCTCGCCCACGTGGTACTGGCAATCGAGATAGGACTGAAAATCCGCCAGCACCAGGAATGGATCGTGGTACATCAGGTTGCCCACCAGGGGTTGAAAGAGTTCGCGATCCCCGCGGGAAAAACTGCCGCCTGCGATCAGGTCGATGACGGCTTTGAGTTCCGGGTTGGCGGCGTAGATGTCGTAAGGATGGTATCCCTGACTTTGCCGCTGTTGGACTTCTTCTTCGGTCATGCCGAACAGGAAAAAATTTTCCGAACCCACCCGGTCCCGGATTTCCACGTTCGCCCCGTCCAGGGTGCCGATGGTGAGGGCGCCGTTCATGCAGAATTTCATATTGCTGGTGCCGGAGGCCTCTTTGCCGGCGGTGGATATTTGCTCCGACAAGTCCGCCGCGGGATAGACGCGCTGTGCGTTGGTGACGTTGAAGTTGGGCAGGAAGACCACCTTGATGCGATCGCGCACCTGCGGGTCGCGATTGACCACTTCCCCCACCGCGAGAATCAGTCGAATGATCAGCTTGGCCATGTAGTAGCCGGGCGCGGCCTTGCCGCCGAAAACGAAGGTGCGCGGGGGCATATCCAGATTCGGATCATTCTTCAAGCGCAGGTAGAGCGCGATGATGTGGAGGAGGTTGAGATGTTGGCGCTTGTATTCGTGAAACCGCTTGACCTGAACGTCGAACATTCCTTGCGGATCGACGGTGATGCCGGTTTGACGCCGCAGCCAGGTGGCGAATTCCTCCTTCACCGCCCGCTTGATGAAGCGCCAATCGCGTCGGAAAGCGGCATCCTCGGCGAACGGCTCGAGGGTGCGCAAGGTTTCCAGATCGCGCACCCAGTCTTCCCCGACCACGTTGTTCAATAAAGCGCTGAGCCGAGGATTGGCCAACATCAGCCAGCGGCGGGGGGTCGCGCCGTTGGTTTCATTGCAAATTTTGTCGGGTTCGAGGGCATGGAAATCGGCCAACACGTGTTGTTTGAGCAAGTCCGTATGCAGCGCCGACACGCCGTTGATGGCGTAGCTCCCGACGCAGGCCAGGTGGGCCATCCGCACCGATCGCTCGCCGGCTTCGTTGATGAGCGACATACGCGCCACCCGTTCATGATCGCCGACGAAGCGTATCCGTACTCGGTCCAGAAAGCGCAGATTGATCTCGTAAATGATCTCCAAATGCCGCGGCAGGATGCGGGCGAACAATGCCACCGGCCATTCTTCCAGTGCCTCGGGCAATAGGGTGTGGTTGGTGTAGGCGAAGGTCTTGCGCGTCACCTCCCAGGCTTCTTCCCACTCCAGCGTCTGTTCGTCGACCAACAGCCGCATCAATTCCGCCACCCCGATCGCCGGATGGGTGTCGTTGAGCTGGACCGTGAATTTCTCGTGGAAGCGGCTCAAGGGGATTTCCTGAACGCGCATGATGCGCAGCATATCCTGCAAGGAGCAGGAGACGAAGAAGTATTGCTGCTGCAAGCGCAGTTCCTTGCCCTGAATTTTCTCATCGTTGGGATAAAGGACCTTGGTGAGGTTCTCCGACATCACCTTGAGATTGACCGCGCCCCAATAGTCGCCGCGGTCGAAGGCGCCGAAGTCGAACGCCTCCACCGCCTCGGCGCTCCACAGACGGAGGGTATTGGCGGTGTTGTTGCGGTAGCCCAGGATGGGGGTGTCGTAAGGGGTTCCGATCACCGACCAACCGGGATACCACCTTGCCCGGTGCCGGCCGTACTGATCGCTGTAATGCTGCACCTCGCCGCCGAATTTGACTTCCACCTTCCAGTCGGGGCGATGAAGTTCCCAAGGATTGCCGTAATGCAGCCACTTGTCGGTGAATTCGACTTGCCGGCCGTCCCGAATGTCCTGGGCGAAAATGCCGAACTCGTAACGGATGCCGTAACCGAGGGTGGGAATCTCCAGGGTCGCCATGGAATCGAGAAAACACGCCGCCAGCCGTCCGAGGCCGCCATTGCCCAAGCCCGGTTCGGGTTCTTGGCCCATGATTTCCTCGAAACTCAAACCCAGTTCGCGCACCGCCTGTCGGACTTGGTCGTAGATCCCCAGGTTCACCAGATTGTTGCCCAAATGCGGTCCGAGTAGAAATTCCGCCGACAGATAGGCCACCGTGCGCGACCACTTGAGGGTATAGGTTTCGGCCGTGCTGACCCAACGGTGCAGCAAGCGATTGCGGACGGTGTAGGCAAGCGCCTGGTAATAATCGTAGGGGGTGGCCAGGATGGGGAATTTGCCTTGCAGATAAAAAAGATTATCCAGAAAGTCCCGTTTGATGGCTTCCTTTCCGAGGCCCGTTCGGTCGTGCTCCACTCCCTGCTGGGCAATGACCGGGTTTGGGTAATTCGACATGGATGACCTATTTAAAAAATGATGCACTCATAATGAATTTGCAAGGATCATTCCGAATCCCGGAAAAAGCCGGGAACAAACTTGATTTCCGAGCTAAGTGCTTGATTGTTCTCAGAAACAAGCGAACGAATACCCTATCCAATTCCTTAAACCGAAGAGGACGATTTATTCGAATGCCTAATTTTGGTGCAGACATCGGGAAAATGGGTCACGGATTACAAGCTTGGGGCGATGCTTGCCAAGCCCGACGGAGAGGTGATAGATATGCACCCGAGGTATCCGGAATTTCACCAGAGGTTCGTGTCGGTGTGATCGTCAAGCAGAAGTTTGCCTGGATTCGTCTGCTGTTTCATTTCAGGGGCAGCAGTTTTGAGGAAACGTGGCCGCGAATCCTGACGGTGACGGTCATTGCGATTATCGTCACCTATTTGGAGATGCGCTACGGCCTTCAGAAATATACGCTCACCACGACGCCTTTCGCATTGATCGGCGTCGCGCTGGGTATTTTTCTGGGTTTTCGCAACAATGCCGCCTACGACCGGTTCTGGGAAGGACGCAAACTTTGGGGGGCATTGGTCAACACGGCGCGAAGCCTCGCGCGTCAAGCCTACTCCCTGATCGACGGGCCGCAAGACGACGCCGAACTTCAGCGCTTCCGGGAAATGTTCGTCAGGCGGGTCATCGCGTTTGTCCATGCGTTACGCCATCACCTGCGCGACGAGGAACCGGGCGATGAAATCAAAAAGGGCCTACCGCCCGGGGATCTCGCCGAGACACTCGAATCTTCGCACCGACCGCTGACCATCCTGCAACAACTGGGCCGCGACCTTGCTTACGCGCGAAAACACCATTGGCTGCATGAACTGAACTTGGCCTTCATCGACGCCCAGCTTGTGGAATTGTCGAATGTGATGGGTGGCTGCGAGCGGATCAAAAAAACACCCATTCCCTTCACTTACACGGTCTTGATTCATCGGATCGTCGCCTTTTATTGCATTTTTCTGCCTTTCGGCCTGATCGATACGACGGGCGCGTTGACGCCGGTGGTCGTCTTTCTCATTTCCCACGCCTTTTTCGGATTGGACGCCATCGGCGACGAAATCGAGGATCCGTTCGGCACCCAGCCCAACCATCTTCCGCTGACGTCCATCTCCCGAACCATCGAGATCAACCTGCTCGAACTCATAAACAGCCCGGACCGTCCCGAACCAATCAAGCCTAAGAAAGGCATCTTGCAGTAAGGATCCACCATCGCTAGCCGCCTACCTCCGCGCAATCCACCCGGCTTTGCTCCGCCTCCGCGAAAATCATCCGTACAGGCCCGTCGCCGGCGACCGCCTGGATGCTCCGTGACAGGCAGGGCGGCAAGCCAGTTGCGAACGCAGAGGCGGGCTCGCCGCTTTGGGGTTTTCGAATTTGAAGCCGGCTCCGTCGAGACCTTCCACGAAATCCACCTTGATCCCTTTTAGAAAAGACATGCTGTCGGGATCGACGAACACCTGGACGTCGCCGAACTCGACCACCGTATCCTCAGGTCCGGCACGCTCTTCGAGATTAAGGCTGTATTGCAAACCGGAGCACCCGCCGCCGTTAACGCTGACGCGCAGGCCGGTGACCGGTTTTTCGGAACCGCGCAGGAAGCGGCTGACTGCTTTGATGGCATCGTCGGTTAGCGTGAGCATGGCATGAATCCCCTATGCAACTTAAAATCAGTTAAAATACAGCCACTTAAGATTTGGAACATATTTTGCCTGGAATCAAAGGGAGGCAAGTCAGGGAATGCCGGGCCTTTGTTCGGCCGGCGTTATGTAGTTAAACTGCCGAATGAATAGATTTGATAACTCGAGTAACGGTCAATCGAAATGCCTAAATCCACCGGACGAAGGGATCAAACTCAGCTGCTGAGTAGCGGTCGGAAACACGACCATATCGAATTACTGGAACGCATCGACGCGAGTGGTTCCATCAGCGCCGCGGCGAATGCATTGGGCATGAGTTACAAAGCCGCGTGGAACGCGGTCGAGTCGATCAACAATCTGGCCGAACAGCCTCTGGTCCAGCGTCGGGTGGGCGGGCGCAGAGGCGGCGGCGCTGAACTGACTCCGCACGGGCGGCGCCTGGTGGCCGCCTACCGACGCCTGGAAAAAGAACGGGAGCAGGTATTGGCCCATCTCAACCGGGTCATGGACGATTTCGACGAGTACTATCAAATTATTCGGAGATTCGATATGAAAACCAGTGCGCGCAATCAATTTCTGGGCAAAGTGAAATCAATCAAGGAGGGAGCGGTCAATGCCGAAGTGATTCTGGATATCGACGGGGACGAATTGGCCGCAATCATCACCCATGACAGTCTCAAGCATTTGAATCTGAAGGAAGGCATGGAGGCCTACGCGCTGATCAAAGCTTCCTGGGTCATCGTCAGCAAGGACGAGGATTTCAAAATCAGCGCCCGCAACCGTCTGTGCGGCACGCTGGCGCGTTGTCAGGAAGGTTCCGTCAACGACGAACTCATCATCGAGCTTCCCGGCGGCAAAACCTTGACCGCGATCGTCACCAAGGACAGCAGCCGCGATCTGGCGCTGAAGGAAGGGATGCGCCTTTGCGCCTTGATCAAGGCCTCCCACATTATTCTTGCCACCGCATCTTGATCATCGCCAAGAAGAGAAAAGGAGCATTGAGCAATGAAAAAATTGATATCTCTTGGCGGCGCAATTGCCATCGCGATTATGACCGCAACCATCGGCCATGCCGAAACGGTCAACGTGGCCGTTGCGACCAACTTTACCGCCCCCATGCGGGCCATCGCGGAAGTATTCGAGCAAGCTACCGGCCACCGGTTAAAATTGGCCTTCGGGTCTTCCGGCAAGCTTTTCGCCCAGATCCAAAACGGTGCGCCGTTCCAAGTCTTTCTTTCCGCCGACGGAGTAAAACCGGAAAAATTGGAACGAGCCGCACTGACCGTTCCGGGCAGCCGCTTCACCTACGCTCTCGGAACCCTCGTCCTGTGGTCCGCTACTCCCGGTTTCGTAGACGATAAGGGGGAAATCCTGACCCAAGGCGATTTCAAGCATTTGGCGCTGGCCAATCCCAAGCTGGCCCCTTACGGCGCCAGCGCAATCGAAACGATGGCAGCACTGGGGGTCAAAAACCAACTGAACCCCAAATTGGTGTTGGGGGAAAATGTTTCTCAAACCTATCAGTTCGTCGCCACTGGAAACGCCGAATTGGGCTTCGTCGCTCTCTCCCAAGTGATCAAGGACGGCCGGATTGCCGAAGGCTCCGCTTGGATCGTGCCGGCAGAATTGCATTCACCGATCCGGCAGGACGCCGTGCTTCTCGCCAGCGGCAAGGACAACGCCGCCGCCCAAGCCCTGGTGGATTATTTGAAGTCCGGCAAAGCGGCCGCCGTCATTCGGAATTACGGCTATGGACTGCCCCATTAAAAACTACCCCGATTGGATCGTTTTCCCTGCCAATGGGGACGGGTTCCAAACATTCGTCTGACCAGCGATGCTCAGCCAAGCCAATTTGACCGCCATCCTGTTGACCCTGAAACTGGCCGTCATCGTCACCCTGCTGCTGCTGCTCGTAGGCACGCCCATCGCCTGGTGGCTGGCCAATACGCGATCCAGGCTCAAGGAACCGATCGAAGCGCTGGTCGCTCTCCCCATCGTGCTGCCGCCTTCGGTACTGGGTTTTTATTTGCTCGTGGCCATGGGGCCCAACGGGCCGATCGGGAAACTTACCCAGTCTTTGGGCTTGGGCACGCTGCCTTTCACCTTTTCGGGCCTGGTGGTGGCTTCGGTGTGCTACTCCTTGCCGTTCGTGGTTCAGCCCATTCAAAACGCCTTCGCGGCCATCGAGGGCCAGCTTCTGGAGAGCGCCGCCACACTCCGCGCCGGTCCCTGGGATCGTTTTTTCACCGTCGCCGTTCCCTTGGCTTTCCCCGGCTTTCTCACCGGGGGCATCTTGGGTTTCGCCCACACGGTGGGAGAATTCGGCGTGGTCCTGATGATCGGCGGCAATATTCCCCGTGAGACCCGGGTCGCCTCGGTGCAGATCTACGATTACGTGGAAGCCCTGGAATATGCCGATGCCCACTGGCTGGCGGGCACCATGCTGGGATTTTCCTTCATCGTGCTGCTGACCCTGTATCTCTTCAACCGCGGCAAGAAATCCCCACTGTGAGCCAAAGCGACATCACCGCCCGTTTCCGACTGAATTTTCCGGGGTTCTCCCTGAACGTGAATTTGAATTTGCCCGGCAAGGGAACGACGATTCTATTCGGCCCCTCCGGTTGCGGCAAGACCACCTTGCTCCGCTGCATCGCCGGTCTCGAAGAAGCCGCCGGTTATCTTTCGGTCAACGGCGAAACCTGGCAGGACGAGGCCGCTTGCCTGCCCACCCACAAGCGATCGCAGGGTTATGTGTTCCAGGAAGCCCGTCTGTTCCCCCACTTGAGCGTCTTGAACAATCTGCAGTACGGTATGAAGCGGGTAAAGCCGCGTCATGCGAAAGCCTCCTTGGAGCAATCCATCGAGCTGTTGGGCATCGGCCATTTGCTGGCGCGAAAACCGGCCGGGCTTTCCGGCGGCGAACGCCAGCGGGTGGCCATCGCCCGGGCGCTGGCGGTTCGCCCCCGCCTCCTGATGATGGACGAACCCCTGGCGGCCCTCGATCTGCCTCGCAAGCAGGAAATACTGCCATTTCTGGAACGTTTGCGCGATGAATTGCAAATCCCCCTGATCTACGTCACCCACTCCCCCGACGAAGTCGCGCGTCTGGCCGACCATTTGGTAGTCATGCAGGACGGCAAGGCAGTGGCCAGCGGTCCCTTGAGCGAAACCTTGGCCCGCCTGGATCTTCTCGTTCAATTGGGGGAAGAAACCGGCGCGGTATTAGAGGCACGAGTCGTGGAGCGGGACCGACAATGGCATCTGGCCCGGGTGGCATTTCCCGGCGGCAGTTTATGGGTGAGGGATAGGGGGATCGTCGAAGGAAAAACCATCCGAGTCCGGGTGTTGGCCAGGGATGTGAGTCTGAGTCTGACGCCTCAACCCCACAGCAGCATGTTGAATCTGCTCCCGGCGATCATCCGGGAAATGGGCGATGGGGAACATCCGGCGATACGACTGGTGCGGCTCCAGGTGGGCGACTCCGCGCTGCTCTCCCGCCTGACGGCTCGCTCGGCCCAAGCGCTGAAGCTCCACCCTGGCAAGCGGGTTTGGGCCCAGATCAAATCGGTGGCCATAATTCGCTAGGTTCTGTTGATATTTGGACAATCCCAGCATTCAAGAGGAGCCGGGGACCCAAATTCACTGAACCAAAAATTCGGTGAATAAAATATCCTCTAATCCTTCGCTGCCCGCGTATCGATCCAAAACCTTGCGTACCTCCTGCAAGGCGTCGCGGCGCAGTTTTTCCCGCTGTTCCAGGTTCGTTACCCGCTCCTCGGGCAGATCGCTCAACAACATAATCAGCGAATGTCGAATGATGGGGAGGTGTTGGCGGATTCTTTCCAGATTTTCCTTCCCATCAATCATCAACTGAATATTGGTACGAAGATAACGTCGCCTCCCCTCCAAATTGACGATCAACTTGGGCTTGACCGGCAAATAGTCCACCGGCGAAGCATTTTTCTCCTCGTTCGTCGCCCCTGCCTGGAGGGGAAGCGCGATTGCCAACAACAGCACCGGCAACCAGCTCATCAATGAACGCTGAAACCGCATTCCTTTCATTGTCCACACCTTAAACATCAAACTAAATCACAGTTTCAGTATAGAACCGCAAGCAGCCTTTACACCAAGTCTCGCGGGATGGTACGCGACCAGTTTTCCGAAAAAACGCGCATCTCCCCTTCGTAGGCATCCAGCTCGGCATGGATGTGGAAATGAGTGGCATCGGCGGTGAGCACCGTCCGGGTGGTGGTGCGCACCCACCAGTCGCCGCGGCGGAAATGGCGTCGGGTTCGCGTCTCGCCTTGGGGAGAATTGAAATCGTCTCCGCGATAGGTGTACCAATTCCAGGTGGCATCGCCGACTTCCCAATCCAGCTCCGGGAAGTAGAAAGTTCCCTCGTCCTTGATCACTTCCAGCACCGATTCATCCCCGGCCAAATCGCGATGCACCCACCAATTGTGGTGCGCCGGTTCGCGTTGAATCACCTCCGGCGGCGCGGCCCCCTGCGCCGGTTCGAAAACCACCCGGGTATCTTCCGGCCGAGGCTCGCGTACCGGCAGTCGCAGCGCGCTGTTCCGGGTAAATATCTGCAGACGCACAGGGCGGGGCGGTGGCCAGGCCAATGCCCAATAAGACGTGGAAAGGGAAAGTCGGATGCGGTGGCCTGGGGGAAAACGTTGCGCAATATAATTCAGTTCGACCCGCACTCGATAGGATTTACCCGACTCCAAGGGCTCGGGCCGGTCGTGACCGTTGCGGTGGGTCAGGTTGAGCAGGCCGTAAGTGACCCGCGTGGCTTTGCCGTCGGGAGCCACGTCCGACAAACGGGCCGCCACCATGGCCACCGGCTGGTCGGCGGCCATTTCCAACTCCACTGCGGGTGCCCCCAGGATCTCCATTGTCTCCTGCAGAGGAGCGCTTTCATAAACCAAGGCGCCCCCGTCTTCCTCGCGCTGGTCGTGGGGCAGATCGGGCGCCGCCGTATAAGAACACCATTTGCCGGCAAACAAGCCGACGCTGAGCGGAGATTGTATCGACTGTTCGCTGTCGCTGCCCCGCGCTTTGTCGCGTGACGAAGTTAAACGATCGGGCGCCAAGTACAGGGTTCGCCAGCGCGGTTGGCGGGGGGGCCAGACCGGTTCGGCCACCCAACGGCCGGGGCGGTAATCGTAGCGAGTGGTGGGTGGCACCGAGTCCAACATCCAGGCGCGCAGAAGAGGCTCGTCCATGATGCCGGTCTCCCTATCCTTGAGCCAATAATCCCACCACCGCAGCATCTCCTGCAAAAAACCGATGGCCGGGCCGGGACTGCCGCGATGGGGATAGCGGTGTCCCCAGGGGCCGATGAGGCCGAGTCGCGACACCTGGAGATGCTCCAGCAGGCGGAAGATGGCGTTGGTATAACCGTCGGCCCAACCGCCCACCGCCATCACCGGACATTGGATGGCGGCGTAGTCGTCGGAGACCGAACCGTGCTCCCAGTAGTCGTCGCGCCGTTGATGGCGGAGCCAGATTTCCAGCCATAAGCCGCTTTTTTTCAGACGCTCGAGCCACATTTCCCGCCACCGATCGCCCACTAGATCCGGATCGGGGGGACAAGTATTGACCGAAAACATGGTGGTCGCCTCGGACAGATTGTCGGTCAACAGGCAGCCGCCCATGTAATGCATATTGTCCAGATAGAGATCGTCGGTGGAGCAAGCGGTGACGATCGCCTTCAGTTCGGGCGGTCGCTGCGAAGCCACTTGCAGGCTGTTGAATCCGCCCCAAGAAATGCCCATCATCCCCACCCGGCCATCGCACCAGGGTTGTTCCGCCAACCAGCGGATCACCGCCACGCCGTCGTCCAACTCTTGCTGCCGATACTGGTCGACCAAAATTCCCTCGGATTCGCCGGAGCCGCGCAAATCCACGCGCACGCAAGCGTAGCCGTGGCCGGCCAAATAAGGATGGGTTTGCGCGTCCCGCACCCGGGTCAAATCGCGTTTGCGATAGGGGATGTACTCGAAGATCGCCGGGACCGGTTCCTTTTCCGCCCCCGCCGGCAGCCAGATTTTCGCCGCCAGGCGGACGCCGTCGGGCATGGGAATCCAGGTATGTTCGATCTGGCGGATCTTGCGGGGAAACTTGCGGACGACCTTCATGGGAGCTTCCTCTGTAATCTTTTCCTAGGAGCCGTTGACATTCGTGGGGAGGAGCGCTGACTTTTTAGTCACTGCTGACACCGCCTAGTATTTCACCTGGTCGAATTGCCATTCCTCTACGGGCCGGCCGTCGGAGAATTCGAATCGCAACCGCTGCGCCAGGTCCCGGTAATTAGCCAGCAAGGCCTTCTGGCTTTGCGCCCCGAGAAAGATATTGGCGATCTCGAAGCTGTAGCTGTCCTGGTCGCGCAGGATCGACAAGGGTTTCCCCGCTTCCACCAGTACCACTACCCTGCTGTCCGGAAACTCCCCCTCGATCGCCTGAATTTCTTCGGCGGAAGGGATGCGAGTGACGGTCGCGTCATGATACTTACGCAACATGAATTTAGCCGCACACGCATAATTCCCTTCCTTGAAACCGAATTCCGGCTGGCGCCCCAGAGCGACGTCGATGGCCACCTCGTGATTGGATACGCCTTCCACCTTGATGAACTGGTCGGAATGCGACTGGGAAATGCGTGTGTTGACCTCCAGCACCCAGAGGCGATCGGTTTTTTCATCCCAGAAGAATTCTACGCCGAAGGGCGAGTTGTCGAAGCCGATGTGAGCCATCAAACGCTCGGTGGCTTCGATCATCCGCGCTTGAATCGAGTGCGGCCACACCGAGGGATATTCCCAGCGGGTAAAACTGAGCTGATGGGCATCCTTGACCCCGTCGATAATGCCGTGGACCGCCACCTTTCCCTCGAAGACGAATCCCTCTACGCCACATTGCTTGCCTTCGGTAATCTCCTCGGCGACGCAGTGATAGCCGTCCACCCCCTTTACCTCCGGCGGCAGCGCCGCATGGGCCAGCACCTGGTTGAAACCTTCCCCCAAGCGGGGAATGCGTTTACGGATGATCGGTATGGCATGATGGAAATCTTCAGCGCGGTCGATCCGGAAGCCCAGATGAGAGGCGAAGGATTTTACCGGCTTGAGCCAAAACGGATAAGCTAAATCGAGTTTATCCAACGCCCTGTCGTCGAAGGGATCGACCGCGGCGAATCGGGGGGTGTATTCGGGAATGGCTCGTTGCTGTTCCAAGCGCGCCCAATACTTGTGCTCGCACTTGAGCACACTTTCCAACGATGCCGAACGCAGCCCCAAGCGTCGACACAGGATCGGCAGGAGGGTGCTCGCCGGAAAATCCCAGTGGACGATGATGGCGTCCACGGTCCCGGGAAACTCAGCCAGCTGGTGTTCGGCCTTGGCCAGCAGCTGGTCGAAAGGGTAGGCCGCGGGGGTGATCACCTCATCATAGTCGAGCAGGCCGTGGAAGAGATAATCCTCGGCATGACGCACCTTGCGCACCATCTCCAGGTGAAACGGATCCAGACCAATGAGGAATAGGTTCTTTTTCATACCCCTCCGGGCCACTCCGAGAAACCAGGCGCATTCAGCGGCTATCGACATGGAATCCCGGCTGGTTGCTCGTCCACCTCGATACGAGCTGATCGGTCAGATCACAAGGAATAACTTTTCAGCCAGGTATCGTGAAGATTACACACGCTCAAAATGTAAATGGGTCCCTGCTGATCTTCCAGGGTAAATTCGGAAATCGGTGTTTTGTCCTTTATGGGATCGAACAGGTTTTCGGCCAGAAAACGATAGTTCCGATCCAGGACAATATGCTTGACGATATAGTGATCGTAGCCATCCATGGGGTGGGGCGTCGTCACCCGAAGGACGCCCTTGTCGAGCTTCTCCACATAGGGGACGTGGCCGGTTTCCTTGCCTTGCCAGCGGCCGGGGGCTCTCTGGGAATAATACACTCCGCCGGCCATTTCGGCCTCGGCGGATTCTCCCAACGCCCTGCCCGATACGACGAGTCCGGCGACGGAACCTGCTGCGGTGAGGCGAATAAACTCTCTGCGTTTCATTTCCTTCCTCCCTATCGTGAGAAGAAAATTTCCAACCCGGAAACCCTATCCTATTCCACTGTCACCGATTTGGCCAGGTTCCGCGGCTGATCCACGTCGGTCCCCTTGATCACCGCCACGTAATAGGCGAGCAACTGCAAGGGCACGGTGAAAATCACCGGCGACATTTCATTTTCGCTGGGAGTGACGGTCAAGACGTGGGTGTATTCGTCCGGCTGGACGTCCAGGGTTTCGTCGGCGAACACGAGCAACTCGCCGCCGCGCGCCCGCACTTCCTGCAAATTGGACTTGAGCTTTTCCAGCAAACGGTTGTGGGGAGCCACCGTGATGACCGGCATCGCCGCATCCACCAATGCCAAGGGACCGTGTTTCAATTCCCCGGCGGGATAGGCTTCGGCATGGATATAGGAGATTTCCTTCAGCTTCAGAGCGCCCTCCATGGCGACCGGGTAATGGCTGCCCCGCCCCAAAAACAAGGCATGATGTTTGTCGGCGAAGCGTTCGGAGAAGGTTTTGATCTGATCGTTCAACTCCAGCACGTCTTCCACTCGCGCCGGCAGGGAGAACAATTGGGAGGCGATTCGCTTTTCCGTCACCCGATCCAGCTTGTGGCGCCGCCCCAGCACGATCACCAGCATCATCAAGGCCACCAATTGCGTGGTGAATGCCTTGGTGGAAGCGACGCCGATCTCGGGGCCGGCGCGGGTCAACAACACCAAATCCGAGGCCCGCACCAGGGAGCTTTCCTGAACGTTGCAAATGGCCAGGGAAGCGATCGCACCCAATTGCTTGGCTTCCTCCAGAGCCGCCAGGGTATCGGCGGTTTCCCCGGACTGGGAAATGGTCACCACCAAAGTATCCGGCAACAGGACCGGATCGCGGTAGCGATATTCGCTCGCCACTTCGACGTTGCAAGGAATGCCGGCCAAAGACTCCATCCAATATTTGGCCACCAAGCCGGCGTGGTAGCTGGTGCCGCACGCCAAAAGCTGAACCGCTTTGACCCGATCGAACAATTCCGGCGCTTGGATGCCGAAGGTTTCTTCCAACAGCTTGAGACCGTTGAAGCGGCCTTCCAGGGTTTCGGCGATGGCGCGCGGCTGCTCGAAAATTTCCTTGAGCATGTAATGGCGGTATTGGCCCCGCTCCACCGCGTCCAGGCGGACTTCGCTTTCCTTGAGGGGACGCTCGACTTCCTGCCCGTGTTCGTCGAAGATCCGGTAGCCTTCCGGGGATAATTCCACGAAATCCCCTTCCTCCAAGAAGATGAAGCGCTGGGTCACCGGCAAAAGCGCGGCGATATCGGAGGCGATGAAATATTCCCCGATGCCGATTCCCACCACCAAAGGACTGCCCCGCCGGCACGCCACCAGCCTATCGGGTTCCTGGGTACTGATGACCCCGATGGCGTAGGCGCCTTCCAACCGCTGGACCGTTGCTTGCACCGCCTCCAACAGGGAGTCGGTGTACTTGAGCTGATCGTAGACCGCGTGGACAATGACTTCGGTATCGGTCTCGGAAGTAAATTCGTAGCCTTGCGCGCTCTGCTCTTCCCGCAGTCGCTCGTAGTTCTCGATGATACCGTTGTGGACCAGGGCCACGGTGCTGCGGCAAACGTGGGGGTGGGCGTTTTGCTCGCTGGGGACCCCGTGGGTGGCCCAACGGGTATGGGCGATGCCGGTGGGTCCGGCAAACGTATTTTCCTCCGAGTCTTTGATCGAGGCCAAGGCCGCTTCCAATTCGTCCACCTTGCCCTGCTTTCGGCAGCGCTGGATTCGTCCTTCTTCCAGAATCGCCACCCCGGCCGAATCATACCCCCGGTAGGCCAGCCGCTTGAGGCCTTCGACCAGAATCGGAACTACGTCTCTTTGGGCGACTGCCCCCACAATCCCGCACATAGGCGTACCTCGCTTAACGTTGTTTGGTCGGACGTTGCCAATGCTCAATAGTGAACTGCTTGCTGCGGCTCAAGGTCAATTTCTCCGCCGGGGCATCGTGCGTGATGGTGGACCCGGCGCCGATGGTGGCGTCGCGCCCCACTTTCACCGGCGCCACCAATTGGGTATCGGAACCGATAAAGGCGCCGTCCTCGATCACCGTTTTATGTTTGTTGGCGCCGTCGTAATTGCAGGTGATGGTCCCCGCGCCCACGTTGACCCCGGCCCCAACCTCGCTATCGCCGATATAACTGAGATGATTGACCTTGGTCCCGCCGCCGAGAGTGGATTTCTTGATTTCCACGAAATTCCCCACATGGGCCTCTTCCGCCAGCACCGTTTCCGGTCGAATGCGCGCGAACGGCCCGACCCGGCTACGGGCTCCGATTTCAGCCTGCTCGATGACACTGTGGCTCATAATTTCCACGTCGTCGCCGATGACCGCGTCCCGAATGACCACCTGGGGACCGATTTTGACCCGATGGCCGAGACGAACCGTACCTTCCAGAAGCACGTTCACGTCGATTTCCACGTCCCGTCCCACCGCTTCCAGATCGCCTCGTAGATCGAATCTGGCCGGATCGCGCAAAGTCACCCCCCGGTCGAGCAAGTCCTCGGCCTGACGACTTTGATAGATCCGCTCCAAAGCCGCCAGTTGGCGTTTGTTGTTGACCCCCGCCACATCGTTCGGCGGGGCGCTCACGGTCTCGATCATCATCCCTTCGGTCGCCGCCATGGCGATCACATCGGTCAGATAATATTCCCCCTGAGCGTTGTCGTTGTCGAGCCGATCCAGCCAGGTTTTTAATTTAAATCCCGGCACCGCCAGGATGCCGGTATTGACCTCGGTTATCCGCTTTTCTTCGGCAGCGGCGTCTTTTTCCTCCACGATCCGCACCACCCGTCCATCGGCGTCTCGGACGATGCGACCGTAGCCGGTGGGATCGTTCATATCCACCGTCAACAAGGCCAAGGTATCCGTTGCCGCCACGGAAAGCAATCTTTCCAGGGGAGGTCTTTGCAGAAGAGGCACATCGCCGTATAGCACCAGAATCAAGGCATCGTCACGCAGTACCGGCAAGGCCTGCTGCACCGCGTGACCGGTGCCCAACTGGGGGGATTGCTCGACCCAATGGGCCGACCAGTCGGGGAAACGCTGCCGCACTTGTTCCCCGCCATGCCCGTAGACGATGGCGGTGGTTTCCGGATTCAACTCACGGGCCCTTTCATAGACGTGCTGCAAAAGCGGCTTGCCGCCCACGGTATGGAGGATCTTGGGCCGGTCCGAGCGCATTCGGGTTCCCTGGCCCGCGGCGAGAATTACGATATTCAAGGACGTCATCTCCAATCCTTTCAATTCAGATAGATTAACCTTAGCCAAAAAAACCCGGATCTTAAAGCAAAAAAGCCCGTCGGAAGCTCCTTCTTCCAACAGGCTTTGCGAACACCGGACCGGAAATTTGACTTATTTCTGAAACCGGCCCTTGCCTTTTTTATAGCGCTCCAGCACTTGGAGCTGCCGGATCGCTTCGGCCAATTCGGCCTGAGCGGTGGCGTAGTCGATCTTGCCGGATCGATCCTTGAGCGCTTCCTCCGCCCGCCGCTTGGCTTCCAGGGCGGCCGCCTCGTCGATATCCTTGGCTCGAATGGCGGTATCCGCGAGCACCGTCACCACATGGGGCTGCACTTCGAGTACTCCGCCGGAAACGAAGAATGGCAACTCCTCGTTCGCGCTCACTCGAACCCGGACTTCTCCGGCGCGGATGCGGGAAATGAACGGGGCGTGCCGGGGCGAGATACCCACCTCGCCCAACTCGGCCGGGGCGAAGACCATCTCCGCCAACCCCGAATAAATTTCCTCTTCCGCGCTTACGATATCTACATGAATGGTCATGGCCATATATGCCTACCTTACGCTGCGAGTTTCTTGGCCTTCTCGAGAGCCTCGTCGATGGTGCCCACCATGTAGAACGCCTGCTCCGGAATACTGTCGTATTCCCCTTCCACGATGCCCTTGAAGCCGCGGATGGTTTCCTTGAGGGGCACGTATTTTCCGGGCGCGCCGGTGAAGACTTCGGCGACGAAAAACGGCTGCGACAGAAAACGCTGAACTTTCCGCGCCCGCGACACGGTCAATTTGTCTTCCTCGGAGAGTTCGTCCATTCCCAGAATCGCGATGATATCGCGCAGCTCCTTGTAGCGCTGCAGGGTGGATTGAACCTGACGCGCCACTTCGTAGTGCTCGTGGCCGAGTACCAGCGGGTCCAATTGACGGCTGGTGGAATCCAAGGGGTCCACCGCCGGGTAAATCCCCAATTCGGCGATTTGGCGGGACAACACCACGGTGGCGTCCAAGTGGGCGAACGTGGTGGCCGGCGAGGGGTCGGTCAAGTCGTCGGCGGGGACGTAGACGGCTTGAATCGAGGTGATGGAGCCGCTCCGGGTGGAGGTGATGCGTTCCTGCAGCATCCCCATTTCTTCCGCCAAGGTCGGCTGATAACCCACCGCCGAGGGCATTCGGCCCAGCAGCGCGGATACTTCGGTGCCGGCGAGGGTGTAACGATAGATGTTGTCGACGAACAGCAGCACATCGCGGCCTTCGTCACGGAACTGCTCGGCGATGGTCAAACCGGTCAGAGCCACCCGCAGGCGATTCCCCGGGGGTTCGTTCATCTGACCGTAAACCAGCGCCACCTTGTCCAATACGTTGGATTCCTGCATTTCGTGGTAGAAGTCGTTCCCTTCGCGGGTCCGCTCCCCCACCCCGGCGAAGACCGAATAGCCCGCGTGTTCGATGGCGATGTTGCGGATCAGCTCCATCATATTGACGGTCTTGCCCACGCCGGCACCGCCGAAGAGCCCCACCTTGCCACCCTTGGCGAAGGGGCAAATCAAGTCGATCACCTTGATACCGGTTTCCAGCAATTCGGTTGCCGGCGCTTGTTCTTCATAAGTGGGCGGCTTGCGGTGGATCGGCCAGCGATCCTGCTCGCCGATGGCGCCTTTTTCGTCGATGGGTTCCCCCAAGACGTTCATGATCCGCCCCAAGGTCTCCTTGCCTACCGGCACCAAAATGGGCGCTCCGGTGTTGGTCACCGAGAGCCCCCGGCGCAAACCGTCGGTGCTTCCCATCGCCACCGTGCGTACCACGCCGTCGCCCAATTGTTGTTGAACTTCCAACGTCAGTTCGGCTTCCTCCACCCGGAGGGCGTGATAAACCTTGGGTAATGCTTCCCGGGGAAACTCGACGTCGACAACCGCGCCGATGATTTGAACGATCTTACCCGCACTCATGTGAAATTCCTCTTAAGTCCTGATTCTTCGTATTCGGTCACTGGATGGCCGCCGCGCCGGAAACGATCTCGGAGATTTCCTGGGTAATGGAAGCCTGCCGAGCCTTGTTGTAGACCAATTGCAGTTCATCGATGAATTGCCCGGCATTGTCGGAAGCGCTTTTCATCGCCACCATTCGAGCCGCCTGTTCGCAGGCCTTGTTCTCCACCAAGCCTTGGAAAACGATCGATTCTATGTAGCGAGTCATCAGGTCATCCAGCACTTCCTTGGCGTCCGGTTCGTAGATGTAGTCCCAGTGGTGTCGAAGCTCTTCTTCCGCCTCTTCCACGTCGACCGGCAAAAGCTTTTGAACCACCGGTCGTTGGGTCATGGTATTGACGAATTCGTTGAAGACCAGATACACCTCGTCCATTTCCACTTGGTCGTACTTATCCAGCATGACTTTGACGGGACCCAGAATGTCCTCCAAATGAGGCTGATCTCCGATCTGGGTATTCTGGGCGACGATCTCGGCCCCGATTCGGGAGAAAAAGGATGCCCCTTTTTGACCGATCACGCTCATTTCCAAGGATAAGCCCATTTCTTCCCATGCCCGCATCCGTTGCAGCAATCCGCGGAAAAGGTTGGCGTTCAATCCGCCGCACAGGCCCCGGTCGGTGGAAATCAATACGATCCCGACGCGTTTGCCCTCGCGGGGCAAAAGATAGGGATGCCGGTATTCCGGATGGGCGTGGGCCAGATGGTGGATAATTTGACGCATCCGCTCCGCGTAGGGCCGGGTCGCCTGCATGCGATCCTGGGTCTTGCGCATCTTGCTCGCGGCGACCATTTCCATGGCCTTGGTGATCTTCTGAGTATTCTTGATACTCTCGATCTTGGTGCGTATTTCTTTGCCTACAGCCATGAGCCCTTACCACGTATGGGTTTGCTTAAAATTCCGAATCGCCTCGTGCAATTGGTCCGCAACCTGGTCGTCGTAGGCACAGGTCTCGTCGATCTGCTTGATGAGATCCGCCTGCTCCGACTTCATGTAATCCTGCAAGGCATCTTCGAAATCGCGTACCTTGTTCACCGGGATATCGTCCAGATAGCCCTGGTTCGCGGCAAACAGGGAAACCGCCTGCTCGGCCACCGACATGGGCTTATACTGGGCTTGCTTCAACAACTCGGTTACCCGCTGCCCACGTTCGATCTGCTTCCGGGTGGATTCATCCAGGTCCGAGGCAAATTGAGCGAAGGCCGCCAGTTCCCGGTACTGGGCCAAGTCGAGACGAATGCCGCCGCCCAGTTTCTTGATGATCTTGGTTTGCGCCGAACCGCCCACGCGAGATACCGAAATCCCCGGATTCACCGCCGGACGGATACCCGCGTTAAACAAATCCGATTCCAAGTAGATTTGCCCGTCGGTGATGGAAATCACATTGGTCGGAACGAAGGCCGAAACGTCGCCGGCTTGGGTTTCGATGATCGGCAGGGCGGTCAAGGAACCGGTTTGACCCTTGACCTTGCCGTCGGTCAATTTTTCCACTTCGTCGGCGTTGATGCGCGCGGCCCTTTCCAGCAAGCGGGAGTGGAGATAGAAAATAACCCCCGGATAAGCTTCGCGCCCCGGCGGCCGGCGCAGCAACAGGGACACTTGGCGATACGCCCAGGCCTGCTTGGTCAGGTCGTCGTAGACGATCAGCGCATCTTCGCCCTTGTCCCGGTAGTATTCGCCCATGGCGCAACCGGCGTAAGGGGCGATGAACTGGAGGGCGGCCGCTTCGGCGGCCGTCGCCGCCACCACCGTAGTGTATTCCATCGCGCCGTTCTCTTCCAGTTTGCGCACGATGGTGGCGACGGTGGATTGCTTCTGACCCACCGCGACGTAAATACACTTAACCCCGGTGCCTTTTTGATTGAGGATGGTATCGATGGCGATCGCGGTCTTGCCGGTCTGCCGGTCGCCGATGATCAGCTCGCGCTGACCCCGGCCGATGGGGATCATGGAATCGATCGCCTTGAGGCCGGTTTGGAGCGGCTGATCCACCGATTGGCGAGCGATCACCCCCGGAGCGATCTTCTCGATGGGAGAATAATCCCGGGTTTTCAACGCCCCTTTGCCGTCGATGGGACGCCCCAAGGCATCCACCACCCGGGACAGCAAGGATTCGCCCACCGGTACTTGGAAGATCTTGCCGGTGCATTTAACGCTGTCGCCTTCGGCCAAGTGCTCGTAGGCGCCCATGACCACCGCACCCACCGAATCGCGCTCCAAATTGAGCGCCATCCCGAAGGTATCGCCGGGAAATTCCAACATTTCCCCGTGCATGACGTCTTCCAAACCGTGGATGCGAACGATGCCGTCGGTGAGACTGACGATCGTACCCTCCGTACGCGCTTCCACGCCGGCTTCGAATTCCTTGATCTTGTCTTTGATCAGATCGCTGATTTCCGCTGGATTCAGTTGCATAATTCCTGTCTCACTTAAGCTTTGAGTCGTTTTGCCAAACGTTCGAGCTGCCCTTTCACCGAGCCGTCGATCACCTTATCGCCGGCCTGGATCACGATCCCGCCGATCAACGCCAGGTTGTGCCGGGCGTCCAGACGGATCTTCTTGCCCAGCTTTTTTTCCAGGGCGGCGGTCAACGCGGCCCGATCATCTTCGGCCAACGGATAGGCGCTGACGACCTGAACCTCCGCGTAACCCTCGTGTTCGGTCCGGTACTGCTCGAACAGATCGCGAATCGGGTCCACCAGGGTAATGCGGTTGTTGTGTACCAGCAGCTTGACAAAATTCTCGCCTTCCCGATCTAGATAGCCTTTGCCGATGTCGAGCAATAAACGCTCGAATGCTCCCTTTTCGACTTTTGGGTTGACCGCCGCCCAAGCCAGTTCTTCATCCTTCATGGCCAGGGCCAAAAATTCCAGCATCCGCGACCATTGCTCGATGGTTCCGGCTTCCCGGCCCTGTTCAAACACCGCTTCGGCGTAAGGCCTCGCCAGGGTTTTCAATTCGCTCATTACGCTTGTTCCAGTTGCTTGGTCACGTCGTCCAGAATGCTCCGGTGCTTGGCCTGGTCAATTTCTTCCCGCAGAATTTGTTCCGAGGCCGTTACCACCAATTGTGCCACCTGATCGCGCAATTCCTCCCTGGCCTGCTGAACTTCCCGCTCGATTTCGGTTTTGGCCGCGGCAATCAGACGCTCTCCTTCCAGGCGCGCATTCTCCTTGGCGTCTTCGACAATTTCGTTGGCACGCTTCTGGGCCATGCCCACGATTTCGTTGGCTTGCTCCTTGGACTCGTGAATCACGGTTTTAGCCCGCTGCTCGGCGAGCTCCATTTCATGCTTGCCGCGTTCCGCGGCGGCCAAACCATCGGCTATTTTCTTTTTGCGCTCTTCCAATGCCTCCATCAGGGGCGGCCACACAAACTTCATGGTGAACCACACCAGAAGTGCAAAGGTGATCATCTGCCCCAAGAGGGTAATGTTAATACTCACAACCCCTCGCCTCGTTTAATTCGTCTGTTGGTTTAATCCGTTGCCGCTGGGCACCGGCTGATTAACCGCCCGTAATCGGTGACAGGAACGGATTGGCGAACGTGAAGAACAGCGCCATCCCCACGCCGATCATGGTCACCGCGTCCAACAGGCCGGCGACGATGAACATTTTCACCTGCAGCATGGGAACCATTTCGGGTTGACGGGCCGCGCCTTCCAGGAATTTACCGCCCAACAGTCCGAAACCGACGGCGGTTCCCAGGGCGCCCATCCCCAGCACCAGGCCCACGGCAATCGCGGTCAACCCTTGAATGTCAGCAATCAAAGCCAGATTTTCCATCATTTCCTCCGTTTTAGTCGTTTGGTCAAGATCAAATCAATGGGACGCGTGCGCCATGCTCAAGTAGACAATGGTCAGCACCATGAAGATGAATGCTTGCAGCGTGATGATCAGAATATGGAACACCGCCCACGGAAAGCTCAACAAGGGCTGAATATACCAAGGCATCAACGCGATCAAGATAAAAATCAACTCGCCGGCGTACATGTTGCCGAACAGACGCAGGGCCAACGAAACCGGCTTGGCGACCTCTTCCACCACCCGCAACAGCACGTTAAAGGGCATGAACCAAATGCCGAAAGGCTGGAGCAGGATTTCTTTGGTGAACTCGAGTGGCCCCTTCACTTTGAAGCTGTAAAAAATAATTAGGCAGAATACCGACAGCGACATGGCGAAGGTGGCATTGAGATCGGTGCTCGGAACCACCCGCAAATAGGGCGTGCCTTCCAACGCCGCGATGGTGGGCAGTAAATCCACCGGAATCAAGTCCATGAGATTCATCAAGAACACCCAGCAGAAGATCGTCAAGGCCAAGGGCGCGATGAGCTCGTTGCGGCCGTGGAAAGTATCTTTCACTTGGGTGTCGACGAATTCCACCAACATTTCGGCGAAATTCTGAATCGGTCCGGGAACTCCGGAAACGGCACGCTCGGCGGCATATTTGAAGGTCAAAATGAAAACCAGCCCCAGGACCGCGGAAAAAAACAGGGTGTCCAGGTGCAAAGTCCAAAATCCATCGCCCGCCTTCAGGGGGGTCAAGTGGTGAACGATATACTCGGTAGCGCTTTTGGCTGCCATATTTCCTCACTTTGGTTTTTTATTCAACAGGAGCGCGAACCAGAACACGCCCAAAACCGCCACAAATCCCGCGAACAAGGGCAAAAACACGATTCCCGGCAAACGCAGCACCAGGAAAAACAAGGCGGCGGTCAGCGCCAATTTGACGATTTCACCCAAGTAAAAACCGCGCACGACCTGGCGAGGCGATTTCCCCTCGCTGCGGCTGATACGCAGGGCGAAATAGGCATTGGGAATGAGCGCGATCATTCCCCCCAGCGCGGCCGATTTGGCCGCTTGCCAGCCGAACCCGGCCAGCACCCCCAAAAAGACCACCGCAAGTACCGCGGCTTGCATGTAGAGAATCCTGCCGATTTCGGCGGCGACGTTTACGCCCATCGCTTATCTCCACACGCAAACAAACTCGGGATTCTATCGACCCGTCCCCGCAAAATCAAGCTGAGATGGGTATTAACGAAACCGTTCCAGCAGCCCCTCCAACTGATCCAGGCCGCTGTAATTGATCACCAGACGACCCTTGCCCTGCTTGCCGTGACGGATGACCACCTTGGCCCCCAAGGTATCGGTCAGTTCGTCCTGCAATCGCTTGATATCCGGATCCATCGGGACGGAAGGAGGGTCAGTGGCGCCGTTTTGCATCTTTTTCACCCACTGTTCGACGGCGCGGACGGTCATTTTTCCGTCGGCTACTTGCAATGCCACCGCCGCCTGTTGTTCCCCGGTCAAACCGAGCAGGGCCCGGGCATGGCCCATTTCGATCCGGCCTTCGGACAAAAGCTTCTTGACTTGGGGGTGCAGTTCCAGCAACCGAAGTAGATTGGTGATGGTGGTACGCGATTTTCCCACCGCTTCGGACAATTGCCGGTGGGTCATGTCGAATTCCTCCAGGAGCCGGCACAAAGCATCGGCTTGTTCCAAAGGACCCAAATCCTCCCGCTGGATGTTCTCGATCAAGGCCAGCGCCAGGGAGGCCCGGTCGTCCAGTTGGCGCACCACCACCGGAATTTCCGTCAATCCGGCCATTTGCGCCGCCCGCCAACGCCGCTCGCCGGCAACCAATTCGTAACGATCATCGTTGCCGGCGGCTCGAACCACCACCGGTTGAACCACGCCGTGGGTTTTGATCGAATCGGCCAATTCCCGGAGGCGATCCAGATCGAAATCCTTGCGCGGCTGAAACGGATTGGTTTCGATGCGCTCCACCGAGATCGTTTGGGGCGTCGCCGGCGTATCGCTCAACACCGAATCGCCCAGAAGCGCATCCAAGCCCCGTCCCAAGCCGCGTTTTTTAACCGCCATGTTTTACCCCTCCCTGACGTTTGATGATTTCACTCGCCAATGCCAGATAGGCAAGGGCGCCCCGGGAAGATTTGTCGTAGTGAATCACCGGCAAACCGTAACTGGGCGCCTCCGCCAGCCGCACGTTACGGGGGATGCAGGTGCGCAGCAGTTGGGAACCGAAATGGGCTTTGAGTTGTTCCGAAACTTCCTTGGTGAGACGACTTCGGGGGTCGTACATGGTACGCAGCAGACCTTCCATCATTAACCCCGGATTCACCGTCCTACGAACGTTGGCCAGGGTATCCAATAAAGCCGACAAGCCTTCCAAGGCATAGTATTCGCATTGCATCGGAATCAAAATCGAATGGGCCGCCACCATGGCGTTCAGAGTCAACATGTTGAGCGACGGCGGACAGTCGATCAAAATATATTCATACCGATCCCGGCAGGGCGCGAGCGCATTCGCGAGACGTCGTTCGCGTCCCTCGGCCTGCATCAGCGCCACCTCGGCGGCGGTCAAATCGGCGTTGGAGGGAATTAAATCGAATTTCAATTCCGATAGGGAAAGAATGATCTCCTCGACCGGAGCTTCGCCCAGTAGCAGATCGTACGTGCTTTTTTCCAAATCATTTTTGTTCACCCCGCATCCCATAGTAGCGTTGCCTTGCGGATCGATGTCCACCAACAGGATCTTGCGTTTAGTGAGCGCCAGGGAGGCGGCCAAATTGACGCTGGTGGTCGTTTTTCCGACACCGCCTTTCTGATTGGTGATCGCGATGATTTTCTGCTGCGCAGGTGTTCGAGTCGTCATTAATGTCAGTGTTGCGTGATTTCGATCAGATGACGCTCCGCCTCGAGACCGGGCACCCGAAGCGGCATGACACGATGCCTTCGATCGGCGAGCGCCGCCAGCTCCTTTTCCGGGTAACGTCCTTTCATAGCCAGGAATTTCCCTCCCGGGGCCAAAAGATGATGACTCTGGGCAAAACCGCGACCGGCGTCGGCAAAAGCTCGGGTGACGATGGTATCGAATCCCGGCTCGGCTGCATAGTTTTCGATCCGGGCGTGAATCGCCTCCACGTTGGTCAGTCCCAACTCGAGCGCCATCTGACGTACGAAGCGAATTTTTTTCGCCGCCGCATCCAACAGCACGAAGCGCAACGCCGGGAAGAAAATCGCCAGAGGCAAGCCGGGAAAGCCGCCGCCGGTGCCCACGTCCAGGATGTCGGAGCCGCGTAAATAGGGATGGATGGCCAGGCTGTCCAACACGTGAACGGTGACGAATCCGGTCTCGTCTTTCACCGCGGTCAAGTTCACCACCCGGTTCCAGCGCACCAGTGACCGGTACAGCAATTGGATCTTGCCGATTCGATCCGGGGTGGGAGTCAAGCCCAGATCTTCCAGCCCCTCGGTCAATAAAGACGCAGCCATCAGGCGCTCTTTTCTTCCGGTTTACTCCGGTTTTTCTTCATGTGAACCAGCAGCAGGGAGATTGCCGCCGGAGTCACCCCGGGAATGCGCGAGGCCTGTCCCAGCGTCGCCGGTTTCTGGAGCGTCAGTTTTTCGCGTACTTCCTGGGACAATCCGATGACGTTTTGGTACTCCAGATCTTCCGGCAGCCTTAAATCCTCGTATCGCTGGGTGCGCTCGATTTCGATCCGCTGGCGCTTGATGTAGCCGGCGTACTTGAGCTGGATTTCCACTTGCTCGACCACTTCGGGCTCCCAATCCGCCCCATCCCGCCGGACCCAGGCCAACAAACGATCGATGCCGACCTCGGGCCGGCGCAGCAACTCCGCCAAATTGGCCTCGCGTTGCAGGGGGGTGGTCAAAATCTCCGCCAACCGCTCCGCCTTCGCGCTGTCGGGTTGAATCCAAGTCCGCTCCAAATCCTTCTGCAAGAGGCCGATCGCCTCCCGCTTGCGTTGGAAGGCTTCCCACCGGACGTCATCCACCACGCCCAGTTCCCGACCTTTTTCGGTCAAGCGCAAGTCGGCGTTGTCCTCTCTCAACATGAGTCGGTATTCGGCCCGACTGGTAAACATCCGGTACGGCTCCTGGGTCCCCCGGGTGATCAGATCGTCGATCAAAACCCCCAGATAGGCTTCGTCCCGGCGGGGCCACCAAGGCGCCAAATCTCGGGCCTGGCGGGCGGCGTTGAGGCCGGCGAGAAGTCCTTGGGCGGCGGCTTCCTCGTAGCCGGTGGTGCCGTTGATCTGGCCGGCGAAAAACAGGTTGTCCATCGCCTTGGTTTCCAGGCTCGGTTTGAGTCCCCGCGGATCGAAAAAATCGTATTCGATAGCATATCCCGGCCGGGTGATATGGGCCTTTTCAAATCCCCGGATGGAACGGATAAACGCCACTTGCGCATCGAACGGCAAACTGGTGGAAACCCCATTGGGATAGACTTCCGGCGTCTCGAGGCCTTCCGGTTCCACGAAAATCTGATGGGAATCGCGCTCGGCGAAACGCACCACCTTATCCTCGATGGAGGGACAATAGCGCGGCCCCCGGCCCTCGATGGCGCCGCTGAACATCGGCGAGCGATCCAGGCTTTCGCGAATGATCTCGTGGGTGCGGGAATTGGTGCGAGTGATATGGCATCCCCTTTGGGTAGGATGCTCATCCACCCGCCCCAGATAGGAAAACACCGGAGTGGGCGTATCGCCGGGCTGCTCGGCCATTTCGCTGTAATCCAGGCTGCGGCCGTCGAGACGCGGGGGCGTGCCGGTCTTGAGCCGAGCGACTTGAAAATCCAATTCCCGCAGACGCCGGGCCAAGGCATTGGAGGGGCTGTCGCCGGCACGACCGCCTTGATAATTCGCCTCCCCCACATGAATGACGCCGCCCAAAAAGGTTCCCACCGTGAGCACCACGCACCGGCTGCGGAAGCGCAAGCCCATTTGAGTGATTACCCCGGCGGCCCGGTCGCGCTCGACGATGAGGTCGGCAACCGTCTGCTGGAACAGCCACAAATTGGCTTGATGCTCCAGGGCTTGCCGTACCGCTTGTTTGTACAAAGCGCGGTCGGCCTGGGCGCGGGTCGCCCGCACCGCCGGTCCCTTGGAGGCGTTGAGAATCCGAAATTGAATGCCGGCCCGGTCGATGGCACGGGCCATCAACCCGCCCAAGGCATCGATTTCTTTGACCAAATGGCCCTTGCCGATCCCGCCGATGGCGGGGTTGCAACTCATTTGTCCCAGGGTTTCGATATTTTGCGTCAACAGCAGGGTTTTGGCGCCGCTGCGGGCGGCGGCCAAGGCTGCTTCGGTGCCGGCGTGGCCGCCCCCGACCACGATCACGTCAAACACTTGGTTAAATTCCATCGCTTGCGCTAGTCTTCAAGTCTTGATTTGGAAAAATATTATACAGTGCTTCCATGAATGAATTGTCACGTCGTTTTCTCGACGCCGTCTCCGAAGTGATTTTGGGCAAACGCCATCAAATCGAATTGGCCTTTTGTTGTCTTCTCGCCCGCGGCCATCTCTTGATCGAAGACATTCCGGGAGTCGGCAAAACCACCCTTTCCCATACCTTGGCCAAACTGTTGGGTTTGAGTCATCAACGGATTCAATTCACCAGCGATCTTTTGCCCGCCGACATTCTCGGGGCAATGATCTATGACGAAGAAAAACGGGGATTCCGATTTCACGCCGGCCCGATTTTCCATCAAGTGGTATTGGCGGATGAAATCAATCGGGCCTCCCCCAAAACCCAGAGCGCGCTGCTCGAAGCGATGGAAGAGTATCAAGTTTCCATCGAAGGCAAAACGCATTCCCTACCCGAGCCGTTTTTCGTCATCGCCACTCAAAATCCCATTCACCAAACCGGGACTTTTCCCTTGCCCGAATCCCAGCTGGATCGCTTTTTAATGCGAATCAGTCTCGGTTATCCGGATCCCGAAGCCGAACGCGCGCTGTTCAGGGGCCGAAACCGCTCCGAGTTGATTCCCCGATTGTCTCCCTGCATGACGCCCCAACAATTATTAAGCCTGCAGCAACGGGTCAAGGAAGTCCATGTGGCCGATCCTTTATTGGAATATGTCCAGTCTTTGCTTGGCTACAGCCGCCAATCGGCGGAATATGCCCTGGGTTTGTCGCCGCGGGCCGGTTTGGCCTTGCTGCGGGCGGCGCAAGGGTGGGCTTTTCTGCAGGGCAGAGACTGCGTCTATCCCGAGGACGTGCGTACCGTTTTGGCACCGGTGACCGCCCATCGTCTGCAAACCGACGTCACCGTGGGTGACAGCGAAGCTTGTGTTCGGCCGCTATTGGAATACGTCGCCATTCCCTGAGCAATGAGCGCCGTTCGATCCGAGCCCTTGACTCCCGAAAATATCAGCTTCCGGCCGAACCGCAAAAGTCTGGGATTAGTCATGTTATTGGTCTTGTTGTGGATCACTTCGGCCAACTACAACAATAACCTGGGATTTATTCTGACTTATCTATTGGCGGGCATGGTGCTGGTTTCCTCTTGGCACACTTATCGCCATCTGGCGGGTCTCGAATTTCGGTGTGCGCCCATCGCCCCGGTTTTTGCCGGTCATCAAGCTCAATTGCAATTAGAGATAGCCAATATTTCCGCCAAGCCTCGCTATCAAATCCGGATCGACCACCCAGGATCATCTGCCCTTAGCATCTCCTTGGCTTCCGGCGAACGGCGGCAGCTGAAACTCGCCCTGCCCATCAATAAACGCGGTCGTCATAAGACCGGATCTATTGTCCTCAGTTCAACTTTTCCGCTGGGTTTCTTCCAGGCGTACGCCACCCTGGATCCGGAGCGAGAATGGTGGATTTATCCCCGACCGGCGCCGGTACGGATTCCTTTTCCGGCCACACTCGGGAAAAAGTCGGATGAATTGGATTTCAATGGATTTCGCCCCTATCGGCCCGGCGATCCCTTGCGTCAGATTTATTGGAAAGGGTTGGCCAAAAAACAAAAATTACAAATCCTATGTTATGAACCGGCTACCGATTTCGAGCATTCCGCATGGTTGGATTGGCGCGCAACGCCGGGCAGGGACATCGAATATCGTCTACAAATCTTATGCCGCTGGTTGTTGGAAGCGGAGCGTTCCGGACAAGCCTACGGTTTGCGCTTACCGCAGCAAACCATTCCTCCCGATCGCGGATCCCCCCACTTGCACCGTTGTTTGAAAGCCTTGTCTCAATTCCCCCATGGTTGATTCCACCGTTTCCCGCTTCTCGAACGTCCAAATCCAGATACTGCTTTGGACTTTATTGATCTTGGTATTGCCACATTTCTTTCATTTGCCTTGGAGTTCGACGCTTGTTTTTTTGTCGCTCTGGGGCTGGCGGTTGTGGGGATGCCGCTTTGCCGGCAGTTTGCCGCGGGGGCGCTGGGTTCCCTTCCTGGCTTTGATCGCCGCCGCGCTGGTGATCGTCTCTCGGCATGGCGCCGTCGACCTGGACACCAGCACCGGTCTGTTCGTGTCCGGCTTGGGATTGAAGCTCATGGAACTCAATCAATCCCGGGATATTTATTTGACGATTTTTTTAGGATGGTTCGTCGCCCTGACGCAATTTTTGTATGACCAATCCTTCTGGATGGTGGGTTATGCCCTGACGACCGCGCTCTTGTTGACCGGGGTATTGATTCGACTCAACATCTCCATGCGTCCGGCCTGGAAAACCGTCTGGCAAATCACCCTGAGCCTATTGTTACCCGCCTTGCCGATTGCGGTGCTGTTGTTTTTGTTTTTTCCCCGCGTAACCGGCCCCTTTTGGCGGTTGCCGTTGACGAACCAAGCCCAAACCGGCTTGAGCGATGTCATGGAGCCCGGTTCGATCGCCGACTTGACCACCAACCGGGAAGTGGCGTTTCGCGTGGAATTTGAAGGCGCGCTCCCACCGCCCGAAATGCGCTATTGGCGTGCCCAGGTTTTTTGGCGCCTGGAAGGTGGCCGCTGGTCCTCCATCCCCACCGCGGAACGCCCCATAAAAGCACCGCCGCCCGGTTCCGGAGCGACGTATCACTACACCATCACCCAAGAACCCCATCATCGTCATTGGCTGTTTTCCTTGGGAATCCCGAATTCCATCCCCGCCGAAGCGATTCTGAACCGTTCCTTGGTACTCAGCAGCCGCAATCCGGTGCACGAACGAATTCGTTATTCTCTGATTTCCCATGTTCACTCCCGGATACCCCCCTTGAGCACCCGGGAACAGCACTGGGCGCTGCAACTCCCCGCGCCGCCCCCTTCGCGGATCGATGCGCTCGTTTCGAATTGGCACAACCGAACCCAAACTCCCCAGGGCATCGCCGGACAGGTCTTGGATTTTTTTCGCGACCACGGCTTCGTCTACACCTTGCATCCGGAAAGGTTGTCATCCCAAAATCCCATCGAGCAGTTTCTATTCGATACTCGCCGCGGATTCTGCGAACACTACGCCTCGGCATTTGTTTATTTGATGCGCGCCGCCGGGATTCCCGCACGGATCGTGGGTGGTTATCTAGGCGGTTTTTACAACCGGACGGGAGACTTTCTCGAAGTCTATCAATCCAATGCCCATGCCTGGGCAGAAATTTGGGTGCCGAAACGCGGGTGGGTTCATTACGATCCCACCCAAGCGGTAGCCCCCTGGTATGTCGAACACGAACTCGATATGCCGGATCCGGCCTCCTTGAATGCATCCGCTCCGGAGGAAATCGGATCGACTTCGACAGCTGTCGCTCCCCTTTCCGTCTGGAAGGGCCTGAATCGCCAAATCCATATCGTTTGGTCCAGCGTGAATCACGGTTGGCACCGCTGGGTGTTGAATTACGGCGTAGGCTCACAAACCCGACTGTTCCAATATCTGCGTTCGCAAGGCTGGATGGGAATAAAGATTCTGTTGGGGATACCCTGCGCGATCATTCTCATCCGGCAAGGGTATCGCTGGAGAGAATATCGGCGTCGCCCACCGGCGGTTAGACACTATGAACGACTCTTAAAGCAATTACAACGAAAAGGCGTTTCCAAACGTCCTCATGAGGCGCCCCGGGAATTCGCCCGACGTGCCCGCCTCCTCGTGCCGGATCGGTCCGAGCCTATTGAAGATTTCACCGAAGGTTATTTAGCGGTTCGATACGGGAAAAGGAACGATCCCCAATAGATTATTAATTAAATATATTCCTTAAGAAAAGAATTGTTTGTTATTGGTGAGAAAAAATCCGGTGGATAAGGCTAAAATATTATATATATCAACACTTTATACAGATAACAACTTGTCTCTAAGCATGTGGATAAAATGTCATTTCCTGTGAATAAATTGGGGAGTAATTTTTATCCACAAGTTATTACTCGAATTATCCCCAAATTTTACACAGAACATTGAGTTTTAAAGCTATCCAGGTTAAGATTCAGTTCATCTGCTAATTTCTGCTAATTTTTCCCAAGGTTGTTTTATGCAAGTTACTGAAAATAAAGTCGTTTCCATTCATTACACCTTGAAAAACGATGCGGGTGAGGTGATCGACAGCTCCAGCGGTCGCGATCCGCTCAGCTACCTTCACGGCATCGGCAATATCATCCCGGGATTGGAAAAGGCTCTGGAGGGTAAAAACAACGGTGAGCATGTGGATGTGAGCATCGCGCCCGCAGATGGTTATGGTGAACGGAACGAAGCCTTGATTCAGAAAGTGCCCCGCAGCGCTTTCGAAGGCGTGGATAAGATTGAGCCGGGCATGCAGTTTCAGGCGCAAACGCCGAATGGAACGCAGGTGTTGACAGTGGTCGAAATTCAAGACGATGAAGTCGTCGTCGACGGCAATCATCCTCTGGCCGGAGAAACCCTGCATTTTTCGGTGGACGTGACCGACGTTCGAGAGCCAACGGAAGACGAATTATCCCACGGCCACGCTCATTGATCTCAATTGTCGCAGTTCAAGGGAATGGTTCCATTCCCTTGAACTGCTGCTCTCCCAACCCGTAAACGGTTCCCGTCCCCTCTAAGTAAACTGCCCGCCACTTCCGCTAGCCAGCAAGGCGCGTAAGCGGTTATCCTTGTTCCCCTAATAACGACGTATTAACTGACTGCCTTTCATTCGATCGCCGTGATCGGTGGACTGCGACGGCAATCTACAAGGGGAGACCATGCAAAATTGGAAACGCTTAGGGCTACTGATAAGTGCTGGAATCCTGATTCTGGCGCTGTTAGTGCTGGTTGTCGCCATTTCATTGAGCCACTTTCTCATCGAGCTGTGGTGGTTCTTTTCCCTCGACTACGGTGGATATTTTTGGCTGCGTCTACTCTATCGATACATTCTCTCGGGGGGTGTGACGCTCGGCTTCTTCGCTTTGTTTTTTGGAAATTTCTGGATCGCTTCCCGCTATCTCGGGGTAGAGACGCCTAAAAAAGGCCGTTACAGCATTCTCGAGCGCTTCCAAACCGGTGCGATGGAGGTGTACACCCCGCTTGCCCTGGTAATGGCGATCATCTTGGCGGTGCCTTTCTATCAGCAATGGGAGTCGGGACTGTTATTCTTCTTCGGTCCGCTGACCGGCATAGAAGATCCGGTCTTCGGCAATGATGTCACCTTCTATCTGTTCCGCTTGCCCATTTTTCTGATGATCCAGAGGGGGCTGCTGATCACGTTCCTTTTGTTATTGGTCGCCAGTTCGATTTTGTACTGGATCGAGAACCGAGTGATCAGCGGCAAAAAAGACGTCACTTTTCCCACCGGGGCCAAAATCCACCTGACCGTGCTGGCGGTATTGTTGACGTTGGTCGAAGGATGGCGATTCATGCTGGACAGATTCTCCCTCCTTAAAGTAGACACCCACGAACCGGTGTTCTTCGGTCCCGGTTTTGTGGAAATGCGTTTTCATCTCCCCCTGATTTGGTTATCGCTGTTTTTTTTCTTGGGATTTGCTTTTTCCGTCATTGTTTATTTTCACCGTCGCCGTGGAATGACGGTAGGTGTTTCTTTTCTGATTTGCTTTTTCATTGCGGTGGGATTGCGCCATGTGCAAATAATTCCCGATTTGCTCGAGAAGTATATCGTCAAGGCCAATCCGGTGACGACCGAAGGTCGCTTCATGAAAAACAACATAGAAGCGACTTTGCACGCTTATGATTTGGATCAAGCCACCACGATTAATTTTAAAATCAGCGGTCAACCGGAAACCGATATCGCCGAGGAAATCGAGAATTACATCACCAACATCCCGGTATGGGATGAGACCTTCCTTAAAGATGTGTACAACCAAATGCAGGGACTGCGTCCCTATTATGAATTTCCAGCGGTGGATGTGGCTCGCTACCCCATTCAAGGCCGAGTCCAGCAGGTCAATTTAGGTGCCCGGGAAATAAATTTGATCAAACTACCTCGCGAAGCGGCTGAAACTTGGGAAAATCAGCACCTTCGCTACACCCATGGCTATGGGATCGTGATGACGCCGGCCGCCCAGGAAGGGGACCGTCCCATGACCTGGTATCTGCGGGATTTGACCTTGAATTCGCCGGTGGGATTTCAAATCAAGAACCCGAATATTTATTACGGAGAAGGGACGCTTCCTTACGTGCTGGTACCTAACCAACTGGAGGTGACCGAAATCGCTGGCGCTGGCACGCGGTTGGCACCGAAGGAATATCACGGCGGGGAAGGCGTCGAAATAAAATCCTTGTTCCGTAAGTTGATCGCCGCGGTTCACTTTCAAGACCCCAAGATATTTTTGTCCATCAATATCACCGAAGAGAGCAAGCTGCGCATTCACCGAAATATAATGGAGCGAATCCATCAATTGGTTCCTTATCTGACTTTGGATAGCGATCCTTATATCGTAACCGACCAAGATCGTCTCTATTGGATAGTGGATGCCTATACGACTTCGGCTTGGTACCCGGTTTCCAAACCCTCTCGATTACCCGAGCGAAGATATTCAAACCATACTGAAGAGATCAATTACATCCGTAATTCGGTCAAGATTGTCATCGACGCCTACGACGGACATGTGGATTTATATATATCGGATCCGGATGCTCCCATCATTAGGGCCTACGATCGGGCTTTTCCCGGAGTTTTCAAACCGATCGGCGCGATGCCTTTGGCATTGCAGGCCCAACTGCGTTATCCCCGGGATATTTTTCATCAACAGATGCAGATCTATGCCAAGTACCATCAACGGCAACCGGAGCTGTTCTATCAACAAGCGGAAAGCTGGAATTTCGCCCAGGTCAAGGACGTATCCAAGAAGCCCTATTATCTGACGGTTCAATTGGTGGAGCAGTCCCATCCGGAGCTGCAATCTTTCGTGCAAATCAGTCCCATGACCCCCATCGGACGCGATAACCTCAGCGCTTTAAGTATCGCCGGTGTGCGCGATCTGACCGAGAGTCCCTATCAGCCGGAATTGGTGGTGTATAAATTCGGCAAGGAGGTTCAGGTGAACGGCCCGGCTCAAATCGATGCCTTGATTGACCAGAGCCCCGAAATTTCCCGGGATTTCACCCTCTGGGATCAGCGCGGCTCCCAGGTCAAGCGCGGCCGGATCATCGTGCTTCCGGTGGGCCACTCCATACTTTACGTGCAACCGGTCTATCTGATCGCCGAAGGGCAGACCAAAATCCCCCAATTGACGCGGGTGATCGTTTCCATGGGCGATGCGGTGGTTATGGAGCGTACCTTGAAGGAAGCGTTCGACAAACTGCGTCGTTTGCTGCAGGAGCAGACTGAAAAGGAAACGGAGATGCGCTTGAACGAGCAAACCTGATGCGCTCATCCTGAAAAAGATTTTGTGAGGATTCCCCTCCCCTGCCTCCTCAATAGAGAAGCAGGGGAAGGGATCTGGGGAATGGGTCGATGGCGGGGTTGGAGGCGAAATCAAACGGTCAATGTTTGGATGCCGTTTTCATCGCCAAGGAGCACCACGTCGGCCGGTCGCATTGCGAAAATTCCCATCGTGACCACGCCGGGAATATTGTTGATGGTCTGTTCCATCTCAATTGGCTGGAGTATCTCCAGGTTATGGACGTCGATGATCTGGTTGCCGTTGTCGGTAATGAAACCTTCGCGCAACTGGGGGCTTCCGCCCAGTTTTACCATCTGGCGGGAAACATAACTGCGAGCCATGGGAATCACTTCGACGGGAAGGGGAAATGCACCCAGCACGTCGACTTTTTTACCCGCGTCGGCGATGCAGACGAACTTCCGGCTGGCTGCGGCGATGATCTTTTCCCGAGTCAAGGCGCCGCCCCCGCCTTTGATGAGTTGCAAGTGGGGATTGATCTCGTCGGCGCCGTCGATATAAATATCCAGATCTCCCACACTGTTGAGGTTCAGAACCGGAATACCGATTTTTTTCAAAAGTTCGGTGCTGGCGTCGGAACTGGATACCGCGCCCTCGATGTTCGATTTTCGCTCAGCCAGAAGTTCAATGAAATGATTGACCGTGGATCCGGTCCCGATCCCCAAAATGGAAATGCCATCGATGTATTTCAACGCCGCTTCTGCGGCTTTACGCTTGAGTGCATCTGCTGAACTCACGTGCCTACTCCTTGAGATTAATCAAATAAACGATAATAACGACCTTGGAAAGGGATTACCAATTCAGCGCTGGCGTGTTTCTTTCGAAGAAGCGGCTTGTTCGGCGAAGGCGAGAATGAAATGCCAGTGCTCCGGATCGACGGGCATGACCGATAAGCGATTGCCTTTCTTAAGCAGGCGAAATTCCGCCAGTTCCGGATGGACTTTCATCTCCGGCAAGGTCACCGGATGGCTGAATTTTCGTTCCAATTGGACATCCACCATGTACCACCGGGGATGATCGGAAGTGCTTTTGGGATCGAAATAGGGACTGTCGGGATCCCAAGCCGTATGATCGGGGTAGCCCGAACGGACGATTCGAACGATTCCGACGATCGCCGGCGGCTTGCAATTGGAGTGATAGAAAAAAGCGAGATCCCCCACCCGCATTTGGTCTCTCATGAAATTGCGGGCTTGGTAGTTGCGTACCCCGTCCCAGTGATCGGTTTGATGGGGACTGCGGGCTAGATCGTCGATACTGAAAGCCGAAGGCTCGGATTTCAGCAACCAATAAGCGGGGCCGGAATGATTCATCGCTTGGAATAGGGATCAGAAGCAGCATCCCCCGCCTGCGCCGTAACCGCCTTTTGCTCTTGAACCGGAAAGTTCAAGTGGGGACTCAGGACAACGATTCAGGCTTTCCGCTCGGAGGCGGACATGCTCAACATCGCTCTCACTTTCGTTCCCTGGGTTTTAAATTAGGCTCAAGAAGTAACCCAGGCCGTTTCGAACGCTGCAGGGGATACCGAGGTTGGTATTCTACACGAACTTAAGGATTTGGCCAGACCTTTGATCGGGAGGTTAAGCTCTGTTGATATTTGGAGGGAAAGCCCATTAAAAATTTTTTTTATCCAGTATGAGTTGGTCCACCAATTGGTTTAAATCGCCGATGCGTTGCTGCAGGCGATTTTGCTGTTCGGCATGATGGCTGTGCTGCTGGATCAGTTCATGGGCGATATTCAGAGCCGCCATGATCGCGATTCGGTCGGTGCCGATGGTATTGCCGGCGGCGCGAACGGCGCGCATTTCCGCATCCAGCCGTTCGGCAGCGGAAATCAACCGGTCTCGCTCCCGGGAATCGCAGCGTAATTTGTATTCCCTCCCTAGAATATGGATAGTAATGGCTTCCCTCGAAGGAGGGTTCATATCGGAGGATTCAACGATTGTAGACGCTCCAACATTTGTTTCACCCGTTCCCGGGCCGAACGAGATTGGGCCAAATATCGATCCCGCTCGACAGACAGGTCGTTTATTTGTGCTTTCAATCGCCGGTTTTCACGCCGAAGCTCGCGGCATAATTCTGCTAGCTGCTCCAATCTTTCTCCGAGTGCTTCCAATTCACATTCGGGGTCCCGTCCGGCAGTCACGTCAAGCAGGTCTCAGACACGTCAATCAATGTTAGCATTAGCATAAGGCAACCAGGTTACCAGGTCCATCGATGACTGATCATCCAAAAAACGATTTTCACGCCACTTTGGAAGCCATCCTGACGGTTTCCGGGCATCCCTATCCGGCATCCGAGATACACGGTGCCTGGACCGGACTGCTGAGCGGTCGACCGGATATTTCCTTCGAGGAAGCCTCCCGGCGCTTGGCGGAAATTCTACCCGTCCAGGACGAAAAGGCTTTTTCCGTGTTAAGGGAGGTATTCACCCTGATTCGACAGGCCTTGAACGACGAACACTTCGGTTTCGCCTTATGGTTGCCCGACGAGGACGTGCCCCTGCAGGAAAGAGCGGCCGCTTTGGCCTATTGGTGCCAGGGGTTTTTGTACGGTCTGGGGGTATCCGGCGGTTCCCCGGATGCCTCCCAGGTTGAGGAAATTCTGCGGGATTTTCGGGAAATCGCGCAGTTGGATGCGAGTTTGGTAAACGACGATAAAGAAGAGGAGGAGGAAGCCTGGATGGAATTGGTGGAATTTGTGCGCGTGGGGGCACAATTGATCTATACCGAGGCGCATTTGCAACAGGCCCGGGAGAAATCGGATGGAGAATGAGGTTTTCGCTCGCCGTCGAGCCGGTTTTTTGACTCGGATCGGGGAGCGGGATGCCGCGGTGTTGGCGGCCGCTCCATCGCGGCCGCGCAATCGCGATGTGGAGTTTCCTTTCCGGCAAGACAGCGATTTTTATTATTTGACCGGTTTTGCCGAACCTCACGCGGTGGCGGTATTTCTGCCGGGCCGCAAGAAAGGTCGGTTCGTATTGTTTTGCCAGGAATACGACGAACGCAAAGCCATATGGGAAGGGCGTCACGCCGGCTTGAAAGGTGCCCGGAAAGATTACGGGGCCGACGAGGCGTATTCCTTGGATGAAATCGATGCGGTGATGCCCGAGCTGTTGGCCGATCGCGAACGCCTTCATTGCGGTTTGGGGAAAAATCCGGAGTTCGATCGGAAGTTATTGGATTGGGTCGGAGCGGTCAAAGCTCGAGCCCGGGCCGGGGTGCGAGCGCCGGAAGCCTTGATCGATCTGGACCGGGTGCTCCACGAGATGCGCTTGCTCAAATCGCCCGAAGAAGTGGCCGTGATGCGGCAAGCCGCGGAGATTTCCGCCAAGGCGCATCGGCGGGCGATGCAAATGTGCCGACCCGGCATCTACGAATACCAGATCGAGTCCGAAATCATCCATGAATTCATGCAGGCCGGCAGCCGCTCCCCCGCCTACCCCAGCATCGTCGCCGGCGGACCCAATGCCTGCGTGCTCCATTACACCGAAAACAACCGGCAACTGAAGGCGGGGGGGTTGCTGTTGATCGATGCCGGCGCCGAGTACGATTACTATGCGGCCGACATCACCCGGACTTTTCCGGTGGATGGTCGCTTCACCTCACCCCAGCGGGCCATTTACGAATTGGTTTTGGAGGCGCAGCAAGCGGCCATCGAAAAGGTTCGCCCCGGCAACCATTGGAATCAACCCCATGAGGCGGCGGTGAAGGTTTTGGTCAAGGGACTGGTGAAGCTGAGCATCCTGGAGGGCCGCCCTTCCCGCTTGATCAAAAAAGAGGCCTACAAGGATTTTTATATGCATCGCACCGGCCATTGGTTGGGCATGGATGTTCACGACGTGGGAGACTACAAACGGGACGAAGAATGGCGAGAGTTGCAGCCGGGCATGGTATTGACGGTGGAACCGGGGCTGTACATCGGTCAGCGCTGCAAGGAAGTCTCCAAAAAATGGCGCGGCATCGGGGTGCGGATCGAAGACGATGTCTTGGTGACCGAAGACGGTTGCGAGGTCTTGACCGAAGCGGTTCCGAAAACGGTGGAAGAAATTGAAGCGCTGATGGAGGACGGGCGTGAAAACGTATGACGTCTTGATCGTCGGCGGAGGCTTGGCCGGCGCAAGCTTGGCCTTGGCCCTGGAACCGTTGGGTTTGAAAATCGCTCTGGTGGAGGCGATTCCCGCCACACAGCGTTCCGCTTCTCCCTCCGGGGATCGGGCACTGGCTTTGGCCAAGGGATCGGTGGAAATTTTCCAGGAATTGGGAATATGGTCCGAGGTTCGGAGTCGGGCAACCCCGATCGAGCATATCCAAGTGTCCGATCGGGGGCATTTCGGCAAGACCCGTCTTCATGCCCGGGATATGGGTGTGGAAGCTTTCGGTCAGGTGATCGCCGCGCGCGATTTGGAAGCAGCCCTCGCCGGCGCTTGCGAGAGGGGGGGAATGGAGATCCTTTGCCCTGCTCGGGTAAGTGGACTGGAAGTCGTCTCCGATGCGGTGGAAGTGTCTCTTTTGCGGGACGAGCAGGCACTTCATTGCCGCGCCCGCTTGGTGGTCGCCGCCGACGGAGGGCAATCCAAGGTGCGTCAATGGGTGGGAATCGGCCAACAAGTTCATCATTACGGCCAGATCGCCCTGGTCAGCACCGTCCGATCGGAACTGCCCCACCATTTTACGGCTTACGAACGATTCACCCCCTCCGGGCCGTTGGCGCTTCTACCTTTAACAAGAGGAAACAGCGCCTTGATTTGGACCCATTCCATTAAGGAAGCCCGAATGGCTCAAGCCATGCCGACGGATCGTTTCGAGCAACGCCTGCAAAAGACCTTCGGTTGGAAGTTGGGACGTTTGAATTTGGTCGTCCCCGTCCGCGGTTTCCCGCTTCGTTTAATTCGAGCCGATCGTTTGTTTTCGGAACGAGTCGCCTTGGTGGGAAACGCCGCCCATCAACTCCATCCCGTGGCGGGACAGGGATTCAACCTGGGGCTCAGGGATGTGGCCGTATTGGCCCGATTGTTGACGGAGCAGGTGCAACGCAAAGGTGATCCGGGCGCGTTTACTTTATTGGAACGTTATGCCCGCCTGCGTGCCTCCGATCATAATCGGATTATCGGTTTCAGCGATGGCTTGGTTCGTTGGTTCCTGCCCTCCTTGCCTCCGTTGGCCTTGGCGCGTAATTTGGGGTTAGTGGCCCTCGATCATTGGATGTACGGAAAACGCGCTTTCGCGCGACACGCCATGGGGATGGCCGGGGTTTCAAAGTAAGCTGATTCGGCATGGAGTGGCGGACGCTTAGGTTTGACAGAAAACTGGGCATAGCCGGGGTTTCCCCCTATGAGACCGTCGTCGCCAAACAGATGGGCCGATGGTTCGAATGGCCCATGTTGCTGCTTGCACTTCTAATTCCCATCCGTTGGTATTTCGAATACAAAGGGGGATTGGCTCCGGAATGGATTCCTCTTTTGAATCGGGGCATCTGGGGGTTGTTCATGCTGGAAACCCTGATAGTAACCTTTTGTGTTCGGGACAAATCCAGATATCTGCGAAGCAATTGGTTGAACCTTCTCATTATCGTGACGATTTTTCCTCCCCTATGGCAGTACGCGCCTCTGCCAGCATCCTTGCGATTGATCCGTTTGCTTGTCCTGGTGGATGTCTACATCCGGATGATCAAGGCCATATACGAAATTCTCCGTCGCAACAGCCTGGGCACGACCTTGTTGGCCTCCGCCATCATCATCATGATTTCCGGAGTCATGATTTTTATTATGGATCCGGCTTTTTCGTCTCCCTTCGAAGGGGTTTGGTGGGCCTGGGTGACTGTCAGCACGGTGGGTTACGGCGATTACGTGCCCGTCTCGACGGTCGGTCGCATCTTTGCGGTTTTTTTGATTCTATTGGGAATGGGCCTGTTTGCGCTTCTGACCGCCCATATTTCGGCCGTTTTGATCGGCCGGGTAGACCACAATTTGGATAATGTCGGTCGCGAGGTGGAACAATTGGAAGAGGATGAGGCCGGAGTGCAACTTAGATTGGAACGAATTGAACAGCGACTGAAACGGATTGAAGCGCTGATGCAAAAAAAGCTTGACGGCTGAAGAGCGGGTCTATAGAATCTTGCGTCTTGCCTGGCCAGGGAGGCCGGGGCCGAGGGATAGGGTCGTCAGGGTTGAAAGAAAGTTGACCCGGAGGCTTGACAGAGAGGGAGTTTGTGATAGGATAGTTTGTCTCGCCGGAGCGGTGAGGGTCTTGAAGAAAGAGGCCGAGTTCTTTAACAAATCGATCGAATCATCCGTGTGGGTTCTTGATTGAGTCGTCCGGGCGAAGATAATTTTTTGCTTTGGATGAAGAGTTTGATCATGGCTCAGATTGAACGCTGGCGGCAGGCCTAACACATGCAAGTCGAGCGGCAGCAGGCCCTTCGGGGTGCTGGCGAGCGGCGGACGGGTGAGTAACGCGTGGGAACCTGCCCCTTGGTGGGGGACAACCCGGGGAAACTCGGGCTAATACCGCATACGCTCTACGGAGGAAAGCGTGCCTCTGCTTGCAAGCACGCGCCGAGGGATGGGCCCACGTCCTATCAGCTAGTTGGTGAGGTAACGGCTTACCAAGGCGACGACGGGTAGCTGGCCTGAGAGGGTGGTCAGCCACACTGGGACTGAGACACGGCCCAGACTCCTACGGGAGGCAGCAGTGGGGAATATTGGACAATGGGGGCAACCCTGATCCAGCCATGCCGCGTGAGGGAAGAAGGCCTGCGGGTTGTAAACCTCTTTCGGATGGGACGAAGGGTTTGCAGGTTAATAGCCTGTGAATTTGACGTTACCTTCAGAAGAAGCACCGGCTAACTCCGTGCCAGCAGCCGCGGTAATACGGAGGGTGCAAGCGTTAATCGGAATTACTGGGCGTAAAGCGTCCGTAGGCGGTTTGCTAAGTCTGATGTGAAAGCCCCGGGCTTAACCTGGGAATTGCATTGGAGACTGGCAGGCTAGAGTCTGGTAGAGGGTGGTGGAATTCCCGGTGTAGCGGTGAAATGCGTAGATATCGGGAAGAACATCAGTGGCGAAGGCGGCCACCTGGATCAAGACTGACGCTGAGGGACGAAAGCGTGGGTAGCAAACAGGATTAGATACCCTGGTAGTCCACGCCCTAAACGCTGTCGACTAGCCGTTGGAAGAGCTTATCTTTTGGTGGCGTAGCTAACGCGATAAGTCGACCGCCTGGGGAGTACGGCCGCAAGGTTAAAACTCAAATGAATTGACGGGGGCCCGCACAAGCGGTGGAGCATGTGGTTTAATTCGATGCAACGCGAAGAACCTTACCTGCCCTTGACATCCTGGGAATCCTGCCGAGAGGCGGGAGTGCCTTCGGGAACCCGGTGACAGGTGCTGCATGGCTGTCGTCAGCTCGTGTCGTGAGATGTTGGGTTAAGTCCCGTAACGAGCGCAACCCTTGTCCTTAGTTGCCATCGGTTCGGCCGGGCACTCTAAGGAGACTGCCGGCGATAAGCCGGAGGAAGGCGGGGATGACGTCAAGTCATCATGGCCCTTATGGGCAGGGCTACACACGTGCTACAATGGCCGGTACAGAGGGAAGCGAAGCAGCGATGTGGAGCGAATCCCAGAAAGCCGGTCGTAGTCCGGATTGCAGTCTGCAACTCGACTGCATGAAGTCGGAATCGCTAGTAATCGCGGATCAGCCATGCCGCGGTGAATACGTTCCCGGGCCTTGTACACACCGCCCGTCACACCATGGGAGTTGGCTGCACCAGAAGCCGGTAGCCTAACCTTCGGGAGGGCGCCGTCCACGGTGTGGTTGATGACTGGGGTGAAGTCGTAACAAGGTAGCCGTACCGGAAGGTGCGGCTGGATCACCTCCTTTCAGATACGCTGGGTCGGCTGGATTGAGGGCCCACACGGATGATTCGATGGACGTCTGTCGGTGGCGCTGGGAAGCGGGAGTGAGGCGACAGACCGGAAAGGTTTTGGGTCTGTAGCTCAGTTGGTTAGAGCGCACCCCTGATAAGGGTGAGGTCGGAGGTTCAAATCCTCCCAGACCCACCATCACTGGGGCCATAGCTCAGCTGGGAGAGCGCCTGCCTTGCACGCAGGAGGTCGGGAGTTCGATCCTCCCTGGCTCCACCAAGAGACACCATGATCGATCTTTAACAATTGGGTAAAACTGTACACTGTATGGAAGTGCCTATAGACCCTTTGGGGTTATAGGGTCAAGCGAGAAAGCGCATACGGTGGATGCCTAGGCGGTAGGAGGCGAAGAAGGACGTGGTAGCCTGCGAAAAGCCTCGGGGAGCTGGCAAACAAGCTTTGATCCGGGGATGTCCGAATGGGGCAACCCGATTGCCATCAGGCAATCATCCCGGTTTATCCGGGAGGCGAACCCAGGGAACTGAAACATCTAAGTACCTGGAGGAAGAGAAATCAACCGAGATTCCCTCAGTAGCGGCGAGCGAACGGGGAAGAGCCTGGCACGATTTAGCTTTCAGTTTAGTGGAACGGTCTGGAAAGTCCGACCTGAGGGGGTGATAGTCCCGTACACGAAAGGCTGGGAGTGGAACTAGGCGTGCGAACAAGTAAGGCGGGACACGTGTTATCCTGTCTGAAGATGGGGGGCCCACCCTCCAAGGCTAAATACTCCCTACCGACCGATAGTGAACCAGTACCGTGAGGGAAAGGCGAAAAGAACCCCGGAGAGGGGAGTGAAATAGAACCTGAAACCGTATGCGTACAAGCAGTCGGAGCCTGTCTTCGGACGGGTGACGGCGT